>NZ_VYTZ01000007.1:0-604610 GCF_008728085.1 Microbispora cellulosiformans | reverse complement strand
CCGGTAGCCGCTTCACGAGTGTGGAGGACTGATGACCAGGCCGATCACGTTGTTCACCGGTCAGTGGGCCGACCTGCCGTTCGAGGAGGTCTGCCGGCTGGCCGCCGAGTGGGGCTACGACGGTCTTGAGATCGCCTGCTGGGGCGACCACTTCGAGGTCGACAAGGCCGTGTCCGACGACTCCTACGTCGAGCGCAAGCTGGAGACCCTGGCCAAGTACGACCTGAAGGTGTGGACGATCTCCAACCACCTGGTCGGCCAGGCCGTCTGCGACCACCCGATCGACGAGCGGCACAAGGGCATCCTGCCCGCCCGCATCTGGGGCGACGGCGAACCCGAAGGCGTCCGCCGCCGGGCCGCCGAGGAGATCAAGGACACCGCCCGCGCCGCCGCCAAGCTCGGGGTCAAGACCGTGGTCGGGTTCACCGGATCGTCGATCTGGCACACCCTGGCCATGTTCCCCCCGGTGCCGCCGTCGATGATCGAGGCCGGCTACGCCGACTTCGCCGAGCGGTTCAACCCGATCCTGGACGTCTTCGACGAGGTCGGGGTGCGTTTCGCCCACGAGGTGCACCCCAGCGAGATCGCCTATGACTACCACACCACGGTGCGGACGCTGGAGGCGATCGGCAACCGGCCGGCGTTCGGGCTGAACTGGGACCCCTCGCACATGGTGTGGCAGGGTCTGGACCCGGCGGGGTTCATCCTGGACTTCGCCGACAAGATCTACCATGTGGACTGCAAGGACGCCCGGGTCGCCACCCGCGACGGGCGGCGGGGCCGGCTGGCCTCCCACCTGGCCTGGGCCGACCCGCGCCGCGGCTGGGACTTCGTGTCCACCGGCCGGGGCGACGTGCCGTGGGAGGAGTGCTTCCGCGCGCTCAACCACATCGGCTACGACGGCCCGATCTCCATCGAGTGGGAGGACGCGGGCATGGACCGGCTGCACGGCGCACCCGAGTCCCTGGCCTACATCCGCTCGCTCAACGCCATCACCCCACCCGACGCGGCCTTCGACGCCGCCTTCTCCTCCGAGAGCTGATCCCGCCTCCGCTCTCGCGAGACCACAGGGCCGGGTGGCGCTTCGCCACCCGGCCCTCTCGCGCTCAGACGGGCCGGCGGGGTGGGAGCAGGGCGTTGACGCGGTCGGAGCCGGGCCAGACATAGGGGAGGTCGTCGGGCTCGCCGGGGAACAACGGCCCGTAGAACCCGGGGTCCTTGCGCAGCAGGGCGGAGCGGTGGCTGAGGTGGAGGGCGGGATCGCCCAGCCACGGCGGCAGCTCGCCCGCCTCGGCGAGGGCCACCTGGGTGCGGGGCGTCTCGATGCCGCGGCAGCCGAGCAGTTCCCTGGTCATCGTCCCGGCGCAGGTGTCGGCCCGGCCCATGTCGCACCACGCCGCGACGATCTCCAGGCCGTAGCGGACCAGCGCCTCCTCGTATCCGGCCCACATGTGGGCGACGGGATGGTGCCGCCAGCCGTACCCCGGGATGGTGAGGGTGCGCAGGACCTGCAGCGCCTCGACCCGCTGCTTGCCCAGGCGGAGTGGGTCGAGCAGGCGTGCGGAGGCGGTGAAGTCCGGGTACGGCAGGAATGTCTGCATGTCGCCGACCGGGGTACCCGTGACCGCCGGAGATATCCCCTCGGACGGGGAGATCTCAGTCGAACAGCACGATCTGCCGGAGCACCTCGCCGCCGCGCAGGGCGGCGACCGCCTCGTTCAGGTCGCCGATCCTGATCCGCGCGCTGATCATGCTGTCGAGGTCGAGCCTGCCCGCCTTGTAGAGGTTCACGAAGCGGGGGAAGTCCCTGCGGACGTCGGCGCCGCCGTACAGCGAGCTGAGGATGTTCTTGCCCTCGAACAGCAGGCCGAAGGCGTTGAGGGGCACCTGGTCGTCCACGGCGCCCGCGCCGACGACGATGACGTCGCCGCCGCGCCGGGTCGCCCGCCAGGCCGTCATGATGGCCGCCGACTTGCCGACCGCCTCGAAGCCGTGGTCGAAGCCCTGGCCGCCGGTCAGGGCGCCGATCGCGTCCGTGAGCCGGTCGGGGGTGCAGGCGTGGGTGGCCCCCACCTTCAGGGCGAGCGCGTGCTTGGACTCCAGCGGGTCGATCGCGAGGATCGTGGTCGCGCCGGAGATCCGGGCCCCCTGGATCACCGACAGCCCGACGCCGCCGCACCCGACCACGGCCACGGTCGCCCCCGGGCGCACCTTCGCCGTGTTGAGCACGGCGCCGACGCCCGTGGTGACGCCGCAGCCGATCAGCGCCGCCACCTCGTACGGCACGTCGGGATCGACCCTGATCGCCCCCTGCCAGGGCACGACGATCTCCTCGGCCCAGGTGCCGCACCCGGCCATCCCGAACGCCGGGGTGCCGCCGCCGAACCGGAAGCGCGGCTCGGCGAAGCCCTTCATCATGTACGTCATGCACAGGTTCGGCTGCCCGGCCAGGCAACTCGGGCAGTCGCCGCAGGCGGGCGTCCAGTTGACGATGACGTGGTCGCCCGGCCGGACCGTGGTGACGCCGTCGCCCACCTCGACCACCTCGCCCGCGCCCTCGTGCCCGGGGATGATCGGCAGAGGCTGGGGGAGCACGCCGGTCAGCACCGACAGGTCGGAGTGGCACACGCCGGTCGCCCGTACGCGCACGCGCACGTCGCCCGGGCCCACCGGCGTCAGCGTGATGTCGTCGCGGATGTCCAGCTTCTCGTCGCCGACCGCGTGCAGGATCGCGCCGCGCATGGTTATAGGCATGGTCACTCGTCGACGAGGGACAGCGCGGCCTTCGGGCAGGACCGCACCGCGTGGCGGACCCGGTCGAGCAGCTCGGCGGGCGGCTCGGGCATCAGCACCCAGAGGTTGTCCTGGTCGTCGACCTCGAAGACCTCGGGAGCCAGACCCATGCAGACGGCGTTGGCCTCGCACACCTCGTAATCCACAACGATCTTCACGACGCGTCCTCCTCATCGGGGGCCCGGGTAGGGTGCCCGTCATGGTAACTCCGATGCCCCTTCCGCTGCGCCGTGCCGCCGAGGAGGCGCGCGGCTTCATGCCGCCCGCCGAGGGCGAGGCGCTGTACGAGACCGCCGCGACGTACGGCCTGCGGGGGCCGGTCTGCGAGATCGGCACGTACTGCGGCAAGTCGGCGATCTATCTGGGCGCCGGGGCGCGGCAGGCGGGGACGGTGGTCTTCACCGTGGACCATCACCGGGGGTCGGAGGAGATCCAGCCCGGCTGGCCGCACCACGACCCCGACCTGGTCGACGCGCGGACCGGGCGGATGGACTCGCTGCCGTTCTTCCGCGACACGATCGCCGCCGCCGGCCTGGAGGACGAGGTGATCGCGGTCGTCGGCGACTCGGCGACGGTCGCCCGGTTCTGGGCCACGCCGCTCGCCGTGCTGTTCGTCGACGGCGGCCATTCGGAGGAGCCGGTGACCGCCGACTACGAGGGATGGGCGCCGCACGTCATGCCGGGCGGCGCGCTCGTCTTCCACGACATCTATCCCGACCCCGCCGAGGGCGGGCAGGCGCCGTACCACGTCTATCTGCGCGCGCTGGAGTCCGGCGCCTTCACGGAGGTGCGGGTCACCGGCTCCCTGCGGGTGCTGGAGAAGAGCTCATCAAGCGCGGTGCGATCGGGCGCGGTGTGATCGGGAGCAGGCTGATCAGGCGCGGGCGCGCTCGCAGCCGCACTCGCCGGTGACGCGGGCCTCCCGGCCGCCGGCGTCGCGGAAGATCCCCGAGCCGGGGGTCGCGTGGGCGAGCGCATCGGCGGCGAGCACCACCGCGGCCGCCGTGTAGCCCGACCACTCGTCGGGGAAGTGCCGCTCGTTCACGAACTGCCAGCCGGTCCAGTAGGCCCCGTCCTCGTGGCGCAGGTGCTGCATGTCCGCGAACACCGTCAGTGCGCGGTCCGGCAGCCCGGCGGCGTCGAGCGCGAGCGCCAGCTCGCACGACTCCGCGCCGGTCACCCACGGCTGGTCGGAGACGCAGCGCGCCCCGAGGCCGGGTTCCACGAAGGTGTCCCATTCCAGGTCGAACCGGCGTACGGCGTCCACCCCTCGTACGGCGCCGCCGAGCACGGGGTAGTACCAGTCCATCGAGAACCGGCTCTTGTCGGCGAACGCCTCGGGGTGGTGCGCGACGACGTGGCCGAGCCGGTCGGCGGCGAGCTCCCAGTCGGGCTGCGGGTCGCCCAGCCGTTCGGCGAGCAGCGCCCCGCACCGCAGGCCCTGGTGGATCGACGAGCACCCGGTGAGCAGGGCGTAGTCGGCCGGGCGGCCCTCGGCGTCGCGCTGCCAGAGGATCTCGCCCCGCGTGGTCTGCAGCCCCATGACGAAACCGAGGCCCCGGACCACCGTCGGCCACATGGCCCGGGCGAAGTCCTCGTCGCCGGTCACCAGCAGGTCGTGCCAGACCCCCACCGCGATGTAGGCCGCGTGGTTGGACTCGCCGGCGGCCTCGGCGGGCCGCCCGTCCCGGATCCTCATCGGCCAGGAGCCGTCCGGGCGCTGGTGCCGTACGAGCCAGTCGTAGCCCCTGCGGGCCTCCTCGCGCAGCCCGGCCACGGTCAGCGCCATCAGGCACTCGATGTGGTTCCAGGCGTCGATGTGGCCCTCGGGCCAGGGCACCCCGCCCTCGTCGTCCTGGATCGCGGCGATGCTCTCGGCCGTACGGAGGACCTGGTCGGCGGTGATGATCCCGGGAACGTGCGGCAGCCGCCTCATGCGGGCTTCCGGACGTAGACGACCACGCTCTTGCCGATCAGGGGGTTGAGCACGGCCTCGGCCAGCCGGGTGGCGAGAGGGCGCTTCATGATGTCCCAGACGAGAAGCTCGTGGTACGCCTTGGCGAGCGGATGCTCGTCGTTCTTCACTCCGACCGCGCACTTGATCCACCAGTACGGCGTGTGCAGCCCGTGCGCGTGGTGGTGACCGCCGACCTCCAGGCCCGAGGCCTTGAGCTTCGCCTGGAGCTCCGCCAACGTATAAATCCTGATATGTCCGCCGGGGGTGGTGTGGTAGTCCTCCGACAGCGCCCAGCAGACGCGCTCGGGGAGGAAGCTCGGCACCGTGATCGCGGCCCGGCCGCCGGGCTTGAGCACACGTACGATCTCCCGCATCGCGGCCATGTCGTCGGGGATGTGCTCCAGCACCTCGGCGGCGATGACGCGGTCGAAGGAGGCGTCGGGGAACGGCATGTCGAGGGCGTCGCCGACGACGGTGTCACCGGTCGCGCCCGCCGGCACCTCGCCCTCCTTGTCCATGGCCGCGAACATGGCCGCCACGCTCTCCATCTCGGCGGCGTCCATGTCGAAGGCGGTCACGTCGGCGCCGCGGCGGAGCACCTCGAAGGCGTGCCGGCCACCACCGGCCCCGAGGTCGAGGACGCGGTCACCCGGTCCGACCGGCAGCCGGGCGAAGTCGACGGTCAGCACTCGGTGCCTGCCTTTCGTGGGGTGGCGCTGCGTGGGGTGGTGCCGCGTGGGGTGTGCTTCGGGGGCCGGGGAGTCACCGCGAGGGGGTGTGAGCGGCGATGGCCTCGTGGTAGGCCTCGACGGTGCGCCGGGCGACGACCGGCCACGCGTAGCGCTCCATCACGCGGTCGTAACCGCGGCGGCCGTACTCCTCGCGCTCCTGCGGTGAGTCGAGCAGGCGGCGCAGCACGGCGGCCAGCTCCTCCGGGTCGCCCGGCGTCACCTGGATCGCCGCGTCGCCGACCACCTCGGGCAGGGCGCCCGTACGCGAGGCGACCAGCGGGGTGCCGCACGCCATGTGCTCGACGGCCGGCAGCGAGAAGCCCTCGTACAGGGAGGGGACCACCGCCACCTCGGAGGTGGCGATCAGCTCGGCCAGCTCCTCGTCGGGGATGCCGTGCACGAACCGTACGCGGTCGTGCAGCGACAGCTCGCCGACGAGCTTTTCGGTGGGCCCGCCGGGGGTCGGCCTGCTCACCACGGTCAGGTTGACCTCCCGCTCGGTGGCGAGCTTGGCCACGGCCCGCAGCAGCGTCGCGACACCCTTCATCGGGGAGTCGGCGCTGGCCACGGCCACGATCGAGTTCTCCCGCTTCGGCAGTTCCGGCCGCGGGTGGAAGAACCGCGTGTCGACGCCGAGGGGGATCAGTCGCATGTTCGACTGCGGCACGTTGAAGTCGCGGTGGATGTCGGCGAGCGACGACTCGCTGACGGTCAGGATCGGGCTGAGCCGGGGGGCGACGACGCTTTGCATGCGGACGAATCCGTACCAGCGGCGCATCGACAGCCGCTTCCACCCCTTGGCGGCCTTCAGCTCGATCCGCCGGTCGACGCTGATGGGGTGGTGGATGGTGCCGACCACGGGGAGCAGCTTCTGGATGCCGAGCAGGCCGTATCCCAGCGTCTGGTTGTCCTGGACGACGTCGAAGTCGCCCCGCCGCTTCCTGAGCTCGCGGAAGGCGCGGAGGCTGAACGTCAGCGGCTCGGGGAACCCGGCCGTCCACATGGTGGCGACCTCCAGCGCGTCGATCCAGTCGCGGTATTCGGCGAGCTTCGGGGTGCGGAACGGGTCCTCGTCGCGGTAGAGGTCCAGGCTGGGGATCTTGTTGAGGATCACGCCCTCGTCCAGCTCCGGGTACGGCTGGCCGGAGAAGACCTCGACGTGATGGCCCAGGGCGACGAGCTCACGGCTGATGTGGCGTAGGTACACCCCCTGGCCGCCGCAGGTGGGCTTGCTGCGATAGGACAGCAGCGCGACTCGCAGCCTCTCCGCCAAGAGGCACCCCTTTCCAGTCGTGCCCCCGTGGGGCTGCTGCCAGGAACACTACCATTTGACCTTATCCGGGGTGCTATGAGGTGGAAGGGGTCCTCGCTCGACCCTCACCCTCCCCGACCTGGGGTGTTAGGTTACCCGAGCGAGATTCGGTGTAACGCGTTCTACTACCGGCTATGTGGGTGAGGTCGGGCAGGGCGGTACATTCGCCTCTCATAGGCCGAGTTGGGTGGTATGAGGAGGATCCGTTGGCCAGGCGTGCGCTGATCACCGGCATCACCGGTCAGGACGGCTCCTATCTCGCCGAGCACCTGCTGCGTGAGGGATACGAGGTCTGGGGGCTGGTCCGGGGCCAGGCGAACCCGCGCGTGCCGCGCGTGCGCCGGCTCCTGCAGGACGTGCGGCTCGTGCGGGGCGACCTGCTCGACCAGGGATCGCTGATCTCCGCGGTGGAGAAGGCGCAGCCGGACGAGGTCTACAACCTCGGGGCCATCTCGTTCGTGCCGATGTCGTGGGAGCAGGCCGAGCTCACCGGGGAGGTGACCGGCATGGGCGTGCTCCGCGTGCTGGAGGCCATCCGCGTCTGCTCGGGGATCACCGCCTCGCGCGGCTCGTCCGCGCGGCAGATCCGCTTCTACCAGGCGTCGTCCTCCGAGATGTTCGGGCAGGTGAGAGAGACGCCGCAGACGGAGCGCACCCCCTTCCACCCGAGGTCGCCGTACGGCGTGGCCAAGGCGTACGGGCACTTCCTCACGCAGAACTACCGCGAGTCGTACGGGATGTTCGCGGTGTCGGGCATCCTGTTCAACCACGAGTCGCCCCGGCGCGGGGCGGAGTTCGTCACTCGCAAGGTGTCGCTCGGCGTCGCGAGGATCAAGCTCGGCCTGGCGTCGGAGCTGCGCCTCGGCAACCTGGAGGCGCGCCGCGACTGGGGCTTCGCGGGCGACTTCGTCCGGGCCATGCACCTGATGCTGTCGGCCGCCGAGCCGGAGGACTACGTCATCGGCACCGGGCGCACGCACTCGGTGCGCGAGCTGGTCGAGGCCGCCTTCGGCGCCGCCGGGCTGGACTGGGAGCGGCACGTCGTCTGCGACTCCTCCCTGCACCGGCCGGCCGAGGTCGACCTGCTGTGCGCGGACCCGAAGAAGGCCCGCACCCAGCTGGGCTGGGAGCCGACGGTGTCGTTCGAGGACCTCGTGGCGATGATGGTCGAGGCCGACCTGCGCCTCCTCGCCGACGGCCGCGATCCCGAGCAGGACAATCCGTCCTGGCCGTGACCGTGCCATGACCGGTGCCAGGACCGCCTTGCGCGGGACGGTGCGGTTCTGTCGGTGCGCTCTGGTACGACAGACGCATGGGTGTGAGCGTCGAGGAGTTCCTGGGCATGCTGGACCGGCTGCCCGAGGTGCGGCAGAGCGAGGGGGGCGACTGGGTCGCCTTCAAGGTGCGCGACAAGGGGTTCGGCTACCTCTGGGAGCGGACCCGGACGGTCGGCCTCAAGGCCACGATCGAGGAGCAGATCGCGCTGGTGGCCGAGCGTCCCGAGGTGTTCGAGCCGCAGTTCACCGCAGGGAGGTTCGGCTGGGTCGTCGTCCACCTGGAGGGGATCGAGCCGGACGAGCTGTTCGAGCTGGTCACCGAGGCGTGGTGCCTGACCGCGCCCAAGGCCCTCGTCGAGGCATTCGAATGACGTGTCGTTGAACTGGAACCCGTTCCAGCCCGATTGCGGCGGCAGGGTGAATACGGGGCGGGGGTGAATACGAGGGTCGGGTGAATACGGGCGGCGGTGAATATCAGAAGCCCGCGAGCAGCCGCTCGGCGGCGAGTTCGATCCGGTGCTGGATCTGCTCATAGGTTCGCCGTCCGCGCAGCATCTCCAGCAGCTCCTGCACCCACACCCCCACCAGGGACGCGGTGAGGGCGTGCTGGTCGTCGGGAGGAAGGTCCGCGGTGCGGCCGCCGCCGGCGGCGACGCGCAGCACCAGGCTCGCCATCCGGTCGCCGAACGGCGCCTCCACCTCCGCGATGATCAGGGAGCGGATCAGCGCGTCGGCCAGTTCCGGCTCGCGCATCAGGCCCCGGGTCGCCCGCATCAGCACGTCGACCGCGCGGCCGGCGGGCTGGGCGGCGGTCGGGGGCCGCCGCTCGATGCTCGACTCCAGCAGGTCGATCTCCTCGGCCACGACCGCCACGACCAGGTCCATCTTGGAGGGGAAGTAGCGGTAGAGCGTTCCCAGCGCGACGCCCGCGCGTTCGGCCACCGTGCGCATCTGCATCGCCTCTACGCCCCCGCGGGAGGCGAGCGCCGCGGCCGCCTGCACGATCCGCCGGCGTCGCTGGTGCTGGCTCCGGGCGCGGACTCCGGGGGTGGCCGGAGCCGGATGCGCGCCCGTGCCGGAGGGCGCGTCGGGGCGCGGCGGCGGGACGTCGGCGACCACATGCGAAGTGCGCATGGGAACACGCTATCCGACTCCCGCCCGTCCAGACTGGTTACCCGCCAGTCGCGAAAACGCCGGTATTTCGCGAAATGTAATCGGTTCTACTTCGCTGTCCCGAGCGGGGAGGTCAGTGCGTGACGATCGTCGGCACGGTGAAGAAGACGACCAGTGCGATTATCAGGCAGATCAGGAAGCCGACGGCCTCCCACAGCCAGTCGTAGTGCCGGTCGCTCTTCTTGCGCGACCCCTTCCCCGCAGGCCTGGCACCGGCCTCCCCGGCGTTCCCGGTGCTGCCGGCCTTCCCCTTGGCGCTGCCGGCCTTCTTGGTGCTGCCGGTGTTCGTGTGCTTCTTGGCCGTGCGCTTGCCGTCCTTCCGCACGGGCGCGACCGGCGAGGAGGCAGGGACGGCAGCAGGGACGGCGGCTCGGGAGGCGGCAGCGGCGGCCGGTGCGGTAGCCGATGTCGATGTAGTGGCCGATGCGGTGTCAGGCGCCGGGGTGGGGTCCAGGGCCTCGGCCTCCGCCTGAGGCGCCTCGGGGGCTCCGCCCTCGCGGAACGCCGCCGGATACTCACCGGTGAGTGCCGTGTCCTGGGAGACGTCGTGCGAGGCGCTTGCGGATGCCGCCGGGGGAACGTCGTCGGGGAATGCCGCCGGATACTCACCGGTGAGTGCCGTGTCCTGGGAGACGTCGTGCGAGGTGCTCGCGGAGACCGCCGGGGGGACGTCCTCGGCGAATGCCGCCGGATACCCGCCGGACGGATCCTCGATCCGCTCCTCAACCTGCGGGAACTCCACCTGCGGGAACTCCACCTGCGGGAACGCGACCTGTGGGAACTCAGCCTGCGGGAACTCGGTCTCCGGGAACACCGCCTGCGGGATCGCGGTGCTCTCGGCCGGGGGGAACGCGTCGGATGGGGTGGAAGGTTCGGGGTGCTCGGACTGCCAGAACTGCCCCGACTGCCCGGATGCCTCGGGCGGCGAGGCGGGCTCCGTAGCGGGCCGTGGGTCCGGCTCAGCGGCGCCGGCCGTGGGCTGGGGAGCCGGCTCGCCGGCCGGCTTGGGGGGCGCCTCGGCCGGGGCGGCGAAAGCGTCGAAGGGTTCGGCGGAGCGGAGCGTCTCGAACAGGAGCGTGTGCGCCGCGTCGAACGGCTCGCCGGGCCTGGAGGCGGTCGCCGGGTCCGCGGGGGTGAACGCGTCGAAGGCGCCGGGCTCTCCCCTGCCCACGTCGTGCTGCTCACCGGCTGGGAGCGGACTGACGGGCGTGAAGGCGTCGAAGGACTCACCGGGCGGGAGCGGACCGGCGGGCGTGAAGGCGTCGAAACCGCGCCGTTCGCCCGGCACCTGTCCCGGCGCCTGCCTCTGCGGATCATCCGCGAAGACGGTGTGGCCGGGCAGTGGATCGGCGGATGGATACGCGGCGGGCGCTGGGTCGGCGGGTCGGGTCACGCCGGGAGGAGTCGCGGGAGCGAAGGCGTCGAACGGGTCGGCCGGTTCGGCTGGGCGGAAGGCGCCGAACGGCTCGGCCTCCGACCGCTCGGCGTCGAAGCCCTCGGCACTGAACCAGTCGACGTTGGACCTGTCTGCGGCGAGGCCCTCGGCACCCACAGTCGTCGCATGACCCGCGTGTCCCACCGAGCCCGCCGGCTCCGGAACGCCGAAGCCGGATGGCTGTGACAGGTCCTGCGACGGCGGCTGTGACAGGGCCTGGGACACAGCCTCGGGCAGGGCCTGGGATGGGAACTGCGGGGAAGCCAGCGGCTCCACGGGCGCCGCCAAGGACTCCTGCGCCGGGCGTTCCTGGGCCCGTATCTCCTGCGCCCGGGTCTCTGCCTGTGTCTCCTGTGCCTGTGTCTCCTGCGCCCGGGTCTTTGCCTGTGTCTCCTGTGCCTGTGTCTCCTGCGCCCGGGTCTTTGCCTGTGTCTCCTGTGCCTGTGTCTCCTGCGCCCGGGTCTTTGCCTGTGTCTCCTGTGCCTGTGTCTCCTGCGATCGAGGCTCGGGCCGGGTGGCGCGCTTTCTGCGCAGGCGGCCCTCGGTGAGCGAGTTGAGCAGCGCTCCGCGCAGCCGGGGCATGGGCTCGGTCGTCGCCTCGTGCTTGGCCTTGCGCCGGGACTCCTGGGGCGTGATGGCCTCGGTATTGACCACGCAGGTGTTGGTGACCTGATCAGGGTCGCTCAGCGGCAGCGGCCAGGTCGGTGTGGTCGGCCACAGCCTCTTGGTGACGAGCCCCCCGGACCGAGCCCCCGACTGCTCCGCCGCCTGCTCCGGACCGGCCTCGGGTGAGTCGCCGGGCTCCTCGTACGGCAGCGCCGCCAGCACCCGGTTGCGTACGGAGGCGGACGGGTGACGCCAGGGCAGCCGGGCCAGTACGTCGGCGATGGGGGCGACCCCGATGGCGTCGTACACCTCCGCGACAGGGGGAGGCACGAACGGCGCGGACCTCGCGGCGGCGACCGCCGTCGCCAGTGTCTGGGTGAAGCGGCGCCTCGCTCCGGCGGCGAGCTCCTCCGCGGTGTCGCCCGCCACGTCGAGCACCAGCGACAGCTCGGGCGGCGTGAGGCCGCAGACCTCCGACAGCAGCAGGACCTCTCGCTGGTGCGGCCGGATGTCGCGGAACACCCGCTCGATCAGCGCGGTCGCCGGGTCGGCGACGGAGTCCACGGCGGGCAGCGCGTAGCTGACGTCCCGGCGGTAGATCTCGCGGCGGGCCAGCGCGTACAGCACGGCGCGCGAGGGGGGCTCGGGGGCGGCCGGAGCGGTGGTGAAGACGGCGACCACGGCGTCGGCCGCCGAGGCGGTCTCGCCGAGCTGGTCGTGGCAGTAGGCGAACAACCCCGCGGCGTGACGCTCGAAGAGCTCGGCGATCAGCTCGCTCCTGGAGCGCTGACCGGTGAGCGGTGAAGTCACGACCGGCTCCTCAAGGGTTCGTGGCTGGTCCCTACGGGAGGAACGGAGCGGAGGGACAGGAGAGGCGTGAGAGTAATCATGCCAACACATCGGCGCACCACGCATCAGGAGATGCCCTATTGATAGATATTCAGGCCCGGATCTCGCGAGTATCTCCATAGGCTGACTGCCGGGCTGACGAACGCGGTGGGGGCCGCCATGATTTCCGGGGAGCTGACGGGGAAGAGCGAAGGCGCCTCCGGTGTTGCCTTGATCGCACACTCTTTCGAAGGGCAGATACGGCGTGATCACATTCGAAGGTGTCACCAAGCGCTACCGGGACGGGACGGTGGCCGTGGACGACCTGAGCCTCGAGGTGCCCACCGGTGCGATCACCGTGTTCGTGGGCCCCTCCGGCTGCGGCAAGACCACCTCGCTGCGGATGATCAACCGCATGATCGACGCCACCTCCGGCCGCATCGCCCTCGACGGCCAGGACGTGCGGGAGATCGACCCGCCCACGCTCCGGCGCGGCATCGGGTACGTCATCCAGCAGGCGGGCCTGTTCCCGCACCGCAAGATCGTCGACAACGTCGCGACGGTGCCGTACCTGCTCGGCTGGAACAAGAAGAAGGCCCGTGCGCGGGCGATGGAGCTGCTCGAACTGGTCGGGCTCGACGCGGGCCTCGCGAACCGTTATCCCTTCCAGCTCTCCGGGGGCCAGCAGCAGCGGGTCGGCGTGGCCCGGGCGCTCGCGGCGGACCCGCCGGTGCTGCTGATGGACGAGCCGTTCAGCGCCGTCGACCCGGTCGTGCGGGCCAGCCTCCAGGACGAGTTGCTCCGCCTGCAGTCGGAACTGCGCAAGACGATCGTGTTCGTCACCCACGACATCGACGAGGCGGTCAAGCTCGGCGACACGGTGGCCGTCCTGCGCGTCGGCGGGCGGCTGGCCCAGATGGCGGGCCCCGCCACGCTGCTCACCGAGCCGGCCGACGACTTCGTCCGCGGCTTCCTCGGGCGTGACCGGGGCATCCGGCGGCTGTCGTTCATCTCCGCCAAGGAGGTGCGGCTCGGCCCGGCGCCGCCCGACCTCGTGACCGACGGGGACGGCAGGCCGCTCGGCTGGCGGACCGGCGACGGACTCGCGGCGTACGGCACCTTCGACCCCGAGACCGACTCGCTGCGGGCGGCGCTCGACGCGGCGCTGCTGTCGCCGAACGGCGTCGCGGTCGCCGTGGACGAGGAGGGCCGCGTGCGCGGGGTGGCCGGGCGGGACGCGATCGACGACCTGCTCGCCGAGTACGCGCCGCCCGTCAGGGGCGCCGGCTCCGCCGAGGCCGAGGAGGCGCGCGCGTGATCGAGGAGCCCCTGGTCCGCTGGGACTGGATCGCGCGCAACTGGGACAGCGGAAGCCCCTCGGCGATCAGCACACTGCTGGAGAACCACGTCGTGACGGCCTTCCTGCCGGTGCTGCTCGGGCTGGTGGTGGCGCTGCCGCTCGGCCTGGCCTGCGCCCGGTGGCGATGGCTGTACCAGCCGACGGCGGCGCTGATGAACGTGACCTACTCCCTGCCCTCCCTCGTCCTGTTCTCGATCTTCCTGTCCGTCACCGGGCTCACCCGCGCGACCGTCGTCATCCCGCTGACGTTCTTCGCCCTGGCGGTCCTGATCCCCGCCGTCGTGGACGGGCTGGCCTCGGTCCCCGATCCCGTACGGCAGTCGGCCGTGGCGATGGGCTTCCGGCCCGCGCGCCGCCTGCTCCGGGTCGAGTTGCCGGTCGCGGTGCCGGTGGTCCTCGCCGGGCTGCGGGTCGCGACCGTGTCCAGCATCAGCCTGGTGAGCGTGGGCGCGCTGATCGGCCAGGGCGGGCTCGGCAACCTGTTCATCGACGGCTGGCAGCGGCAGTTCTACACGCCGATCGTGGTCGGGATCGCGCTCATCGTGCTGCTCGCGGTGCTCGCAGACGGGCTGCTCGTGCTGGCCCAGCGACTGCTGACCCCCTGGTCCCGGGCAAGGAGCACGGCGTGAACGGGCGCAGCGTGAACGGGGGTACGGCGTGAACTGGCTGGCCGACTTCTTCGGCGACGCGGCGCACTGGTCCGGCCCCGACGGCATCCCGGCGCGGCTGCTGGAGCACCTCGGATACTCGGCGGCGGCCTTCCTCGTCGCGGCCTTGATCGCCGTGCCGCTCGGCATGCTGATCGGCCACACCGGCCGCGGCGCGCTGCTCGTCGTCGTCGCGGCGAACGCCGCCCGGGCCCTGCCCACGCTCGGCCTGCTCGTGCTCGTCGTGCTGCTGGCCGGGGTGGGGACCGTGCTGCCGGTGCTGGTCCCGCTGATCGTGCTGGCGGTCCCGCCCATCCTGGTGAACACGTACGAGGGCCTGCGCGGCGTGGACGCCGACCTGCGCGACGCCGCGTACGGCATGGGCCTGCGCGGGCGGCAGGTGCTGTTCCGGACGCTGACGCCGGTCGCGCTGCCGCTGATCCTGCTGGGGCTGCGCCTGTCAGCCATCCAGGTCGTCTCCACGGCCACCGTGGCGGCGTTCGTCGGCCTCGGCGGGCTCGGCCGGTTCATCATCGACGGCCTGGCCACCAAGGCGTACTCAAGCGTGATCGGCGGCGCGGTCCTGGTCGCGGCCCTCGCGCTGGCCGTCCAGTTCGGCTTCCTCCTCCTCGGCCGGGTGGTCGTCTCGCCGGGAGTCCGGCAGACGCGCTAATCTCCGTATTATCTCCCAGAAATGAAGGGTTTTTCCTTATGAGGCGTATGTTCGGCGTCGCGGCGGTCGCCCTGACCACGGCGCTCACATTGTCGGCCTGCGGGGGGTCCGACCCGCTGTCCACCACCGCGTCGGCCGCCCCGGCGGCCTCCGGTTCCGGCGGCGCGGCCGCCGCAAAGGTGGTCGTCGGCTCCTTCGACTTCCCCGAGAGCGTCCTGCTCGCCTCGATCTACGCCCAGGCACTCAAGGCGAAGGGCGTCACGGTCGAGGAGAAGCCCAACATCGGCAGCCGAGAGGTGGTCTACGACCAGGTCAAGAGCGGCGGCCTGACCGTCCTGCCGGAGTACGCCGGGTCGCTGCTGGCGTTCATCGACAAGTCGAGCACGGCGCGGACCAAGGACGACATCCTCTCCGGGCTGAAGGCCAAGCTGCCGCCCGAGCTGGAGATCCTGGAGCCCGCCGCGGCCGAGGACAACAACTCGCTCACCGTCACCAAGGCGACGGCCGACAAGTACAAGCTCGCCACGATCGAGGACCTCGCGAAGGTCTCCAAGGACTTCACGGTCGGCGGCCCGCCGGAGTTCAAGGACCGCCAGGAGGAGAACTTCAAGAGCGTCTACGGCCTGGAGTTCAAGCAGTGGAAGCCCACCGGGGCCACCACCGCCGACGCGATCAAGAGCGGCACGGTCCAGGTGGGCAACGTGTTCACCACCGACCCCAAGATCGTGCTGAACGACCTCGTGCCACTGCAGGACAACAAGAACGCCTTCGGTTCGGAGAACGTGACGCCCCTGGTCCACAAGGCCGAGGCGAACGAGACCGTGGTCTCCACGCTCAACGCGATCTCCGCCAAGCTGGACACCGAGACGCTGGTCTCGCTGATGAAGCGGATCGCCGTCGACAAGGACGACCCGCCGGCGGTCGCCAAGGACTGGCTGGCCCAGAACGGTCTCGTCTAGGTGAGTCCTGAGTGAGTCCGGTGCAGGGGCTGTTCACCGAGGCCATGCGGCAACTCGCCGCGGGCGTCGCCGTGGTGACGGTGAAGGACGACCGTGACGACCTCGGCACGACGGTCGCGACCCTGATGTCGGTGTCGCTCGACCCGCCGCTCGTGCTGGTCAGCCTCGACTCGGCCGGATATCTCGCCGAGGTGCTCCTGCGCCGGGACCGTTGGGCCGCCAGCCTTCTCGCGGACGGCCAGCAGGCGGTCGCCTCCCGCTTCGCCGCCGCCGGGCGGCCGGGGGCGCGGCTCCTGCTGGCCGGGGCCGCCCACCACCGCGGCGAGCACAGCGAGGCGCTGGTGGTGGAGGGCGGCGTGGCGGCGATCGAGGCCGAGACGACGCAGGTCGTCCCGGCCGGTGATCACACCCTGTTCGTCGGCGCGGTGCTGGGCGTCGACTACGTCGACGCCGCCAAGCCCCCGCTCGTACGGCTGCGCTCCCGCTACCGGACGGTCCAGTAGCCCGGCAGCGCGAGCGGGCCGTACGCCGGGAGGCCGAGCTCCCCGGCGAGCCGGGCCAGCGGTCCCCACGCCTCCAGGCGGATCCGGGAGAGGGCGGCCGACCTGTCCTCGCTGGACTCCGCCGGCCGTAGCCGCTCCAGCGGGTGCATGCGGGGATAGGTCCGCACCGGGGCGGCGGTGGGGAGCCCGGCCCGGCGGCGGGCCATGGCGAGGGCGTCCTCCAGGCCGCCGAGCTCGTCGGCGAGGCCGGCCGCCCGGGCGTCGGCGCCGGTCCACACCCGGCCCTTGGCCAGCTCGTGCGCCCGCTCCCTGCTCAGGCCGCGGCCGTCGGCCACCTTGCCGACGAAGTCGTCGTAGATGCGGTCGAGCCAGGCGTTGACCCGCTCCCACTGCGTATCGGAGAACGCGGTCGTCGGCGAGAACATCCCCGCGTTGGCGCCCTCGGCGACCGACTCCGTCGCCACGCCGAGCTTGCCGAGCAGCTCACCGACGACGGGCTTACCGCCGAACACGCCGATCGAGCCGGTCAGCGTGCCCGGCTGGGCCACGATCACGTCGGCGGCCATCGACACGAAGTAGCCGCCGGAGGCGGCCAGGTCGCCCATCGACACGATGACCGGCTTGCCCGCCTCCCGGGCCAGCACGACCTCCCGCCAGATGGCGTCGGAGGCGACGTACGAGCCGCCGGGGCTGTCCACGCGGAACACGATGGCCTTGACCTTGTCGTCCCGCCGGGCCGCGCGGAGGGCGGCGCAGACGGTGTCGGAGCCCATGGCCCCTCCGCCGCCCAGGGGAGACCTGCCGCTGCGCCCGAGGCGGATCATGCCGGTGCCGTGCACCAGAGCCACGGTGTCGGCGCCGGGGTGCGGCAGCTTCCCGGACAGCGCGCTCTTGGCGTACCGGGACACGTACAGCAGGTGGGCGCCGTCCTCGACGGTCTCCGCGTAGACCTCGTCGCGATACTTGAGCCCGTCCACGAGCCCGGCCTCGACGGCCTCGGCGCCGATGAACGGGCCCTGGTCGATCAGCTCGCGCACCCGCTCGGGGGTGAGCCGGCGCGCCTCGGCGATGCCGGCGGTGATCTGCTCGGTCACCGACTCGGCGATGCGGGCCGCCGACTCGCGGTGCGCGTCCGTCATGTGGTTCTGGGTGAACATGTTGGCCGCGGTCTTGTACTCGTGCCGCTGGCCGAGCTGATACTCCACCCCGGCCCTCGCGAGCGCGTCGCGCAGGAAGCGCTGCTCCAGCGCCACCCCGGTCAGGCCGACGTCACCGGAGGGCTGGAGGTAGACCCGCTCGAAGGCACTGGCCAGATAGTACGGAACCGTCCCGGTGCCGAACTCCCCGAAGGTCTCGGCGAACGCGACGGTCGGCTTGCCCGCAGCGCGCAGCTTCACGACGGCTTCGCGCAGTTCCTGCACCATCCCCAGGCCCAGGGGGTTCCCGCCGATCTTGACGATGAGCGCGGTGACCCGGGGGTCCTTGCGGGCGCGGCGCAGGCCCGACAGCACCTCCGCCAGGCGCGGCTTGCGCATCGACAGCAGGGCGGTGACAGGGTCGGCGGGCGGTCCCTCGGACAGCCCTTCGGTCAGGTCCAGCTCCAGCACCAGCGGCCCGGTGCGGCGCTGCCGCAGCTTGGCCACGGTCTCCACGATCGTCCTCGACGCGTCCATAAATGCCACCATAAGCGACGGTTTTGGCCGGTCTGCCCCGACGGTCAGGGCCCCCACGTGAGTGTGGCACGCGGAGGCCCCGATCGGTGCGAAGCGGTTACCTCAGGCCGCTCGACATCGCGGTGATCAGTTCGCCGTTGGCGGTGTCACCGCTGAACTCCCAGAAGAAGGCCCCGCCCAGACCTTGGTTCTTGGCGTAGGTCATCTTGCCGCCGATGGTGGCGGGGGTGTCGTAGCTCCACCAGTTGGAGCCGCACTTGGCGTACGCGGTGCCGGCGACCGTGCCGGTGGCCGGGCAGCTGTTCTTGAGGACCTTGTAGTCCTCGATGCCCGCCTCGTACGTGCCGGGCGCGGCGCCGGTGGCGGTGCCGCCGGGGGCCGACTGGGTCACGCCGGTCCAGCCGCGGCCGTAGAAGCCGATGCCGAGCAGCAGCTTGCTCGCGGGCACGCCCTTGCTCTTCAGCTTCTGGATCGCCGCGTCGGAGTAGAACCCGGCGGTGGGGATGCCCGAGTAGGAGGTCAGGGGGGAGTGCGGAGCCGTCGGGCCCTGGGCCGCCCAGGCGCCGAAGTAGTCGTAGGTCATCACGTTGTACCAGTCGATGTACTGCGCCGCTCCCGCGTAGTCGGCAGCGTCGATCTTGCCGCCGCTCGTGCCGTCCGCGGTGATGGCCGCGGTGACGAGGTAGCTGGAGCCGAACTTGGCGCGCAGCGCGGCCATCAGGTTCCTGAACGCCGCCGCGCCGCTGGAGTCACAGCTCAGGCCGCAGGCGTTCGGGTACTCCCAGTCGATGTCGATGCCGTCGAACACGTCGGCCCAGCGGGGGTCCTTCAGCAGCGTGTAGCAGGAGTTGGCGAACGCGGTGGGGTTGGCCGCGGCCTGGGCGAACCCGCCGGACCAGGTCCAGCCGCCGAAGGAGTAGATGACCTTGATGTTCGGGTACTGCGCCTTGAGCTTGCGCAGCTGGTTGAAGGCGCCGCGCAGCGCGCCGGCGTCCCAGGTGTCGGCCTTGCCGTCCACGCTGTTGGCCGTCGTGTAGGCCATGTCGTAGTCGGCGTAGGAGTCGCCGATCGCGCACTGGCCGTTGGTCACGTTGCCGAACGCGTAGTTGATGTGGGTGAGCTTGGCGGCCGAACCGCTGGTCACGATGTTCTTCACGAAATACTGGCGGCCGTAGACGCCCCAGTCGGCGAAGTAGCCGAGCACCTTCTTGCCGCCCGGCGGCGGTGTGACGGTCGGGGTGACCGTCGGCGTCACGGTGGGCGTCGGGCTCGGGCTCTTACTGGGGCTCGGGCTCGGGGAGGGACTCCTCGTGGGGGTTGCGCTCGGGGAGGGGGACGAGGTGGAGCCGCCCGGCAGGAGCTTCCACAGGGCCGGCACGATCGGCGGCTCCCACCCGGTCAGGGAGGTGTGCGCCTGGATGCACTCGTAGTCCTTGCCCGCGTAGGTGACCCGGGCGCCGACGGCGTACCAGGTGTTGGGGGCCCAGGCCGCGTAGGCCAGGGTGACGACCCCGGCCTTGGGGGCGGTGGCGGCGGTGCTCGCGGCGACGGTGGCGGAGGCGGTCCCGATCGCGAGCGGCGCGAGCAGCGCGGCCCCGGCGATCATGGACCCGAGGAGGATCTTTCGCAACGGAAACTCCCG
This sequence comes from Microbispora cellulosiformans, assembly GCF_008728085.1. Lineage (NCBI taxonomy): Bacteria > Bacillati > Actinomycetota > Actinomycetes > Streptosporangiales > Streptosporangiaceae > Microbispora > Microbispora cellulosiformans. Next base: position 585,041 of record NZ_VYTZ01000007.1, on the reverse strand, counting down.
GGCTTGGGGGGTAATGATAGGAAAGTTTCCTATTAGTTGGCAGCGTAAGCACCGATCGCCGGAGGGTCAACGCCCCTGAGGCCGGTTAATCGCCGGTTAACTCCTCGCTAAGGTCCCGCCCGCGCGCGACCTGCCCCCCGAAGGCGCGGGCTCCCGTACGATGATGCGGTGAGCGGTCTCGTTCGCTCGGTCTGGCACGAGCCCCGTCCCCCCGACCCGCCCAGGCGGGTGTGGCGCGACTGGGCGCTCGTCGTGGTGCTGGTGCCGCTCGCGGTGCTGGAGGGGGTGCTGCGGCCGGACCTGCCGTGGCGGGTCTTCTCGGTGGTCGTCACCGCGGGGCTGACGCCCGCGCTGCTGTGGCGCCGGACCCGGCCCCTGGAGGCGCTGGCGGCCTGCTTCGTCGTCACGACCCTGGTCCCGGTCGCCCTGGACGGCGCGACGCTCGACATGTACTCCCTGGCCTACCTGCTGATCCTGCCGTACGCGCTGCTGCGGTGGGGGTCGGGCCGCGAGATCGTGATCGGCCTCGCGGTCATGCTCGCCGGGGCCGGCCTGTCCGTGCTCGTCGAGCACGCCGCGCTCGCCGACGCGATCGGCCCGTTCGCCGTCGTGCTCTCCACGACCACGCTCGGCTGGGCGTTCCGCTACCGGGCCAGGGCGAGGGCCCGTGAGCTCGACCAGGTCAAGCTGCTCGAACGCGAGCAACTGGCGCGCGAACTGCACGACACCGTCGCCCACCACGTCTCGGCGATGGCGATCCGTGCGCAGGCGGGCCTCGCCACGGCCGCGTCGCGGCCGGACGCCGCGACCGACGCGCTGCGGGTGATCGAGGCCGAGGCGGCGCGCGCCCTCGACGAGATGCGGGCCATGGTCCGCGTCCTGCGCCGGGACGAGCCGGCGGACCTGACCCCCGGGCGGCAGATCGCCGACCTGGAGGGGCTCGCGGCGCCCGGCGGGCCGGACCACCCGTCCGTCGGGATCGAGATCTCCGGTGACCTCGGCGGCATCTCCCCGTCGGTCGAGGCGGCGGTCTACCGCATCGCCCAGGAGGCGGTCACGAACGCGCTGCGGCACGCCCGCCACGCCACCCGGGTGGCGGTGCACGTCACCGGGGACGGCCCCTCGGTGTGCCTGCGCGTGAGCGACGACGGTGACGGCGGCTCCGCCCGCCCGCCGGGCCCGGCGGGATACGGCATCGTCGGCATGGCCGAACGCGCCGACCTGCTCGGCGGCACCTGTGTGGCGGGCCCGGACCCCGGCCGGGGCTGGACCGTCACCGCGGTGCTGCCGAGGAACGGGGTGGCGACGTGAGCATCCGGGTGCTGGTCGCCGACGACCAGGAGATCGTCCGCACCGGGCTCGCGATGATCCTCGACGCCCAGCCCGGCATCGAGGTCGCCGGCACGGCCGCCGACGGGCGGCGGGCCATCGAGCTCGCGCGGCGCCTGCGCCCGGACGTGTGCCTGTTCGACATCCGCATGCCCGGCGTCGACGGCATCGAGGCGACCCGCTGCCTCGCCGGGCCGGGGGTCGCCGACCCCCTCGCCGTCGTGGTCATCACCACGTTCGACCTCGACGAGTACGTCTACGCCGCGCTGCGGGCCGGCGCCCGGGGGTTCCTGCTCAAGAACGCCGGTGCGGAGATGCTCTCCCAGGCCGTGCACGCCGCCGCCGGAGGGGACGCGCTCATCGCCCCGAGCGTCACCGCGCGGCTGCTCGGGGCCTTCGCCCGGTCCGGCCCCGCCGCACCGGCGGCGCGGCTCGTCGAGCCGCTGACCTACCGGGAGGAGGAGATTCTGGCCGCGGTGGCGCGCGGGCGGACCAACAGCGAGATCGCCGACGAGATGCACATCTCGCTGAGCACGGTCAAGACGCACGTAGCCAGCCTGATGGCCAAGCTCGGCGCCCGCAACCGCGTCGAGATCGCCATGTGGGCCTATCAGACAGGCCGCGTCACGGGGTGACGGGCGCGGGCCGGCGGATACCGGGCTTCCGGGCGCCGGGCCGGCGCCGGACGGCCCACTCGGCCACGGCGAGGTTGATCACCCACGCGAGGGTCATGAGCAGCGCGCGGGGGAGCGGGCCGGGCTGCCCGCCGGTCACCACGACCCAGGGCAGGATGGTCAGCACCTGGGTGCCCGCGCCCATGCCGAGCGCGTAGCCGCGCGCCATCCACGCGCGGTGCCGGGTGACGTCCCGCCGCCGGATCGCCGTGAAGCCGAGGACGATCGACACGATCATGCCGCCGCCCACCGCCAGCCGTACGCCGACCAGGAGGGCGCTGTCGTCCGGCAGGTGCGGGTAGAACAGCGTCATCCACAGGCCCGACAGGGCCGTGACGAGCCCGGCGGGCACCAGCACCCGTCCCGAGACCCGGTGCCAGCGCGGCGCGCGGCGGCGGAGCGCGGGGGCGAACTGCAGGGCGCCGAGAAGGCTGAACAGGGTGACGGCGACGATGTGCGCGACCACGGGGAAGGGCGTCGCGAAATACCGGGCGCTGTCCGCGGTGACCGGCCCGCCGACGGTGAGCTGGGACAGCCGGGCCGCGCCGGCGACCACGGGCACGGCGCTGAGCGCGATCAGCCCCGCCGGCACCAGCCACTTCCTTTTCCTCCGGCCACCTCGCGGGGGTACGGACCGTCGCGTCGATGTCACTTCTGCCGATGCCGGTTGTGCCGATGTCAGTTCTGTCATGGCCCGATCGTCGTATGCGGGGCGGGGGCGGATCATCGGCGGAACGGCTCGATCCGCACCGGTCCATCGGCTGCCGATCGGGCGTACTTTCGGCCGATGAGTCCCGGGCACGGCGCTTCCTACGCTGGCCTCCCAGCCGCCGAGGCGACGAGGAGAGATGCGATGAAGGCCTACGTCCTACGCTCGTACGGCCCGCCCGAGGTCCTGGAGCTCGGCGACGTCCCGACGCCGGCGCCCGGCCCCGGGGAGGTGCTGGTCCGGGTCCGCGCCACCTCCGTCCAGCCGTACGACTGGCACCACATGAGAGGCGAGCCGTACGTCGCGCGCCTGATGGGCGGCACGCTCGGCCCGCGCGGGCCGCGGATCGGCATTCTGGGCGCCGACGTCGCGGGGGAGGTCGAGGCGACCGGCGCGGGCGTCACGGCGTTCCGCCCCGGCGACCAGGTGTTCGCGATGGTCACCGGGGGCGGCTTCGCCGAGTACGTCAGCGTGCGGGAGAGCGAGCTGGTCCGCAAACCGGAGAACCTGTCGTTCGAGCAGGCGGCGGCGGTGCCGCTGGCGGCCGCCACCGCGCTGCTGGCCCTGGACGAAGGGCAGGTCCGGCCGGGGCACGAGGTGCTCGTGAACGGCGCGTCGGGCGGGGTGGGCACCTTCGCCGTGCAGCTCGCCCGGGCGTTCGGCGCCGAGGTCACCGGCGTCTGCGGCCCCCGCAACGTGGATCTGGTCCGGTCGCTCGGCGCGGGCGAGGTCGTCGACTACAGCAGAGCCGACTTCACCCGGACCGCCCGGCGGTACGACCTCCTGCTCGACATCGCGGGCACCCGGCCGGCGGCGGCCTGCCGGCGGGTGCTCAGGCCCCGGGGGACGCACGTCCTCGTCGGCGGGCCGGCCGGACGATGGCTGCAGCCCGTCGGCCACACGATCGCGGCGCTCTCGACGTCGCCGTTCACGTCGAGGCGGGTGGTCCTCGCCGACGTGACCCGATGCCGCGAGAAGCGGGCGAAGCTGGTCAGGCTGGCCGCGCTCGTCGAGCAGGGCGACCTCACCCCGGTCGTCGACCGCGTCTACCCGTTCGACGACCTCCCCGCGGCCGTCCGCTACGTGGAGGAGGGGCACGCCCGCGGGAAGGTCGTCGTCAGCGTGTGAACGGCCCGCTGAACGGCCTGCCGGAGATCAGGACTCGGCGACCAGGCCCTCCGGCTCCTCCAGCGCCGCCTCCGCCGGCTCCGGCTCCGCCTCCGGCAGGGCCGTCACGGTCCGCTCGTCCATCTCGGCGCTCACCGGGGTCGGCGTCTCCACCGGCCGCAGCCACACCACGCCGAGCGGCGGCACGCGCAGCCGCGCCGAGCAGGGCAGGCCGTGCCGCGGCGTCTCCACCGCCTCGACCGAGCCCATGTTGCCGACCCCGCTGCCGGCGTACTCGTACGCGTCGGTGTTGAGGACCTCCTCCCACCGGCCCGGGGTCGGCAGGCCCAGGTGGTAGTCGTCGTGCGGCGCGCCGGAGAAGTTGGCGACGCAGGCCAGCGCCGAGCCGTCCGCGCCGTACCGGAGGAACGACAGCACGTTGCCCGAGGCGTCGTCGGCGTCGATCCAGCGGAAGCCCTCGTGGGTGTTGTCGCGGGAGTAGAGCGCGGGCGAGTCGCGGTAGACGTGGTTGAGGTCCCTGATCAGCCGCCGTACGCCCTGGTGGAAGTCGAAGTCGAGCAGCCACCAGTCGAGGCCGCCCGCCTCCGACCATTCGGCGCCCTGGCCGAACTCGCCGCCCATGAACAGCAGCTGCTTGCCGGGGTGGGCCCACATGAAGCCGTACAACGCGCGCAGGTTGGCGAAGCGCTGCCACTCGTCGCCGGGCATCTTGCCCAGCAGCGATCCCTTGAGGTGGACGACCTCGTCGTGCGAGAGCGGCAGCACGAAGTTCTCCGAGAAGGCGTACATCAGGGAGAACGTCATCTGGTGGTGGTGATACTGCCGGTAGACGGGCTCCCGGGACATGTAGCTGAGCGTGTCGTGCATCCAGCCCATGTTCCACTTGAAGCCGAATCCGAGACCGCCGAGGTACGCCGGGCGCGAGACGCCGGGCCAGGCGGTCGACTCCTCCGCGATCGTCACGATCCCGGGCTCCTCGCGGTAGACGACCGCGTTCATCTCCTTGAGGAACTCGATCGCGTCGAGGTTCTCCCTGCCGCCGTACTCGTTGGGCGTCCACTCGCCCTCGCGGCGCGAGTAGTCGAGGTAGAGCATCGAGGCCACCGCGTCCACCCGCAGGCCGTCGACGTGGAACTCCTTCAGCCAGAAGAGCGCGTTGGCCACCAGGAAGTTGCGCACCTCCTTGCGGCCGAAGTCGAAGACGTACGTGCCCCAGTCGGGGTGGGTGCCGCGGCGCGGGTCGCCGTGCTCGTAGAGCGGGGTGCCGTCGAAGCGGGCAAGGGCCCACTCGTCCATCGGGAAGTGCGCGGGCACCCAGTCGACGATCACGCCGACGCCCGCCCGGTGCAGCTCGTCCACGAGGTGGCGGAAGTCGTCGGGGGAGCCGAACCGCGATGTCGGGGCGTAGTACGACGTCACCTGGTAGCCCCACGAGCCGCCGAACGGATGCTCGGCGACCGGCAGGAACTCCACGTGCGTGAACCCCATGTCCGTCACGTACTCGACCAGCTCGCGGGCGAGGTCGCGGTAGGACAGGCCGGGCCGCCAGGAGCCGAGGTGCACCTCGTAGGTGCTCATCGGCTCGACGAGGGCGTCCCGCGACGCCCGGGCGGCCATCCACTCCTCGTCACGCCACTCGTACGCCGGCTTCTCCACGATGCTGGCGGTCGCGGGCGGGATCTCGGTGCGCCGGGCCATGGGGTCGGCCTTCTCCCGCCAGACCCCGTCGAGCCCGAGGATCTGGAACTTGTACCGCGTGCCCTCGCCGATCTCCGGGATGAACAGCTCCCACACGCCGGTCCCGCCGAGCGAGCGCATGGGGTGGGCGCCGCCGTTCCAGTGGTTGAAGTCGCCGATCACCCGCACGCCCTGCGCGTTCGGCGCCCAGACCGAGAACGCCGTGCCGTCCACGTCCTCGTGGCGGACCACCCGCGCCCCGAGCACCTCCCACAGCCGTTCGTGCCGGCCCTCGCCGATCAGGTGCAGGTCGAGCTCGCCCAGCGTCGGCCAGTGCCGGTACGGATCGTCCGTCTCGTACGGCGGGGCGTCGGGATAGGTGACGCGCAGGCGGTAGTCCGGGACCTTGTCGAGGCCGGGCAGCGTCACCTCGAACACCCCGAAGTCGGTGTGGGCCATCTCGTGCGCCGAGCCGTCGGCCAGCACCTCGACCTTCTCCGCGAAGGGCCGCAGAGCCCTGATCGTGACGCCGTCGGGCCCGGGATGGGCCCCGAGAATCGAATGGGGGTCGTGGTGAGCGCCCCCCGCCAGCCGGTCCAAATCCATGTCGCAAACCTGCCCTAGATGTATCCCACCGAACACTGCGATCTTGTCAGCGGAAGGCGGCGAGCGGTATGGGCAACCAGGAGGGCCGGTTGCGCGCCTCGTAGACGACCTCGTACACGGCCTTGCTCAGCTCCAGCGCGCGCAGCAGGACCGCCTCGTCGCCGCGGACCCGCCCGCCGCCCTCGGAGTAGCCGGCGAGGAACGCCGCGCGGTTGCGTTCCGACCACTCGCGGGCCCGGTGCTCCAGCCCGTCGGCGTCCGGGTGGTCGGCCAGCAGGTGCCGGGCGGCGTACTCGAACGAGCGCAGCATGCCCGCCACGTCGCGCAGCGGCGAGTCGAGCGCCCGGCGCTCGGCGAGCGGCTGCCCCGGCTCGCCCTCGAAGTCGAGCACGACCCAGTCGGTCATGGTGCGCATGACCTGGCCGAGGTGGTAGTCGCCGTGTACCCGCTGCACCGGCACCGCGTGCCCGAGGTCGCCGAGCCGGTCGAACGCCTCGGCCGCGACGTCCGCGTGCTCGCCGAGCAGCGGCACCTCGGCGACCGCCTTGTCGAGCCTGCGGCGGAACCGCTCGGTCATCCGCTTGAGCTCCGGCGGCTCGATCGTGCCCGTGGGGAAGGCCCGGGCCAGCTCCCGGTGGACCTGCGCGGTGGCCACCCCCAGCCGCCGGGCCTCGCCCGCGAAGTCGCCCCCGGCGTCCTCCGCCGGCATGCCGTCGGCGGACGCGTAGAGATCGCGCACGCTGGTCAGCGCCATCGACCAGCCCTCGTTGGCGTTCCGCAGGTACTCCTGCATGATCGCCAGGGTGGTCGGCTCGTCCTCCAGTGTGGTCTCGATCCAGCCGTACGGCCGGGCCACGTGGGACGAGCCCGCGCCGGCGAGCGCCGTGATGATCTCCAGCTCCGGGTTGGTCCCCGGGCTGAGCTGGCGGAACAGCTTGAAGATGTACGTGTCGCCGTACACCAGCGAGGTGTTCGACTGCTCCGCGGTCAGCACGAGGCTGCGCTGCGAGGTGTCGATCTCCACGCCGTCCGCGCGGTGGAAGGCGAGGCCGTCGAACGCGTGGTCCGCGGCCATCCCCTCCAGCAGGTGCGCGGTCAGGGCGGAGTCGTGCAGCGCGTCGTAGACGTCGGCCTCGCGGCCGTCGCGGCGGCACCTGCCGATGCGCACGTGCTCCAGCCGGTCGGGCAGCCACTCGCGCAGCCCGACCGGGATCTGGTAGCGCGTGCGGCGGTCCCCCTGACGCACGCACACGACCAGATGGAGCAGCGCCGGGTCCCCGCCGGCGATCTCGATCTCGGAGTCGATGGACAGGTCGTCGATGGCGCGCCCCTTACCGGCGAACCACCGTTGCCCGGTGATCCAGCCGGCCAGAAGCTCCTGAAGTGAAGTCGTCACTCCTCCTTCGTGCCGGCCGTCCGGTGCGTGACGGGCAACGTGAACCAGTAGAACCCATGCCCAGGGAGCGTCAAAAGATACGGAAGTTCGCCGATCGGGGGAAAAGGAACTCCGCCCATGCACTCGACCGGTGTCGATCCCTCGAACCTGCGCAGGTCGAGCTCGACCGGCTGGGGGAAGCGGGAGAGGTTGTTGACGCACAGCACCCGGTCGTCGCCGAGCTCCCGCACGAAGGCGAGCACGCTGGGGTTGGAGGAGTTCAGCTCGGTGAACTCGCCGAGGCCGAACACGGGGTGCCGCTTGCGAATCTCGATCATCCGCTTCGTGAAGTGCAGCAGCGAGCTGGCGCTCTTCTGCTGGGCCTCGACGTTGATCGCCTGGTACCCGTAGATCGGATCCATGATCACGGGGAGGTAGAGCCGGCCGGGGTCGCAACTGGAGAAGCCCGCGTTGCGGTCGGGGGTCCACTGCATCGGGGTGCGGACGCCGTCGCGGTCGCCGAGCCAGATGTTGTCGCCCATCCCGATCTCGTCGCCGTAGTACATCACCGGCGAGCCGGGCAGGCTCAGCAGCAGCGCGGTGAACAACTCGATCTGGTTGCGGTCGTTGTCCAGCAGCGTCGCCAGGCGCCGCCGGATGCCGACGTTGGCCCGCATCCGCGGGTCCTTGGCGTACTCCGAATACATGTAGTCGCGCTCTTCGTCGGTGACCATCTCCAGCGTCAACTCGTCGTGGTTGCGCAGGAAGATCCCCCACTGGCAGTTCTCGGGGATCTTGGGGGTCTGGGCCAGGATCTCCGAGATCGGGTAGCGCGACTCGCGCCGCACGGCCATGAAGATGCGCGGCATCAGCGGGAAGTGGAAGGCCATGTGGCATTCGTCACCCCCGGTGACGGGGTCGCCGAAGTACTCCACCACGTCGGCCGGCCACTGGTTGGCCTCGGCCAGCAGCACCCGGTCGGGGTAGAGGCGGTCCACCTCCGCCCGCACCCGCTTGAGGTAGGCGTGGGTCGGGGGCAGGTTCTCGCAGTTGGTGTCCTCCTGCTCGAACAGGTACGGGATCGCGTCCAGGCGGAACCCGTCGATGCCCAGGTCCAGCCAGAATCGGATGACCTCCAGCATCGCGTCCTGCACGGCCGGGTTCTCGAAGTTGAGGTCCGGCTGGTGGTGGAAGAACCGGTGCCAGTAGTACTGCCCCCGCACCGCGTCGAACGTCCAGTTCGACGCCTCGGTGTCGACGAAGATGATCCGCGCGCCGGGGTACTGCTCGTCGGTGTCGCTCCACACGTAGAAGTCGCCGAACGGCCCCTCGGGATCGTTGCGCGACGCCTGGAACCACGGGTGCTGGTCGCTGGTGTGGTTCATCACCAGGTCGGCGATCACCCGGATGCCCCGCTTGTGCGCCTCGTCCACCAGCCTGATGAAGTCTCCGAGGTCACCGAAGTCCGGGAGGATCTTCATGTAGTCGGAGATGTCGTACCCGCCGTCCTTGAGCGGGGACTCGTACAGCGGGAGCAGCCAGAGGCAGTCGATGCCGAGCCACTGGAGGTAGTCCAGCTTCTCGATCAGGCCGCGGATGTCTCCGGTGCCGTCGCCGTTCGAGTCGGCGAAGCCGCGGATCAGCACCTCGTAGAAGACGGCCCGCTTGTACCAGCGCTGGTCCCGTGGCTCCTCCTCGGTGAAGGTGTTCGGGATCGGCTGTGTGTGGCTGGGCTGTGTGTGGCTGGGCTGAGGCGTGGTCGAGCTCACCTGTTGACTCCCCGGAGTGTGCAGGGCTGCGTCACGGGCGGAGCACTGACCCGTGGCGGAGCGTGAGGATGTGTGCGGGTTGTACGTGCGGGTCGAGGCGCACGTAGTTCGCCTGCCCCCAGCGGTACGACTCGCCCGACAGTTGGTCGTCCACGACGAAGTCGGCATGCCAGTCGAGACCGAGGGCGGGCATGTCGAGCCGGACCGTCGCCTCGTGGGTGTTGTATGGATCCAGGTTGACGACGGCCAGTACGACATCGCCTAGTCCGTGCCGTCGTGAGGCCGTGTCATAGGCGCCGGGCAGCCGCTTCGAGAAGCAGATCACGTCCGGCTGGTCGACGTTGTGAAACCGTAGGTTACGCAATTCCTGGAGCGCCGGGTGCGCTCTTCGCAACAAATTGAGCTGGGTAATGAACGGGGCAAGGCTGCGGCCCTCACGCTCCGCCGCCGCCCAGTCACGCGGCCGGTACTGGTACTTCTCGCTGTCGAGATACTCCTCACTGCCCGGACGGACCGGGACGTTCTCGGCCAGCTCGTATCCGGAGTAGACCCCCCAGGTGGGGGCCGTCAGCGCGGCCAGCACCGCCCGGATCCTGAACGCCGGCACGCCGCCGTGCTGGAGGTACTCGTGCAGGATGTCGGGCGTGTTGACGAACAGGTTCGGCCGCAGGAAGTGCGAGGTCTCGTGGGACAGCTCCCACAGGTACTCCTCGGCCTCCTGCTTGTGGTTGCGCCAGGTGAAGTACGTGTAGGACTGGTGGAAGCCGATCTTGGCGAGGGTCCGCATCATGGCGGGACGGGTGAACGCCTCGGCCAGGAACAGCACGTCCGGGTCGGTCGCGTTGATGTCGGAGATCAGCCATTCCCAGAACCGCACCGGCTTGGTGTGCGGGTTGTCCACCCGGAAGATCCGTACGCCGTGGTCCATCCAGTGCCGGACGACCCGCTTCACCTCCGCGTAGATCCCCTCGGGGTCCTTGTCGAAGTTCAGCGGATAGATGTCCTGGTACTTCTTCGGCGGGTTCTCCGCGTACGCGATCGTGCCGTCGGCCCGGATGTTGAACCACTCCGGGTGCTCCTTGACCCACGGGTGATCGGGGGAGCACTGCAGCGCGAGGTCGAGGGCGACCTCCATGCCCAGCTCGCGGGCCTTCGCGACGAACGCGTCGAAGTCCTCGATCGTGCCGAGATCGGGGTGGATCGCGTCGTGGCCGCCCTGCTCCGAGCCGATGGCCCACGGCGAGCCGGGGTCGTACTGGTCGGGCGTCAGGGTGTTGTTGCGGCCCTTGCGGAACTGCGTGCCGATGGGGTGGATCGGCGGCAGATAGACCACGTCGAAGCCCATCTGGGCGATCGCCGGGAGCCGCCTGGCCGCCGTCCCGAAGGTCCCCGACTTGGGGGCGACGCCCTCCTGCCCCACCACGGCCCCCTCCGACCGGGGGAAGAACTCGTACCACGAGCCGAACAGCGCCCGCCGCCGCTCCACCCGCACGCGGAGGCGCCCGGAACGGGTGAGCAGGTCGCGCAGCGGATGCGCGGCGATCAGCTCAGCGGTCTCGGGCAGTTGCGTGACCGCGAAGCGCGCCCGGGGGTCCACGGCGTCGTCCCGCAGGCGGGCCGCCAGGGCCAGCAGCGCGGCCCGGTGCCCGCAGGTGCCGCCCGCCTCCGCCGCCGCCCGGCAGTCCGCGGCCCGCACGCCCTTGGCCGCCCGCTCGAACAGCCGGGCGCCCTCCTCGCACATGAGGTCGGCGTCCATGTCGCGGGGGATCTTGATGCCCGCGTCGTGCGTCCACGTGGCGATCGGGTCGCTCCAGGCCTCCACCCGGAACTGCCACAGCCCTTCGGCGGGCAGCGACACCTCCACGCTCCACCGGTCGGTGCCCGGCCCGGCCTCGCGCATGGGCAGCATCCGGCCCGGCGCGCCGTCGGGGTCGATCAGCACGACGCCGGCGGCGACCGCGTCGTGCCCCTCGCGGAACACCGTCGCGCTGATCTCGAAGGTCTCTCCCGCGGCGGCCTTGGCGGGCCACTGGCCGCAGTCGACGACGGGCTGGATGTCCTGGATGGGAATTCGTCCGATCATCGTCACTTCGTACTCAGGGGCGGCACACCGGGTACCGCCGGCAGGCGGGCAGCACGACAGAAGGGACCCGTAGACCGGAGTCCCACCTCGCTCATACAGGGGTTGCCCTAATAGTCCACTCTTACCCCTGCCGAACGAAAGACCGCTCGCCGTGTTTGGCGCGACGGCGCCTGGAGATCGATCACTGGTGCCGGGGTAGATCGTCCGGCATGGACATCACCAGGTCAAGGGTACTTTGGTGAGGTTTGAACCTGCGTGCTGGGGGTGAAAGCGTTCAACGAAGAACTTGATTCGCAGTACGACAGGTATGTTTTCGGTCGCGCGTCGTGGCGCTGAGTAACTAGGGTCTGACCTCGTGAGAGCTATCCGCAGGTTCACTGTCCGAACCGTTCTTCCCTCGCAGCTCGCACCTCTGGGTGAGCTGGTCCAGAACCTCCGCTGGTCGTGGCACCCCGAGACCATGGACCTGTTCGCCGAGGTGGATCCCGAGGTCTGGGAGCGTGTCGACCACGACCCCGTCGCGCTGCTGGGCGCGGTCGAGGCCGACAGGTTGCGCGCGCTCGCCCAGGACCGGCGCTTCCTGCGCCGCCTGGCCGACGCCGCCGACGACCTGCGGGAGTACATGACCGCCCCCCGGTGGTACCAGTCGCTGGAGGGCGCCCCCAAGGCGATCGGCTACTTCTCGCCCGAGTACGGCATCGCCGCCGCGCTGCCGCAGTACTCCGGCGGCCTCGGGATCCTCGCCGGCGACCACCTGAAGGCCGCCAGCGACCTCGGCGTGCCGATCCTCGGCGTCGGTCTCCTCTACCGGCACGGCTACTTCACCCAGTCGCTGTCGGCCGAGGGCTGGCAGCTCGAGCACTACCCCTCCCTCGACCCCGGCGGCCTGCCGCTCACACTGCTGAAGGAGCAGGACGGCGCGCCGGCCCGGGTCGCGATCAGCCTCGCCGGCGGGCGCACGCTGCACGCCCAGGTCTGGGTGGCGCAGGTCGGCCGGGTGCCGCTGCTGCTGCTCGACTCCGACGTCGCCGAGAACGACACGGTCGCCCGGGACGTCACCGACCGCCTGTACGGCGGGGGCGGCGACCACCGGCTCATGCAGGAACTGCTGCTCGGCATCGGCGGCGTGCGGGCCATCCGGGCCTACTGCCGGATCACCGGGCACCCCGAGCCCGAGGTGTTCCACACCAACGAGGGGCACGCGGGCTTCCTCGGCCTGGAGCGCATCCGCGAGCTCACCGAGGCCCGGCTGTCGTTCGAGGAGGCGCTGGAGGCCGTACGGGCCGGGACGGTGTTCACCACGCACACGCCGGTGCCCGCGGGCATCGACCGGTTCCCCGCCGAGATGATCGCCCGCCAGTTCGGCGGCTCGAACGCCTGGCCGACGGTGTCGGTCGACCGCATCCTGGAGCTCGGCGCCGAGCCCGAGGGGCCCGAGGCCGACCCCGCGGTGTTCAACATGGCCGTCATGGGCATGCGGCTGGCCCAGCGCGTCAACGGCGTGTCCGAGCTGCACGGCCGGGTCAGCCAGGAGATGTTCCAGGGCCTGTGGCCGGGCTTCGACGTCGACGAGGTGCCGATCGGCTCGATCACCAACGGCGTCCACGCCCCGACCTGGGTGGGCCGGGAGATGATGGAGCTCGCCGGCAAGGAGCTGCCGTCGCTGATCGACAAGGCGCAGGGCTGGGAGGGCGTGCACAAGCTCTCCGAGGCCGACATCTGGGGCATCCGGGGCACGCTCCGGGCCCGCCTGGTGGAGGAGGCGCGCCGGCGGCTGCGTAGGTCGTGGCGGCAGCGCGGGGCCACCGAGGCCGAGCTGACCTGGGTGGACGAGGCGCTCGACCCGGACGTGCTGACGATCGGGTTCGCCCGGCGGGTGCCCTCCTACAAGCGGCTCACCCTCATGCTCAACCAGCCCGACCGGCTGCGCAGGCTGCTGCTCGACCCGGACAAGCCGGTGCAGATCGTCATCGCCGGCAAGGCGCACCCCGCCGACGAGGGCGGCAAGAAGCTCATCCAGCAGATCGTGCGCTTCGCCGACTCCGAGGACGTGCGGCACCGCATCGTCTTCCTGCCCGACTACGACATGGCGCTCGGGCAGCTCATGGTCACCGGGTCGGACGTGTGGATGAACAACCCGCTGCGCCCCCTGGAGGCGTGCGGCACGTCCGGCATGAAGGCGGCGCTCAACGGCGGCCTCAACCTGTCCATCCGCGACGGATGGTGGGACGAGTGGTACGACGGCACCAACGGGTGGGCCATCCCCAGCGCCGACGGGGTGGACGACGTCGACCGGCGCGACGAGCTGGAGGCCACGGCGTTGTACGACCTCGTCGAGCGCGAGGTGGCCGACCGGTTCTACGACCGGGCCGCCGACGGCCTGCCGCGGCGCTGGCTGGAGATGGTCAAGCACACGCTCAGCTCGCTCGGGCCGAAGGTGCTCGCCGGCCGGATGCTCCACGACTACGTCACCGACCTCTACACCCCGGCCGCCGCCAGCGCCCGCGTGCTCGCGGCGGACGGCTTCGACAACGCCCGGCTGTTCGCCGCCTGGAAGTTGCGCGTGGTCAAGGCGTGGCCGGGGGTGCGGGTCGAGCACGTGGAGGCGACCGGCGTGGGGGACACCCCCGAGCTGGGAGCCCAGCTGGAGCTGCGGGCCACGATCGCCCTCGGCGAGCTGTCCGCGGAGGACGTGCGGGTCGAGGCGGCCTACGGCCGCGTGGGACCGCACGACGAGCTCCTCGCGCCGTGCTACGTCACGCTCAAGGCCGACTCGTCGGGCGACGACGGCCGGGCGCACTACACCGGCGCCGTGCCGCTGGACCGCACCGGCGCGTTCGGCTACTCGGTGCGGGTGGTCCCGTCCCACCCGCTGATGGCGTCCCCGGCGGAGCTGGGCCTGATCGCCGTACCGGAGGAGCCGGTCGGGATGACCAACGGCACCCTGAGGTAACCCTGGGCCGACGCGTGGCCTGTCCCCCCTCGTCCTGCTTTCGCCGCAGGTGAGGGGGGTAGACCCGCACCATGGCACAGGTGCTGCACATCGGGATGGTCGCGCCGCCGTGGTACGACATCCCGCCCCGCGCGTACGGTGGCATCGAGGCGGTCGTGCACGGGCTGGTCCAGGGTCTGCGGCACCGGGGGCACCGGGTGACCGTGATAGGGGCCGGCCCGACCGTGGACCTGCGGACCTACGACGAGCCGCCCTCGGCGCGCATCGGCGACCCCTTTCCCGAGGTGGTGCACGCGGCCGGGGCGGCCCGCCTGCTGCGGGGCCTGGACGTGGACATCGTCCACGACCACTCGCTGGCGGGGCCGCTCACCGCCGCCGCCCGGCTCGTGCCGACGATCGTCACCTGCCACAACCACGTGGGCGGTGAGCTCGGCGACTACTACCGGAGGCTCGGGCCGGACGTGGCGCTGGTGGCCGTCTCCGCCGCCCAGCGCGCCCACGCGCCCGACCTCAACTGGACGGCGCGGGTGCACAACGCGGTGGACGCCGCGGCGTGGCCGTTCCGGGAGCACAAGGAGGAGTGGGTCCTGTGGCTGGGGCGGATGAGCCCCGACAAGGGCGCGCACCTCGCGGTCGAGGCGGCGCGCGCGGCGGGCCGCCGCATCCTGCTGGTCGGCAGGCAGGCCGAGCCGGTGGAGGTCGCCTACTTCCGGCGGCGGGTGTCGCCGCTGCTCGGCCCGGACGCCGAATACCTGGGGGAGGCGGACGTCGCGCTCAAGCGCGAGCTGTTCTCGCGGGCCCGGTGCCTGGTGCTCCCGCTGCTCTGGGACGAGCCGTTCGGCATGGTCATGATCGAGGCGATGGCCTGCGGCACGCCGGTGGTCGCGCTGCGCCGGGGCGCGGTCCCGGAGATCGTGGTGGACGGGGTGACCGGATTCGTCCGCGACACGCCGGCCGAACTGCCGGCCGCGATCGAGGGGGTCTCCGCACTGGACCCGCGCGCGGTGCGCGCCCGCGTCGAACGGCACTTCGACCTGCCCGTCATGGTGCAGGGATACGAGCAGGTGTACCGCAAGGCGATGGCGCGGGAGCCCGGCGCTCCCCGGCAGCCCCTCCCGCTCGGACGCTGATCTTCCCTCTAGGGTGAGGTCATGGGTGAAGCTGAATTCGTCAGGGTGGAGACCTCCGGGCACGTCGCCACGATCCGGCTCGACCGGCCGAAGATGAACGCGCTGAACCGGCGGGTCCAGGAGGAGATCGCGGAGGCCGCGCGGCTGGTGGACGCCGATCCGGACGCGCACGCGGTCGTCGTGTACGGCGGGGAGCGCGTCTTCGCCGCCGGGGCCGACGTCAAGGAGATGGCGGTCATGTCCTACGCCGAGATGGCCGTGCACTCGCGTGCGCTGCAGGACTGCTTCACCGCCGTCGCGCGGATCGGCAAGCCCGTCATCGCGGCGATCACCGGGTACGCCCTGGGCGGCGGCTGCGAGCTCGCGCTGTGCGCCGACCTCCGGGTGGCGGGCGAGAGCGCGAAGCTCGGCCAGCCGGAGATCACCCTCGGGATCATCCCGGGCGCGGGGGGCACCCAGCGCCTGCCCCGGCTCGTCGGCCCGGCCAGGGCGAAGGACCTGATCTTCACCGGGCGGCACGTCTCCGCCGCCGAGGCGCTCGCGATCGGCCTGGTGGACCGGGTCGTCCCCGACGAGGAGGTCTACCCGGCGGCGCTCGAACTCGCCGCCACCTTCGCCGGGGGACCGGCCGCCGCGATCCGGGCGGCCAAGCTGGCCGTCGACCACGGCCTGGAGACCGACCTGGACACCGGCCTGGAGATCGAGCGGCTCCAGTTCTCCGGTCTGTTCGCCACCGAGGACGCCAGAGAGGGCATGACGGCCTTCGCGGAGAAACGCCGCCCCACCTTCACCGGCCGCTGAAACGGCCTCCGGAGTTGGGCCGAGATCGCTCCAAAATGCCGCTATCGTGGCGGTTCATGATGCGGTTGCGAGTCCTGACCCCGTCGCGGTTGCGCCGGGCGCTGCTGTCCCGGCTCGATTCGCGGTACGTCACCAAACCCGACCACCGGCAGGACCTCAAGGACGCCCTGTGGGAGGTGCAGATGCTCCGCCGGGAGGTCGTGGCGCTGCGCGACGAGATCGACCGGCTGCGGCGGGGGAGCGCGGCGCCGGTGAAGGCGGCCGCCGACCCGAAGGCGGCCGAGGCGCACCGCCTCGCGACCGAGACCGCCGAGGCGGTCGACACGCTGCTGCAGAACGAGATGCGCATCTGGCAGGCGATCGACGGCCTGTCGGCGCGCGTGGGCGACTCCGGGCGTGTGGGGTAGCCGGTCATGCGGGTGACATGGACGCGGGACGAGGGCGTGTGGCGGCTGGTCTTCCTGCTCGACCCCGAGGACGAGACCACGGGGGCCTGCACCGACGGCACCCCGGTCGAACTGCGGACGAACTCCTGTCACGTCCACACGGGAGCCGGCGGCGGGTCCCCCCACCCCGACCTGCTCGCGCTGTCCGCCTGGACGGTCGTCGCCCCGTGGACCCGCCGCCGGGTGACCTTCGACCGGCCGATCTCTCCGGGACTCGCCGAGGCGCTGCGTACGGGATGGGGGGTGGACGCCGGGCCGGTGGGAGAGGACGCCAGGAGCGGCGCCCGCCTGGCCGTCTCCTACAGCGGCGGCGCCGACTCGATGGCCGTGGCCGCGATGTTCCCCGACGCGCCGTTCGTCCACTTCCAGCGGGTGAGCCACCCGCGCGTGCCGAACCGGTGGACGCACTACCGCGCCGAGGTGCTCGCCGATCTCGCCCGGCGCACCGGCCGGGAGCTCCACATCGTCCCGTCGGACCTGGAGTTCCTGCTCAGCCGCCCCCGGCCCGGTTATCCAGAGCACCACGCCGTCACCGTGGGGGCGCTGCTCCTCGCGGACGACCTGGATCTGGGCGGCGTCGCCCTGGGCTACGAGCTGGGGTCGCGATGGCTCGACAACGGCCGGCAGGCCGACCGCTTCTCGTCGGACAACCCCATGTGGGGGACGCGCGGGCCGTGGGGCCGGCTGTACGCCGCCGCCGGTGTTCCGCTGGCGCTCCCGGTCGGCGGGGTGAGCGAGCCCGTGACCATGCGCATGGCGCTGGGCTCCGACCTCGCGCATCTGGTGCGCTGGTGCCTGCGTGGTGACATGTCCGGACCATGCCAGAAGTGCGGCAAGTGCCTGCGCAAGGAGCTGATCCTCGCCGCCGTCGAGGGACGCCCGCTCAAGACGACGCTCACCGCCCGATCAGTCCCCGCCCGCCCCTGGCAGCAGCCGCCGCCGTACCCTGGCCAGGAGACGATCGAGTACGGCTGCGCACGGGTGCCGGGCATCGAGACCACGCCGTTCGCCAACGCGGCGGAGCATCTCCGGGCGACCGTGGAGTCCACCCGCTGGATGGACCACTGCTATCCCCCCGCGATCGACGAGACGCCGGAGCCCTGGCGCGGGGAGGTCGGCGCCTACATGCGGGAGCACGTCGGGCTCATGACCGCGGACGAGCAGCGCCAGGTGGAGGCATGGACGGCGGTATGAAGATCTATCTCTCGGTGGACATGGAGGGGGTCACCGGCCTCACCGACCCCGAGGAGATGCACCACGGCGGCCGGGGCTACGAGCGCGGCTGCGAGCTGATGACGGGGGACGCCAACGCGGTCGTCCAGGGCGCCTTCGACGCCGGCGCGGCGTCCGTGCTGGTGAACGACGCGCACGGGTCCACCAAGAACCTCAGGATCGACCTGCTGGACGAGCGGGCCACCCTCATCAGGGGCCCGGGCAAGCCGCACCGCATGGGCCAGGGCCTCGCCGCCGGCATGGACGCCGCCTGCCTCGCCGGCTACCACGCCCGTGCGGGGGTGGCGCACGGCGTGCTCAACCACACCTGGATGGGCAAGGAGATCCAGAACGTCTACCTGAACGGCGAGATCTGCGGCGAGACCCGGCTGGTCGCCGGCTTCGCGGGGTCGATGGGCGTGCCGGTCGCGCTCGTCGCCGGCGACGAGGCGGTCTGCGAGGAGGCCCGGGACCTGCTCGGCGACGTCGAGACCGTCGCCGTGAAGAAGGGCGTCGACAGGTTCTCCGCCGAGTTGCTGCCCCCGGCCGTCGCCTGGCGGCGGATCCGCGAGGGCACGGCGCGGGCCCTCGGCCGGCTGGCCGGCTTCCGGCCCTACGTGGTCGAGCCGCCGTACGTCCTGGGCGTGGAGTGGAACTCCACCGCCATCGCGGCGGCCTGCGCGATCATCCCCGGCGTGCGGCTCGTGGACCCCCGGCACACCGAGTTCGCCACGGACGACTACCACGAGATCATGGCCCTGTTCGGGCTCTTCTCCATGATCGGCGGGCAGGTCGCCTGCGGCAGCGGCCGGTACGGCTGACGTCCGGCGCCCCACGCTCCAACCACGCGGTCAAGGAGGACCGAATGCCGCTCGAATGGGTTCCCGTCTCCGACCGGCCGGATCTGCTCGCCGATCCCGTCGCCAAGGCCGTCGCCTCGCTCGGCGTGCCGCCGCGGGTGGCCGAGATCGACCCCGGCCTCGCCGACACCGCGGCCTTCTGCGAGCGGTACGGCGTGGAGATGGAGGACTCGGCCAACTGCGTGATCGTGAGCGCCAGGCGCGGCGGGGAGACGAGGTACGCGGCCGTCATGGTGCTCGCCACGATGCGGGCCGACGTCAACGGCGTCGTACGCCGTCATCTGGACGCCAGGAAGGCGTCCTTCGCCCCGCAGGCGGAGGCCGTCGAACTGACCGGCATGGAGTACGGCGGCATCACCCCGATCGGGCTGCCCGACGGCTGGCCGGTGCTCGTTGACGAAAACGTGATCCGGCGGCCGTTCGTCGTGATCGGCAGCGGCGTCCGCCGCTCCAAGCTGGCGCTTTCCGGCGAGGCGCTGGTCGCGGCGACCCGTGGGGAGGTCCTCGCGCTCACCATGTGATCACCCGCCCGGAAACCGATCGCGTCCTTTCTCCGTTGTGCTGAGCGGAGATGTGGCGCGATGGTTCACTCATGGGCGTTCTTTTAGTCGGTATGGTGCTAAGGCGATGAATCAAGACGACCGACTCGGCCCGTACCGGCTGCTCCGGCGGCTCGGTGAGGGTGGCATGGGGGTGGTCCACCTCGCCCTGGACCCGCAGGGCCGGCAGGTGGCGGTCAAGGTCCTGCGCCCGGAGGTGGCGGGGGACGACGTGGCGCGCAGGCGGCTGTCACGCGAGGTCGAGACCATGCGCAGGGTGCGCGGGAGGCACATCGCGGAGGTCGTCGACGCCGACGTCACCGGCCGCCGGCCGTACATCGTCACGCGGTACGTGCCGGGACGGGCGCTGGACGAGATCGTCAAGAAGGACGGCCCGCTGCCCCTCGACGGTGTGCTCAAGGTCGCCATGGGGGTCGCCGAGGCGCTCGCCGCCGTCCACGCCGCGGGGGTCATCCACCGCGACCTGAAGCCGGGCAACGTGCTGATGCTGGACGGCCAGCCCGTCCTCATCGACTTCGGCATCGCCCAGGCGGTGGACGCCACCCGGCTCACCCAGACCGGCATGTTCATCGGCACGCCGGGCTATCTCGCCCCGGAGATCATCGAGGGCCACGAGGCGGGGCCACAGGTCGACGTGCACGCCTGGGCCGGCACCGTGCTGTACGCCGCGACCGGCCAGCCGCCGTTCGGCAAGGGCACGCTGGAGATGATCTTCTTCAACATCACCTCCGGGCGGGCCAACGTGGACGCCGCTCCGGCGCCGATCCAGCCGGTGCTGCGCGCCGCGTTCAACCGCGACCCGGTCAGACGGCCGACGTCGGCCGAGCTGGTGCGGCAGGTCGGCCGGCTCATGCCGCAGGGCGCGGGCGGCAGGCCGCGGGTGCCCGACGAGATCACCACGGTGCCCAACGTCGACGACACCGGCGGCCAGCAGGTGCCCGACTTCGGCGGCCGGCCACCGGTGCGACCGCAGGCGACCGGACCACAGGCGGCCGGACCGGTGGTGACGCCGCCGGTCGCGCCCGTGGCGACGCCTCCGGTCACGCCGTCGCGCCCCGCCGACCGGGCGGAGGAGTTCGTCTCCCTGCTGCGGGACACGCCCGTGGCGGGTCAGGGCGGCGATCCCTTCCCGACCGTGCGGGTCACCGGGGAGGACCTGCGGAAGGCGGGCCTCGGGTCGCCGGCGGAGGGCGACATCCCCACCCGGACGCCCCCGTCCCGCCCCGGCACGCACCCGGCCACCGGGCCTTCTCCGGCGACCGGGCCCGACGAGTGGCGCACGCCGATGCTGCGGCCGGAGGGGGACATCCCCACGCGGCGGGTCACCTCCGAGGAGGTGCGCCAGGCCGTCACCGGCGGCGCCGCGCTGCCGCACGACCCGCCGCCGCCGCGCCAGGCTCCGCGCGAGGCGGGCCCGCACGGGCCGGTCTCACAGGGGATGGGCTCACAGGGGATGGGGCACCGGGACGTCGCGGCCCGCGACCAGGCCCTCTTCGGGCACGCGCCCGAGATCTACGAGCAGACGCCGCACATCCACCAGCACTATCAGCCCCCGCAGAACGCCCATCAGCAGAACCTCCACCAGCAGAACACCGTCCAGCGGAATCCGGCGCCGTACATGCCGACGCTGCGGGTGCCGCCGCCGACCGTGCCGCCGTTCCCGCCCGGTGGGCTGCTCCAGCGCTCCAGGGCGTACGGCGTGGCGAGCGCGCTGCTGCTCGTCGTGATGACGAGCCTCGCGGTGGTCGCGCCGATGCTGGTCTGCCTGCTGGCCGTGCCGGTCGCGGTGCTGCTCCGCGCCGCCGACCTCGACCAGGCGCACCTCAACACCCGCCGCGCGGCGGGCGCCGCGGCCACGGACGTGCTGCGGGTGGTGGGCCGGCCGGCGGCGCTCGTCAGGTCCGCCGGGATCACGCTGGCTCTCGTGCCGTACGCGCTGGTCCTGGGGATGGCCGTGACGCTGGCGCTCACCGTGCTCGTGGGGTCGGCGCCCTTGGTCGCCGCGCTGAGCTGGGGCGTCGCGGTGGCGCTGTGGACGTTGTGCGCGGGGCCGGGGGTGACCGGCCCGAGCCGGCAGATGCGGAGGACCCTCGCCTCGCTCGCTCCCGGCGACGGCGCGGCGCAGGGGCTCGCCTGGGGGATCGGGGCGTTCGCGGTGCTCACGGCGGCGATCGCGCTCGCCGCCCTCCTGGGTAAACAGACAGCAGGGCACTTCTGGGGCCCCATCGACGTTCTGTCAGTACTTGATCGGCTCGGGGACCTGCGGAGACAGGCAGGGTATGGGTGACGGGGGACGAGATGTCGGCTACTGAGGCTCCCGAGAGGATCGGCCCCTACCGGCTGCTGCGGCAGCTCGGTGAGGGCGGCATGGGGGTGGTCCACCTCGGCCTGGACGCGGAGGGGCGCGAGGTCGCGGTCAAGGTCCTGCACCCGCACGTCGCCTCCGATCTCAAGGCACGCGACCGGCTGACCCGTGAGGTCGAGACCATGCGGCGGGTGCGCAGCAGGCGCGTCGCCGAGGTCCTCGACGCCGACCTGACCGGCGCCGCGCCGTACATCGTGACGCGGTACGCCCCCGGGCGGACCTTAGAGCAGACCGTGCTGGAGGACGGCCCGCTCCGCGACGACGCCGTGGTCCGGCTCGCCCGGGGCCTCTGCGAGGCCCTGGTCGCCATCCACGCGGCCGACGTGATCCACCGCGACCTCAAGCCGGCCAACGTCATGCTGGTGGACGGCGAGCCGCTGGTGATCGACTTCGGCATCGCGCACCTCGTCAACGCCACGCGGCTGACCCAGACGGGGATGTTCGTCGGCACGCCCGGCTACCTCGCCCCGGAGATCATCCGGGACACCCAGATCACCCAGGCGGCCGACGTGCACGCGCTGGCCGCCACGGTGTTCTTCGGGGTCACCGGCAAGCCGCCGTTCGGCTCGGGCACGTTCGAGTCGGTCTGCTACAACATCCTCGAGGGCAAGGCCCAGGTGGATGTCGCGCCGGTCTGGCTGCGCGGCTGGCTCCGCCTCGCGCTGGCGTCGGACGCCGCGTCGCGCCCCACCGCCGCGTCGCTGCTGCGGCTCACCCGGTCGCTCGACCCCACGATCACGGTGTTGCGGGAGACCCCG
This sequence comes from Microbispora cellulosiformans, assembly GCF_008728085.1. NCBI lineage: Bacteria > Bacillati > Actinomycetota > Actinomycetes > Streptosporangiales > Streptosporangiaceae > Microbispora > Microbispora cellulosiformans. The sequence continues at coordinate 562,606 of NZ_VYTZ01000007.1, read as the reverse complement.
CAGGACGGCGGGACGAGGGTCCTCGACGGCACCCGGCTGCTCGACGAGACGACGGTCCCCGGTAACGGCCAGGGAAACGGCACGCGCAACGGACCCCGGACCAGCGTGCTGCCGTCGGACGACGACAGCTACTCCGACCTGCTGCCGCCGGTGAACTACGTGGAGCCGGAGCGGCCCTACCGGGAGCCCCGGGCGCCGAAGCAGCGCCGTCCGGTGTCCGCGCCGCCTCCGGCGCACCCGCAGGCCCCGCCGTACGGCCAGGGGGGTCCGCCCCCGCCGCCGTACCAGCCGGCGGTCTTCCAGCCGCACACCGACCAGCGGGTGGCGGGTTATCCCGAGCCCCAGGTCGCGCGGCCGCCCGCCCCCGGCCCGGTCACGCCGGCCGCGCCGTACGCGCCGGAACCCCCGCGGGCTCCCTACCGCGCGCGGCACCCCGTGCTCGCGGCCCTGCTGCTGGCCACTCTCGTGGCGCTGGCCTGCCTGCTGCCGGTGGTGGTGAGCCTGTTCGCCGCGGTGGCCGCGCTGTGCCTGCGGGTGGGGCAGTACCTGCTCGGCGACCTCGCCGACCGCAGGGCGGCCAGGGGCACCAGCGGCGCCGATCCGCTCCTCGCGGTGCTCGGCACGCCCTGGGCGCTGATCAGGGCCGGCCTGGCCACGGTGGTACAGGTGCCGCTGGCCGTGATGTTCGCCATGTGCTGCTGGGGCGGGTTCCACTACCTGGGGGGAGTGCATACCGACCCCGCCGCGGCCTACGCGGCCGGCGCCTTCGTCGCGGGGCTGTTCCTCCTGCCCGGCGGCAAGGCCCCGCGTAAGGCCGTGGCCCGTACGCTCACCGCGGTGATCCGCAGCCCGGGCGCGGGCATGATCGTCACCATCGTGGTCGGCACGGTCGCGCTGTTCGCGATCATGACGGCGCTGTCCGCGGACGCCTCCTGGGCCCCCTGGCAGCCGCCGAAGGTGGCGATCGACAAAATCGTCGGGGATCTCCAACGGAAGGGTGAGGACACCGTCGTCAACCTGATCGGCGGCGTCGTGGGCGACATCATGGACCGCATCGGCCTGGGCTTCCTGACCTTCTGGACCTGACCCCTGGACCTGACCCCGTCCCGACCGCCGAGCGAAGCGGGAGACTCAATGGGCACGACACAACAGCTCGGTCCCTATCGTCTGATCTCCGCACTTGGGTCGGGTGGGTTCGGGGAGGTCCATCTCGCGCTCGACGCCGACGGGCGCACGGTCGCCGTCAAGGTCCTGCATCCCCACGTCGCCTCCGACGCGTTCGCGATCACCCGGCTGGCCCGCGAGGTGGAGACCATGCGCCGGGTGCGCGGGCGGCACGTCGCCGAGGTGCTCGACGCCTCGCTGTCGGGGGAGCGGCCGTACATCGTCACCCGGTACGTCCAGGGCAGGCCGCTCAGCGCGGTGGTGGCGAAGGACGGGCCGGTCACCGGAGCGGCCCTGCTGCGGCTGGCGCTGGGGCTGGCGGAGGCGCTGGAGTCGATCCACGCGGCCGGGGTCGTCCACCGCGATCTCAAGCCGGCCAACGTCATCGTCTCCGACGGCGAGCCGTACGTGATCGACTTCGGCATCGCCTGCGCGCTGGAGTCGGCGTCGGTGACCGCGTCGGGCGCGGTGGTGGGGACACCCGGCTATCTGGCCCCGGAGGTGCTGGAGGGCCGGGACGCCGGGCCGGAGGCGGACGTGTTCGCCTGGGGGGCGACGGTGGCCTTCGCCGCGTCCGGGCGCCAGCCGTACGGGACGGGACCCGCGGCGGCCGTCGCCTACCGGGTGGTGCACCGGGAGCCCGACCTGTCGGGCGTGCCGGCGTGGCTCGCCCCGCTCGTGGAGCGGTGCCTGAGCGGCGATCCGGCCGCCCGCCCCGAGACGGCCGAACTGGCCGGCCGCCTGAACGAGGCCGCGCCGGTGCTGGACGGGATCGAGCCCTCGCAGCAGGCCCTCTCCGAGGCGTCCACCCGCGAGTGGCGGCCGGGCGACCGGCGGCCCGCCCGGCGCGCGAGGCGGGCGGAGGTGGACGACCCGCGGGCCGCGCACCGGGAGAAGCTGCACCGCCGCTGGGTGGTGGGCTCCGCGGTGGTCGTGGGCCTGTTCGCCGCCGCCGCGCGGGCGAACTTCCCGGAGGTGTCCCTTCTCCTGCTGGTGCTCTACGGCATCGCCCTGGTGGCCGACGCGGGGTTCGGGCTGCTGGCACGCTCGCGGCGGCGCAGGCTCGTGGTGGACGCCGTCAGCGGCGTGGGCGCCGTCGGGGTCTGGGCGCTGCTCAGCACGCTGTTCAGCACCACGACGCTGCTCATGGCCGTCGGCACCGTGGTGTTCATCCTCGGCATGCTCGTGTTCGCGAGCTGACCCGGCGACCCGCGACCGCTCTGACCCCCGGATACCGGAACAAAGTTCGGTAGTGTGAGATGGGCCTGGTATGTGACATGGGCACGGTGCGGGCCTGGAGGTTTGCGACTAAGCTACCCATGGGTAACATTGTGCGTAATCGCGGCGTCAGCCGTACGGAAAGGGGAGGTCGGCCACCGGCCATGAACATCGTCGTCTGCGTGAAGCAGGTCCCCGACACGGCGACCGAGCGCAAGCTGAGGTCCGAAGACAAGACGCTCGACCGCGACGCCGCCGACGGCGTCGTCAACGAGCTCGACGAGTACGCGGTCGAGGAGGCGCTGCGGCTCAAGGAGGCCCACGGCGGTGAGGTCACCGTCCTGAGCATGGGCCCGGCCAAGGCCACCGAGACCATCCGTAAGGCCCTGGCGATGGGCGCGGACAAGGCGGTGCACCTGCACGACGACGCGCTGCACGGCTCGGACGCCCTCGGCACCTCCTACGCCGTCTCCCAGGCCCTGAAGAAGATCGGCTTCGACCTGGTCATCCTGGGCTCGGAGTCGACCGACGCCCGCACCGGGATGCTCGCCGCGATGCTGGCCGAGCGGCTCGGCGCCCCCCAGCTCACGCTGGCGAGCAAGGTCGAGATCGAGGGCACCGCCATCCGGGTCGAGCGGATCACCGACTACGGCTACGACAAGGTCGAGGCCTCGCTGCCGGCCGTCGTGTCGGTGGTCGAGAAGATCAACGAGCCGAGGTACCCGTCGTTCAAGGGCATCATGGCCGCCAAGAAGAAGCCGGTCGAGACGCTCGGCATCGCCGACGCGGACATCGCGGCCGACCAGGTCGGCCTGGCGAACTCGTGGAGCGAGGTCGTCGACTTCGCCGCCGCCCCACCCCGGGCCGCCGGCACTGTGATCAAGGACGAGGGCGACGGCGGCGCCAGGGCCGCCGAGTTCCTCGCGTCGAAGAAGTTCATCTGAGGGGCCCCGAGATGACTGAGATTCTGGTTCTCGTCGACCACGTCGACGGCGACGTCAAGAAGGTCACCTTCGAGCTGCTGACCCTGGCCCGGTCGCTGGGCACGCCCGCCGCGGTGTGGGCCGGCCCCGGCTACTCGGACAGCGCGAAGGCCAGGCTCGCCGAGTACGGCGCGGAGAAGATCTACGTGGCGGCGGCCGACGAGATCGGCGACTACGTGGCGGCGCCCAAGGCCGAGGTGCTCGCGCACCTGGTGGCCGAGCGTTCCCCGGCCGCGGTCTTCCTCGCGGCGACCGGTGAGGGCAAGGAGGTCGCGGGGCGGCTCGCGATCAAGACGGACTCCGGAGTGATCTCCGACGCGGTGGGCGTCGGCGAGGGCTTCGTGGCCGAGCAGTCGATCTTCGGTGGCGGCGTCAACGTCCACAGCCGGGTGACCCGGGGCCTTCCGATCATCACCGTACGGCCGAACAGCACCGCTCCCGTGGCCGCGGCCGGCGCCGGCGCCGAGGAGAAGATCGAGGTCGCCCTGTCGGACGCCGCCCGCGCCGCCCGGATCGTGGAGCGGGTCGTGCAGGAGAAGGGCGGCCGGCCCGAGCTGACCGAGGCCGCGATCGTGGTCTCCGGCGGCCGGGGCGTGGGCTCGGGTGAGAACTTCGCGATCATCGAGAAGCTCGCCGACTCCCTCGGCGCGGCGGTCGGCGCCTCGCGCGCCGCCACCGACGCCGGGTGGTACCCCCACCAGTTCCAGGTCGGGCAGACCGGCAAGACGGTGTCGCCGCAGCTCTACATCGCGGCGGGCATCTCCGGCGCGATCCAGCACCGGGCCGGCATGCAGACCTCGAAGACGATCGTGGTGATCAACAAGGACGCCGAGGCGCCGCTCTTCGAAGTCGCCGACTACGGCGTGGTGGGCGACCTCTTCCAGATCGTCCCGCAGCTCACCGAGGAGATCGAGAAGCGTAAGTAGCACCCCGGATCGGAAGCGGCGCCGCGCCTGACGCGGCGCCGCTTCCGGCGTTCATGGGGTTGTATGGAGGCGGCGCGGCGATCTCGCGCGAAATCCTCCTCCGGGCGCCTGGCAATCTGTCTTATACATACGTATGATATAGACAGATGACCAGATTCGAGGGGATGGTTCGGATGGCAAGCGGGATCAAGATGCTCATAGGCGGTTCGGCCGGAACGGCGGTGGTCGCCGCGACGGTGGCCGCGCTCGGGAAACTGCGCACCACGCACCTCATCACGGTCACGCGGCAGACCACGGCCGAGCCGGAGCACATCTGGCCCCTGTGGGCCGACGTCCCCGCACGCGTCCGCTGGGACGACGGGCTGGACTGGATTCGCCTCGACGGGGGGCCGTTCGCCCTCGGCGCCACCGGCCGCGTCAAGCTGAAGGGTCAGTCGGCCGTCCGCTTCGAGATCATCGAGTGCGAGCCCATGCGCAGGTACACCGACCGGTTCTTCCTGCCCGGGGGCACCTTCATGGACTGGGAGCACACCATCGACGACCGCGGCGACGGCACGCGGGACGTGACCTTCAAGGTCTCCGTGAAGGGACCGACCGCGCTCCTGCTGACCCCCATCATGAAGAAGATCCTGGGCGGCGCGCTGCCCGAGACCGTGGACCGGCTCGTCACCCTCGCCGAGGAGGCCGCCCTGGCCGGCCGGGGCTGACCCCCGGCCGGGCTCGTGGGACGGGCGTCAGGCGGCCAGCGGCAGGTGGGGCTCCTCGCCTCCGTCGCGGGCGGACGCCCGCAGCGGGACGATCTCCGTACGGGACGCGGGCAGCAGCCGCCCCGCCGCGGCGATGACGACGCCGAGGACGACGGCCACACCCATGGCCAGCCGCAGCGACGCCGCGGCGGACAGGAAGCCGATCACGACCGGCCCGAGCAGCAGCCCCGCGTAGCCCATGGCGCTCGCCTGCGCGATCGCGGGGCCCGGCTCCGCCGTCGCGGTGCCGGCGAGCGACAGCGCCATCGGCGAGATGGTCGCCACCGCGAGCCCGACGAAGAACAGCCCGGCCACGGCCGCCGCCGTCACAGGCGCGGCGACGACGGCGAGGAACGCCAGGGCCGTGGCCCCGCCGGACAGGGCGATCAGCGCGCGGGCGCCGAGGCGGCCGCGCAGCCGGTCGCCGCCGAGCCGCGCGACCAGCATGCCGGCCTCGAACACCGGATAGCCGAGCGCGGCGACCGCCTCGGAGGCGTGCAGCGTGCCGAGCAGGTAGAGCCCGTTCCAGTCGGCGACGACGCCCTCGACCATGAACGCGGCGAACGTGATCGCCCCGAGCAGGTAGACGACCCCCGGCAGCCTCCGCCGGGCGCGGCCGCTCTCCCGCGCGGCGCCCGTCTCCGGCGCCCGGTCGGGCAGGTGCGTACGGCTGAGCGCGAGCGCCGCGGGCGCCGAGACCAGGGCCACCAGAAGGATGTGGGTGGTGAGGGACAGGCCCAGCGCGATGGCGGCCGTGCCCAGCAGGCCCGCCGCGATCGCGCCGACGCACCAGCCCGCGTGCATGCCGATCATGATGGGCCGGCCGTACGCGCGCTCGACCAGCGAGCCCTGCGCGTTCATGCCGACGTCGACCGCGCCGAACGCCATGCCGAACAGCGCGGTCGCGGCGACCAGCGCCGGGAAGGACGGCGCGAGCGCGACGAGGACCAGTGATGCCGCGCACAGGGGAACGGCCGTGCGCAGGACGCCCCGGCTCCCGGCTCTGCCCAGCACGACGCGCATGATCTGCATGGTCAGCAGCGCGCCGACGCCCCAGCCGAGCAGGGCGAGACCGACCGACGACTCCGGGAGGCGGAGCCGGTCGGCCAGGGCGGGGAGGCGCACGGTGAACGTTCCGCACATCAGGCCGGCCAGGACAAAGGTGAGGACTGCCCCGTGACGGGCCTTCCTCAAAGCGCGGGTCATCACAGCTTCCTTTCCATGTGAGTCAAGTGGGTTTCCGAACCCGGAGAAGTGGGCAGACAGCAGCAGGTCGCCCTTTCACGGCTCAGCCGGAAGGAAGGGCGACCACCAGTCGCGCGTACGGCTCGGTGTAGTGGGCACGGTCCGCGCCCGGCGCGGACGCGTCCCAGAAGCCGTGACAGAGGGCGTGTCACAGAAGGCGCTGCGGCAGCGCCTGGGGGAAGAGCCTTGACGGAGCCCTATAACAGGGCGAGCAGCCTGGCGCGGACGGCGGCGAAGTCGACGATCGCCGAACAGTGGGTGGCGACCTCCCAGACGCCCTCGCAGGCCAGCCGTACGATCTGGGACGCGGGCGGGTCGGGCTCGTCGTCCAGTCCCTGCCGCATCCAGCGGGCCATCGCCTCACGCAACGGCGCGAGCAGCGCGGGATCGCCGGCCGCGCCGGTGACCACCGCCCAGCGTCTGAGCCGTCCGGTCTCCACCGCCTCGAACGTCGCGGCGACATAGGAGCGCGTGTAGGTGCTCTCCCCCTGTGCCTCGATCAGCGCGTCGAAGTCGGCGATCAGGCGCTCGATCATCCCTTTGACGAGCGCTTCCTTGGTGGCGAAGTGATAGAGGAGGCCGCCCTTGCTGACGCCGGCGCGCTCGGCCACCGCCGCCAGGGTCAGGGCCTGGGAGCCCTGGTCCTGCAGCAGGGCCTCGGCCGCGTCGAGCAACTCGTCTCGCCTCATGCCACCCTCCTCATGCCACCTACTGTACCGGCTGGACGGTCAACTCGCGACATCGTTCCGGTGTTCCCGGTCTCCCCGGATACGCTTGGTGCGCACGAAAGGCGTTCAGGGGAGGGGTCATGGGATCTGCGTACTTGGACCATGCCTCGACCACCCCGATGCGGCCCGAGGCGATCGAGGCGATGACGGCCCAGCTCGGTCAGGTGGGCAACCCCTCCTCCCTGCACGCGGCGGGCCGCCGCGCCCGCCGGGTCGTCGAGGAGTCGCGCGAGACGATCGCCGGCTCGCTCGGCGCCCGGCCAAGTGAGGTCGTGTTCACGGCGGGCGGCACCGAGGCCGACAACCTCGCCATAAAGGGCCTGTTCTGGGCGAGGAAGCGGCCGAGGATCCTGGTCAGCGCGATCGAGCACCACGCCGCCCTCGACCCCGCCCACTGGCTGGGCGACAACCACGGCGCCCGGGTCGAGTTACTCCGGGTCGACGAGCAGGGCCGGGTCCACCCCGAGACGCTGCGCGAGGCCATCGACCGCGACCCGGACGACGTCGCGCTGGTGAGCGTGATGTGGGCCAACAACGAGGTGGGCACCGTGCAGCCGGTGCGCGTGCTGGCCGCCATCGCGCACGAGCACGGCATCCCGTTCCACACCGACGCGGTGCAGGCGGTCGGCCAGCTTCCGGTCTCGTTCGCCGACTCGGGCGTGGACGCCATGACCGTCTCCGGCCACAAGGTCGGCGGGCCCGTGGGCGTCGGGGCGCTGCTGCTGGCGCGCGGCGTCGATCCCGTCCCCGTCCTGCACGGCGGCGGGCAGGAACGCGACATCCGCTCCGGCACGCTCGACGCCCCGGCCATCGCCGGGTTCGCCGCGGCCGTCGAGGCGGCCGTCGCCGAGCAGCCCGCGGCCGCGGAACGCCTGTCGGCGCTCCGCGACGATCTCGTCGAGCGCGTACGGCGGGCCGTGCCCGACGTCGTGCTGAACGGCGACCCCGCCGACCGGCTGCCGGCCAACGCCCACTTCTCGTTCCCCGGCTGCGAGGGCGACGCCCTGCTCATGCTGCTCGACGCCAAGGGCGTGGAGTGCTCCACGGGCTCGGCCTGCTCGGCCGGGGTGGCCCAGCCGTCCCACGTGCTGATGGCGATGGGTCAGGACGGCGTGCGCGCCCGCGGGTCGCTGCGCTTCTCGCTCGGCCACACGTCCACGGAGGAGGACGTCGACCGCGTCGTCGAGGTCATCGGACAGGTCGTCGAGCGCGCCCGGCGCGCCGGCCTGTCGTAGTGCGCCGTTCGCCGTACGGCTTCTATCGGGCCGTGAGGCGCAGCAGGGCCCGTTGCAGGCGGAGGAGCGTCCGCGTGCGCCGCGACGAGCGCAGCCGCGCCAGCCGGTCCCGGAGCCGGTCACCCAGCTCCACCAGCAGGTCCTCGTCCGCGAAGCGCTCGATCTCGGGGAACATCTGCCGTTCCTCGTCCAGGTGGGCGTGCGACTCCAGCGCGTCGTGCATCACCCCCAGCTCCCGGTCGAACCGCCCGGACCGCGGGTCGGCGCGCACCAGCGCCGCGAGCTGGTCGCTGAGCTGGCGGTGCTCGGACCAGGCGGCCGCGATGCCCGGGGTGACGTCCCGCATCGCCGGATAGAAGACGTCCTCCTCGATCATCTCGTGCATCCGCAGCTCGTCGAACAGCTCGTCGGCGAGCGCGCGCCGCCGTCCGGGCTCGGAGCGCGGCGTCTCCAGCAGGCGCCGCATCAGCCCGCGCAGCACCTCGTGGTGCTCCACGAGCACCCGCGTCGCCTTCTCGCGCTCCGGCGAGGCCGGCGCCTCCCGCACCTCGGTGAGCACCTGCGGTCGTCTCCTCATGGCCGCACCTCCTGCTGGTGGACCAGGGTGCTGCCGGGCGGCGCGCTGACCACCGTGGGCGCCCGGCGCACCTCGATCCACCCGTCCCGTACGCGGGTCTGGAGGCACGGCGCGGCCGCGACGGCCGGGCCGTTCAGGCTCTCTCCGCTGTGCAGCTCGAACGCCGAGCCGTGCCAGGGACAGGTGATGGAGCCGTCGCGGAGCCAGCCCTGGGACAGCGGGCCGCCCAGGTGCGGGCAGGCGTCCTCCAGGGCGTGGATGCGGCCGTCCGAGCGGACCAGGACGACGTCCACGCCGCCCGCCCGCGCCCGGTGCGGCCTGCCGTCGGTCAGGTCGCGCTCGGCCAGCACCCGGGTGAAACGGCGTGGTTCGAGCCGCCGGTCCGTCTGGTCGACCCCGATCCGGTGGTTGTAGGTGAGCGCGCCGCCCAGGTAGCCGCTGACCATGATCAGGGGATAGCCGAGCAGGGCGGCGAGAAGGCCGCGCAGGTGGCGTTCCCGGCCCCGCTGCCACCACGACCAGCCGTACAGGCCGAGGGCGAGCGCGTTGAGCGTGCCGTGGACCAGCCCGACCCGCCGCGCGTTGTCGTGCGTGTACTGCCAGTCGTGCAGACCGGTGACGGCCGCGGCCAGCGCCCCGGCGAGACCGACTCCCACGGCTGTGCGCGCCGCGCGCTTCTGCCCGGTGAGATCCAGGACCAGCGCCATCGTCCACGAGCCGATCGGGACGTCGGTGAGAAACGGATGAACGGGGTGTCCCAGCCAGACGCCGTGCAGGAGACCGCGGGCGCGGCCCCTGGTGACCCCGAGGAGGTTCTCCGTGAACGCGAGACCCTGTTCGAGCCGGTGACCCGGCCGGTCGAGGCGGCCGTCGCCCTCGATCGCGTCCAGCATCCGGTCCAGTGCGCGATGAGCCATGTCCGATCCCAATCCCATCGCCGGATCGGCCCCGCAGGCTGCGGGAACGGGCGGAGCGCGGGCGCTCGCCCGCGCGTCGGTCTATCGCGGCGTGCCCGTCCCATATGTCATGAAACGCGCTGAATTTCTGGTTCGGGTCAGGAGCTGGTCGGAGCCGGGAAGCCGGCTCAGGTCAGGAGGGGGTTCAGGTCGGGAACAGGGCTCAGGTGAGGAAGGGGGCGACCGCGCTCCAGGAGGGATCCTCGGCCGTCTCGACCCGGGCGGGTCCCTCCTTCCAACCGGCCGCGACCTCGTCGATCACCGGCGGCACGTCGGCGGCGGGGTCGGCGTAGAGGTGCAGCGTGCGGGTGTGGTCGGCGCTCAGGTGGGCCGCCAGCACGGCCGACCCGTGCTCGGCCAGCCGTCCGGTCAGCCGCTCCTCGAACTCGCGCAGCGCGTCCAGCGAGGCCCCGGTGGGCTGCCCGTCCGCGTCGGCGTGCTCGTACGGCACTGTGACGGCGATGTGCTGGTCGAACAGCGGGAAGTCGACCGGGCGCAGGGGATAGCGGGCCGCGGCGGTGAGACGGCCGCCGGTGGCGGTGTGGCCCTCCAGCAGCGCCCACTGCTCCTCCGCGAACCCCTCCGCCACGTCGGCGACGACCGAGGGCAGGTGGATCGCCGGGAGCGCGTCGATGGGCTCGAACTCGGCGGCCTGGATCTCGCCGACCCAGCGGGCCACCTCGTCCTCGCCCAGCAGCCAGTCGAGGGCGGTGAGGGCCGCCTCCATCCGGGCGTCGTCATCGATATCCGGAAATATGGGGTGAAAGGCGGTGACGTCCACGCGCGGCGTGCCGGGCGGCACGCGCAACGCCACCACCAGCCGGTCGAGCCCGAACTCCCGCCCGCCGACGTCGATCGTGACGTTCTCGGCCTGCGGGTTCGCCTGGCGCGAGGGGTGGAACTCCCACATCGCGTCGACCGGCGGCGCGGCCAGGGCCCAGCGGTGGGCGAACGGCCGCAGTTCCGGATCGCCCGACGCGCTGACGACCAGGGCGTGCACGGCGAACCGCCCGGGCACGACCTCCCAGACGAGGGACGGGTGCAGCGCGGCCACGGCCGGGCCGATGGTCTCGGCCAGGGCCTCGGGATCCTCCGCCTCGACGTGCGCGTCGATCCCCGGACGGGCCTGTTCCCACCAGGCCCAGAACGCGGCGATGGCCTCGGCGGGGTCGGCGTGCTCGCTCTCGCGCCCGAACAGTCGCATGACCCCGCATCCTCCCAGCCCGCCCGCCCCGATGCCAACGCGGGCGCGCGCCCGCGCCGGCATCGGGGCGGTAACCTCGAACTGTTATGGCTCCCACAGCAAAGCCCACCGGAAGGCTCCGCGTGCTCGCCGCCATGTCCGGCGGGGTCGACTCCGCGGTGGCCGCCGCCCGGATCGCCGAGGCGGGGCACGACGTGACCGGCGTCCACCTGGCGCTGTCCTCCAACCCGCAGTCCTACCGCACCGGCGCGCGCGGCTGCTGCACCCTGGAGGACGCCCGCGACGCCCGCCGCGCCGCCGACGTCATCGGCATCCCCTTCTACGTGTGGGACATGGCCGAACGGTTCCACCGCGACGTGGTCGAGGACTTCGTCGGCGAGTACGCCGCCGGGCGCACCCCCAACCCCTGCCTGCGCTGCAACGAGAAGATCAAGTTCGAGGCGGTGCTCGACCGGGCGCTCGCGCTCGGCTTCGACGCGGTCGCCACCGGCCACCACGCGCGGCTGGAGGACGGTGTGCTGCGGCGCAGCGTCGACGACGCCAAGGACCAGTCGTACGTGCTGGGCGTGCTCACCCGCGAGCAGCTCGCGCACGCGATCTTCCCGTTGGGCGGCTCGACCAAGGCCGAGGTGCGCGAGGAGGCCGCGCGGCGCGGGCTGACCGTGGCCGACAAGCCGGACAGCCACGACATCTGCTTCATCGCCGACGGCGACACCCGGGCCTTCCTCGCCGAGCGGCTCGGCGCGGCCGAGGGACCGATCGTCGACGCGCTCACCGGCCAGGTGGTCGGCAGCCACCAGGGGGCGTACGGCTTCACGATCGGCCAGCGCAAGGGCCTGCGCGTCGATCGGCCCGCCGCCGACGGCAGGCCGCGCTACGTGCTGTCGATAGAGCCGGTGTCCAACACGGTCACCGTCGGCCCGCGCGCCTCGCTGGAGGTGCGCGCCGTCGTGGGCGAGCGGCCGGTGTGGAACGGGCCGCTGCCGGAGCCGTACGAGCCGATCACCTGCACGGTGCAGCTACGCGCGCACGGCGAGGTGTACGGCTGCCGCGCCCAGCTGTCGGGCGGCGAGCTGCACATCGCGCTGGACCAGCCGGCCACCGGCGTCGCGGCGGGCCAGGGGGCCGTCCTCTACGACGGGGACGCCGTCCTCGGCTCCGCCACGATCGCCTCGGCCGTCTGAGGTCAGACCTCCACGCTCTCCCCGGGCGGGATGCGGCGGAAGTCGGCCCTCTGCCGGCCGGCCTCCATGCCGAGCCAGTTGTCGATCAGCTTCGCGCCGATGTCGTTGACGATGCCGTCATGGGTCGAGTACGCCCGCGCGGGACGGACGTACCGCAGGTAGAGCAGCATCTCGGCGGCCTTGAGCCACGGCGCGTTGGTCGGCACCAGCAGCGTCGGGACGTCGCGTCCCGGCGGCGTGAGGGCGTCGCCGGGATAGAACACCTCGTCGTCCACGAAGAAGCCGATGTTCTGCACCGGCGGGACGTCGGGCAGGTTGAGCGCGTGCCACTCGCCGACCGCGCTGACGTGGAAGCCCGCCGTGTCGAAGCCGTCCCCGTGGGTGACAACCTGGACCTTCGCCGGGATCTCGCCGAGCTGGTCGGCGACGGCCTGGCAGGTGAAGACCTCCAGGTCGGGGCTCGCGTTCCCGAGCAGGCCCGCGTCCACGTGGTCGAAGTGCTCGTGGGTGATCAGCACCGCGTCCGCGCCGTCGAGGAGCCCCGGGCCGCTGAAGGAGCCGGGGTCGATGACGAGCGTCCGCCCGTCCTTCTCCAGCCGCCAGCACGCGTGACCGAGTTTGGTGAGTTTCATGTCTCTAAGCTAGTGACCGTGAGCGAGTACCCGTGGAGCGAGGCCACGGCCACAGGGGTGGGGTCCTACCCGGGCGAGGACCATCTTGAGGCGTTGCGCACCGCGTTCGGTGAGCTGCCCATGCCCTATCTGCCGGAGTTGCCCGCCCGGGGAGTCGGCGCGGACATGATCGGCCGTACGGCGTCGCTGCTGGTCGAGCTGCCCGTCGAGGTGCAGCCGTCCGGCTGGCGGCTCTCCGACCGTCCGGGCCGGGATTTCAAGCGGGCCAGGGACCATCTCACCCGCGACCTCGACGGCCTGGAGGAGGTCGCCCAGGGCTACCGGGGTCCGTTCAAGATCCAGGCATGTGGCCCGTGGACGCTCGCCGGGACGATCGAGCTCAGGTACGGCGACAAGGTGCTCGCCGACGCCGGAGCCGTACGCGACCTGACCGAGTCGCTGGCCGAGGGACTGGCGCAGCACGTGGCGGAGGTCCGGCGGCGGGTCCCCGGAGCGGACCTCGTCGTCCAGATCGACGAGCCGGGGCTGCCCGGCGTGCTGGCGGGCACGGTGCCGACCGCGTCCGGCTTCGGGCGGCTGGCCGCCGTCGAGTCGCCCGTCGCGGCCGAGCGGCTGAGAACGGTGCTGTCCGCGCTCGCGCCCGCGTTCCCGGTCGTCCACTGCTGCGCGCCGGGCGTGCCGTACGAGGTGATCCGTACGGCGGGCGCGCGCGGCGTCTCGGTGGACGCGGGGCTGCTGCGGCGCAGGGACGAGGACGAACTGGGCGAGACGATCGAGAAGGGCCTCGCGCTGCTGCTCGGCGTCGTGCCCGGCACGGACACCCGGCTGGCGGACGTCGGCGTGGTGGCCCGGCCGGCGGTGGAGCTGTGGCGGCGCCTCGGCTTCCCGCCCGCCCGGCTCGCCGAGCAGGTCGTGCTCACCCCCGCCTGCGGCCTGGCCGGGGCCTCACCCGCGTACGCCAGGGCGGCGCTGGCCCGGTGCCGGGAGGCGGCCCGGGTCCTGCGCGAGGACCCCGGCGAGTAGGTGCGGGGGACGGGCGATCCAAGCGATCTCCCAGCCCGTTCCCAAGTGATTCACAAGCCCCGGGGCCTATCTCTTGACGTGCTGGAAGTTCACCCGTCAGGAGAAAGACCCATGCGAAGCGCTGTGCGCCTTCTGCTCCCTCTCGCCGCCACCGGCCTGTGTGTGGGGCTCGTCGCGGCTCCGGCCTCGGCCGCCACGGCTACCACTGCGGCGGAGACCTGGAAGTGGGGGCCGACGGCGTCCTCCGACTACAAGGGCTGGGCGAGCGGATCGGTCCGGTCGAGCTCGTCGGGCCTGCGTATCGCCGGCGACCTCTACGACGCGGGCGGGGCCAGGACCTGCTCGTGGGTGACGATCAAGTGGCTGACCGACCACGGCAGGTATCGCACCGCGACCTTCCGCAACTGCTCGCAGTCCACTCCGCGCGCCTTCCGGGTGAACGCCGGATACATGCTGCTCGCCAAGGCCAGGGTCTGCCGGGGCACCGCGACCCGCGTCACCGGCCGTTGCTCGCGCTGGGAACGGGTCTGGACCCAGGGCGGCTGAACTCTCGGGCCGGTCCCCCTCCATCCACCCTGACCGGCCCGAGTAGACCGGACAAAAAGGAATGAAAGTGGGCTGCAAGCGGTCTACCGTAATTCTCGATCGCTCCTGAAAACGAGGGGCCGCGCGGTCTGGAGCGGTCCCCTCGCGGAGTGGTCCGGCGGGAGCCGTTCCTCGTCCTCGGCGCGGCTCCCGCCCCCGTCCTTCGCGTTCTGTCGGTCCCCGGGGATACGGTTGGCCTGGGTCGTTGACGAGGGGAGACGGGCGACGTGACCGACAGGGCGGACGGGCTCGACGACATCGTGGGCGAGTCCGGGGACGAGTTCGAGGACGTGACAGACGAGCCCGCCGAGAGCGGGCAGGCGCAGAGCGCGGAGAGCGCGGCGAATGCGCAGAGCGCGCCGAGCGAGGCGCGGGAGCGGCACGCCGAGCTCGCGGAGCTGCTTGATGACGCCAACTGGCGCTACTACGTGCTCGACTCGCCCACGGTGAGCGACGCCGAGTACGACGGCTGGATGCGGGAGATCCTCGCGCTGGAGGAGAGGCATCCCGACCTGCGGACGCCCGACTCGCCCACACAGAAGGTGGGGGCGCCGGTCTCCACCGAGTTCACCCCGGTCGACCATCTCCAGCGCATGGAGAGCCTCGACAACGCCTTCGACGACGACGACCTCGCCGCCTGGCAGGCCAGGGCCGAACGGCTCATCGAGGCCGACCCCGGGCCCTACCTGTGCGAGCTGAAGATCGACGGCCTGGCCGTGGCGCTCGTGTACGAGAAGGGCCGGCTGGTGCGCGGCGCGACCCGGGGCGACGGGAACACCGGCGACGACATCACGCCCAACATCCGCACGCTCGGCGACGTGCCCCACCGGCTGACCGGTGACGACGTGCCCGACCTGCTGGAGGTCCGCGGTGAGGTCTTCCTGCCGGTCGAGGGCTTCAAGAAGCTGAACGAGCAGCTCATGGACGCGGGCAAGCCGCCGTTCGCCAACCCGCGCAACTCGGCCGCGGGCTCGCTGCGGCAGAAGGACCCGCGCGTCACCGCGCAGCGGCCACTGCGGATGATCGTCCACGGCGTGGGCAAGTGGGAGGGCAGCGGGCCGCTGCCCGGCACCCAGTCGGCGGTCTATGAGCGGCTGCGCGACCTCGGCCTCCCGGTCAGCGACCGCTACAAGGTCGTGGAATCGCTCGACGAGATCCGCGGGTTCGTCGCCCACTACAACGATCACCGGCACGAGCCCGAGTACGAGATCGACGGGGTGGTCGTCAAGATCGACCGGATTCCCGTGCAGCGGCAGCTCGGCTCGACCAGCAGGGCGCCTCGCTGGGCGATCGCGTTCAAGTACCCGCCCGAGGAGGTCACCACGAAGCTCCTCGACATCCAGGTCAACGTGGGCAGGACGGGCCGGGTCACGCCGTTCGGCGTGATGAAGCCGGTGGTGGTGGCCGGGTCGACCGTGGAGCGGGCGACGCTGCACAACGCCTCGGAGGTGGTGCGCAAGGGCGTGCTCATCGGCGACACCGTGGTGCTGCGTAAGGCGGGCGACGTCATTCCCGAGATCGTCAGTCCGGTCGTGGACCTGCGGCAGGGCGGCGAGCGGGAGTTCGTCATGCCCACGCACTGCCCGGAGTGCGGCACCGAGCTGGCCTACGAGCAGGAGGGCGACGCCGACCTGCGCTGCCCGAACGCCCGCTCCTGCCCCGCGCAGCTCCGTGAGCGGATCTTCTTCGCGGCCGGGCGCAAAGCGTTCGACATCGACGGGCTGGGCTACGTCGCCGCGACCGCGCTGACGCAGCCGCTGCCACCGCAGGAGCCGCCGGTCCGCACCGAGGCCGACCTGTTCGACCTGACGATCGACAAGCTGCTGCCGATCAGGTCGGTGGTGCGCGACGCCGACACGGGCCTGCCCAAGACCGATCCGGAGACCGGCGAGCCGAAGGTGGTCTCGTTCTTCGCCAACATGTCCGGCGAACCGAGCAAGCATGCGGAGTTGATCCTCCAGCAACTCGAGGTGAAGAAGGAGCAGCCGCTGTCACGGGTGCTCCTGGCGCTGTCCATCCGGCACATCGGGCCGCCGACGGCGCGCGCCCTGGCGAGCGAGTTCCGCTCGATCGACGCCATCGCCAAGGCATCGGAGGAGGAACTCGCGGTGGTGGAGGGCATCGGCCCCAAGGTCGCCGCCGCGATCAAGGAATGGTTCGAGGTCGACTGGCATCAGGAGATCATCGAGAGGTGGCGAGCCGCCGGAGTCCGGATGGCCGACGAGTCCGCGGCCGACGAGGGGCCGCGCCCCCTTGAGGGGCTGACGTTCGTCGTCACCGGCACGCTCGCGGACTTCAGCCGCGACGAGGCGAGCGAGGCCATCGCCGGCCAGGGGGGCAAGGTCACCTCGTCGGTGTCAAAGAAGACCAGCTTCCTGGTGGTGGGGGACAACCCCGGCTCGAAGTACGACAAGGCGGTCAAGGCCGGCGTTCCCATCCTCAATGAGGAAGGCTTCCACACGCTCCTCCGTGAGGGCCCCGACGCCGCCCGCGCCGCCGCCGTCACCCCCGAGGAGTGATCCCGAGGAACGCCCCCGCGCCCGTACTCGGAGTCGCCAGTGCCGGCACTCGGAGTCGCCGGGAATCAGACCAGCGCGACGCGAGGCGTACGGCTGCCGAGACGGTCCTGGGCCGTCACGGCCAGGCGGCCAGCAGCTCGTCGGGACCCCAGTGCGCGGTGAGCGGCAGGTTGCCGTCCACCCCCGACCGGGAGACGCGGGAGACGACCACGCCCGCTAGCACTGCAGTGGCTCCCTCACCTAGAGGTCGCTGCCAGCCAGGTCGTGCCGGTTATACGTAGAACCGATCTAACGTAGATGCGATCTTACATTGTGCGATCCACGCGCTTCCTGAGCCGGTGCCGCTGAGCAGCAAAACGCGCTCCCGGTCCTGTGCGGATCGGGAGCGCTGTGCTGCCCGGTGGCCACCTGAGGAGGTCGACGTCAGCAGTCGACCAGCTGCGCCATCGCGTTCTTGGTCTCGCTCGCGATGTCGAGGCCCATGGAGAGCTGGTCGAACACTGCTTTCAGCAGGCCCAGGCGCCTGATCGTCTCGCCTTCGACGGGAGCGCCCGAACGAAGTCGTGCGTTGACAGCGAGAGCCGCCATGATCTGCTTGCCAGTGAACGCTTGATCGAGCAGGCGAGTGAAGTCTTCAGCCTGGCCTTCCTGAATCTTCTGCACCTCGGCCGCGTCGACGTAGGCATACACCCATACGTTGCCTTCCATAGCGTGGCCTTCGAGGCAGTCGAACACGAAGAGCTTGTGGTTCTGCCTGATCAGGCCGGCGGTAGGCATATTGAGACGGTCGAAAACTTCGATCATCTCCGAATCGGGGGTAGGCAGCCAGGGGCGCTCTCCGATACCCAGCTTGATCAGGTCGCTCACAGGATGCCTTCCTTCCAGCTTGTCGACTCGAAGCAGGCGTCAAACCTGTCCCTGTCATCATTGGTCCACAGGCGGTCGTCGTCTACCAGTGCTACGGAGACATGCCCGGGTATACGTCTCGTTGGACTGGCCCATACCCGAAATCCGGCAGCTCGCAGCTTGCCGACTAGCGCATAGCGTACGCCTTCTCCCGGGATCGCTCCTTGAACACGTCGGTGGTTCACCGCCATCGCTGCTTCGTCTGGCGTCAGCTTGCCCCTGAGGAGTGAGAGTTCGTGTGGAACTTCGTGGGCCGAGGGATTCCGTTTGAACGGCGTACCGTCGATCGGCTTGTGGATCGTTCCATACTGTGTGACCCAATCCTCATCGTTGAGGTGGTTGTTCAGCTATTCGCCTGCGAGCTCGCTTGGGGATCAACAGTTGATGGGGGCGCTTGATTCGATGAGGTTGTCGAAGACGAGGGCGGCCATGGACGGCCTGTCGGCGAAGAGGGCGTCCAGCAGGCGGATGAGGTCGTCACCGGCGGCGTTCTGGAGGCGGCTGACCTCGATCGCGTCGACCTGGGTGTAGGCCCAGAAGCTGACTTTCGACCCGCGGCCGTCGATGCAGTCGAAGACGTAGAGCCTGCCGTCCTGTTCGATCAGTCCCGCGGTGGGCGGGTCGCACTCCTCGTAGATCTCGACCACCCGCGTGTCGGGAGTGGGCCGCCAGGGGCGCTCTCCGATCTGCAACCGGATCGGGTCACTCCCTCGTCGCCGGCTGAAGGGGCGCAGCTCGATCACCGTGCCGTCGATCGCGTCGTGCCGGCTTGCCTGCTCTTCGCAGAGGGCGTCGTCACCCATGAGCACCTACTGGGGGAGTAGTGACGGTGGTTTCCCTGGACATCCTAAACGCTTTGCTGTTCACCGGTTACCTAGTGTGAGTACCGGTGGGTAAAGAGCCTGCGAGCGAGGCCGTACGAGTGGCGGTGCCGCGGTGGCCGGGAAATCGTGAGGCACACGCGAAGGCGTGCCGGACGGCTGGGGAGGACCGTACGGCACGCCTGGTTTCATGCGGGGGTCAGGAAGCGGTGCAGCTCAGCGGGTTGGGAGTGGAGGGGGTTCCGCTGGAGTTGGCGAGGAAGCCGAACGTGGTGCTGGAGCCCGGAGCGAGGTTCCCGTTCCAGTTCAGGTTCGAGGCCGTGATGCTGGTGGTGCCGGTCAGGTTGGCGTTCCACGACTGGGTGATGGACTGCCCGCCGGGCATGTTCCACTTGACCGTCCAGTTGCTGATCGCCGAGGAGCCCGCGTTGGTCACGGCGACCTCACCCTGGAACCCACCGCCCCACGCGCTGACGACCTTGTAGACCGCCGTGCAGCCCTTGTCGCCGGTGAAGGTCGGCGACGCCGACGGTGAAGCCGACGGCGAGGCAGAGGGCGACGCGGACGGCGACGGCGAAGGCGACGGAGACGGGGACCGCGTCGGCGAGGCCGACGGGGACTGCGGCGGGGTGTACGGGGCGGCGATCGCAAGGTCGTACGCCCGCTGCGGGACGAACTGACCGGCCGGGGCGATGCAGCCGTCGGACTCGCCCGGAGGCTTGACCCACAGGTACGCGGCGATGGCCGAGTCGCCGGTGTTGGTGGTGCTCCAGGTGCCGGTGGCGCGGCCGGCCGGGTCACACCACTCGCTGCCGACCGGGCCGTTGCCGTTGCGGCTGGTGTCGATCACGGCCTTCAGCCAGGACAGGCCGGTGGCCCCGATGACGTTCTTGGCGTAGGAGACCGTGGCGGAGGTGTACCGGTAGTTGGAGACGTTGAGCGAGATGCCGTCCGCGCTGTTGGCGATGTCGGCGCCCCGCAGGCGGTTGGCCATGTCGGAGGCGCCCACCCAGGCCTCGTTGCCCGCGTCGAAGTAGACCTTGACCTGCGAGGAGGTGGCCTTGAACTTCTTGCCGGCGTACGCCATGGACGCCTGGACCTCGGCCTGCTGGGAGGAGTTCATGCAGTTCGGCATGATCGACAGGGCGTCGGGCTCCAGGATGATGTAGGCCGGACGCCCTCCGAGGCCCGCGGCGACCTGGTCGATCCAGGCCCGGTACGACGCGTGGTCGGGAGCGCCACCCGCGCTCGCGCCGCCGCAGTCGCGGTTCGGCATCTCGTAGACCACCATGATCGGGATCTTGCCGGCCGCCGCGGCCGCGCCCACGTAGGCGTCGACCTGGCTGCGCACCGCGGAGGGGTTGTAGCTGGCGAACCAGCGGCCCTGCGGGACGGCGGCGATGCGGTCCCGGATGACCGCGGTCTTGCTGTCATTGGGGTTGGCGGCGACCCACTTGGCGGCGCTGGTCGTCGGATCCACGTAGAAAACGGAGTCGGCGGCCTGGGCCGCGGTGGAGGTCACAACGGCCGCTCCCACGGCGACCGTGGTGGCCGCGGCGAGAATGGCCGCCGTCAAGGGCCTTCTGCGAGACATGGAATTACTCCGTCCGGTAATGTGGGAGCGCTCCCACAGTTCCCTCGGATCGTAGGGACCGGGACGGGGGTCCAAGAAGGGCCGACATGGGTTCGGCTGGACGATCAACCTAATAGACGCAGGCGGGCGGGGGAATGGGCGCGTGGATCACTTGAAAGTTTCACCACGAGTCCGACCGTGCCGTGATTTCTCCAGAAATCATGGTGACGCAGTGTGCCCAACCGGTTTCGCGAAGTGGCCCAGAGGCCGTACCCTCCGATAGTGACCTCTTGGGGGGTTTCTTACCTATGACGCTTTCACGCGGTCTCATGCCGCTCACCGGGGTGCCACGCGTTCTCCTCCCCGCCGCCGACCTGGGCGAACTGGGTGCGCCCGTCGACACCCGGGACACCGGGCCACGCCCCGGATCGCCTTTATGGGCGTACCTCACCGTGGTCAGCGCCGCCGGTGTCACCGCGCTCGCCGTCGCCGAGTTCGGGCTGGGCGCCGGCCCCGGCACGCTGGCCGAGGCGGCGCGCACCCCGTTGTTCTGGATGCTGACCGTCCTGGTGGTGCTGGGCGAGCTGCGTCCCGTCACGTTCAGCTCCTCGACGCTGGTCGGAGGCACGCCGACCTCCACGATGTTCACCTTCGCGGTGCTCATGTACCAGGGACTGCCGACGGCGGCGCTGATGCAGGCGGTCGCCGTGGTGGTCAGCGGGCTGGTGCACCGCAGGGCCTGGCACCGGGTGCTGTTCAACCTCGCCCAGGTGACCCTGGCCTGCACGGCCGCGGCCGGCGCCCTGGCCGCGTTCGGCGCGCACCCGCAGCCGCACTCGCCGTGGACGCCCGACGGCCTCGACATCCCTGCCATCGCCCTGGCCGCCGCGGCGTACTTCGTGGTCCGCGCCGTCCTGGTCTGCCAGGCGGTGGCGCTACATGAGCGCCGCCCCCTGCTCCGGGTGATGAAGGCCTCGCTCGGCCCGCAGGCGCTCGTCTACGGGACGCTGCTCGGCCTCGCGCCGCTGGTCGTGGTGGTGATGGCGCATTCCCCAGCGCTGGTCCCGCTGTTCGTCGCGCCGCTGGCCGCCGTCCACTGGACCGCGACGCTCTCGCTGCGCCGCGACCACCAGGCGACGCACGACGGGCTCACCGGCCTGCCGAACCGCAAGATCCTGATCGTACGCACGGAGGAGGCGCTGGCCGAGGCGCGCGCGCACGAGCGGGTGGGGCTGCTGCTGCTCGACCTCGACCGCTTCAAGGAGGTCAACGACACGCTCGGCCACCCGGTCGGCGACCGGCTGCTGCAGATCGTCGCCCACCGGCTCACCCACAGCGTGCGGCCGGGTGACGTGGTCGCCCGGCTCGGCGGGGACGAGTTCGCGGTGCTGCTTCCGTCCATCAGGGACGCGCAGGCGGCCAGGGAGGTCGCCTCGCGGCTGCGGGTCGCGCTGACCGAGCCGGTACGCCTCGAAGGCATGACGTTCGACCTCGACGCGTCGGTCGGCATCGCGCTCTATCCCGATCACGCCCCCGACTTCGAGCTGCTGATGCAGCGCTCCGACGTCGCGATGTACCTCGCCAAGGAGGGCCGCACCGGCATCGAGTTCTACCTGCCGGGCAAGGACCGCAACTCGCCCGAGCGGCTGAGCCTGCTCGGCGACCTGCGGCGGGCGATCGACGCCGACGAGCTGGAGCTCCACTATCAGCCCAAGGTGAGCCTGGAGGACGGCACGGTCGAGGGCGTCGAGGCGCTGCTGCGCTGGTGGCACCCGGTGCGCGGGCCGATCTCGCCCGCCGAGTTCATCCCGCTGGCCGAGCAGTCGTACCTCATGCGCGAGCTCACCCAGCATGTGATCGGGAAGGCGCTGGGGCAGGCGGCGCGCTGGTGGCACGCGGGCCTCGACGTGCCGGTCTCGGTGAACGTGTCGGCCCGCGACCTGCTCGACTCGGGCCTGCCCGAGCAGCTGGAGGCAGGGCTGGAGAAACTGGACCTGCCACCCGAGGCCATCCGGCTGGAGGTCACCGAGCGCATCCTCATGACCGACCAGGCCTACAGCGCCGAGGCCATCCGCACGCTGGCCGGGCTCGGCGTCCAGCTGGCGCTGGACGACTTCGGCACCGGCTACTCCTCCCTGGTCCGGCTCCAGCGGCTCCCGGTCTCCGAGGTGAAGATCGACGCGTCGTTCGTACGGCGGCTCGGCGAGCCGGGGGACGACGAGCGCATCGTCCGCTCGATCATCGACCTCGTCCGGTCTCTCGGGCTGAGGTCGGTCGCCGAGGGCATCGAATCGCCCGAGATCGCGGAGTCGCTGCGGGAGATGGGCTGTCACGCGGGGCAGGGATGGTGGCTGGCCAAGCCCATGTCCGCCACCGAGGCCACCACCTGGCTGCGCGCCCGGCTCGGCGCCGCCCTGGGCGGTCACCCGGGTGACGCCCGGCTCGCCTCGCACTGAGTCGCCGTCCCGGGCCGCGGGCAGCCGCCCGGGGCGGGAAAGCTCGGATTAAGACCGTGTGACGCGGCGTCGCCAGGTCGGCCGCGCTCGGCGGCGAGCCCTAGGATGGGTAGGTCCAATCTCCATCATGAAACGGGTTCGACGACTCATGTCCGCCATAACCCGCGATGAGGTCGCTCACCTCGCCCGGCTGTCCCGGCTGGCACTGGCCGACGACGAGCTCGACCACTTCGCCGCCCAGCTCGACCAGATCGTCGGCGCCGTCGCCCGCGTCTCGGAGGTGGCGGCCGGCGACATCCCGCCGTCCTCGCACGCGCTGCCGCTGACCAACGTCTTCCGTCCCGACGCCGTACGGCCGAGTCTGACACCCGAGGGAGCCCTCTCCGGTGCGCCCGCGGTGGAGGACGACCGGTTCCGCGTGCCGCGGATCCTCGGGGAGGAAGAATGAGCTTGATCCAGAAGACCGCCGCCGAACTGGGCGCGCTCATCGCCGCCCGCGAGGTCAGCGCCGTCGAGGTCGCCCAGGCCCACCTCGACCGCATCGCCGAGGTCGACGGCCGCGTCAACGCCTTCCTGCACGTGGACGCCGAGTCGACGCTGGCCCAGGCGCGCCAGGTGGACGAGCGCCTGGCCGGGGGCGAGAACCCCGGCCCGCTCGCTGGGGTGCCCATCGCGCACAAGGACGTCTTCACCACCGCCGACATGCCGACGACGGCCGGTTCGAAGATCCTCGAAGGCTGGCGCCCGCCGTACGACGCGACCGTGACCGGCCGGCTGCGCGCGGCCGGGCTGGTGATCCTGGGCAAGACGAACCTCGACGAGTTCGCCATGGGGTCGTCCACCGAGAACTCGGCGTACGGCCCGACGCACAACCCGTGGGACCTGTCCCGGATCCCGGGCGGCTCGTCGGGCGGTTCGTCGGCCGCGGTGTCCGCCTACGAGGCGCCGCTGTCCACCGGCACCGACACCGGCGGCTCGATTCGCCAGCCCGCCGCGGTGACCGGAATCGTCGGCATGAAGCCGACGTACGGCGGCTCGTCCCGATACGGCCTGATCGCGTTCGCGTCCTCGCTCGACACGCCGGGGCCGTTCGCCCGCACCGTGCTCGACGCGGCGCTGCTGCACGAGGCGTTCTCCGGCCACGACCCGCTCGACTCGACCTCCATCGACGCGCCGGTGCCGCCGGTGGTGGAGGCCGCGCGGCAGGCCGACGTGGCGGGGATGCGGATCGGCGTGGTCAAGGAGTTCGGCGGGGAGGGCTACCAGCCCGGCGTGCTCGCCCGCTTCCACGAGGCCGTCGACCTGCTGGAGTCGCTCGGAGCCAAGGTCGTCGAGGTCTCCTGCCCGACGTTCTCCTACGCGCTGCCGGCCTACTACCTGATCGCGCCGTCGGAGTGCTCGTCCAACCTGGCCCGCTTCGACGCCATGCGGTACGGCCTGCGCGTCGGCGACGACGGCACCCGCAGCGCCGAGGAGGTCATGGCGCTCACCCGCGCGGCCGGTTTCGGGCCCGAGGTCAAGCGGCGCATCATGCTCGGCACGTACGCCCTGTCGTCGGGCTACTACGACGCCTACTACGGGCAGGCGCAGAAGGTCCGCACGCTGATCATGCGCGACTTCGAGGCGGCCTTCCAGCAGGTGGACGCGCTGGTCTCGCCGACCACGCCGACCACCGCGTTCCCGATCGGGGAGCGGGCCGACGACCCGATGGCGATGTACCTCGCCGACCTGTGCACGATCCCGACCAACCTGGCCGGCAACGCCGCGATCTCGGTGCCGTGCGGCCTGGCGGACGAGGACGGCCTTCCGGTCGGGCTCCAGGTCATGGCCCCGGTCCTCGCCGACGACCGCTGCTACCGGGTCGGCGCGGCCGTGGAGAAGGCGTTCGAGAGCCGGTGGGGCGGCCCGCTGCTGTCCCGCGCACCCGCGCTGTAGTCGCCGAGGGGAGGGGAACGGCGGCATGATCACCCGCATCGAGATCGACGGCTTCAAGTCCTTCCTGGACTTCCAGCTCGACATCCCGCCGTTCCTCGCCCTCGTCGGCCCCAACTCCAGCGGCAAGTCCAACCTCCTCGACGCGCTGGGATACGTGCGCAGTGCCGGCTGGGGTGACGAGGAGCCATTGACGTCCCGCCGGGGCCGGCCGCATGAGCTGTTCCACCGGGTCGGCAAGGGACGGGCCACCTCCCGTTTCGAAATCACTGCTCACGCCATTCGGCAGTTGGGAGACACTCTCCTCCCGCAGGTATTCGGGAGCGGAGCCGAGCTGAGCGAAGACGGGGTGCCGCGAGAGACCAGCTTTCGCTTCAAACCCGATTCCGCCGTCGCCGGATTGCCCCGTTGGGTGATCGACCAACAGGGGAAGGCGCGGGAGGTCCTGGGGCAGGCGCTGCAGGAGCTCGTGGGGGAGCAGGCCGGTGATCTTCGCCTTGGGCGCTTGCTGTACGGGGAACTGAGCAACTGGCGCCTGCATCAGCCCGATCCGAAGAACCTGCGTTCCCGGTCTTCGGCGGTGTCTGACGGGCCGCTGGAGCCCGGTGGAGGCAACCTCGCCACTGTTCTCGGCAGGCTCTTGGCCCACGGTGCGATCGAGGAACTTCTGGTGGACCTCGCGGCACTCATCCCGGACATCGCCGGCATACAGCCTGTCCTGGACGACCGCTACCAGGAGTGGACGTTCGACGTGCTCGTGGACGGGCAGGGAGCGGTGCCGAGCACGCTGCTGTCCGACGGCACACTCAGGGTCATCGCGCTGCTGGCGGCGCTCCACGACCCGGACCACGCCGGGGTGCTGCTCATCGAGGAGATCGAGAACGGCCTGCATCCGAGTCGCCTCGCGGAACTGCTCCGCAGGATCCAGGAGCGGGTCACGGATCTCAGCGACCCGGAGTGTGTCCACCGGCCGCTGCGGCAGGTGATACTCACCACGCACTCGCCGGTGGTGGTCTCGGAGCTGTACCGCCTCAGGCCGGACGCGCTGGTCTTCCTCGACACCGCCGTACGTGTCGATCCCGACCACGACAGGGTCTCCAGGGTCACGGTCGCCAAGCCGGTGCGGTCGGAGGGAGAACCCGGCACGTTCGTCTCTCCGCGTCAGGTGCGCAAGTATCTGAGCGCGGTGGGCGAGGTGCCATGAGCAGGCCGCTCGTGCCCGGACTCATCGCCGAGGGGGAGACCGACGAGGTCTTCCTCGGCGTGGTGATCTCGCGGCAGCTTCGTGAGATCACCGTCCAGTCCTCTCGCTGCGCGGTCGACGTGGAGAGCACGGAGATCGGCTCCCGTCGATCGATCTACGACCACGACCGGACGACCGGCGCACTCCGCGAGCTGGCGGGCGACTGCCATCTCCTCTTCGTGCACAACGACCACAAGGAGCGGGACAAGGCGGAGCGGGTCGCGCGCGACTCGGGCCTGTCCACGCCGGTGATAGCGCTGGTGCCCGTTCAGGAAACGGAGGCGTGGCTCCTGGCGGACGTCGCCCTGTGGCGCCGCTTGAGCGGGAGCGACCACGGGCGCCTGCCTGCCCGCCCACGGGATGTCGAGAAGATCGCCGATCCCAAGAAGGTGCTCGCCGAGGTGGCTCCTCGTCGTGGGAAGCCCGTACGCGACTACTTCGAGTACATCGCTCGTAACATCGACCTCAACGTCCTCGCCCAGGTGCCCGCGTACGCGGAATGGGTCGTCGACGCGAGAAACGCATTGAAGGGACTTGGTTACCTGTGAGCAGCACTGAGACGCTCATGCCGTACGACGAGGCGCTGGAGCGCTTCGAGCCGGTGCTGGGGCTGGAGACGCACGTCGAGCTGGGCACCGCGTCGAAGATGTTCTGCGGCTGTCCGACGGCCTTCGGGGCACCGCCGAACACGCAGGTCTGCCCGGTGTGCCTGGCGCTGCCCGGCTCGCTGCCGACGGCCAACGAGCAGGCGATCGAGTCGACGATCAGGATCGGCCTCGCGCTGAACTGCACCATCGCGACGTGGTGCAGGTTCGCCCGGAAGAACTACTTCTATCCGGACATGCCGAAGAACTACCAGATCAGCCAGTACGACGAGCCGCTGTGCGTGAACGGCTACCTTGACGTAGAAGTGGACGGCCGGACCGTCCGCGTGGAGATCGAGCGGGTGCACCTGGAGGAGGACACCGGCAAGTCCACCCACGTCGGCGGTGCGACCGGACGCATCCACGGCGCCGACTACTCGATCGTCGACTACAACCGGGCGGGCATCCCGCTCGTGGAGATCGTGACCAAGCCCATCGAGGGCACCGACCGGCTCGCGCCCGAGGTCGCCCGTGCGTACGTGACCGAGCTGCGCGAGGTGATGCGCTCGCTCGGCGTGTCGGACGTGCGGATGGAGCAGGGCTCGCTGCGCTGCGACGTCAACGTCTCGCTGATGCCGCGCGGCTCGTCCGAGTGGGGCACCCGTACGGAGACCAAGAACGTCAACTCGCTGCGCAGTGTCGAGCGCGCGGTGCGCGGGGAGATCGAGCGCCAGGCGGCCGTCCTCACCGGGGGCGGGCGGATCGTGCAGGAGACCCGTCACTTCCACGAGGACACCGGGCAGACGACCTCCGGGCGGTCGAAGGAGGAGGCGCAGGACTATCGCTACTTCCCCGAGCCCGACCTGCTGCCCATCGCCCCCGACCCGGCCTGGGTCGAGTCGCTCAAGGCCGCACTGCCCGAGCTGCCCTCGG
This sequence comes from Microbispora cellulosiformans, assembly GCF_008728085.1. Classification (NCBI taxonomy): domain Bacteria; kingdom Bacillati; phylum Actinomycetota; class Actinomycetes; order Streptosporangiales; family Streptosporangiaceae; genus Microbispora; species Microbispora cellulosiformans. The sequence continues at coordinate 535,233 of NZ_VYTZ01000007.1, read as the reverse complement.
CCCGGCGCAGGCGGCTGCAGGACGAGTGGGGCGTGTCCGACCTGGACATGGCCGCCATGCACAACGCGGACGCGATCGACCTGGTCGAGGCGACCGTGGCCGCCGGCGCCCCGGCCGCCGACGCGCGCAAGTGGTGGATGGGCGAGCTGGCCCGGCGGGCCAACGAGTCGGCCACGGCCCTCGCCGATCTGCCGATCACCCCGGCCCAGGTCGCCCGGGTGACGGAACTGGTCGCCTCCGGCGCGCTGAACGACAAGCTGGCCCGCCAGGTGCTGGAGGGCGTGCTGGCCGGCGAGGGCGGCCCGGACGAGGTCGTGGACAAGCGCGGGCTCCAGGTCGTCAGCGACGAGGGCGAGCTCATGTCGATCATCGACCAGGTGCTCGCGGACAACGCCGACGCCGCGGAGAAGGTGCGCGGCGGGAAGATCGCGGCCGTCGGGGCGCTGGTCGGCGGCGTGATGAAGGCCAGCCGGGGCAAGGCGGACGCGGGCCGCGCCCGTGAGCTCATCCTGGAGCGGCTCGGCGTCCAGGGGTGACGAACCGTCCCGCGCCGCCCGCTGCGGAAGCGGCGGGCGGCCGGTAGGGAGTGGGCCCGGGTGCGTCCCCGCGTGAGGGGCGTGTGCCGCCGAGGCCGGCTCCACTGTGCCCTGTTTTGCTCGGGCCCGCTCCGCCGTGCCGAGGCCACGTGTGCGGCGGTGCGGGTGATCTGTCCTCGGCCGACGGCGACGACCGGTTGGGTGACAAAGGCGTGCGCGCTCCACGGAAAGCGTGGCAGAGCTGTTGCTTCCGGAGATATCCAGCGGAGGGTGTTTTAGGGTTAACTGATCGGAGTTGACCTTGAGCCTGAGGAGAGCGAGGCGTGCGTAACGCCGGAGCGTCCGGCGACCCGCCCACGGATCCCGCGGATCCGTCCGGAGCGGCGTCTCCCCCGCCGCGCGTACACCCGGTGCGCCGGGTCACGTCCCTGCCTCGAGGGGTGTCGGCGCTGCCCAAGGGGGTGTCGGCCGACATCTTCGCCGAACCGCCCGCCCCGGCGGCGCCCGCGGCCCGGCCGTCCGGCGCGGGCGCCGTTCCGCCCGCGCCGCCGATCGAGCCGTGGCCGGTGCCGGACCGCGCCGTCCGGGAGGAACCGGTCGTCGTCGCGGCACCGGACCTCGACCTGCTCGACCCGCCGAAGAAGGGCGGCATCCTCGGCCGCACGCTGATCGGCCTGGTGGCGCTGCTCGTCGTGCTCTATCTCGTGCCGGCCTTCACCATGACCGGGAAGGTCCTGCCCGGCACCAGCGTGCTCGGTGTGGACATCGGCGGCCAGAGCCGGACCGAGGCCGCCGCCACCCTGAACGAACGGTTGTACGCCCAGACCAGGACACCGGTGATCGTACGGCAGGGCACGCGGCGGCTGACCCTGAACCCGGGGGACGCCGGTCTGTCGCTCGACGTCGAGGGGACGGTCCGCCGGGCGGTGACCGGCTTCCCGAGCCCGTGGGCGGTGTGGGCCGCGCTCACCGGCAGCCGTGAGGTGGAGCCCGTGGTGTCGGTCGACCGGCGCCGGCTCGACGCCCTGGTCGGGGACATCGCCGACCGGCTGGACAGCCCGGCGCGAGAGGGCGGCGTCTCGTTCGACGGAGTCACCCCGGTCCCGGTCTATCCCCGGGTGGGCCGCGTCCTCGACCGGAAGGTCACCGCCGACCAGATTGTGAGGGGATACCTCGACCCCGAGATCGTCGTGGTGGCGCCCACGCTGCGGGACCTGCCGCACATCACCCGCGCCGAGGTGCACCGGGCCCTGCGCTGGGCGAGCCGGGCGGTGGCCGCGCCGCTCACGCTGACCAACGGGACCCGCTCCGTCTCCCTGCCGCCGGCCGTGGTGGCACGGCACCTGACGTTCACGCCGGACGGCGCGGTCCTGCGTCCCCGCTTCGACGCCGTCGCGGCGGCCGCCCCCGTCGCGCCGAGGCTGCTCGACCCCGGGCGGGCGTCCCGCGACGCCTCCTTCACGATCAGGAGCGGACGGCCGGCGCTGGTCGGCGCGAGGCCGGGGGAGCGCGTGGACACCGACCGCCTCGCGGCCGACGTGGTGACCGCCCTCGGCGCCGGCGATCGTACGGTGGCCGTGCGGGTCGTGGACGGGCCGCCGCGGAGCGGCGACGACGACGTGCGCCGCATGGGGATCAAGGAGGAGGTCGGCCGTTTCACGACCTCCTACGCCTGCTGCCCGGAGCGCGCCGGGAACATCCGGGCCGCGGCCGCGCTCCTGGACGGCCGCCTGGTCCGTCCGGGGGAGACCTTCTCCTTCAACGAGGCGCTCGGGCGGCGTGACGCGGAGGCGGGGTTCGACGGCATCGTCCCCACGCTGATCGACGGGAGGTCCGGCACGGACGCGCCGGGGATGTCCCAGGTCGCAACCACTCTGCTGAACGCGGTGATCCGGGCCGGGTTGCGGGTCGCCGAGCACACCCCGCCCGAGGTCCACGCCCCGCAGTTGCCGGTCGGCACCGAGGCCGCGGTGTCCTTCCCCGATCCGGACCTGCGGTGGAGGAACGACTCGCCGTACGGCGTGTTCGTCCAGGCGTCGGCCACCGGCACGTCGCTGGACATCGCGTTGTGGAGCACCCGGCGGTACGACGTGGACCTGCAGGGGCCGGTCTCCGGCGCCCAGGTCACGCTGCCGCCGATGACCGGGCACGGCCCCGGCTGCGTCGAGACGCCGGGGCAGCCCGGGTTCACCGCCACCGTGACCCGCGTGCTGCGGCAGGGCGGAGAGGTCGTCTCCCGGCAGACCTTCCGGACCTCCTACCGGGCCCAGGCCAAGGTCGTCTGCCGTGCGGCCAAGGCGCGCGGCGGCGACCGCGGAAAAGGCCAGGGCCAGGGGCAGGGCTCAGGACGGAAACAAGGGCAAGGACAAGGGCAGGGCCAGGCTCAGGGACAAGGGCAGCGAAAGAGATCAGGACGGGGGCGCGGCGGCGGCGACCACCAGAATGCGATCGTCGCCGTCCCGGGGGGAACCCCGTCCGTCGCGGTTGCTGGTGCTCACCCACAGGGTTCCGTCGGGCGCGGCGGCCACCGCGCGCAGCCGGCCGTACTCGCCGTCGTAAAGCGCGGTAGGTCGCCCCGCGCGTCCTGACCCGTCCACCGGCACCCGCCACAGCCGCTCACCGCGCAGGGCGGCGGCCCACAGCGCGCCCCGCGCGTACGCGAGACCGGACGGCGACGCCTGGTCGGTCGACCAGGTCAGCAGGGGATCGGCGTATTCGGGACGGCCGCCCACGCCCTCGACCTCCGGCCAGCCATAGTTGCGGCCCTTCTCGACGAGATTGATCTCGTCGTAGGTGTTCTGGCCGAACTCGGTGGCGTACATGTGGCCGCGCTCGTCCCAGGCGAGCCCCTGCACGTTGCGGTGGCCGTACGACCAGACCAGCGTCCCGAAGGGGTTGCCCGGGGCGGGCCGGCCGTCGGGGGTCATGCGCAGGATCTTGCCGCCCAGCGCGTTCCGGTCCTGGGCCATGCCGCGCTCGCCGGTCTCCCCGGTGGAGGCGTAGAGGTAGCCGTCGGGCCCGAAGGCGAGGCGGCCCCCGTTGTGGATGGCACCCTTCGGGATGCCGGTGACGATCACCCGGCGCTCGGAGAGCCGCCCGTCGTAGCGGTAGCGGACGATCCGGTTGTCGTCGCCGGAGGTCAGGTAGACGAAGACGTGGTGGTCGGTCGCGTAGCGGGGCGAGACGGCCACGCCCAGAAGGCCGCCCTCGCCGCTCGCCGACACCCCCTCGATCACGCCCGCCTCCCGGACCCGGCCCGTCGGCGTGATCCGCAGCAGCCGCGCCGACTCACGTTCGGTCACCAGCGCGTCGCCGCCGGGCAGGAACGCGATCGCCCAGGGGACCGAGAGCCCGCGGACCAGCGTGCGCGGCCGGCCCGTAGCGTCGGCGGTCGCGGCGCCGTCCGGACCGGTCTCCGTGCCCGTTGCCGCGCCCGTGCCCGCGCCGGAGCCGCCCGAGCCGCCGGGGGTGCTCGCGGCGGGCAGCGGCGGGGGAGTCCTGCCCGCCTCTCCGCCCTGCCCGCACCCCGCGACCACCGGCAGGGCGACCGCCAGCAGCGCGGCCGACAGTCTCCCCATCGACAGGGCAGTGCCCGCGCCGTGCCTGTCCGTCATCACCGTGACCTCCTCGTCCACCCTTACTCGCGGGCCGTCGCGATGGTTCCCTAGGTTGTTGCCTGTGAACATCTGGGTCGCCACACAGGACATCGCCGACGATCTGTCCACCCTGCCGGACGGGCTGCCCGTCCCCGACCGGAAGGTCTACGACGGGACGGGCCCACTGCCCGGACCGCCCGAGGAGGTGGAGATCTGGGTGCCGCCGCTGGTCCCGGTGCCGGGCATCCCCGGCCTGCTGGCCCGCATGGGCAACCTCCGCCTGCTGCAGACCGTGACGGCGGGAGTCGAGCCGTACCTGCCGCACCTCCCGCCGAAGGCGGTGCTGTGCAACGCGCGCGGGGTCCACGACGCGGGTACGGCGGAGTGGGCGGTGGGCGCGATGATCGCGATGCGGCGGGACTTCCCCGGCTTCGTGACCGCGCAGGCGCGCGGGGAGTGGACCTACCACCACACCGGGGTCCTCGCCGACTCCACCGTGCTGATCGTCGGGTACGGCTCGATCGGCGAGGCGCTGGAACGGCGCCTCGCCGGGTTCGAGGTGGAGATCGTCCGGGTGGCGCGGACGGCCCGGGAGAACGTCCACGGCCAGGACGAGCTTCCCGCGCTGCTCCCGCACGCCGACGTGGTCGTGCTGCTCGTGCCCGCCACCACGAGCACGGCCGGCCTGGTGGACGCGGAGTTCCTCGCCCGGATGAAGGACGGCGCGCTGCTGGTGAACGCGGCGCGCGGATCGGTGGTGGACGGCGACGCGCTGCTGGCCGAACTGCGGGCGGGCAGGCTGCGGGCGGCCCTCGACGTGACGCCGGTCGAACCGCTGCCCTCCGATCACCCTCTGTGGACCGCGCCGGGCGTCTTCATCACGCCGCACGTGGCCGGCAGCACACCCGCCTCCGTCCGGCGTACGCGCGAACTGGTGCGCGAGCAGATCATCCGTCATCTGACGGGCCGGCCCCTCGCTAACATGATCACCGGGCATTACTGACCGCTCCGTTAAGGATTCCGGAACGTGGCTGCGCCGTGACCTGGGGTGCGTAGGGTGAGGCTCATCGTGCACGGCTTGGTTATCAGATCGGTGACGACTCGTCGGTTGTCCTCCTCTCGATCAGCGGCTGTGCGCACACTGGCCATGTGACAGGGAGAGTAAAGCCGAGTCGAGGACGGGAGGGGCAGTGACGGCACACCCCACCGGAACCGGCGACGCTGACGCGACTCCGGACCCCGCCGAAACCCCGGAAGGCACCTCCGCCAGGGGTGAGGCGGCGACAGGTGCAGAGGCGACGCACGTGAACGTCAGGCGCGACCCCAGGGTCCCCCTCACCACCGCCGCCGGGCTCGGCGCGGTGGCGATCGTCGTGGCTCTGATCACCGGGGGTTCCGCCCCGGTGGTGACCGCGGTCGCGGGAGTCGTCACCGGTCTCCTCGCGGCGGTGTCGCTGATCATGGCCGCCTCCCGCGTGACTCCCGGTCACCGGCGCCAGCCCGCCGCCTGGCGGTGGATGACCGCCGGATCGCTCACCTGGCTCCTCGGCGTGGGCGTCCGCCCGGTGGCCGACGGCACGCCCTTCGTGCTCACCTTCGCCGACCTGCTCATCCTCGCCGGATCGGTGCTGCTCGCGATCGGCTGCGGTCTGTCGGTGAAACCCCCGGCGTACACGCGGGGGGTGATCCGCCAGGCCGCCGACGCCTATCTCGGCGCGGCGTCCGTGTTCGCCGTGGCCTGGGTCGCGGTGCTCGGCCCGGCGTTCCGCCGTACGGAGGACACCGGCGCGTTCTTCGCCGCCCTCGCGCTCCCCGTGATCTGCCTGCTCGCGACCTGCGCGGTGACGCCCGCGGTGGCCGCGTCCCGGTCGGGCAACCGGGTGGTCGGGCTCACCGGCGTCGGGGTGCTCGCCGCGATAACCGTCGCGGAGCTGGCGACCGCGCTCGCCCGGCTCGGCGGCGACCATCCGCCCCTCGTCGCCGGACTCCTCGTGCCCGCCCTGCTGCTCGTCCTCGCCGTCACGCCGTGGGTGGAGCAGGACCGGCCTGCGAGGCCGCTGACCGCGGCGGTGACCGCCGCCACCCCGCTCGTGCTGGTCGCCGTCGCGACGCTGGTCGCCACCCTGCACGCCGTCGGGGGCACCCGCGACGCCGCCCTCGCGATCGTGGCCGCCACGGTCGTGCTCGTCCTGCTCGGCCGCCTGTTCGTGCTGCTGGTCGAGACCGCCGGCATGCGCCGCCTGGTCGACGTGGGGGAGCAGCAGCTGCGGCGGCTCGCCGAGAACACCGGCGACGTGGTGCTCGTCTGCGACCCCGAGGGGGTCGTCCAGGAGGCGGGTCCCGGCCTTGAGGCGACGTACGGCTACCGCCCGGAGGACCTCGCCTTCCGGCCGGTCTTCGACTACGTCCACCCCGAGGACCTCCCGGCCGTGCAGGCGCTGATCAGCCGCATGGCGGACGAGGACGACGGGCCGGAGCAGGAGGGCGGCACCCGTGTCTCCTGCCGCTTCCGGGCCTCCGACGGGACCTGGCGGCCGACCGAGACGGTCGCCGCCCGGCACGTACGCGACGACGACCTCGTCCTGGTCACGATCCGCGACCTCAGCGACCAGGTCGCGCTGCGCAACCAGGTCACCCATCTGACCTTCCACGACGGGGTCACCGGGCTGCCCAACCGGGCCTACTTCGAGGAGCGGGCCCGCGACGTGCTCACGCGCCGCGGCGCGGCCGGCACCGCGGTGATCTTCCTGGACCTCGACGGCTTCACCGCCGTCAACGACTCCGTCGGGCACGCGAGCGGCGACCACCTGCTCGGCCAGGCCGCCCGCCGCCTGCGGTCGGCCGTACGGGCCGACGACACGCTGGGCCGGTGGGGCGGGGACGAGTTCGCGGTCCTCCTGGAGGGGGGCGCGTCGGGCGGCAGCATGTCGGGCGGCACTGTGGGCGGCGCCGACGCGCAGACCGCCATCGACCTGGCCGAGCGGCTCGTCCGCGCGGTCTCCAACGAGCCCTTCCGGGTGGCCGACCGGGACATCGCGCTGACGGCCAGCGTCGGCGTCGCCTTCGCCGAGGAGGGCCTGCCCTCCGGGGACCTGCTGCGCAACGCCGACGTCGCGATGTCGCGGGCCAAGGAGCTCGGCGGGCGCCGGGTGGAGGTCTTCGCCACCCACATGCACGCCGACGTCGTACGCCGCCTGGAGATCGCCTCGGACCTGCAGCGGGCGCTGATGGAGAACCAGTTCGCGATCGAGTACCAGCCGGTCGTCGACCTCGCCACGTCGCGGGTGACCGCCGTCGAGGCGCTGATCCGCTGGTGGCGTGGAGGCACGTTCGTGCCGCCGGAGCAGTTCCTCGGCCCGGCCGAGGACACCGGGATCATCGTGCCGCTGAGTGAGTGGATCCTGCGCGAGGCGTGTCAGGAGGTGGCGGCCTGGCGCGCGTCGTCCTGGGACATCGGGCTGGCGCTCAACCTGTCCGCGCGGCAGATCATGGCGCCGCGCTTCGTGGAGACCGTGTCGGAGGCGCTGAGCGACAGCGGGCTGCCGGCCAGCGCGCTCACCCTCGAAGTCATCGAGGAGATGCTGGTCGAGGACGCCGGCGAGATGATCGGCAGGCTGTCGGAGCTGAGGACCCTCGGCGTACGGCTGGCCATCGACGACTTCGGCACCGGCTACGCGTCGCTCGCGTTCCTGCGCCAGCTTCCGGTCGACATGATCAAGATTGATCCGTCCTTCGTCTCCGGGTTGGGGCGCGACGACACGCTGACCCTGCTGACGCGGACCATCGTGCAGCTCGGCAACGATCTCGGCCTGATCGTCGTCGCCGAGGGCATCGAACGTCCCGAGCAGCTCGACCTGCTCCGTAAAATGGGCTGCACGCGTGGGCAGGGCTACCTGGTCGCCCGCCCGATGACCGCCCGCGGAGTCGACGACCTCATGCCGGGCACCACCCTCCAGAACACCGCCTAGCCGGGAAACACCGAGCGAGCCGGAGGGGCGCGCCGCCGGTCTGGACTGAGGAGCGAGGGAAGACGGCGGGTGTGAGCGCCCCGACGGTGAAGCGGGAAACACTGTCTTGGATGGTGAGATGGGCGTCCCAGATGATTTGACGTGAGGGCGGTCATCGGACATCGTTGTAGCCATGCATCGCGGTGGGATCCTCGTAGTACTTCGCAGGCGCGCAGCCTGACGAAGCCCTCAGTCCTGCGCGCGCCCCAGCTCCGCCCAGCGGAACGGGGCATTTTTTATGCCGGTAGAAGACCAGCCACCAGCACAGCCACCACAAGCTCAGCCACAAGGAACGAGCCGATGACCGAAAAGATGACAGGTGCACAGGCCCTGGTGCGGGCACTGGAGCACGTCGGGGTCGACACGGTGTTCGGGATCCCGGGCGGCGCCATTCTCCCCGCCTACGATCCCCTCTACGACTCGACCAAGGTCAGGCACGTGCTCGTACGGCACGAGCAGGGCGCCGGCCACGCGGCCGAGGGCTACGCGCAGGCGACCGGCAGGGTCGGGGTGTGCATGGCCACCAGCGGCCCGGGGGCGACCAACCTGGTCACCGCCATCGCGGACGCCTACATGGACTCGGTGCCGATCGTCGCGATCACCGGGCAGGTCGCGACCCCGCTCATCGGGACCGACGCCTTCCAGGAGGCGGACATCTCCGGCATCACCATGCCGATCACCAAGCACAACTTCCTGGTCACCAACGCGGAGGACATCCCGCGGACGATCGCCGAGGCGTTCCACATCGCCGCCACCGGCCGCCCCGGGCCGGTCCTGGTGGACATCGCCAAGGACGCCCTGACGGCGACGACCACGTTCTCCTGGCCCCCGGTCATGCAGCTGCCCGGTTACCGCCCGGTGACCCGGCCGCACTCCAAGCAGATCCGCGAGGCCGCCCGGCTGATGACCGAGGCGAAGCGCCCGGTGCTGTACGTCGGCGGCGGGGTGCACAAGGCGCGGGCTTCGGCCGAACTGCTGGAGCTGGCCGAGCTGACCGGCATCCCGGTGGTCACCACGCTCATGGCGCGCGGCACCTTCCCCGACAGCCACCCCCAGCACATGGGCATGCCCGGCATGCACGGCAGCGTCTCGGCGGTCGGCGCCCTCCAGCGCGCGGACCTGCTGATCGCGCTCGGCACGCGGTTCGACGACCGCGTCACCGGCCGGCTGGACAGCTTCGCCCCGCACGCCAAGGTCATCCACGCCGACATCGACCCGGCGGAGATCTCCAAGAACCGCCACGCCGACGTGCCGATCGTGGGCGACTGCCGCGAGGTGATCGGTGACCTGACCAACGCGGTCCGCACCGAGCAGGCCGACGGGCGCAAGGGCGACTACGCCGACTGGTGGCAGCTCCTCAACGGTTACAAGGAGACCTACCCCCTGGGCTACGAGGAGTTCGCCGACGGCTCGCTGGCCCCGCAGTACGTCATCGAGCGGGTGAGCGCGCTGGTGGGCCCGGAGGCGATCTACACGGCGGGCGTGGGCCAGCACCAGATGTGGACCGCGCAGTTCATCAGGTACGAGCACCCGGGGACGTTCATCAACTCCGGCGGCGCCGGCACGATGGGCTTCGCGGTCCCGGCGGCGATGGGTGCGAAGATGGGCTGCCCGGACAAGGTCGTGTGGGCGATCGACGGCGACGGCTGTTTCCAGATGACCAACCAGGAGCTGGCCACCTGCGCCATCGAGGGCGTGCCCATCAAGGTCGCCGTCATCAACAACGGCAACCTCGGCATGGTCCGCCAGTGGCAGACGCTGTTCTACGACGAGCGGTACTCCAACACCGACCTGCAGCAGGTCAAGCGGATTCCGGACTTCGTGAAGCTCGCCGAGGCGTACGGTTGTGTCGGCCTGCGGTGCGAGCGGCCGGAGGACGTGGACGCGACCATCGCGAAGGCGATGGAGATCAACGACGTGCCGGTCGTGATCGACTTCGTCGTCCACAAGGACGCCATGGTCTGGCCGATGGTCGCCGCCGGCACCAGCAACGACGACATCAAGTACGCCCGCGACATGGCGCCGAACTGGGAGGGCGGAGAATGAGCGCGTTCCCGTCCCGTCCCGAGCCCGGCCCGCAGCACGAGGAGTTGGCATGAGCCGCCATACGCTGTCCGTCTTGACGGAGAACAAGCCGGGTGTGCTGGCCCGGGTCGCCGCGCTGTTCAGCCGCCGCGGCTTCAACATCGACTCGCTGGCGGTCGGGCCGACCGAGCACGACGACATCTCGCGGATGACCATCGTCGTGAACGTCGAGGAACTCCCGCTGGAGCAGGTCACCAAACAGCTCAACAAGCTGGTCAACGTCATCAAGATCGTCGAGCTCGACAACAGCCAGTCGGTGCAGCGCGAGCTGATGTTGATCAAGGTGAGGACCGACTCCGAGAGCCGGTCCCACGTCCTCGAACTCGTGAACCTCTTCCGGGCGCGCTGCGTGGACGTGGCCCCGGACGCGGTCACGATCGAGGTCACCGGGACGACCGACAAGCTGGACGCGTTCGTCCGGGTCCTTGAGCCGTACGGCATCAAGGAGCTCGTGCAGTCGGGCATGGTGGCCATCGGCCGCGGCGCCCGTTCCATCACCGACCGCTCGCTCCGCGCGATCGACCGCAGCGCATAGCGCCGCGGTGGGACCGTACGGCGCGAGGGAAACTGTTCGAAAGGCAAGCATGTGACTGAGATCTTCTACGACGACGACGCCGACCTGTCGATCATCCAGGGCCGCCACGTCGCGGTGCTGGGCTACGGCAGCCAGGGCCACGCGCACGCGCTGAGCCTGCGCGACTCGGGCGTCGACGTCCGGGTCGGTCTGCCCGAGGGTTCCAAGAGCCGGGAGAAGGCCGAGGCCGACGGGCTGCGCGTGCTGTCGCCGGGCGAGGCCGTCGAAGAGGCCGACCTCACGATGATCCTCGCGCCGGACCACATCCAGCGGCACCTGTACGCCGAGCACGTCGCGCCGAACCTCGTCGAGGGCGACGCGCTGTTCTTCGGCCACGGCCTCAACATCCGCTACGGCCTCATCGAGGCCCCGTCGGGCGTCGACGTCGCGATGGTGGCGCCGAAGGGCCCCGGTCACCTCGTCCGCCGCCAGTACGCCGCCGGCCGCGGCGTGCCCTGTCTGGTCGCCGTCGAGCGTGACGCCACCGGCAGCGCGTGGCCGCTCGTGCTGTCGTACGCCAAGGGCATCGGCGGCACCCGGGCCGGCGCGCTCAAGACGACCTTCACCGAGGAGACCGAGACCGACCTGTTCGGCGAGCAGGCCGTGCTGTGCGGCGGCGTCTCCGAGCTGATCAAGGCCGGGTTCGAGACCCTGATCGAGGCCGGCTACCAGCCGGAGGTCGCCTACTTCGAGTGCCTCCACGAGATGAAGCTGATCGTGGACCTGATGTACGAGGGCGGCGTCTCCAAGATGTACTGGTCGGTGTCCGACACCGCGGAGTACGGCGGTTACACCCGTGGCCCGCGCGTGGTGAACGAGGAGACCAAGAAGGAGATGCGCCGCATCCTGGACGAGGTCCAGGACGGTCGCTTCGCCCGCGAGCTGGTCGAGGAGTTCGACGGCGGGCAGACCAACTTCAAGCGTTACCGCGAGGAGCTGGCCGTCCACCCCATCGAGGAGACCGGTGCCAAGCTCCGCCCGATGATGAGCTGGCTCAAGGGCGAGCAGGCCTGACCCTTCGCACCGGGGAGCGTCCGACGCGACCCGAGGCCCGTGTGACCGCGGCGCCGCTCCTCGCCTGAGGGCGGGGAGCGGCGCCGCGTCGCGTTCACGATCCTCGCGACCGGTCAGGCCGGCATGGAGACCAGGAACTCGCAGTCGCCGAAGGCCACCTCGTCGCCGGCCCTGACGGTGGCGGGGCCGACCAGCCGCCAGCCGTTCAACCGGGTGCCGTTCATCGAGCCGAGATCGACGAGCAGCCAGGAGTCGTCCTGCCGCCGTAGCTCCGCGTGCATCCGCGAGACGGTCAGGTCCGCGAGAACCAGGTCGCAGGCGGATCCGCGGCCGACCAGATAGCGGGCACGTCCGTCCGCGGGCAGGGCGAGGCGGGGCAGCCGCGGGCGCCGCCAGGCGGTCTCGAGGCGGTTGCTCAGCTCCGACACCGAGGCGACCGCGTCGGTGATCCTTCTGCGCCAGCGCCCGCGCTGCGGGAGATCGGCGACCAGTTCGTCCAACTCGCCGCGGCTGCGTGCCCGAAGCGCCAGGTCAACCCGGCCGACGAAGGTCTCCATGGACAGGCGTCCTTCGGCGGCCCGGTCGCGGAGTTCGCTCAGCGCACGCTCGCGGTCCCCGTCGGAGGCGCGCACCGGGGGAGAGCTCATGACTGGAGTATCCGCCGCTGTGGTCCGAGGTGTCCAGAAGACGCCATATTCCGCTGCCCTCGGAACCGTCGCGCACCCGTTCCCTTGCTGTGCGTGATCACATTTAAGCGGCCTTCAGGAAATCTGACAAGATCTGTTACCTCCAACATCAAGATCTTTGTCATGTACCGAATGCGCATTCCGATCGGATAGATCCTCTTTGACACTGAATTTGTCGGCATTCCCTACTTAAGGAGAGACCGTTGGTCCGCTCCCTCCTCCGTGTCCGGTGGTTGACCGCCGCTCTCATCGTGGCCTGCGTCGCGGTGTTCGGCACGACCCCGGCGAACGCCGTTCCTCACCCCCCGAAGTCGGGCGTGACGACGGCAGGCGTGTACGCGCTCACCACGGGGTACAACGGCACCATCGGCAACACCCGTGGCTGGACGGTCACCTGGAAGGTCCCCGCCCTCAACAACGGCAGCACCGCCTGGGGTGCTATCGGGCAGTGGTACTACAACCTGGAGTCCGGCATCTACCGCGGGCCCAGCTCCTGGTCGGTCTACTACTACGGAGACGACAACGGCACGACCGGGAACAACTCGCTCTGCAACGCGAGCCTCTGGGGAAGCGGGGGCACCTGCACCGGCGTCATGACGAACCTCAACGTCGGACAGGAGCTCACCTTCATCTACGAGTGGTGTGACTCCAACCACTCGGCCAACGTGAACGGTTCCCTGATCTGCCTCTACGTCGACCTGAAGGACGGCAACGGCAGGCGCTTCCTGGCGGACGACAGCCGGACGACCGTGGAGATGTACGCCCACGACATCGAGGACTTCTCCGACTCCGGTTCCGCCTACCCGATCCCGCAGATCAGCTGCACCCAGCCGACCGTCATGGTCGCGCAGACGGTGAAGAACTCCTCCGGCACCTGGAGCAACATGACCGGCAGCCTGTGGAACTTCAACGACAGCACGCCGAACTACAAGTTCCAGAACACCAACACCTCGGCCAACCCGGCCACCTGGCAGTCGTGCACCGGCTGACCTGATCCGCACTGATCGGCACTGATCCCGGCCCGCGGCGCCGCCGCGGGCCGGGACTCGTGTCGGTCGGGTTCTACTGCTTGCCGAAGTCCTGCGTCCAGTAGTTGCCGGAGGCGGCGTATCCCACGCCGATGTCGGTGTAGGTGCAGTTGAGGATGTTCTGCCGGTGTCCGGAGCTGTTCATCCAGCCCTGCACCACCGCCTGGGCCGAGGGGTAGCCCATGGCGATGTTCTCGGCGGCGGCGCGGAAGGAGTAGCCCGCGGCCTTGATGCGGTCCGCGAAGGAGCGGCCGTCCTTCGACGTGTGGTCGAAGTACTTCTGCGCGGACATGTCGGCCGAGTGGCCGTACGCGGCGGTGCGAAGCCGCGCGTCGTGCTTCAGCGGGCCGCAGCCCGCCTTCGCCCGCTCGACGTTGGTGAGGCGTACGACCTCGTTCTCGACGGCGGTGCCGACCGTCGTGCCGCCCGTCGGAGAGGCGCTGGGCGCCTGGCTGACGGTGGGCTTCGCGGACGGGCTGGGGGCGGGGGTCCCGGGAGTGGGAGTCGCCGGGCCGGTTGTGGGGGTGCCCGCCGAGGGACTCGGCACGGGCGTGGGGGAGGAGCAGTCGAGCCGCACCGGCTTCGACCGCGACACGTGGCCGCGGTAGTCGGTGACGAAGCTGTAGTAGACGCCGTCGACGCAGGTCGTGGTCACCGTGACGCGTGCGTTGCGGACCGCCTTCGAGCCGCTCTTGACCACGCGGTCGGGGCCCGGCCTGCTCTTCAGGATCCGGACCCGGAACCGGGCGCCGTTCTCGCAACCGGCCCGCGAGCCCGCCGCGCGGATCTTCCCGTCCACGGCGACGTACGGCTTCGCGGCGGCGACCCGGCAGCCCGCGTGCTGGGTCTCGGCCTGAGCGGGGCCGGCGGACACGCCGATGGCCACGACACTCCCGAGGCACAGGGCCGCTCCGAGCGCTCTGTTCACGATCATTCTCCAGTGGGGGTTAGACGCTGGGGAAGTCGTCATTATGGTGCGCTCCGACCTGACATGTCCGAAAAAATCACCCCAACCTCTAAAATATCTACCCTCCCTTAAGTCTCACTTATCCCCCGCACACCACACGATGTCGGACACTCCGCAGGTCACGGGCAGGTTACGGCGAGAGGGCCGCCTTAAGGCCGTCCCAAGCGTCCGGGAGTGCCTCGGAAGCGCCTCGGGAGGCGCGGCTCAGCGCTCCGGAGAGGTCTGGTCCTGCCGGGGAAGGGGAGCGGGCCGTTCCGGGTGCGCGTGCGCCATCGCCTCGGCCAGGCGGGCGGCGGTCAGGTCGTACCGGAAGGTCATCAGTACGCCCACGAGGGTGATCAGGGCGGGCACCGCCGTCACGCCGATCATCACGGCGACGTGGGCGCTCCCGGGCTGGGTCACCGGGTGCTCGGGATCGGACGAAAGGAAGCCTCCCGCGCTCAGCACCCAGCCGTAGATGGTCGCGCCCAGCGCCGCGACCGCGTTCTCCACGGCCGTCCACAGGCCCGTGAAGACGCCGCCCCTGCGCTCGCCGCTCACCACGCCGTCGTGGGCGATCACGTCGGCGAGCATGGAGTACTGCAGCAGTTGCAGACCGGCGTAGCCGATGCCGACGACCATCACGCACAGGTGCGCGTACAGGGAGCCGAGAACCGGCGTCGGGAGGAGCAGCAGCCCGCCGCCCGCGAACATCGTGCCGGAGAGGATCATCGCGCCGCGCTTGTCGAGCCGGCGGGCCAGCCACACCCACAGCGGCATGGTGACCAGCATCGGGCCGACGAGAGCCGCGAAGAGGGTGGTGGTGGCGCCCGGGTCGCCGATGATGTAGGCGGCGAAGTAGGGCGAACCGGCCAGCATCACGCCCACCGCGAGCGTCTGCGCCGAGCTCAGCCCGAGCAGCCACATGAACGGCCTGCTCGTGCGGGCCGCGGCGAGTTGCTCCCGCAGCGTCCCCTCGGACTTCTGCTGCCCGGTGAAGGGAGCGCGGGCGGTGCCGAAGAACGAGGCCAGCATCGAGGCGAGCAGGACCAGGCCGAAGACGACGCCCATGGTCCGGTATCCCCCGGCCGTCCCGCCGGCGATCATGGGCGCGAGGATGCCGCTCATCGCGATCGAGATCGCGATGAGGACCATGCGCCACTGCAGCAGCGAGGTCCGCTCGTGGTAGTCCGTGGTCATCTCCGCCGGCATCGCCTTGTACGGCACCTCGTACAGGGCGTATCCGGTCGCGGCGGCCAGGAAGGTGAGACCGACGTACACGGCGGCGGGAGCCCCGGTCAGCGGCGGCCCGGCGAACATCAGGGCGAACGACACCGGCAGCACGACCGCGCCGGCAAGCAGCCAGGGACGGCGCGGACCCCAGCGCGAGACCGTGCGGTCCGACCAGCGGCCGACCAGCGTGTTGGCGACCAGATCCCACGCCTTGGGGAGGAAGAGTACGACGCCCGCGAGCGCGGCCGGCACCGCCAGCACGTTCGTCATGTAGAAGAGCAGCAGCAGCCCGGGGATCGTGGAGAAGTTGGCCGTGCAGAACGAGCCGACGGCGTACCCGAGGCGCACACCGAGGGACACTGCGGAGGGGGAGGGCGTCGCCGCGGTGGGGGCCATTGCGTCATTCAAGCCGAGCGCGGGCCCGGCCGGAAGATCTCCCCGGCAACGGTTCGGCGGCTAACGGCTCCGCCCGGACGGTGGGGCGGATCGGCGCACTCGGCGCGAGCGGGACGGCGTCGCGAACTCCGGACCCGCGGACCCGTGGGAAGCGGGCCCGCGGCACGACGTTCAGTCGCGTACGTCGGGGCAGACGACGTGCGCGCCGATCTCGATCAGGCGGCGCTCGGTGTGCGCGTCGGCGACGCGGGCCATGAGCACCGGAGCCTCGCTCGCCGCGAGCTGCGGCAGCCGGGCGCGCACGCGGCGGTGCAGTTCCTTCACGATGTCGTCGGCGACGGGAGTGCGCACCTTGACGTGCAGCATGATCCCCCACAGGCCCGCTGCGGTCCGCGCCTCGCAGATCCACACGTGGTGGACGAGCGGATACTCGCGCAGCAGCTCGCCTATCGCCACCCGGAGCGCGGGCAGGATCGGATGGTTCGACCTGCGGTAGCCGGGGTCGACGACCTGCATCGCCCCCGACAGGTGCTGGCGGGGCGCCGGGATCCACGGCGACGGCAGCCCCGCGGGCGCGGCCGGGGCCGGGGCGGGCGGCGGAGCGGCCGGCGCGCGGGTCACGGTCGCCATCGCCCCCGTGGCGTACGCCGTGGGGACGGGCGAGCCCAGGGCCGACAGGGCCGGCGTGGGGCCGGTGCGGGTCGCCTCCAGGTAACGCCGCAGGTCGTCGATCGGCACCGCGGCGGCGGCGGGGCCGGCCGCGTCGATCACGATCTCGCGCACGCCGGTGACGCGCTGGATGTCGAGGACGGTGTCGGCGTCGCACGCCGAGAGGGAGTGGCTGCCACGGTGCCGGGCGTACGTCGCCTCGGACGTGTAGCCGAGCAGAACGCGTTCGCCGTTCTGCGTCGTGCCGAGCACCACGGAGCGGTCGGGGCGGACCGCCACCAGGATGCCCCACTCCGCGAGAGCCGCCAGGAGTTGCCGGGGGCTGCCATGTCGCGCGAGAACGTCGCCCAGGGAGGGGTTCCCGATGCTCATAGCCAGAACGATAGGGACTGGACCATGGCGAATCAGGCTAATCCCCAAGAATAGGTGCGATCAATACCAAGATGGCGACAGTCCGGATGGGATCTCCCGGGGTGGGGTACATCGACCGATCGGGCCTGTACATGAGGGGGTCTCATGAATCCCGTCCGTCACAATGGCATCCTCCACTCCGGCCGCTCCTCGGCGCCCGCCGGCCTGGTGGGACCAGCGGTGCCGAGGGGCCGATCTGAGACCGGGTCGTCGTGCCGCCGCGACGCCCGCGTGACGTCCGTCTCGTATGCCGGGCTCTCGTGAGGACTTTCACAAGCCCCGGATAGACTCGCGTCGTCCAGGCAGTCGCACCTCACGAAGGACTCATCCAGTGACCAAGCCCGTCGTACTCGTCGCAGAAGAGCTCTCCGAAGCGGGCCTCGCCGTGCTCGGCGCGGATTTCGAGGTCCGTCAGACCGACGGCGCCGACCGGTCGCAGCTGCTGCCCGCCCTCGCCGACGTGGACGCCCTGATCGTCCGCAGCGCCACCCAGGTGGACGCGGAGGCCATCGCCGCCGCGCCGAAGCTGCGCGTCGTCGCGCGCGCGGGCGTGGGCCTGGACAACGTCGACGTCGAGGCCGCGACCAAGGCCGGCGTCATGGTCGTCAACGCGCCCACCTCCAACATCACCAGCGCCGCCGAGCACACGGTCGCCCTGATCCTCGCCAGCGCCCGCAACGTCGCCCAGGCGCACACCGCGCTCAAGGCCGGTGAGTGGAAGCGCTCGAAGTACACCGGTGTCGAGCTGGACGAGAAGGTCGTCGGCATCCTCGGCCTCGGCAAGATCGGTCAGCTCGTGGCGCAGCGGCTCCAGCCGTTCGGCGTGGAGCTCATCGCCTACGACCCCTACCTCCAGCCGGCCCGCGCCGCCCAGATGGGCGTGCGGCTGGTGTCGCTGGACGAGCTTCTCCAGCAGGCCGACTTCATCACCGTCCACCTGCCCAAGTCGAAGGAGACCGTCGGTCTCATCGGCGACCGCGAGCTGCACATCGTCAAGCCGACCGTCCGGCTGGTCAACGTCGCCCGCGGCGGGATCATCGACGAGAACGCCCTCTACTCCGCGCTGAAGGAGGGCCGTGTCGCGGGCGCCGGCATCGACGTCTTCGCCAAGGAGCCCTGCACCGACAGCCCGCTGTTCGAGTTCGACCAGGTCGTGGCCACGCCGCACCTCGGCGCCTCCACCCATGAGGCCCAGGAGAAGGCCGGCACGCAGGTCGCCCGCAGCGTCAAGCTCGCGCTCGCCGGGGAGTTCGTGCCCGACGCCGTGAACGTCCAGGGCGGTGCGGTCGCCGAGGACGTCAAGCCGGGCCTGCCGCTCACCGAGAAGCTGGGCCGCATCTTCACCGCGCTCGCGGGGGAGGTCGCGACCCGCCTCGACGTTGAGGTCCGCGGCGAGATCGCCGCGCAGGACGTGCGGGTGCTGGAGCTGGCCGCGCTCAAGGGTGTCTTCTCCGGCGTGGTGGAGGACGCGGTGACCTACGTCAACGCGCCGCTGCTGGCCAAGGACCGCGGGGTGGTCGTGGAGCTGGTCACCAGCGCGGAGAGCCCCGACTGGCGCAACGTGATCACGGTCCGCGGCGTGCTCGCCGACGGCCGTACGGTCTCGGTCTCCGGCACGCTGTCCGGCCCGCGGCAGATCACCAAGATCGTCGAGGTCAACGGCTACGCGATGGAGATCGAGCCCACCGAGCACCTGGCGTTCTTCACCTACGCCGACCGTCCCGGCATCGTGGGCACCGTCGGCCGCCTGCTCGGCGAGCACGGCGTGAACATCGCCTCGATGCAGGTCTCCCGTGACGTGAAGGGCGGCAAGGCGCTGATCGCGCTGACCGTCGACACCGCGATCCCGTCCGAGGTCGTCGAGCAGATCGCCGGCGAGATCGGGGCCGACAGCGGCCGCTCGGTCGACCTGGAGGACTGATCCCCCGGAGGGCCCGGTCACCCCGAAGGCTGAACCCGGAGAACAGAACGGCCCGGCGCGTACGCGCCGGGCCGTTCTGTTCTCCGGCGGCTCACGGGGACCCGCGTCTCACGATCCGAGATAGTAGGTCGTCCTAGGAGATTCTGGGGTACTGTCTGGGTTGACGCCCCGCACGTGACACCTGTCACGACGGAGCCCGATCAGGGCGGGCCGGCCCGTCGTGGAGCGTGGCGTCATCGGCCTTCGGCCCACCTGTGCCGCGTGACCCGCGGTCCACCGGTGGCCGGTGCACCCGGATCCGCGACGCGCGGAGACGCCTCGAACGACGTACGGATCCGCATCCACTCCTCGGTCGAAGTGAGATTCGCCATGTACGACATGTATCCCTGGAACCGCGCACCCCTGACCCGCGCCGACGAGGCGGAGGACGAGGCGGCCGCGGCCCTGCAGATCGCCCTGGACCGCCGCGACAACGGGGGCGTGCCCCAGCGCTGACCCCGGACGCTCCGGTGCCGGCAGCGGACCGAATGGTGAGATCGGTGTTTCGGTCTCCGAGACAACCGGTAAGGTGAACGCATGGAGTCGAGCAACATCCGCCTGGCAGTCATCCCCGGTGACGGTATCGGCACCGAGGTCGTCGCCGAAGGCCTCAAGGTCCTCAACGCCGCGGGCGTCAAGTCCGAGACCACCGAATACGATCTCGGCGCCAGGCGTTACCACGCGTCCGGTGAGACGCTTCCCGACGAGGTGCTCGACGAGCTGCGCGGATACGACGCGATCCTGCTGGGCGCGGTGGGCGACCCGAGTGTGCCGCCCGGCGTCCTGGAGCGCGAACTGCTGCTGCGCCTGCGCTTCGAGCTCGACCACTACGTGAACCTCCGCCCGGTCAAACTGTTCCCCGGCGTGGCGACCCCGCTCGGGCAGGCGGGCCCCGAGGACATCGACATGATCGTCGTCCGGGAGGGCACCGAGGGCCCGTACGCCGGGGCGGGCGGCGTCATGCGCCGCGGCACCCCGCACGAGATCGCCACCCAGGAGTCGCTGAACACGGCCTACGGCGTCGAGCGCGTCGTGCGCTACGCCTTCGAGAAGGCCCTCGCCCGTCCGCGCCGCAAGCTGACCCTCGTGCACAAGACCAACGTGCTGACCTACGCGGGTGACCTGTGGGCCCGCACCGTCGACCGGCTGAGCCTGGAGTTCCCCGAGGTCGAGACCGACTACTGCCACGTCGACGCGGCCTCGATGTTCTTCGTCAGCCAGCCGCAGCGCTTCGACGTCATCGTCACCGACAACCTGTTCGGCGACATCCTGACCGACATCGGCGCGGCGGTGGCGGGCGGCATCGGCCTCGCGGCCAGCGGAAACGTCAACCCGGCCCGTACGGCGCCGTCCATGTTCGAGCCCGTCCACGGCAGCGCCCCCGACATCGCCGGCCAGGGCAAGGCCGACCCGACCGCCACGATCCTGTCGGTCGCCATGCTCCTCGACCACCTCGGCCACGCCGGGACCGCGGCCCGGGTCGAGCAGGCCGTGGCCGACGACCTGGTCGAGCGCCAGAGCGCCTGGACCGCCCGGTCCACCCGTGAGATCGGCGACGACATCGCCGCCCGAGTAGCCGGCTGATCCCGGCCGCTCATCCAGACGACGCGCATGGCGGCCCGGTATGGGCCGCCATGCGCTTTTTCATACCTGTCGAATGCCCTAGTTTTCCCTTAGCCGACTCGTCGCACAATGACTACGACGACGAAGAGAGAAGGACCTCGCCATGACCACCCACCTCAGGTTCGACGTGCAGCACAACCCCCAGGCCCGCGGTGCGGCCGAGCGTGAGCGGATGCTGGCGAGCCCCGGCTTCGGCCAGGTCTTCACCGACCACATGGTCTCCATCGACTACACCGAGGGGGAGGGCTGGCACGACGCGAAGCTCCAGCCGTACGGCCCCCTCGTGCTCGATCCCGCCACCGCGGTGTTCCACTACGCCCAGGAGCTGTTCGAGGGGCTCAAGGCCTACCGGCAGTCGAACGGCTCGATCGTCGCCTTCCGGCCGTACGCGAACGCGGCGAGGTTCAACCAGTCGGCGGCCCGGATGGCGATGCCCCCGCTTCCCGAGGAGACGTTCGTCGAGTCGCTCGAACTCCTCGTCCAGACCGACCGCGAATGGGTGCCGACGACCGAGGGCCACAGCCTCTACCTGCGCCCCTTCATGATCGCCACGCAGACCGCGCTCGGGGTGAACCACCCGTCGCAGAAGTACAAGTTCATGGTCATCGCCTCGCCCGCCGCGTCGTACTTCACCGGCGGCCTGAAGCCGGTGTCGGTCTGGCTGTCCACCGAGTACACCCGGGCGGCGCCCGGCGGCACGGGGTTCGCCAAGTGCGGCGGCAACTACGCGGCGGCCTTCGTGGCCCAGCGGCAGGCCGTCGAGGAGGGCTGCGACCAGGTGGTCTGGCTCGACGCCTTCGAGCACCGGTGGGTCGAGGAGATGGGCGGGATGAACCTGTTCTTCGTCTTCGGCGACCGCCTCGTCACCCCGTCGCTCACCGGGACCCTGCTGCCCGGCATCACCCGTGACTCGATCCTCAGCCTCGCCGGCGAGCTGGGCTACACGGTCGAGGAGGGCAAGATCTCGATCGAGGACTGGCAGGCGGGCTGCGCGTCGGGCGAGCTCACCGAGGTCTTCGCCTGCGGCACCGCGGCGGTCGTCACTCCCGTCGGCTCGGTGAAGGGCACCGACCGGAGCTGGACCGTGGGCGACGGCACCCCCGGCCCCGTCACCATGCGGATCCGCGAGGAGCTCGTCGGCATCCAGTACGGCGCTCGCCCCGACACCCACCACTGGGTGCACAAGATCTGCTGACGCGGTCGCGGGCGGCCCGCGCCGGACACGCCGCTCAGCCGGGGCAGGCCGCACCCCTTCCGAGGAGGGACAGCGACAGCAGCCCGTCGAGCAGGCCGGCGCCCCTGCCCACGCCGACCCCGGCGCCGACCCTGCCGTCGATGCTCAGCAGGGGCCGGGGGGCCGGGCACGGCGCCGCCGGAACGGTGAGGGGTGCCGGGGCGGGTGTGGGAGTCATCGTGACCGTGACGGTGACCGTGGGCACCGGAACCGGCTTCGCGGCGGGCGTCGCCGGCGGCGAGGGGCTCACGGTCACGCGTGGACCGGCGATGGTCACGTGCTGGGTGATGTTGCAGACCCGGGCGCGCCGGCACAGCGCGTTCTGCACGTTCGAGGAGCCGCCGGACGTGTTCGCCGAGGTGTGCTGGTAGCCGTGGTTGCGGGTGGAACCGCCCGTGGCCGACCTGTCCCCGGGTGGGTCGCCGGGTCGCTCCCCACCGGGGGACTGGACGACGTTCCGCTCGGCGCGGTCGTGTCCGTTGTCGGCGGCGGCACCCATCGGCGCGACACCGGTGATGAAGGCGGTCGAGGCCGAGGCGCCGGCGACGAGGAGACCGGCGACCCTGCCTGTGAGAAACGCCCCGCCGCGCCGGTGAATCATTCGTCGCCCCCTGCTTTCCAAGTGCACGTGCTTCCGCGTGCATGTGCTTTCCGCTGCACTGATGTCCGTGCATGACGGTTGGCCCGCGAACAAGAACCGATTCGCGAGCGTACTCGTCGGAGGAACGCCGATCATGAATCCGGCGCCTTCATGGCGGGTTATTACTCCATCATTGCCGTGGCGCGTCCGGGCCACGTCGCTCCACTCGCCCCGTGCCGAGGGCTGCCGCAGCAGGGCTGAGCTGGGCGTTCACCTACTCTTGAAGGAGGGCCGGAGGAAGGGCGCCGCGGTGATGAAGCCGACGATCGACTACGAGGCGGTGTTCAGGGCGGGTCATGTCCCCTCGCTGATCCTGACTCCCGATCTCGTCATGATCGCGGCCAACGACACGTACCTGAAGGTGGTCGGCCGTACGGCGGAGGACCTGCTGGGCAGGCGTCTGTTCGACGTCTTCCCACCCAACCCCGCAGCGCCCCTGGATACCGGGGCACAGGGGGCGGCCAGCCTGCGCGCCTCGCTGGAGCAGGTGCTCACCACGCGGCGGCGGAACTTCATGCCGCTGCAGCGGTACGACGTCGAGGCGCCGGGCAGGCCGGGGGTGTTCGAGGAGCGATACTGGAGCACGGTCAACACGCCCGTGCTCGGCCCTCGCGGCGAAGTAGAGGGAATCATCCTCAGCACCGAGGAGATCACCGATCTCGTCCGGGCGCTTCGGCGGCCGCCGGAAGCCGCGGAGGAGGGCAGGGCCGGCGAGGTCGGTCCCCCGGCCAGGGATGTGGACACCTTCACCCGTGGGTTGCAGGCGCTCAACGAGGAACTCAGGCAGGCGCACAAGGAGCAGCACCACACGATCTCCGCGCTGCGCGAAAGGATCTCCGCGCTGCGCGAGGCCATCGAGCGGCAGCGGCGGCTGATCTTTGACGCCTCGCACGACCTGCGCAACCCCATCACCGGCCTCATGATCGAGCTGGAGTCCGCGCTTTCCGAGCCCGGCATCGACCTGCAGCGGATTCTGCGGAAATCCCTCTGCGACGCCGAACGGCTCAACGACATCGTGGCCGACCTGCTCGACCTCGCGCGGGTGGAAGCCGAGTCCGGCGAGCCTCCGGCCCAGACGGTCGACCTCGCCGAACTCGTCGACGACGAGCTGAACCGCCGCGCTCCGGGCACCGCGGTCGCCGTCCGCACCCGCCTCGCCCCTGACGTGCTGGTGCGGGCCTCGCGGATCCGGATGGCCCGCCTGCTGGGCAACCTGATGGCCAACGCCGAACGGCACGCCAGCACGAAGATCGAGATCCACCTGGGCGTCGACCCGCCCGACGCCGTCCTGGAGGTCGTCGACGACGGTCCCGGCATCCCTCCTGCGGACCGCGAGCGGGTCTTCGAGCGCATGTACCGCCGGAAGGAGGCCCGGGAACGGGACCCCGGCGGCTCGGGGCTCGGCCTGACCATCGCGCGAGCGATCGCCGAGATGTACGGCGGCACCCTGTGCGTCGCCGACAGCCCCGTCGGCGCCAGGCTCGTCCTGCGTCTGCCTCTGGCGTCGTAGAGGCGGGCCGGTCAGGGGGATGCCGGGGATGCCGGCGTCCCGATCAGCGCGGGCCGGTGGCGTTCTTCCTGACGAGGGTGAGCCCGTCGGCGACGGGCAGCAGCACGCTGGTGACCCTGTCGTCCCGCGCGACGAGGTCGTTGAACTCCCGCATGACCGGGACGTTGCCCCCGGCGGCGGGGTCCGTGATCGCTCCGTGCTGGAGCGTGTTGTCCACCGCGATCAGGCCGCCCGGCCGCAGCCGGGTCAGGACCTCCTCGTAGTAGACGGGATAGCCCGCCTTGTCGGCGTCGATGAAGGCGAAGTCGACGTGCTCGTCCGGAGGAATCGCCCGCAGCGTGTCGGCGGCCGGGCCGAGGCGCAGTTCGACACGGTCGCCGAGGCCCGCCTTCGCCCAGTAGCGCCGGGCCACGTCGGTCCACTCCTCGCTCACGTCGCAGGCGATCAGCCGGCCGTCGGCGGGCAGCCCCCTGGCGATGCAGATGGAGGAGTATCCGGTGAAGGTCCCCACCTCGACGGCCAGCCGGGCGCCGCTGATCTGGACGAGCAGGGTGAGCAGGGTGCCCTGCTCCGGGGCGATCTGCATGGTGCTGCGGTCGCCCATCAGCCTGCGGGTCTCCTCCGCCAGCTCGGCGAGCAGGGCGTCGGGCGGCGTGGTGTGCGCGGCGGCGTACTCGGCGACGGCGGGTGCGATGAATTCGGCGGCCTTCATGGTGATCACTCTAAGCCGTACCCCGCTGAGCTGGGCGGACACCCGCGCACATCTCGTAAGATGAGACCGATGTGCCAGAGGGCGACCGGCTGTGGCAAACTGCTGAGCACCATGAACAACGGTCTGCTCATTATCGGCAGGCGCGCCGGCTGAAGGACATCGCCGGCGCGCAGACCTCTCACGTCCGTGAGGGGTCTTTTTGTTTGGGCCCCGTACCGGTGAACACAGGTCACTGAACACAGTCCGGTCGACGCGGCCCGGTGAACAGAACGCGCGGCGAGACGCGACCCCGCGAAGGAGACACAGAGATGGCCGACGACCGCTTCCACGTGTACGACACGACGCTCCGGGACGGAGCCCAGCAGGAGGGGCTCAACCTGAGCGTCGCCGACAAGCTGGCCATCGCGCGGCACCTGGACGGCCTCGGGGTCGGTTTCATCGAGGGCGGCTGGCCCGGCGCCAACCCCAAGGACACCGAGTTCTTCCGGCGGGCTCAGACCGAGCTCGACCTGAAGCACGCGCAGCTCGCCGCGTTCGGCGCGACCCGCCGGGCGGGCGTGAAGGCCGCCGACGACCCTCTGGTGGCCGCGCTGCGCGAATCCGGCGCGCCGGTCGTGACGCTTGTCGCCAAGAGTCACGACCGGCACGTCGAACTGGCTCTGCGGACCACGCTGGAGGAGAACCTCGCGATGGTCCGCGACACGGTCTCCCACCTGGTCACGGAGGGCCAGCGGGTCTTCCTCGACGCCGAGCACTTCTTCGACGGCTACCGGTCCAACCCCGCGTACGCGCTGGAGGTGCTGCGCACGGCGGCGGAGGCCGGGGCCTCGGTGATCGCGCTGTGCGACACCAACGGCGGCATGCTCCCCGACGAGCTGGCCGACGTGGTGCACGACGCGGTCGGCACGGGGGCCCGCGTCGGCATCCACTGCCACGACGACACGGGCTGCGCGGTCGCCAACACCCTCGCCGCGGTCAGGGCCGGCGCCACGCACGTGCAGGGCTGCGCCAACGGGTACGGCGAGCGCTCCGGCAACGCCAACCTGTTCACCGTGGTCGCGAACCTCCAGCTCAAGCGGGGCTTTGATCTGGTCCCGACGCAGTCGCTGCGCGACATGACCCGCATCGCGCACGCGATCACCGAGGTCACCAACGTCACGCCGAACTCCCACCAGCCGTACGTCGGCATGTCGGCCTTCGCGCACAAGGCGGGCCTGCACGCGTCGGCGATCAAGGTGGACCCGAACCTCTACCAGCACATCGACCCCGCCCAGGTCGGCAACGACATGCGCATGCTCGTCTCCGACATGGCCGGCCGGGCCTCGGTCGAGCTCAAGGGCCGCGAGCTGGGCTACGAGCTCAGCGGCGACCAGTCGCGGTGGCTGGTCGAGCGGGTGAAGGAGCTGGAGGCCAAGGGGCACACGTTCGACGCCGCCGACGCGTCCTTCGAGCTGCTGCTGCGCGACATGGTCGAGGGCGGGCAGCGGCGGCACTTCACGGTCGAGTCGTGGCGGGTCATCGTCGAGCGCCGGCCGGGAGGCGACGTGGTCAGCGAGGCGACCGTCAAGCTCCACGCCAAGGGGGAGCGGATCGTCGCGACCGGCGAGGGCAACGGCCCGGTGAACGCGCTCGACCGCGCGGTGCGACTCGGCCTGGAGAAGCTGTACCCTGAGCTGGCCGAGGTCGAGCTGATCGACTTCAAGGTGCGGATCCTCGAAGGCACCCACGGCACGGACGCGGTGACGCGGGTGCTGATCACCTCCAGCGACGCGACCGGCGAGTGGGCCACGGTCGGTGTCGCGGAGAACGTCATCGAGGCGTCCTGGCAGGCGCTGGAGCAGGCGGTGACCTATGGTCTGCTGCGGGCCGGACACCGCGCCTGATCCCCGCACCACCGGACGAACCGGGATGATCGGATCGCGATCGGACGCTCACGGGACGTGAGTTAAGGTCTGTGGTTTTAGTGACATTTGGTCTACTTAGTGCTTAGATAGGCGAAGCTCCTGAGGCGGTCTTCGCCACGATCGGCGATCCCGGCCACGGTTCCAGCCTCAGCGTCCATGCTCTGGCTCAACGGAGGGTGACGGCAAGAAGCATCTGCGCACCTAACCCCGTGCTTTCGCGCGCCCGCCCGGCTTCTGATCGTGTCCCCCCGGAAGCGGCGGGCGCCGCGGGAGCCGAGCCATGTCCATCACCATGACCAGCCACGTGACTGTATTCGGTTCGAACATTTTTCGGACACCGGTCATCCCCTCGCTGGCACACCCGGAATGGGAGGGTCTTGTGATCACCTCGCCGTCTTACTATGACCAGATCGGTGGCGCGCCGGTCGTCCGCGACGTCGTCGACGCCTTCTACGTGCGCGTTCTCGCCGACGACGACCTGAAGCCGTACTTCGCCGGCATCGACATGCCCAGGCTGAAGCGGCACATGGTCGTGCTGCTGTGCTCCGTCCTCGGCGGCCCGGAGCCGTACGAGGGACGTGACCTCGGAGAGGCGCACGCCGGCATGGGCGTCACGTCCGAGCACTACGACAAGGTGGGCGAGCACCTGTTCGCGGTCCTGCAGGCCGGCGGCGTCGGCGAGGACATCCTGCGCGACGTCGGCCTGGTGCTGGGCAAGGTGAAGCCGTCCATCGTGACCGGGCCCGCGGATACGCCGGCGGAAACGGCCGGCTGAGTGGACACGCAGGCTCTCAAGGACAGCTGGCACCTCGTCTCCCGTTCGGGTGACCAGGTGCCGCTGTACTTCTACTCCGTTCTTTTCCTGATGAATCCGGACGTGCGGGACATGTTCCCCGTGTCGATGGCGCGTCAGCGCGACCGGCTCGTGGGCGCGCTCGGGCAGGTCGTCAGCAACGTCGACCAGGTGGAGGAGGTCGTCCCGTTCCTCCAGCAGCTCGGCCGCGACCACCGCAAGTTCGCGGTGACCGCCGCGCACTACCCCGCCGTCGGCCAGGCCCTGCTCGCCACGCTCGAACACTTCCTGGGCGAACGGTGGACCCCGGCGCTCGCGCACGACTGGACGCAGGCCTACAACCTGGTCGCGCAGGTGATGGTCGAGGCGTCCAACGAGGCGGCGAAGGTGTCCCCGCCGTGGTGGGAGGCCGAGATCATCGGCCAGGAGACCCGCACGCTCGGCATCGCCGTCATCCGGGCGCGGCTGAACTACCAGTACCCCTTCCGCCCGGGGCAGTCGGCGTCGATCTCCTACTCCATGCGGCCGCGCATCTGGCGGTTCTACTCGTTCGCCAACGCCCCGCGCCAGGACAACACCATCGACCTGCACGTACGCATGGTCGACGGCGGCGCGCTCAGCTCAGCGCTGGTGATGGGCGCGCGCCGCGGCGACGTCCTGCGCGTCGGCGCGGCCGTGGGTGAACGGCTGACGCTCGCCCCGGACGTCACGGGCGACCTGCTGATGATCGCGGGCGGCACCGGCCTCGCGCCGCTCAAGGCCCTGGTGGAGCAGATCGCCTTCGAGGGCCCGTCGCGCAGGGTGGACCTCGTCGTCGGCGCCCGTACGTCGAGGGACTTGTACGACCTGGAGGCGCTGGGCAAGATGGCGGCCGAGCACCCCTGGCTCAACGTCGTCCCGGTCGTCTCCCACGACCCGTTCTACCGGGGCACCCGCGGGTACGCCGTGGACGTCGCGTTGCAGGGATGGCGTGGCCAGCACGTCTTCGTCTGCGGCTCGGAGGAGATGGTCCAGGCCACGAACGGACGGCTGCTGGACGCCGGCGTGCCGTCCGAGCAGATCCACTTCGACGAGTTCACGAGCGACAGAGGTCGGGAGTCATGACGGCGGATATGCCTTGGGGAAGCCCGGCGGGTGAGCGCCAGCCTCTCACCCCGGATCGGGTACGCAAGCACGAGTTCACGCGCACCCCCCTCGGGCGCCGTGGCTACAGCGAGGACGAGGTGCGCGCGTTCCTGTACCGGGTCGCGGACGACATGGCCGCCGGCGACAAGGAGAAGGCGGACCTGCGGGCGTACATCGACCGCATGAAGCAGTGGTACAAGGAGCACGGCCTCAACCCCGAGCAGGCCACCGGGTCGCAGACGCCGAGCGTCGACGCGATCAACATCCTCTCCCGCGCGCAGCAGACCGCCGACGCCCAGATCGCCGAGGCGGAGGACTACGCCCGGCGGATCGTCGGCCAGGCCCGCCAGCAGTACGAGGAGATGCTGACGGAGGCGCAGCGCCAGGCGGAGGAGGCGGCCAACCAGGCGGTCGGCGCCTACCGCGCGGGCGACGGGGTTCAGAGCGCGGAGGCCGAGGAGCTGGAGCGCCGGATCGCCTACCTGCGGACGTTCGCCGACGTCACGCAGGTGCAGTTGCGCGCGGTCCTGGAGGGGCTCGCCAACGAGGTCGGCAAGCTCGGCCACGTGCCGGACCAGGCCAAGCAGTTCGCGGCCGGCTCCCCTTCGGTCTACGGGTAGCCGCCTGCCTGCCCCGGGGGGAGGGCTACGACAGCGTGCCGGACGAACTCGTGCGCAGCGTGACCGGACCGGCCGGAGTGTGCACGATCAGCGTGCGTCCCGAACAGGTGACATCCGGCCGGTCGGTCCCGGGCACCACCACGGTCAGCAGCGAGCCGGCCACGGGCGAGACGATCACGTCGGCGGGCTCCTTGCGCATGTACGCCGGAGAGATCCAGCCCTGGTAGGGCGAGGTGCGCCCGCGCACCACCCGCTGGCCTCCGACCGGCCGGCACGACGGCATCGCGAGCTGGACGATCGACGCCTTCCACGCGCCGTCGGCGACCACCACCCGGCCGCCCGCGTTCGACACGACCTTCAGGTTCGGGGCGAGGTGCCACAGGTTGCGCAGCTTGCCGCCGCCGCCGTCGAGCACCGCCATCACGTCCTGGTGATGGCTGACCAGCACCGACCGCGTGCGCGCCACGCCGTACGCCCGGTCGGTGAACGTGAACGACTGCCGCTCCTTGTCCAGTGACCGGCGCACGAGCGTGGTGGGGGTGTGCCCCCGGAACTTCCGGCCCACGAGGACCGGCACGTTGTGGGCCTCCGGGCTCAGCGTCCACCGCCGGTACGGCGTGTTCTCGTAGGAGTGGAAGCCCGCCTCGGTGAGGATCGAGCGGCCCTGGGCGTAGTAGGTGACGCCCATGTGGTCCTCGTGGCCGTGGAACTTCAGGGCCGGCCCGAACCGGATCGAGTAGTAGGCCGACTGGGGGTCGCCCCAGGCCGTACGGCCGAAGACGTACCCGGCGTTGAAGACCTGCACGGTGGCGTCGGCGTGGTCGAACGCGGCGGGCTGGACGTCGGCGGGACCGTCGCCGATCGGCACCATGTAGCCGTTGGGCTGGGTCGCGGCGCTGATGTGCCGCGGCAGGCTCTCCCAGCGGCTCGCCAGCGCCGCCGGCACCTTCATCCCGCAGTCCTTGATCGTGTCGACCGCCACCCTGAGCCGGTCGTGCACGTAGATCGCGTAGCGCGGCGCCTGCTCGCGCAGGGCGCCCTGCCCGTCGATGTCGAGCGTCATCGACCTGACCATCCGGCTCACCGCGAGGTTCTTCCACTTCGGGTTCCCGTAGCGGCAGCCGATGCGCAGCAGGCCGATGTCCTGGTCGAGCCCGTGGTTGTGGCCGAGCTCGTAGTGCTTGGGGTCCGACAGCAGCTTCGCGTGCAGGGCGAGGCTCGACGTGAGCCAGCCCGCCTTCACGTACCTGCTCAGGCACACCAGGGCCGGGGCGCGCAGCGCGATGGGATGCTCGGCCCAGGCGTACTTCGCGGTGGTCCGGCCGCCGTACGGGTTGTCCGCGACCCAGTCCCTGGCGATCTCGACGGCCCGGTCGAGGTAGTCGGTCTTACCCGTCGACTCGTAGTCGGCCACGAGCCGGCCCATCCACCGCAGCGACTGGAACACCATCTGCCAGGACCGGTTCCGGTACGGGTCCATGCGCCAGTTGACGTCCTTGCCCACGGTGACGGCCGGGAGATCGAGGAAGGACAGCCTGCCGTTCATGACGTCGGGGGAGGTGGGGGTGGAGGGCAGCCAGTCCCCCTGGCACTCCGGCGTGCGCTGCGGCGCCCGGGCCGCGGCGGGCACGACCGTCGCGGCGGCGAGCGCGCCGAGGGGGAGCACGGCCGACAGGAGGAGGGCGGTGAGGCGGCGGGGCACGCCGGTTCCTTCCGGGATCAGGGCAGGGGTGCGCCATGCTGTCCGGTTTTTGATGATCCGGTCAAGCCACTTTGATCACAACTGCACAACTGACCTCGGTCTTCACCCTGTCGTCGCCTCAGGGCGGCCCCGCTGTCGCTCTGGCGTACCTCCGTCGTCGCTCACGGTGGCGACGCGCCCTCGCGCGACGCGAGCCGGGCCGCGCGGCGGCCGGCTCCGTCGACGGCGACATCGGCGGCCGGATCGCCGCCGACCCTCCTGGACGCCCGACCGGCTCGCGCGGCCCGGCCCAACCCGCTGAGGGGCCGGGTCACTCCTCCTTGGGTCCGGCGCTCTCGACCACCTCGAAGGACCACAGCTCGGAGCCGGTCGCGGCTGGACCGCCGTGCCCGTGCCCATGGCCGTGTCCCTGGCCGTGCCCGTGGCCCTGGCCCTCGCCCTGCGCGGCGGCCTCGGCCGCGGCCCGCGCGTGTCCCGCCTGGAACGCCTGGCTCTCCTGCCAGCGCCGGAAGTCCTCCTCGCTGCGCCAGCGGGTGTAGACCAGGTAGCGGTCGCCGCCCTCCACCGGCCGCAGCAGCTCGAACCACTCGAACCCGTCGGCGGACTCCACCATCCCGGCCCGGCCGGCGAACCGCTGCTCCAGCTCGCGCCGCATCTCCTCGGGCACCGTCAGCACGTTGATCTTCACGACCGAAGGCACATCGACTCCCGTACGCTCGACTTCATCGACTCCAGACCACCTTAAGTACGCCCATGGTGCGTACCCCACTAAGTGCCCCTCCCGCCAATCTTTGCCCCGTCGCGTCGCCCGGAGCGGCACCTCGCGGCGTTGTCGTCGTCGCCCGTAGCTCCGCTACGAGCTCCTCCTCCGCCTTGCGATGCACCACCCTGGACACCGCTCCGTACGGGCAAACCTTGACGGTCGCGGCACTAGGCTCGTGACGTGCGTATCGCGAGGTTCTCGATGGGCGACCAGGTCGCCTTCGGCGTGGTGGAAGAGGGCGAGCAGGTCATCGCCAGGATCGGCGGGCACCCCTTCCACGGGGTGGAGTTCACCGGTGAGCGGTTCCCGCTGGCGGAGGTCCGCCTGGTGGCCCCCATGCTGCCCAGCAAGATCGTCGCGATCGGCAAGAACTACGCCGACCACGCCAGGGAGATGGGCGGCGAGCCCCCGGCCGAGCCGGTCGTGTTCCTCAAGCCCAACACGACCGTGATCGGGCCGTCGGAGGCGATCGCGTACCCCGGGAAGCTGTCGGAGCGGGTCGACTTCGAGGGCGAGCTCGCCGTGGTGATCGGCCGGCTCTGCCGCGACGTGCCGGCCGAGCGGGCCGGCGAGGTGATCTTCGGGTACACCTGCGCGAACGACGTGACCGCACGCGACCTGCAGGCCAGGGACGGCCAGTGGGCCAGGGCCAAGGGCTTCGACACGTTCTGCCCGCTCGGCCCGTGGATCGAGACCGAGCTCGATCCGGCCGACCTGGCGATCACGACCACGCTCAACGGCGAGGTCAGGCAGAGCGCCCGCACCTCCCTCCTGCTGCACGACATCCCCGCGCTCGTCGCGTACGTGAGCGCGGTCATGACCCTGCTGCCCGGCGACGTCATCCTGACCGGCACCCCCGCCGGGGTGGGTCCCATGGCCGTCGGCGACGAGGTCGGCGTCTCCATCGAAGGAATCGGAACTCTCACTAACCGGGTGATCTCACGTGACTAGGGTGCGCTTCGCCCCTTCGCCCACCGGCATGTTCCACGTCGGTGGCGCTCGTTCGGCGCTGTTCAACTGGGCGATCGCCGAGCAGTCCGGCGGCACGTTCGTGCTGCGCATCGAGGACACGGACGCCGCGCGCAACCGGCCGGAGTGGACCGAGGGCATCATCTCGGCCCTCGCCTGGATCGGCATCAACGGCGACTCGCCCCGCTTCGAGGGGCCCTACTTCCAGTCCGCGTACGAGCAGCAGCACCGCGAGGCGGCCGCGAAGCTGCTCAAGGACGGCAAGGCCTACCACTGCACCTGCACGCGGGACGACGTGAAGGCCAGGACCGGCTCCGAGCACCAGGGCTACGACGGGCACTGCCGCGACCTCGGCCTGACCGAGGGCGCCGTACGGTTCCGCACGCCCGACGAGGGCGTGACGGTCGTGGACGACAGCGTCCGCGGGCGGGTGGAGTTCCCGAACGCCGCGATGGAGGACTTCGTCATCGTCCGCGGGGACGGCTCGCCGCTGTTCATCCTCGCCAACGTGGTCGACGACATGGAGATGCGGATCGACCACGTGGTCCGCGCCGAGGAGCACCTGTCGAACACGCCCAAGCAGCAGTTGCTGTGGCGGGCCCTCGGCGCCGAGCCGCCGGTCTGGGCGCACGTGCCCGTGATCGTCAACGAGAAGCGGCAGAAACTCTCCAAGCGGCGCGACAAGGTCGCCCTGGAGTCCTACCGCGACGAGGGCTACCTCGCCGAGGCGATGGTCAACTACCTGATGCTGCTCGGCTGGGGGCCCGGCGACGACCGCGAGATCATGCCGTGGTCGGAGATGATGCCGCTGTTCCGGCTGGAGGACGTGAACCAGGCCCCGGCGTTCTTCGACGAGAAGAAGCTGCGGGCCTTCAACGGCGAGTACATCCGGGCGCTGCCCCGCGAGGTGTTCGCCGCCCGCTGCGAGCCGTGGCTCGACCCGTCCTGGGACCGCGCGGTGTTCGCCCGCGTGGCCGACCTGGTGCAGACCCGGGTCGCGGTGCTGTCGGAGGTCACGGCCAACGTCGACTTCCTGTTCCTGGACGAGCCCGTCTTCGACCAGCCGTCCTGGGACAAGGCCATGAAGCCGGGGGCGGACGCCATCCTCGCCGGGTACGCCGAGCGCCTGGAGACGGTGAGCTGGGACCCCGAATCGCTGAAGACCGCGCTGGAGGAGGTGGGCCTCGCCCACGGTCTCAAGCTCGGCAAGGCGCAGGCGCCGGTCCGGGTGGCGATCACCGGCCGGACCGTGGGCCTGCCGCTCTTCGAGTCGATCGAGGTGCTCGGCCGGGAGCGTTCGCTCGACCGCCTCCGCGCCGCCCTCACCCGCCTCCAGGGCGCGTCCTGATCCCCTGAGGGGTCAGCGGAGGCCGCGCCGGTCGAGGAGCGGGGTGATCTCCGGGTCCCGGCCGCGGAACGCCCGGAACGCCTCCATCGAGTCCACGCTGCCGCCCCGGGAGAGCAGGGCCGTACGGAAGGCGTCCCCGTTCTCCCGGCGCAGCCCGCCGTTCTCGCCGAACCACTCGACCGTGTCGGCGTCGAGCACCTCGCTCCAGATGTAGGAGTAGTAGCCGGCGCTGTAGCCGCCCGCCCAGATGTGGGCGAAATACGCGCTGCGGTACCTCGGCGGGACGGCGGGCAGGTCCACCCCGGCGTCCCTGAGCGCCCGCCGCTCGAACTCCTCCACGTCCTCGTCGCCGTCGTACGCCGTGTGCCAGGCCCAGTCGAGCAGGGTCGCGGCGAGATACTCCAGCGTCGCGAAGCCCTGGCCGAACTTCTGGGTCTCCAGCATCCGGTCGACGAGGTCGCGCGGCATCGGCTCGCCCGTCTCGTGGTGCAGCGCGTACTCCGCCAGGATCTCCGGATGCGTCGCCCACATCTCGTTGACCTGCGAGGGATACTCCACGAAGTCGCGCGGCACGGCCGTACCGGAGAACCGGGGGAAGCGCACGTCGGAGAACAGGCCGTGCAGCGCGTGCCCGAACTCGTGGAACATCGTGTTGACCTCGTCGAACGTCATCAGGGTCGGCTCGCCCCTGACGACGTTGAGGTTGTTGACCACCACCGGCCGGGTGCCCTCGAGGCCCGACTGCTTCACGAGGCTGTTCATCCACGCCCCGCCCCGCTTGGACGCCCTGGTGTGGTAGTCGCCCAGGAACAGGCCCAGCGGCGAGCCGTCCTCGTCACGCACCTCGAAGACCCGCACCTCCGGGTGGTAGCCCCGCAGGTCGGGCCGCTCGTGGAAGGTGACGCCGTAGAGGCGCGTCGCCGCGTTGAAGACGCCCTTCTCCAGCACGGTGTTCAGCTCGAAGTACGGCCGCATGCGGCGGCTGTCGATGTCATGGCGGGCCTTGCGCACCTTCTCCGCGTA
Source organism: Microbispora cellulosiformans (assembly GCF_008728085.1). Lineage (NCBI taxonomy): Bacteria > Bacillati > Actinomycetota > Actinomycetes > Streptosporangiales > Streptosporangiaceae > Microbispora > Microbispora cellulosiformans. Next base: position 500,126 of record NZ_VYTZ01000007.1, on the reverse strand, counting down.
GAACGCCCAGTCCCACGGCTCGATCGGGTGCCCGGCGATCTCCTCCAGGTCCGCCTGCTCCTTGCGGGCGTTGGCCACCGCGGGCGGCACGAGCCGGTCCAGCATCTCGGTGACGGCCCGCGTCGTGCCCGCGGTCTGGTCGGCCAGGACGTACTCCGCGTGGTTCTCGTAGCCGAGCAGCCGCGCCCGCTCCCGCCGCAGGGCGGCCATCTCCCTGATGAGGCCGGCGTTCCCGGCGCCGCGGCCGGCGGAGGCGCGGTGGATCCGCTCTCGCAGGGACCGGTCGGTCAGCTCCGCCAGGGCGGGCTGCCCGGTGGGCAGGACCAGAGAGATCAGATATCTGCCGTCCAGGCCGCGCTCCCCGGCCTGGTCGGCGAGCGCCTGGATCGCGTCCGGCGAGAGCCCGTCGAGCTCGGCGACGTCCTCGACCACCACGGCGCGCTCGTTGGTGTCGGCGAGCAGGTTCTGCTGGAACGTGGTCCCGAGGGCCGAGAGGCGCTCGTTGATCTCCCTGAGCCGGTCCTGGTCCCGCGCGTCCAGCGTGGCGCCCGCGCGGGTGAAGTCGGTGAGGTAGCGCTTCAGCAGCCACCGCTGCTCCTCGTCGGCCGCCTCGACCGCCTGGACGCGCTCGAACAGCCTCCGGTCGAGGTGGATCGCGTCGGCGTGCTGGGCGAGCCTGGGCGTGACGGCCTGCTGGATCTCCTGCACGCCTGGAGTGGTGTCGGACGACGCCTGGTTGAAGAACACCGCCGAGACGCGGTCGAGCAGCGCGCCCGACCTCTCCAGCGCCTCGATGGTGTTCTCGAACGTCGGAGGCTCCGGGTTCGCGGCGATCGCCTCGACCTCCGCGAGGTGCTCGGCCATGCCCTGCTCGAACGCCGGCGCGTAGTGCTCCTCCCTGATCTCCTCGAACGGAGGCAGCCCGTACGGCAGGTCGCTGGGACTGAGGAAGGGGTTCGCGGCCGAGGTCATGGCGGGCGGCTCCTCACGTGGCGCTGGCGTTTGTCCCAGCCTCGCACAGAAGCCCCGGAGCCTTCGCCCGGGAGGATCGGATCACGAGATCGCGGGGCGCGCCGCAATCGTTTTGGTAGTGGGTCGCAAGCTGGGCTATCCTTTCGGAGTCGCAAGCGGGAGCCGCGAGGCCCCCGCAAGCAGATGGGGTATGGGGTAATTGGCAGCCCGACGGATTCTGGCTCCGTTAGTCTAGGTTCGAGTCCTGGTACCCCAGCTGGATCCCCCCACAAGGGATTCTGCTGGAAGCAGCGCAGTGTGCATGGTCCCGTCGTCTAGTGGCCTAGGACGCCGCCCTCTCAAGGCGGTAACGGCGGTTCGAATCCGCTCGGGACTACTTCACTGCACTCGGCTCCGTCGTCTAGTGGCCTAGGACGCCGCCCTCTCAAGGCGGTAGCGCCGGTTCGAATCCGGTCGGGGCTACATCACCGAAACCCTCGGCACCTCCCCGTGCCGGGGGTTTCGCCGTTAAGCATCTACCTGGCCAACCGCACGCGCGGGCGGGCCGCGGCGGCTGGGCAGCGCGATCTGCTGCTGCGCCAGGCCGGGCGGATCGAGGCCGGGATCTCCGCTCAGCGGGCGCGGCTCGGCTACCTGCGCGACAAGGCGGCTCTGTGGGACGCCCGCGACCGGGGTGACGCCGACGCGGAGGCCGAGGCGATGCGGCGCGTCGTGGACGCGGTGGGCCGTCTGGACCGGCGCCGTACCCACGCTCGAAGACGATCGCCGAGACGGTCCGGTGCTGAGTTTTCTGGAGGTGGCCGAGATCCTGTGCGAGCTCGGTCTGCTGAAGGCGGAGAGCCGACGGCGGGAGAGCCGCGGACGCACTCAGAGCTGGCGGGCGCCGGCGTCCTGGCTGGAAACGGTCAGCACGCCGTCGATGCCGGCGAGGGCGGAGGTGAGGTCGCCGATCGAGCCAGGGCCGTGGACCGTCATGGAGACGGTGACCGTACGGGCCTCGCGGCGCTCGCCGGGCTGTTCGATGGACAGCTCGCTCACGGCGAAGTCGCGTGCGCCGCACTCGGTCAGGATCCGGGAGAACGCGCCGCGGCCGTCGATGTAGGACACCGTCAGGGCGTACGGCGTGTGCCGGGAGCGGGGGAGCCGGGCGGCCAGCGGGGTGAGCCCGAGCATCACGACGAAGTGCCCCACGGTCGCCAGGGCGGCCAGCAGCCACAGACCGGCGCCCGCGGCCATGCCGACGCCCGCCGTGAGCCACACGGCGGCGGCGGTGGTCAGGCCCTTCACCGCGTCGCGCCGTACGAAGATCAGCCCACCGCCGATGAAACCGATGCCGGAGACGATCTGGGCGGCGACCCGGGAGGGGTCGAGCGTGACGTGCTCGCTGAGGATGTCGGAGAAGCCGTGCTTGGACACGAGCATGAACAGCGCGGCACCGAACCCCACGAGCGTGTGGGTGCGCAGCCCCGCGCTCTTCTGCCGGATCTCCCGCTCCGCCCCGATGGCGGCCGACAGCACCAGGGCGATGGCGAGGTCCACCGCCTGCTCCAGTTCCGGGACCGCCTCCACGGCCAGTGATACCGGCGTCACGAGAACCAGACTAAGACCGGCCACCCGCCGGTTACACGACCCCGAGAGCCCGGCCCGGTGTCGTGCCGGGGTCCGTTTCGCTCGTTCCGCCGGCGAACGTCCGGAGGATTCCGGCCGTCGTGGCGTCCGCCGGCAGGAACGCCTCCAGTTTCAGCTCGGCGAGCGTGACGTCGACGGCGGTGGCGAAGGTCGTCACGGTCGTCAGGAGACGCAGCTCGCCGAGCGAGGTGCGCAGGTGGAGCGGCACCGCGAAGCCGAGCTGCCCGGCGGACGGCTCCAGCGCGGGCACGTGCCGCGCCAGCTCGTCGCGCAGCTCCGGCAGGTGGCCGAGGCGCGTCAGGATGTGCCGGGCCCACTCGGCGAGGTTTCCGATGCGGGGCGCCAGGCCGCGCGGATGCAGCGCGAGGCGGTACACGTTCGCCCCGGCGCCGAGCAGGTCCGGATCCGCGTCCTCGGTGATCAGACCGAACGCCTCGTTCGCGGCGACCAGGCCGCCGTCGCGGTCCACGACCAGCGCGGGGTAGGGCAGATGGCCGCGCAGGATGTGGCCGATCGCCGTGCGCACCGGGGCGAGCGCCGGGTCGTCGAGGGAGCTTTCCGGGTAGGCGGGGGCGTACCCGGCCGCCACGAGCAGTTCGTTGCGCTCGCGCAGCGGCAGTTCTAGCCCTTCGGCGAGCCGTACGACCATGTTCCGGCCGGGCACGGACCTGCCGGACTCGATGAAGCTGAGGTGGCGCTGGGTGGTGCCCGCCCGCAGCGCCAGCTCCAGCTGGCTGAGGCGACGACGGGTGCGGCGGTCGCGGAGCGCGCGGGGGAAGTCCACGACGACCCTTCTAGCGGCATCCGCGGCGTCCCGGCCATTCCCTGCGGGGAATTGCCGTCGGTCCGCGCGGGTCGCGAGCATCGCCGGCATGGACATCGGTGTGCTGCTTCCGACCGGAACCGCCCAGTGGGGCGCGGACGGCGATCCCCGAGAGCTGGTCGCCTTCGGCCGCCAGGCGGAACGCGCGGGGTTCTCCTCGCTCTTCGTCAACGACTCCCTGATCAGCCCGCGCGTCGAGGCGCTGACCATGCTGGCGGCGCTCGCCCCGGCGACCGCGAACGTGACCCTGGGGACGGGCGCGCTGCTGCCCTTCCTGCGGCGGCCGATCCAGGCCGCCCAGGCCCTCGCGTCGATCGACCTGCTCAGCGGGGGCCGGCTGACGGTCGCGGTCGGCGCGGGGTTTCCCGGCCGGTTCGGGCGGCCGTTCTACACGCTGTCGGAGGTGCCGTGGGAGCGCCGCTTCACGCGGCTCGACGAGACGGTGGCGCTGTGGCGCGCGCTGTGGAAGGGCGAGACCTCCTTCCGCGGCGAGATCCTCCGGTTCGACGACATCCCGCCCGCCACCCGGCCGTTCCGCCCCGGCGGGCCGCCGATCTGGCTGGGCGGCGCCACGCCGGCCGCGCTCGACCGCGCGGGGCGGCACTACGACGGGTGGCTGCCCTATCCGCCCGACCCGGCCGACTACGCCGCCGGGCTCGCGGCCGTACGGAACGCGGCGGGCGGGGCGGGGCGGCGGCCCGGGGACGTCACCCCGGCCCTGTTCGTGTCCGTGTGGATCGACGAGGACGGCCCGGAGGCCGGTCGCCGGGCCCTCGACGCGTACGCGCGGGCGGCGTACGGCATGCCGCTGGAGGAGCTGGAGCGGATCCAGGCGGTCGTCACCGGCACCGGCGGCCAGGTGCTCGCGGGCCTGCGCCGCTACGTGGCCGCGGGGGCGCGGCACCTGGTCGTCCGCCTGGGCGCCCTGAGCCTGCACGGCCAGCGCGACCAGCTCGACCGGGTCGCCGATCTGATCGCGCCGCTCCGTGAGGCTCAGCCGGAGGCCGGGCTCGCCCACGACGGGACGAGGCGGGTCACCGCCCCGAGCGCGCCTTGAACAGGGCCCGCTTGGCGGCCTTCCCCACCTGCTTGTCCGGGTGGGCCTCGTCGATGAGCTCCAGCAGCTCTTCGAGGTGCGGGTGCCGGACCTTCCAGATCACGTCGAGCAGCCCGATGAGCGTCGGCGCCGGGCCGATGTCGTGCAGGCTCGACACGAACTCCGGCCGGCCGAGGCCCGCGGAGATCGTCCACATGTCCAGGATCAGCCAGTGGGTGTCCGCCTGGGTGGGCTCGGGGGCGTCCTCGACGTCCATCTGGGTCAGGTGCGTCGCGGCGTACGGCCGCAGGGACGGCTCCTTCAGCGCCTCCTGCCAGGCCGGTATGGCCGCCTCGCCCAGCGCGCCCACCAGGCTGGCCGCCTGCACCCGGACGAGGGCGTCCGCCTCCTCCTCGGCGGCGGCGGCCAGCAGCTCGGCGGCGGCCCGCGCCGGGTCGCGCAGGGCGAGCCAGGCGGCGAACTCCTCGTCGGCCTCCTCCTCGGACATGTCCGCGCTGAACGACAGCAGGTCGAGGGCGGTCATCGCGTCGATCGCGGGCCGGGCGTCGACCTCGATGTCCTCGTCGTCCAGCAGGTGGACGAGGCCCTCGGCGCCGAGCGGCGTCAGGGTCACGGTGTCGTTCTCGACGGTCACCATGCCGTAACCGGTCAGCCAGGTGAGCACGGAGGCGAGCGGGTCGCCCGCGGCGGCCCAGGCGTCCGCGCCGAGATCGTCGTACTCGGCCGCCGCCTCGGCCAGCTCCTCACGCAGCTCGGGCACCCGCCGGCCGCCCCCCGCCAGCAGCAGGCGGACGAGCAGCGCGCGGGTCAGGCCGGACAGGGCCAGCGTGAGGTCGTCGTCGTCCAGCTCGGGGTCGCCGTAGTCGACCGAGTGCAGGCCGAGCATCCAGACGTCGAGGACGTCGTCGTCGTCCTCGTAGGGCCAGCCCTCGGTGTCGGAGTCGACGCTGACGGTGTCGTCGCCGTCGGGGGCGAGGAACTCCAGGTCGATGGCGAGGTTCCACAGGTTCCAGATGTTGCGCGGGTCGGACAGGCCGAGCGTGCGCACCGCCTCGTCCACCTCGGCCTCGCCGAGCAGGGTCTCCTCGCCCACCTTGCGCCCGGTGCCGACCCACAGCGCCAGGTCGCGGGCCTGGGCGATGAGCGGGACCCCGCGCGCCGCCTCGGCCAGCTCGACGTCGGGGCGCAGTCGGATCGTGGGCAGCGCCGCGATCTCGTCGGCGAACGGCTCGAAGTCGCCGAGGCCCTCGTCGGACCCCTCCTCGTCGAGCTCGTCCTCCTCCTCGTCCCAGTCGCGCTCGGCGATGACGTCCTCCATCGCCTCCACGAAGTCGTCCTCGACCTCGTCCAGCTCGGCCAGCAGGGTCTCCAGGGAGGCCGAGCCGGGCGTGAGCCGTCCGGTGGAGGACAGGAAGGTCAGGTACGCCCGGACGGCCGGGATCATCCCGTCGGCCGCGGCGTCGGGGTCCTCCACGACCTGGGGCATGCGTTCGAGGAGGATCGTGCGCAGATCGCCGCGCTTCCACAGCCCGACGTCCGTACGGGCGATCAGGCGATGCCACAGTGCGACCGGGCCCACGAGATCGGGGTCGCTGCCCGGCGCGTTGCCCGGCGTCCAGAGGATGAATTCTTGGAGCAGGGGGCGCAGTTCAGCGGCGGCTGCCTCGATGCGATCTGTCACCCCGCCAGCCTAGGGCTATCGGGACGCCGCTCTCCAATCAGTTCGCATCAGTTCGCACGCTCAGTTGCACGGCCGGTCCGTGCGTCAGTTCGCCCGGCGCATGGCCTCGGTGATCCGCTCGGCCGCGGTGACGACCGGCGCGGCGTGCATGCGGCCGGGCGTGCGGGTCAGCCGCTCGATGGGCCCGGACACGGAGACCGCCGCGATCACCTTGCCGCCCGCGCCGCGGATGGGCGCCGACACGCTCGCGACGCCCTGCTCGCGCTCGCCGACGCTGTGCGCCCAGCCCCTCCTCCGTACGCTCGCGAGCGTGGCGGCGGTGAACTTGGCGCCGCGCAGGCCGCGGTGCAGCCGGTCGGGCTCCTCCCAGGCGAGCAGGATCTGCGCGGCGGACCCGGCGGTCATGGGCAGCGCGGAGCCGACGGGCACGGTGTCGCGCAGGCCGCTCGCGCGCTCGGCGGCGGCCACGCAGACCCGCTCGTCGCCCTGGCGGCGGTAGAGTTGGGCGCTCTCGCCGGTGAGGTCGCGGAGCTGGATGAGCACCGGCCCGGCGACGGCGAGCAGGCGGTCCTCGCCCGCGGCGGTGGACAGCTCCGAGAGCCGGGGGCCGAGGATGAAGCGGCCCTGCGTGTCGCGGGAGACGATGCGGTGGTGCTCCAGGGCGACGGCCAGCCGGTGGGCCGTGGGCCTGGCCAGGCCGGTCGCCTGGACGAGCTGTGCCAGGGAAGCGGGGCCCGCCTCCAGGGCGTTGAGCACGAGAACCGCCTTGTCGAGTACTCCGACCCCGCTAGAGTTGTCCATACCCCGATACTGCCGTCTCGCCATACGAGATGCAAACGCAATGGTGGGGATAACTAGATAGACTGTCCATATCCCGATATATCCGTCTCATCATGAGAGACATGACCGGGGGTACGAACGCGAGGAGGCGTCAACCATGGGTCGAACACTGGCTGAGAAAGTCTGGGAGCAGCACGTCGTACGCCGGGCCGAGGGCGAGCCCGACCTGCTCTACATCGACCTGCACCTCATCCACGAGGTGACCAGCCCGCAGGCGTTCGACGGCCTGCGCATGGCCGGCCGCCCCGTGCGCCGCCCCGAGCTCACGATCGCCACCGAGGACCACAACGTCCCGACCGTGCTCGGGCCGATCGCCGACCCGGTGTCGCGCGCGCAGGTCGAGACGCTGCGCAAGAACGCCGCCGAGTTCGGCGTCCGCCTGTACCCGATGGGCGACGCCGGCCAGGGCGTGGTGCACATCATCGGCCCGCAGTTCGGGCTGACCCAGCCCGGCATGACCATCGTCTGCGGCGACTCGCACACCTCGACCCACGGCGCGTTCGGCGCCATCGCCTTCGGCATCGGCACCTCCGAGGTCGAGCACGTGCTGGCCACCCAGACGCTGCCCGCCTACCGGCCCAAGACGATGGCGATCGAGGTCAAGGGCGAGCTTCCGGTCGGCGTGACCGCCAAGGACCTGATCCTGGCGATCATCGCGAAGATCGGCACCGGCGGCGGGCAGGGCCACATCGTCGAGTACCGCGGCGAGGCCGTGCGCAACCTCTCCATGGAGGGCCGCATGACCGTCTGCAACATGTCGATCGAGGCGGGCGCGCGGGCGGGCCTGATCGCGCCCGACGAGACCACGTTCGAGTATCTGCGCGGCCGTCCGCACGCGCCTTCGGGCGAGGCGTGGGACCAGGCGGTCGAGTACTGGAAGACGCTGCGCACCGACGACGACGCCGTGTTCGACAAGGTCGTGGAGATCGACGCCGCGGCCCTCACACCGTTCGTCACCTGGGGCACCAACCCGGGGCAGGGCGCGCCGCTCGGCGCCGCCGTGCCGTCGCCGGAGCAGTTCGCCGACCCGGTCGAGCGGGCCGCCGCCGAGCGGGCGCTGGAGTACATGGGCCTCACCGCCGGCACGCCGCTGCGCGACGTCCAGGTCGACACGGTCTTCGTCGGATCGTGCACCAACGGCCGCATCGAGGACCTGCGCGCCGCCGCCGAGATCCTGCGCGGGCGCTCGGTCGTCACCCGCACGCTGATCGTCCCGGGCTCCATGGGGGTCAAGAAGGCCGCCGAGGAGGAGGGCCTGCACGAGGTCTTCACGGCGGCCGGCGCCGAGTGGCGGGAGGCCGGCTGTTCGATGTGCCTCGGCATGAACCCCGACACGCTGAAGCCGGGCGAGCGCAGCGCGTCGACCTCCAACCGCAACTTCGAGGGCCGCCAGGGCAAGGGCGGGCGCACCCATCTCGTGTCGCCGCAGGTGGCCGCCGCGACCGCGGTGACCGGCCGGCTGACCGCCCCCGCCGACCTCTAGTCCGTCCACGTCCCAGGAGAAGATCATCATGGACGCCTTCACCACGCACACCGGCCGGGCCGTGCCGCTGCGCCGCAGCAACGTGGACACCGACCAGATCATCCCGGCCGTCTGGCTCAAGCAGGTCAGCCGTACGGGCTTCGAGAAGGGCCTGTTCGCCGCCTGGCGGGAGGACCCGTCGTTCGTGCTCAACGACCCGGCGTACGAGGGCGCGTCGATCCTCGTCTCCGGGCCCGACTTCGGCACCGGCTCCTCGCGTGAGCACGCCGTCTGGGCCCTGCAGCAGTACGGCTTCCGCGCCGTGATCGCCTCGCGGTTCGGCGACATCTTCCGCAACAACTCCACCAAGATGGGCCTGCTGCCGGTCGTTCTGCCCGAGGACGTCGTCAAGAGCCTGCAGGACGCGGTCGAGGCCGACCCGAAGACGGAGATCACCGTCGACCTCGTGGAACGCCAGGTGCGCGCGGGCGACCTGGTCGCGCCGTTCGAGATCGACGACTACACCCGCTGGCGGCTGCTGGAGGGCCTCGACGACATCGGCCTGACCCTGCGTCACGCGGACGCCGTCGAGGAGTACGAGAATGGACGGCAGCCATGGCTGCCGACGACCGTCTGAACGAGCCTCAGACCGAAGACGCGCTGCTGGCGCGGCGACTGCGTGATGCGCATCGCCGCGTCAGGGCGTTAGCCTTACCACAGGAGGAGCAGGCCCGCCTGGCGCGACGGCTGCTTGCTATCTGTGACGTGGCAAAGCGGGACATAGCCCATGCGGCCGCCCGGCTGGACGTCTTCATCGCCTATCTGGACGGCGCATCCGACACGCCGAGCAGGTGAAACATGCCCCCCGGTGATTGAGTCCCGCGACCTCGTCCCCTAATTTCAAGCGCGTAAGGGGGAGGAACCAAAATGAACAAGAAGGAACTCGTCGACGCGATCACGGATCGTGTCGGTGACAAGAAGACGGCCACCGAGGCCGTCAACGCCGTCCTCGACGCCATCCAGGGTGCCGTCGCCAGCGGCGACAAGGTCTCGATCACCGGCTTCGGCGCCTTCGAGATGGTGCACAAGCCCGCCCGTACGGCTCGCAACCCCTCCACAGGCGACCCGATCAAGGTGGAGGAGAGCTGGGCGCCAAGGTTCCGCCCTGGCGCGGACTTCAAGGAGCAGGTCAACGCGGGCGGCAAGGCCGCCAAGAAGAAGTAGCCGGCCCGCGGGGTCCGGCGACGGCCGGCCCTGTGGTCGTCGCCGGCATCGTGGTTTCAGCAAGTTCCACGCAGATTTGGCACACGCTGGTTCGACACTGTGAACGGCGCCCGGGGAATCCCGGGCGCCGTTCGTCTTGTGCCCGTCATGACGGGGTAAACAGGGCGAAACTGGGGCCTGAACTGCGTAAACCTGTGCAACCATCAGGTAAGCGAATCGCTGGGCGCCGGTCGGCCCCGGCGGGACGCGCCTGATGCGACCGGGGGAAAGTCAGTGCACGTCGGCCACGAACGAGAGACCAGCGGCATTCCACTCGACCTGTTCGACCAGGCGCCGGTCGGGGTCCTGGTGACCGGGGGCGAGGACCATCGGCTCGTCTACACGAACGCCGCCTTCGCCGCGATGTTCGGCGAGCGGCCGGATGGTGGGTGGTCGGGCGACGGGTGGACGTGTGGCGAACGGCCGGGCGGCGAGTGGCCGGCCGGGACGCCCGTCCGGGAGGCCTTCCCCGACCTCGTCCGGCGGATCTCCCTCGACGCGCTCGGCCGCGTCCTGGAGACGGGAGAGGCGGCGTGCCTCGACGAGGTCGTCGTCACGGTGACCGGTCCCGGCGGCGCGTCCCGCGAGGGCTCCTTCCGGCTGAGCCTGTCCAGGGTTCCCCTCACGTCCGGGGAGAGCGGCCTGCTGGCGGTGGTCCAGGAGGTCACGGCGCACCTCGCCGCCGCGCGGCGCGTCCGGGTCATGGAGAAGGAGTGGCGCCGCATCCAGCGCCGCTACCAGAGCATGGTGTGGGCGGACGCGCACCTGGTTTGGGTGACCGGCCCGCGTGGCGAGGTCAGGGAGATGAGCCAGGGCTGGCAGCGGCTGACGGGGCAGACCGTGGAGGAGAGCCTCGGCGACGGCTGGTTCGGTGCCATCCACCCCGAGGACCGCGCGGCCGCCGAGGAGTCCTGGGACAGGGCCACCGAACGGGCCGTCTCGCTCTACGAGCAGATCTACCGCGTCCGCACCGCCGAGGGCCGCTACCGTCACGTCCGCTTCCGGGCCGTGCCCGTGCACGAGGACGGCGAGGTGGTGGAGTGGGTGGGCGCCTCCACCGACGTCGAGCAGGACTGGCAGGAGGCCCGGCGTCGCCGGCTGCTGGACCGCGCCGCCGCCGCGGCGAGCGACATCTCCAACCTGGAGGAGATGTGCGAGGAGTTCGCCGGTGTGATCGTGCCGGAACTGGCCGACTCGTGCTACGTCTACCTTCTGCCCGAGGCGATCGGCGCGCCGCCCGCGTCGATCGTCACCGAGCGCGTCGCCTCCGCCGTACGGGAGGGACTGCCGAGCCTGCCGTCGCGGCGCAAGGAGTATCACCCCGCCGACAGCGGGTTCGTCCGCGCGGTGCGGCAGCGCCGGCCCCTGCAGGCGACCTTCCCGCCCGGGCAGCCGCCGTTCCCCTGCGCGGACAACGTGATGACCTGGATCAAGGAGGCCGGGGAGCACAGCCTGGCCATCATGCCGGTCGTCGTCGAGGGCGAGGTGGCGACGGTGGTCGTGACCGGCGTCTGCGGGGACCGCCCCCCGATCGGGCCGGACGACGTCCGGCTGATGCGGGAGATGCTCGACCACACGCACGACGCCGTCAGCAAGGCGCTGCGGTTCCGGCGCAACCAGAGGGTGGCGCTGGCCCTGCAGCACAGCCTGCTGGCGGAGCCGCCGCAGGTGCCCGGCCTGGAGCTCGCCGCGCGCTACCAGGCGAGCCCGACCGCCGCGGAGATCGGCGGAGACTGGTACGACGCGTTCACGCCGTCCGCCGGAGTCTTCGACCTGGTGATCGGGGACGTGGCCGGGCACGACCTCGCCGCGGCCGTGTGCATGAGCCAGGTGCGGAACATGCTGCGGGCGCTCGCCGTCGACCGCGACGAGTCTCCCGGGCACGTCCTGCGACGGCTCAACGACGCCCTGGAGACCCTGAACGGGGAGAGCACCGCGACCTGCGTCCTGACCCGCGTCGAACGGGACGAGGAGGACGGATGGCGGCTGGCCTACTCGGTGGCCGGGCATCCGCCGCCGTTGCTGGTGACCGGCGACGGGCGGAGCCGCTTCCTGCGGGACGCGCGCAACCCCCTCCTCGGCCTGCGTCACGGCAGGCCGTGGGCCAGCGCCGTGGAGCCGCTGCCGCCGCACGGCACCCTGCTGCTCTACACCGACGGCCTCGTCGAACGGCGGGGAGAGGACATCGGCGACGGGCTCGAACGGCTGCGGCGGTGCGCCGAGCCGCTCGCCCGTGCGCCTTTGGGCCGGTTCTGCGACGAACTGCTCACCGGGATGCCCCTGACGGGTGAGGACGACATCGCCATGATCGCCCTGCGCCTGCCGCCGGCAGGTGACCACGCGGGAGTCACCTCTTAAGGCGGGGAGTTTTTCGACCCGGGAAGGTGTCAAGACGGCGGCGGCGGCTCCGACCAACCGGTGGACGGGCTCGGTGGAGGCTCGCGAACCATGAGGAGAACGAGATGAAGTTCCTGATCGGCATGCACATCAACCCGGCCGTGCTGGACGCGCTGACCGACGAGGAGAGGGCGGCGATCGGCGCGGGTCACGGCAGGTTCATCGAGGAGCTGAAGCAGTCCGGCGAGCTGATCACCACGCAGGCGCTGGCCGACCCGTCGCAGGCCGCGGTGGTGTCCGTGCGCGACGGCCGGACGGTGGTCACCGACGGCCCCTTCCTGGAGGCCAAGGAGTATCTGGGCGGCTTCTACCTGGTCGACTGCGAGAACAAGGAGCGGGCGATCGAGCTGGCGGCGCGGATCCCGGACGCCGCGATCGAGGGCCTCGGGATCGAGGTGCGGCAGGTCATGTTCGCCGACGGACAATTGGAGGCATGACGGCACCGGCCATCGAGGACCTGCTGCGTGATCTCACGCCGCAGGTCCTCGGCGCGCTGGTACGCCGGCAGGGCCAGTTCGAGGGGTGCGAGGACGCCGTGCAGGAGGCCGTCCTCGCCGCCGCCGTGCAGTGGCCGGCCGAGGGAGTGCCGGGCAACCCGCGCGGCTGGCTGCTGACCGTCGCGTCCCGGCGGCTCATCGACCAGCTGCGCAGCGACCACGCGCGCCGCGAGCGCGAGTCGGCGACGGCCGCCGTCGAGGCGCCGCCGGAGGACGTGCCGGACACCGACGACACGCTCGTCCTGCTGTTCCTGTGCTGCCATCCCACGCTGACCGCGGCCTCCCAGATCGCCCTGACGCTGCGCGCGGTCGGCGGCCTGACCACCGCCGAGATCGCCCGCGCGTTCCTGGTCCCGGAGGCCACGATGGCGGCCAGGATCAGCCGGGCCAAGCAGCGCGTCAGGGCGGCCGGCAGCTCGTTCAGCCTGCCGGCCGGCGCGGAGCTCCAGGAGCGGCTCCAAGTCGTCCTGCACGTGCTCTACCTGATCTTCAACGAGGGCTACACCGCCTCCTCCGGCAGGGAGCTGCACCGCGCCGACCTCGCCCACGAGGCGATCCGGCTGACCGGGATGGTGCACGCCCAGATGCCCGAGGACGGTGAGGTGACCGGGCTGCTCGCGCTGATGCTGCTGACCCACGCCCGCCGGGAGACCCGTACGACGCCGGCCGGCGACCTGGTGCCGCTGGACGAGCAGGACCGGACGAAGTGGGACCGGGGGCTGATCGACAAGGGCGTCGAGCTGGTCAAGGCGTCGCTGGCCGGCCCGGCGCTGGGGCCCTACCAGCTGCAGGCCGCCATCGCCGCCACGCACGCCGACGCGGCCACGGCCGAGGAGACCGACTGGCCGCAGGTGCACGCCCTGTATCTGATCCTCGAGCGGATCGCGCCCAACCCGATGGTCACCCTCAACCGGGCGATCGCGCTCGCCGAGACCGAGGGGCCGCAGGCCGGGCTCGCCCTGCTGGCCACCCTGGACGGTGACGAGCGGATGGCCGGGCATCACCGGCTGCTGTCCGTGCGCGCGCATCTGCTGGAGAAGACCGGCGACACGGCCGGGGCGTACGAGCACTACCGGCGTGCCGCCAGGTCCACCGCCAGCATCGCCGAGCAGCGTTACCTGGAGTCCCGGGCCGGTCGGGTCAGGGCATAAGCCCCCCGGCCGGACGCTCGCCGCCGGCGGGCGCCAGGAGCCCGGTTCCTCTCACGTCCCCAGCAGGCGCCGGAGGACCAGCAGCCCGATCTCCAGCCCCACGACGAGGCCGACTCCCGCGTCGGCGCCGCCCACCAAAGCGAGAGCCAGCGGCACCAGGACGGGGAACAGGGCACGAGCGGCCCTGACCAGGGTCTGCGGCAGCCCGTACGGAACGGTAATCGTGATCGTCATGACGGACCTCCTGTCTCGTGCCGGGCGTCCGGCACGGATGAGAACCCGTCACCTGGCGTGACAGCGGGCGGGAACCGCCTCGACGACGCGGGAGCCCCACGTCGTGCCGGGGCAGGTGACGGGATGGATTGGTTGCGGACTACTGCCGGAACTCATCCCGACCACCTCCTCAGGGTCGTGGGGGCGACGACCGCGCCCCTCGCCGTACGGCGTCGTGAACAGTGCGCACCCCTCACGTAAGAGCTTCGGCACTGCGCGGCGTGATCCCCGCGACGGGGAAGCCACTTGGGGTCACCCCTTAAGCCGGGGAGACCTGTCCTGACCCGGGACGTCTCTCGACGAGGAGGGTCAGTGGCCTGTGTCCGCGCAGACGCCTCACCGAACGAGGTGCCTGTGATTCCAGTAGACCCCTGGCCAGGGCGTCCGGTCAAACCCGCCCGGTGTCAACCAAGAGTTCCCCTTCTCCGGGCACGGGGAAGGTCGACAGCGTGAGGTAGGAGACCCGGCCGTCCGCCATGACGAGGGCGACCCGCTGGCCGGGACGCAGACGGCGCAGCGGCCCGGCGTCGAACGCCTCGCCGTCGAAGGGGACGCGGGTGCCGTCGTCGAGGAAGACCACGCCCGACCGGCTCTCCGGATCGAAGCTCCGCACCGTCGCCTGCACCGTCACCCGCACGTCGCCAGCCTATCGCCGCCGCCCGGACCGTCGCGAAACCCCTTTGACGCCCTGATCGCGCGGGTGCCAGCATCGCCGGCGTGACCACGACGGCGAGCGGGAGCCTGTGGCGTGCCCGGGACTTCCGGCGCTACGCCGGCGCCGACGCGATCAGCAAGATCGGCAGCCAGGTCTCCCTGGTCGCCCTGCCGCTCACGGCGGCGATCACCCTGCGCGCGAGCCCGTTCCAGGTGGGCCTGCTCACCGCCGCGGAGATGCTGGCCTTCCTGCTCGTCGGGCTGCCCGCCGGAGCCTGGGTCGACCGGATGCCGCGCCGTCCGGTGCTGGTCGCGGCCGACGTGGTCCGCGCGGCGGCGCTGCTGTCGATTCCCGCCGCCGCGGCGGCCGGCGTGCTCGGACTTCCGCAGATGTACGCGGTGGCCCTGCTGACCGGGGTGTGCACGGTCTTCTTCGACGTGGCGCACCAGAGCTACCTTCCCGCGATCGTGGGCCCTCGCGGCCTCGCCCGCGGGCACGGCGTGCTGGCCGCCAACATCTCGGTCGCCGAACTGTCCGGCCCCGCGATCGGCGGCTGGCTGGTCCAGGCGCTCACCGCGCCCGCGGCGGTCGTCGCCGACGCCCTCAGCTACGTCGCCTCCGCGCTGCTGCTCGTCCGCGTACGGACGGACGAGCGGCGCGGGCAGGCCGCGAGCGCGGACGAGGAACAGTTCGAGGAGCGCGGCGAGGCGGCTCGGGGCGGGCTGCGGTCCGAGATCGCCGAAGGGCTCCGGTTCGTCCTCGGGCAGCCCGTCCTGCGGCGCGTCGCCATGGTCGGGGCGCTGACGATGACGTCGTTCGGCCTGTGGTCGGCCACGGTGCCGCTGTACCTCGTCCGTGAGGTCGGCGTGTCCCCGGGCGCGTACGGCACGCTGCTGTCGGCGGGCGCGGCCGGCGGGGTGTTCGGCGCCTGGCTCGCCCCGAGAGCCGTCGCCAGGATGGGCACGGGCCGGGCCATGTACGCGTCGGCGCTGGCGGCCACGCTTTTCCTCCCTCCGCTCGTGTTCACCGCGGGAGGCGCACGCCTGCTGATCTTCCCGGCGGCCCTCGCGGCCAGCGGCGTGGCGACGACCGTCTTCTCCGTGGCGCAGGGGACCTACCGTCAGTCGATCTGCCCGCCGCACCTGCTCGGCCGCCTGAGCGCCACCATGCGGTTCCTCATGTGGGGCCCGGCGCCGCTCGGCGGCCTGCTGGCCGGCACGCTCGGGCAGCTCGCCGGGGTGCGCGTGGCCTTCTGGACGGCCTGCGGCGCGTACGCGATCGCGCATGTGCCGATCCTGCTGGCGCCGGGCATCCGGCGGCTGGGCCGGGACTAGTCGTCCGGCTCGCCGACGTAGGAGGCGATGCCGCGCAGGATGATCTCCAGGCCGAGTTCGAAGCGGTAGTCGTTCGACTCGTCCACCATGACGTCGGCGAGCTCCACCAGGTTCGGGAACCGGTCCGGCGGCAGCGAGGCGAAGTAGCTCTGGATCTCCTCGCGCATCTTCTCCGGAGCCGCTCCGCCGCTCTCGGGATAGCGGTCCCGCCAGAGGCTCTCCTCCAGCACGAACCCGTCCATGTACGTCGACAGCAGGTCGCCCGCGATGGCGACGACCTTCTTCGGCAGCCCGGCCGCGACGAACATCGCCAGCAGTCGTTCGACGTGGGGGAGTAGCTCCGGGGTGAAGGGGATGTGGGCCATCGAGATCTTCGCCATGTCCCGGTGACTGAGCAGGCGCTTCCTGCCCTGACGGGCGAAGTTCCTGAGTTGCTCCCGCCAGTGCTCGGGATCGGGATCGGGCAGCTCGTAGCCGTCGAACAGCCGGTTGTACATCAGCCGCAGCAGCTCGTCCTTGTCCCGCACGTGGACGTACAGCGCCGAGACGGCGACGTGCAGCTCCGCGGCCACCTGGCGCATGCTCAGCCCGTCGTAGCCCTCGCGGTCGAGGACGGCGTACGCGGCGTCCACGATGCGCTCCCGGCTCAGGGGCACCCTCGGCGGCCTGCGCCGCTTCGGCGGGCGTTCCCACGGCGGCGTCGGCATGTCGGGCTGCGTCAACGAGAACCTCCCACTCTCACGCTCATGGTAGTGAACACCGCTTCCACTCAGCGAACACCGCTCTCCACACGAGATATATCTTGTGCACCGGCTGGACGAGATATATCTTGAGAACAGCGGACTTTGTACTGAACGATGTTCAATGATAGAACAGCGCTCAGTTATTGGTGAACAGTGTTCAGATACTCAAGGAGGGGTGATGGCGAACACCGTCAGCACCGCGGCGTCCGAGCCAGTGGGTGAGGCGCCGGTGGACGAGGCGCCCGCGTACCGGTGGCGCTGGGCCGCGCTCTTCGTGGTCCTCGCAGCGGAGATCATGGATCTGCTCGACGCGATGGTCACCAACATCGCGGCGCCGAGCATGCGCGCCGACCTGGGCGGGTCGGAGTCGGTCATCCAGTGGCTGGGCGCCGCCTACACGCTGGCCATGGCCGTGGGCCTGATCACCGGCGGCCGGCTGGGGGACATCTTCGGGCGCAAGCGGATGTTCCTGATCGGGGCCGCCGGCTTCACCGCGGGCTCCCTGCTGTGCGCCGTCGCGCAGTCGCCCGAGATGCTCATCGGAGCCCGGGTGGTGCAGGGCCTGTTCGGCGCGGTCATGCTGCCCCAGGGGCTCGGCATGATCAAGGAGATGTTCCCGCCGGCCGAGATGGGCAAGGCGTTCGGCATGTTCGGGCCGATCATGGGCCTGTCCGCCGTGGGCGGCCCGATCCTGGCCGGCTGGCTCGTGGAGGCCGACTACTGGGGCACCGGCTGGCGCATGATCTTCCTGGTCAACCTGCCGCTCGGCCTGGCCGCGCTGTCCGCCGGTCTGCGCTTCCTGCCCGAGTCGCGGTCGCCGCACCCGCTGCGGCTCGACCTGGGCGGCGTCGTGCTCGCCTCCGTGGGCGGCTTCCTGGTGATCTACCCCCTCGTGCAGGGGCGTGAGCACGACTGGCCGGTGTGGGCCTTCGTCATGCTGGCCGCCTCGGTGGTGGTCTTCGCCGCCTTCGGATGGTTCCAGTCCCGCAGGAGCCGCGCGGGCGGCGACCCGCTGATCGTGCCGAGCCTGTTCCGCAAGCGCGCGTTCACCGGCGGCCTGTTCACCGGGATGGTGTTCTTCTCCGGCATGGCCGGGTTCATGCTGGCCTTCAACCTCTACTGCCAGATCGGGCTGCACTACTCCGCGCTGAAGGCCGGCCTGGTGCTGGTCCCGTGGTCCGCCGGAATGATCGTCGGCTTCGGGGTCGCCCAGCCGCTGCAGAAGCTCGGGCGCAGGCTGCTGCACCTCGGCACGCTGGTCATGACGCTGGGGGTCCTCGGCGTCCTGCTCACGCTGACCATCACCGGGACGCAGGTGAACCCCTGGCAGCTCGTCCCCGCCCTGCTGGTCAGCGGGGTCGGCATGGGCATGCTGATGTCGCCGTTCTTCGACATCGTCCTGGCCGGGGTGGAGGAGCACGAGACCGGCTCGGCCTCCGGCACGCTGACCGCGGTGCAGCAACTGGGCAACGCCTTCGGCGTGGCCCTGCTCGGCACGATCTTCTTCGACCTGCTCGGCGACCTGCCCACCGCCGCGAGCTTCGACCAGGCCATGAAGGTCACCCTCTGGGTCGTCGCCGGGATGCTCGTCGTGACGTTCGCGGTGGCGTTCCTCCTGCCCAGGCACGCCCGCGAGAACGCGGAGGCGGCGCACTAGCGACCAACGGGCACGACGGCGTCGGGGGCGGTCATGCCGGAGCGGGGGCTCGGCGTGACCGCCTCCTCCGTTCCGGGGCGTCAGCGGAGCGTGCCGCCGAGGATCCGGGCCGCGACCTCGGCGGTCGCGGGGCCGACTCCGAGGGCGAGGGCCTCGCGCAGGTCCTCGATCGTGTCGACGTCCCGGCGCACCGAGGCGATTTCGGGCGGGGTCAGTTCCTTGGCCCCCCGTGAGAGGTGCCGGGCCCGTGACTCGCCGCCGAACCCGGGCCGGAAGGGCACGCCGGGCCGTACGCCGTAGAACGTGGTGCCCACCTCGGCGGCGTCGGGGACGAACGCCTGGTCGAACTCCGGCGCGGCCCCGAGCACCGTCTCCAGCTCCGCGGGCCGCAGGGCGGGCAGGTCGGCCTGCAGGGCGCCGACGGCGTCGCCCGGCGCGAGCCGTATGGCCTCCTCCGCGCCGGTCCGCAGGGCCGTGTTCAGGCCCCGGTCGGGATCGGTCACCACATGGGCGCCCAGGGCGGCCAGCCGCCGCGTGGGCAGCGGGTCGGCCGTCACGACCACCACCCGCGCCACGAGGCGGCAGCGCAGCGCGGCCGCCACGGTGTCGCGGGCGACCGCCACCGCCAGGTCGGCCCGGTGCGGCCCCGCCGCGGCGGCGAGCCGCGTCTTGGCCCGGATCAGGGTCTTCACCGGAACCACAATTGACCATCGCACCAGGGGCATGGTTGTAGCATCCCGCCTCGACATCGCGCATGGCCAACCGGGAGACTTGTCCCGGATTCTGGTGATTTTGGAGACCTTGTGAGCCACCCCAGCGACCCCGCACCCGACCCGAGCACTCCCGCGCCCCGCGCCGCCGGCCCTGTCGGCGGGGAGGTGAACCGGCGTGCCGGGCGGCCGCCCCGCCGGTGGGAGGCGCTCGCGGTCGTCGTCGTCAAGCCGATCTCCCGGCTGTTCGTACGGCGGAAGTGGCGCGGCGGGGAGAACATCCCGCGCACCGGGGGGCTGATCATCGCGGCCAACCACCTGTCGTGGTCCGACCCCGTGCTGCTCGCCCACTACCTCTACAACAACGGGCGGTGGCCGACGATCCTGGCCAAGGCCGGCCTCTTCCGGCTGCCCCTCCTCGGCCGCGCCGTCAGGCAGCTCCAGGCCATCCCGGTCGAGCGCAACAGCACCGAGGCCACCCGGTCGCTCAAGACCGCCGAGGAGCGGCTCCGCAACGGCGCCTGCATCATGTTCTATCCCGAGGGCACGATCAGCCGCGATCCCGAGATGTGGCCGATGGCCGGCAAGACCGGTGTCGCCCGGCTGGCGCTCACGAGCGGCGTGCCGGTCATCCCGATCGCCCACTGGGGCGCCCAGGACCTGCTGCCGTACGGCGAGAAGAAGCCGCGGCTCCTGCCCCGCACGACCTTCCACGTGCTCGCGGGGCCGCCGGTCGACCTGTCCCGGTACGCCGGGCAGCCGCTGCGCGGCTCGGTTTTGCGTGACGCGACCGCCGACATCATGGCGGCCATCACCGCCCTGCTCGCCGAGATTCGGGATGAGAAGGCGCCAGAGGTCCCCTATGACCCGAAGAACGACTCCAACGGCTGACCGGAGCGTACGGTGAGGGGTGAGCGGGCAAGGCAAGAGGAGTGGTGCGTCCAGTGACCAGGGCGGCTGTTTTTGGTACGGGCTCGTGGGGCACCACGTTCGCGATGATCCTCGCCGAGGCGGGCACCACTCCCACCCTGTGGGGCAGGCGGGCGCAGATCGTCGACGCGATCAACGAGACCCGGGAGAACCCGGAGTACCTGCCGGGGACGCGGCTGCCCGACACCCTCCGCGCGACGACCGACCCCGCCGAGGCGATGGACGGCGCGGACTTCGTGGTCCTCGCCGTCCCGTCCCAGACGCTGCGCGCCAACCTCCAGGAGTGGAAGCGCCACATCCCGCCCGGGGCCGTGCTGGTCAGCCTGATGAAGGGCGTCGAACTCGGCACCTGCAAGCGGATGAGCGAGGTCGCCTGCGAGGTGGCGGAGGTGCCGGAGAGCCGGGTGGCCGTGGTCTCCGGGCCCAACCTGGTCCCCGAGCTGGCCCGGCGGCAGCCCGCCGCGGCCGTCGTCGCCTGCGCCGACGAGGAGGTGGCCGACCGGCTGCAGGAGGCGTGCCACCTGCCGTGGTTCCGGACGTACACGAACCCGGACGTGGTCGGTGTCGAGCTCGGCGGCGCGGTCAAGAACGTCATCGCGCTGGCCGTCGGCGTCGCGGCCGGCATGGGCCTGGGCGACAACGTGCGGGCGACGCTCATGACGCGCGGGCTCGCCGAGATCGCCCGGCTGGGCGCGGCGCTCGGCGCCGACCAGCACACCTTCGCGGGCCTCGCCGGCATGGGCGACCTCGTCGCGACCTGCACCTCGCCGCTGTCGCGCAACCGGACCTTCGGCGAGAACCTGGGCCGCGGGATGACGATGGCCGAGGTCGTCGCGGCCACCAAGCAGACCGCCGAGGGCGTCAAGTCGTGCGAGTCGGTGCTCGAACTGGCCAGGAAGCACGACGTGGAGATGCCGATCACCGAGGTGGTCGTGGGGGTCGTCCACGACGGCATGACCCCCGGCGAGGCCGCCGTGCTGCTCATGTCCCGCACGCCGAAACCCGAGCGCTACGGCGTCTGACCAGCTGCCCGGCTCTCCGCGGCGCGCGGCTGACAAGCCGTTATGCCCCTCGAACACGGTAGATTCGGGCATCATGAATGAGGATCGCGAGTCCCCGTCACGCGTGCGCGTGGCAGTCGTCTTCGGCGGGCGCAACTCCGAGCACGCCGTCTCGCTGATGGGCGCGGGCAGCGTGCTGCAGGCCATCGACCGGACGAAGTACGAGGTCGTCCCCATCGGCATCGCCCAGGACGGGCGCTGGGTGCTGGCCTCGGGCAGCCAGACGTACGCGATCGAGTCGGGCCGCCTGCCCGTCGTGGACGACTCGGGCACGGCGCTCGCGCTGCCGGGGGATTCGGGCGCGCTGGTGGCCCTGGAGCCCGGCGAGATCCCACGCTCCCTCGGGCAGGTGGACGTCGTGTTCCCGGTGATGCACGGCCCGTTCGGCGAGGACGGGACCATCCAGGGCCTGCTGGAGATGGCCGGGGTCCGTTACGTCGGCTCGGGCGTGCTGGCCAGCGCGGTCGGGATGGACAAGGCGTACATGAAGCTCGTCCTGCGCGCCGCCGGCCTGCCGGTCGGCCCGTTCGTGGTCGTTCGCGACCGCGACTGGCGTCTCGACCGCGGCCGGGTGCTGAAGGAGATCGAGGAACTGGGCTGGCCGGTGTTCGTCAAGCCGTCGCGGGCCGGGTCGTCGCAGGGCATCTCC
Source organism: Microbispora cellulosiformans (assembly GCF_008728085.1). Classification (NCBI taxonomy): domain Bacteria; kingdom Bacillati; phylum Actinomycetota; class Actinomycetes; order Streptosporangiales; family Streptosporangiaceae; genus Microbispora; species Microbispora cellulosiformans. The sequence continues at coordinate 478,342 of NZ_VYTZ01000007.1, read as the reverse complement.
AAGGCGCACGACCCCGAGTCGCTGGAGCAGGCGATCGAGCGGGCCCGTGAGCACGACCCGAAGGTGCTGGTCGAGGCCGCCGTCGTCGGCCGGGAGATCGAGTGCGCGGTGCTGGAGTCGCCGGACGGCGCCGCTCCCGAGGCCAGCGTCCCCGGCGAGGTGCTGGTGCGGGGCGACCACGAGTTCTTCGACTTCGAGGCCAAGTATCACCCCGGCCAGATGGAGCTCCGGGCCCCGGCCGACATCCCCGCCGAGGTGGCCGAGACGCTGCGGGCCATGGCGGTGCGCGCGTACGAGGCGCTCGGCTGCGAGGGACTGTCGAGGGTCGACTTCTTCTACACGCCGTCCGGCGAGCTCATCGTCAACGAGATCAACACCATGCCGGGGTTCACCTCGCTGTCGGTCGCGCCGCAGCTGTGGGCCGCCACCGGGCTGCCGTACGCCGACCTGGTGGACCGCCTGATCCAGCTCGCCCTGCGCCGCCCCGCCGGGCTGCGCTGAGCTACTCCGGGACGTTGCGCTTGACCGGCTCGGCGAGATCGACCAGCACCGCGGCCGGCTGGTGGCTCTTGGCGATCGTGACCTCGACGTACGCCACCCGGTTGACCGAGGTGAACAGCGTCGGCAGCCGGGGGTCCTGGAACCAGCCGACACCGTTGACGTCGACGACCTCGGCCGTGGGCTCCATCTCGGCCGGGCGCGGCACGCCGCAGCGCAGGGCGATCTGGCCGTCGCCCCAGACGGCGACGTACGGCGAGGGCGGCTCGGACTCGGCCCGGCCGAGCCCGTCGAGCGTCCCGGGCAGGGCGGGGCCGAGCCTGCGGCAGGCCGCGGCGGCCTCGCCGGCCGGTGCCGGCGGTTCCACGTGGACGGTGGACGAGCAGGCCGTGAGCAGGGCCAGCGTCACACCCGCCGCGGTCGCGGCCGTGCCCCTCGCCACGCGCATCGTCCCCCCGGTCGGTTCGCGGTCAGATGTGGACGATCGGGCACGTCAGCGTGCGGGTGATGCCCTGCACCGCCTGGATCTGGGCCACCACGAGCTTGCCGAGCTCGTCCACGTTGTTGGCCCGGGCGCGGACGATCACGTCGTAGGGGCCGGTCACGTCCTCGGCCTGTGTCACCCCAGGGATGGAGGAGATCTCCTCGGCCACGTTGGCCGCCCTGCCGACCTCGGTCTGGATAAGGATGTAGGCCTGCACCATGACGCCCTCCGGGTAGAGATCAGTGCCGGAGCGTAACCGTACCTCGGATGCACAAGGGGTGTGCCATCACAGTCGGAGAACTGGGCGAATTCGGAGTAATTCAGCGAATATCGGGACGGCTTCCCCAGGGCGCGGCCGTACTGCTGGGCCCCGGTGACGACGCCGCGATTCTGCGCGCGCCCGACGGCCGGGTGGTGGTGAGCACCGACCTTCTGGTGGAGGGAAGGCACTTCCGCCGCGACTGGTCGGGCGGCTACGACATCGGCCGCAAGGCGGCGGCGCAGAACCTCGCCGACATCGCCGCCATGGGGGCCGAACCCACCGCGCTGGTGGTCGGGCTCGGCCTGCCGCCGGACGCGGCCGCCGACTGGCTCGACGCGCTGACCGACGGCTTCCGCGACGAGTGCGACCTCGTGGGCGCGACCGTGGCGGGGGGCGACGTCACGCGTTCGGAGACCGTCGTGCTCGGGGTGACCGCGCTGGGAGACCTCGGCGGACGGCCGCCGGTGACCCGTTCGGGCGCACGGCCCGGGGACGTGGTCGCGGTGGCGGGCCGCCTCGGCCACGCGGCGGCGGGTCTCGCCCTGCTCACGGCGGGGGCGGGCGCCGGCGCGCCGGAGTTGCGGGAGCTTCCGGAGGCGCACCGGCGTCCCCGGCCGCCGTACGCCTGCGGGCCCCGGGCCGCGCTGCTCGGCGCGACGGCCATGCTCGACGTGAGCGACGGCCTGCTGCAGGACCTCGGGCACGTCGCGGAGGCCTCGGGAGTGGCCGTCGCCCTGGACGCCGCCGCCCTCCCCGTGGCGGAGGTCCTGGCCGCGGCGGCCGCCGAACTGGGAGCCGACCCGCTGGAGTGGGTGCTGACCGGCGGCGACGACCACGCGCTCGCCGCGACCTTCCCTCCCGCCGTACGGCTGCCGCCGGAATGGACGGTAATCGGCCAGGTCGAGCAGGGTCACGGCGTACGCGTCGACGGGCAGGTCCGGGCGGTGGGCGGATGGGATCACTTCCGTGAATGAAGTGAAATTTGTGACATAGGTGTATTAAATCTGTTATTAAGTATGGCGGTCGGCGACAGAGAGGACCGTCATGGGCCGTCACGCGGCAGGACGAAGCACCGGAGAAGGCACGCTCGCCCCCGCCGGGGAGGAGACGCCGGTCGTGGGTGAGCCCGCCGACCCGGACCCTGGGCCGGGCACCAGGACCTTCGCCGCGCTGTCTCCCGAGAGCCTCGCCTCCCACGACGACGGCCCACCTCGTGGCTTCCTCGGCTCGGGCTGGAACGACCGGCCGGAGCCGCCGAAGCGCCTGCGGCGGGTGGCGCTGGTGTCCGGCCTGTCGGTGCTGCTGGCCGTCGGCGTCACGACGGGCGGGGTGCGGCTGATGGCCGGGCGGACCACGCTGACCGCCGAGCCGCCCCGGCAGGCCTGCGCGTCCGCCGTGGACTGTGTCGTGACCGGTGCCCCCTCTCTCGGCGCGGGGACGCCGCAGGAGACCGGCACCGCCCCCCAGATAGGTGACGCGGCAGGCGACGCCGGAGGCGAGACGACGGGCGGCGCCGCCGGGGACGGAGCCGTGGGCGGCCGGACCGGCGAGGACCCGGCGCGGGGCGACACCGGTCCCGGAACGCCTCCCGGCCCCGGCTCCCAGTCGGCCTCCCAGCCCGACTCCGGCCCTGCCGGCCCGGGAGCCCATCCGGGGCGCACTCAGCAGAAGGCGCGCGCCTCCGCCTCGCCCAAGGCGCGCGCCACGTCGCCCGCCGGGCACGGGAGCGGCGCCCGGACCGGCGCCGGTTCCACGCCCGCCGACGTCGGCGCCCCGGCGACGGCCGACGCCCCCGGGACGGCCGGCACCACGGACGGCAAGACGGACGGCGCGGACCCGGGCAGCCCTGCCACTTCGGACGCCTCGGACTCCTCGGAGCCGGGCGGCGCGGGCTCGTCGGACTCGGGCGGGGAGGCCCCGCACACCGACTCGGCCGCCCCGGCCGCCGCGCCTGGTGACGGCGCCGTCCGCGTCGCGTACGCGGTGACGGGCAGGCGCGGCGCGACCTACACGGCCCGGCTCGCCGTACGCAACGAGGGCCCGGCGCTCTCCTCCTGGACGCTCCGGCTGCCGGTCGGCGGACGGGTGATCGCGGTGCGGGGCGCCGCCCACTGGGAGCAGCAGGAAGACACTCTGGTCGTCACCGGCGAGTCACTCGGCGAGGACGGCGAGATCGGCGTCGTCTTCGACGCCGAGGGCTCCTCCCGCGCCCCGGCCGAATGCGCGCTCGCCGAGGGCCGGTGCGCCGTCGCGAGCAACTCCGGCCACCACCACCGCTGACGCTCGCGCCCGGGTCGGGGCTGTGCGCTCGTCTCGCAACACCGCCGCCGGGATGTCGCCGGTGGGTGACGCGATGAGCGCCGGAAAGCGTGTCGCCCGGCCCCTGCGTGCCCGGGCCGGGTGCGCCCGAAGGGGTGCGGCTCGCGTCGAGGGGGACCTGGTTGGATGGAAGCCATGACCACCCCACCACGTGTTCTGACGATCGCGGGCTCCGACTCCGGCGGCGGAGCCGGCATCCAGGCCGACCTGAAGACCATGCTGGCCCTCGGCGTACACGGCATGAGCGTGATCGCCGCGGTGACGGCGCAGAACTCGCTGGGCGTCCAGGGCTACTGGGAGCTGCCCCCGGAGGCGGTGCGGGCCCAGCTCGACTCGGTCCTCGGCGACATCGGAGCCCAGGCGATCAAGACGGGCATGCTGGCCTCGCCGGTGCTGGTGGAGACCGTCGCCGAGGTCCTCGCGGGCGTCGCCGTTCCCGTCGTGGTGGACCCGGTCGGCGTGTCCAAGCACGGTGACAGCCTGCTCCGGCCGGAGGCCGTGGAGACCGTCAGGAGGGCGCTGCTGCCCACGGCGACCGTGGTCACCCCCAACCTGTGGGAGGTCGAGCAGCTCACGGACGTCAAGGTCGAGGACGAGGCCGACCTGCCCCGCGCCGCCGAGGCGGTGCTGGCGCTCGGCCCGAAGTGGGCGCTCATCAAGGGAGGGCACCTGCCCGGCGAGCCGGTCGACCTGCTGACCGACGGGTCGGCCGAGCACCGCTTCACCGCCGAGCGGCTCGACAACCGGCACACCCACGGCACCGGCTGCACGCTCGCCTCCGCCATCGCGTCCTACCTCGCCCTCGGCGAGGACGTCCCCGGCGCCGTACGGCGGGCCAAGGAGTACGTCACCGGCGCGATCGCGCACGGGTTCCCGCTGGGCGCGGGCATCGGCCCGGTCGACCACGGCTGGCGCCTGCGCCGGGACGCCTGAGCGAGCACCGCGCCGACCGCACCCGTAGCGCGGTCGGCGTGGTCGGCGACGGTCCGGCGTGTCATCGCTCCGGCGTGAGGAGAGGTTTGACGTCGAGGATCGGGGTCGCGTCGAGGGCTTCGAGGTTGCCGACCTGGACGCGCGTTCCGGCGATGGCGAGGATGCGGACCTCGTGCAGGCCGATCGGGTTGGGCCGGTCGGGACTGCGGGTGGTGAAGACGCCGGCGCGCGGACGCGTGATGTCGCCGCGCGGGTGGACGGTGAGCGTGTCGCGGTCGGCACGGTCGAGCCAGGTGAGCAGGAGCACGTCGGTGCCCGGGGACAGGCCCTCCAGGGCGGACGCGTACCGCTCGTCGAAGACCAGCCAGGCGCCGGGGGCGCCCTCGTCGGCCTGCAGGGGTGCCGTCGCCCGATCGGTGAGGGGTGACTCCACTCGACCGATCACGCGCAGCGTGTATTCGCTCAACAGCCTGAATCCTTCCTGGCTCGCCGATTCCTGGAACGGCGTCGGCGTCACGGACCGGATCCACATGATCCCGCGTGCGCGGGCTCGCCGAAGCGGATGATCCCGGACCGGAATCCGGCTCCGTTGGAGTCGTACGCGGTCAGCGCGTGCGCGCAGCCGGGGTCCGGGCACGCGAAAGCCCGTCACCGGCAGAGGTGACGGGCTCGGGCGAAGCGTCAGTAGGTCAGCGGGTCAGCGGGTCAGCGGGTGACCTTGCCGGCCTTGATGCAGGAGGTGCAGACGTTCATCCGCTTCGGCGTCCCGTTGACCACCGCGCGCACGGTCTGGATGTTGGGGTTCCAGCGGCGGCGGGTGCGGCGGTGCGAGTGGGAGATGTTGTTGCCGAAAATCGGCTTCTTGGCGCAGACGTCGCAGACGGAAGCCACGGTAATCGCTCCTTTGAATCAGTCGATCGGCCCGGCGCCGGTGCAGCGGCTCATCCGAGCAATGCCGGGACAACCGGCTGGCCACACGAGGATATCCGATGTGCGCCGGTCCACGCCAAACGGGAGGCCGACGAACGGGGATAGTCTCGTACCCGCCAACGGTAGCGCATCGAGGGCCCGGAGCGCGCGGAAGGAAGGACGGCGGATGCTCAAGGAGCTCGATCCCCCTGCCGTACGGCGCTGGTCCCGGCACTGCGCCACGGCACTCGGCCGGGCCAGAGCGGAGATCGACGCACTCAACGTCTTCCCCGTGCCGGACGGGGACACCGGGACGAACCTGCACCTCACGCTCCTGTCCGCGGCGGACGCGCTGGACGCGCTGCCCGCGGGCGCGGACGGCGGCGCCACCTGGGCCGCGCTGGCCCGCGGGGCGCTGCTCGGCGCGCGGGGCAACTCCGGCGTGATCGTCAGCCAGGCGCTCAAGGGCCTCGCCGACACGCTCGGCCCGGCCCGGGGCGACGGCGCCGACCTGCGCGCCGGCCTCGCGAGGGCGGCCGAGACGGCCAGGGCGGCGGTGGCCAGGCCGGTGGAGGGCACGCTGCTCACCGTGCTGTCCGCCGCCGCGCGGGCCGTACGGGACGCGCCGGACGACCTGGCCGGGGTGGCCCGCCTGGCGGCGGAGGAGGCGCGGCGGGCGCTGCGCCGCACGACCGGGCAGCTCGACGTGCTGTCCCGCAACGGAGTGGTCGACGCGGGCGCGGCCGGGCTGGTGATCGTCCTGGAGAGCCTGGCCGAGGTGGTGACCGAGGCCTACAGCGAGCGGCACGAGGTGCCCGCCCCGGCCGGCCGGGGCGCGCCGGAGGCGCGCAATGGGCTCACGCCGGAGGCTCGTGGGACGGTGGCGCCGGAAGTGGCCGGGCGGCACGCGGACGGCCCCGGGTACGAGGTCATGTACCTCCTGGACGCGGGCGCGGACGAGGTGAGCCGGCTGAGGGCGGAGCTGGACGCGCTCGGGGACAGCCTCGTGATCGTCGGCGGGGAGGCCCTGTGGAACGTCCACGTCCACGTGGACGACGCGGGCGCGGCGATCGAGGCCGGGCTCCGGGCCGGACGCCCGCACCGGATCAAGGTCACCTGGCTCGGGGCGCGGCCGCACGAGCCGGGCCCGGCCAGGGGAGTGGTGGCGGTCGCCGCCGGAGACGGCCTGGCGGGCCTGTTCGCGGAGGCGGGCGCGGTGGTCGTACGGCGCGATCCGGGGGCGGTTCCGCCGGTCGCCGCGCTGGTGCGGGGGATCCGCGACGCGGGCGCGGAGGTCGCGGTGCTGCCCAACGACGCCGCCGTGTACGACGTCGCCGTCGCCGCCGCCGAGATCGCCAGGGAGGAGGGCGCGACGGTCAGCGTCCTGCCCACCCGGGCCTCCGTGCAGGGACTCGCCGCGCTGGCCGTGCACGACCCGCTCCGCCGGTTCGACGACGACATCGTGGCGATGACCGACGCGGCCGGGCACACCCGCCACGGGCACGTGTGGGTGGCCGACCGCGCGGCGGTGACCAGCGCGGGCCTGTGCCGTCCCGGCGAGGTGCTCGGGGTGGTGGACGGCGAGGTCGCGCTGATCGGCGCGGACCTGGCCGCGACCGCGGTCGAGGTCGCCCGGCGCCTGGTGTCGGGCGGCAGCGAGATGGTCACCCTCGTCGTCGGCGCGGGCGCGCCGCCCGAGGTCGCGCGGGCCGTCGAGGACGACCTGGAGCGGACGCGGCCCGACCTCGAGATCGTCGTGTACGAGGGCGGGCAGGGCGGGTATCCCCTCCTGATCGGGGCCGAGTGAGCCCGATTGTCGGCGCGTACGGGTACTAATGAGTGTCGTGACGAGCTTCGACGAGCCGCTCAAGAAGGCGGTCGGCAGGTCCGCCGCCCCACTGGAGAGCGCGCTGGGCATCAGCACGGTCGGTGAACTGCTGCGCCACTATCCGCGGCGCTACGCCCAGAGGGGTGAGCTGACGCCGATCGCGTCACTGGAGAACGACGAGCACGTGACCGTGGTCGCCAAGGTGTCGTCCGCGGTCCGCAGGCCGATGAAGAACCGGCAGGGCACCTGGCTCGACATGGTGGTGACGGACGGCAGGGAGCGGCTGCACCTGGCGTTCTTCGGCAAGGGCGCCTACGTCGCCGAGCAGCGGCTGCCGCCGGGCACCGAGGCGATGTTCTCGGGGAAGGTCAACGTCTTCGTGGCCGGGAAGTCCCGGCGCGTGTCGCTCACCCATCCCGAGTACGAGTCGTTCGACGAGACGGCGGAGACGGCCGAGGAGTTCGCCTCCGCGCTGGTGCCGATCTACCCCTCGGCCCAGGGGCTGCCGAGCTGGAAGATCCGCCGGGCCGTGCAGACCGTGCTCGACGTGCTCAGCCTGGACGACCCCGTCCCCGGCGAGCTGCGGGAGCGGCTGGGCCTGCTGCCGATCGAGGACGCGCTGCGCCTGGTCCACCGGCCGCGCGGCCAGGGGGACGTCGCGCGGGCCCACGACCGGCTGAAGTTCGACGAGGCGTTCGTGTTGCAGGCCGTCCTGGTGCGGCGGCGGATGGCCGCCTCCGCCTGGGCCGCCACGCCCCGCGCCCGGCGCGAGGGCGGACTGCTCGGGGAGTTCGACAAGCGGCTGCCGTTCGAGCTCACCGAGGGGCAGAAGCGTGTCGGCGAGGAGATCGCGGCCGACCTCGCCCGCGCCCACCCCATGCACCGGCTGCTCCAGGGCGAGGTCGGCGCGGGCAAGACCGTGGTCGCGCTGCGCGCGATGCTCCAGGTGGTCGACTCCGGCGGCCAGGCCGTGCTGCTCGCCCCCACCGAGGTGCTCGCCCAGCAGCACCACCGGTCGATCGTGGCCATGCTGGGCGATCTCGCGGGCGGCGGCATGCTCGGCGGCACCGCGGTCGCGCTGCTCACCGGGTCCATGGGCGCGGCGGCGCGCAGGAGCGCGCTGCTCGACGCGGCCTCCGGCACGGCCGGCATCGTGATCGGCACCCACGCCGTGCTCCAGGAGCACGTCCAGTTCTTCGACCTCGGGCTGGTCGTGGTCGACGAGCAGCACAGGTTCGGCGTCGAGCAGCGCGACGCGCTGCGGGAGAAGGGCGGCGGCGGGCGGCCCCACGTGCTGGTCATGACGGCGACGCCGATCCCGCGCACGGTCGCGATGACCGTGTTCGGCGACCTGGAGGTCTCGACGCTGTCCCAGCTTCCGTCCGGCCGCGCTCCCATCACCACGCACGTGGTGCCCGCCGCCGAGAAGCCCCACTACCTCGACCGGGCGTGGCAGCGCGTCCGCGAGGAGACCGGCCTCGGCCGCCAGGCGTACGTGGTGTGCCCGCGCATCGGCGACCAGGAGGGCGACGAGGGCGACCTGGCGAAGGCCGACGACGAGCGCCGGCCGCCCCTGGCGGTGCTCGACGTCGCGCGGACGCTCGCGGAGGGCCCCCTCGCCGGGCTGCGGATCGAGGCGCTGCACGGCAAGCTGGCTCCCGAGGACAAGGACGCGGTGATGCGCGCCTTCGCCCGCGGGGAGATCGACGTCCTGGTGGCGACCACGGTCATCGAGGTCGGCGTCGACGTCCCCAACTCGTCGGTCATGGTCATCATGGACGCCGACCGCTTCGGCGTCTCCCAGCTGCACCAGTTGCGCGGCCGGGTCGGGCGGGGCGGCCTGCCCGGGCTGTGCCTGCTGGTGAGCGAGGCGCCGGAGGGCACGGCCGCGCGCCGCAGGCTCGACGCGGTGGCGACGACCCTCGACGGCTTCGAGCTGTCCCGGGTCGACCTGGAGCAGCGCCGGGAGGGCGACGTGCTCGGCGCCGCCCAGTCGGGGCGCAGGTCGTCGCTCAAGCTGCTGCAGCTGCTGCGGGACGAGGACGTCATCGAGGCCGCCCGCGCCGAGGCGACCTCGCTGCTGTCCGCCGATCCCGGGCTGTCGGGTCACCCGGCGCTGCGCGCCGAGATCGACGCCCTGGTCTCCGACGAGCGCGCCGAGTTCCTGGAGAAGGCCTGACCGGCTCGCTCGGACCTCGGCGGGGTGGATGCCGAGGAGCGCCGTTCGGTGATGGGTGGGGCTCGACGGGAGCCCGGGGAGACCCGGGGAGACCGGGTAGTCCGAGGTGGCCGGGGGAGATCGGAGGCGGCCGGGAATTGGAACGGGCGTCGTGCGAACACGACGCCCGTGTGACGACCCAGAGCCCGGCTCAGGGGACGGCCTCCCCCCGAATGCCGTCCCCGGCCGGGCCCGCCTCCGGGTCAGGTGCCGGAGGCGCCGACGTGCGGAAGGGCTCACGATCACGCCGGCCGGCCTCCCGCTGGGTCACCGTGGAGGCCGCAGAACTCATGATGCGCATGGGACGGAGCCCGCGATACGGCTCTTACCCTTTCCTCGCCGCCGCTTGCCCACTCTTGACCCCGCTGATCTACGTCCGGCCCGTCCCCGGCGTGCCGCGGCGGCCGTCGCGGGCGGGACAATGAGGACGTGACGCGGGTGATCGCAGGGACGGCGGGCGGCCGCAGGCTGGCCGTCCCGCCGGGGAGATCGACCAGGCCGACGAGCGACCGCACCCGGGAGGGCGTGTTCGCGACGGTCGGCTCCACGCTCGGGCCGCTGGACGGGGCCCGGGCGCTCGACCTGTACGCCGGGTCGGGCGCCGTGGGCCTGGAGGCGCTGAGCCGGGGAGCCGTCCACGCGCTGCTCGTCGAGTCGGACGCCAGGGCCGCGCGGACGATCAGGGAGAACATCGCGTCGCTCGGGCTGCCGGGGGCGTTCCTGCGGGCCGAGAAGGTCGAGCGGGTGGTCGGCCGCCCGTGCGAGGAGCCGTACGACTTCGTCTTCGCCGACCCGCCCTACGCCGTCTCGGACGAGGCCGTCTCGCGGGTGCTCAGGGCGCTGCGCGACAACGGCTGGCTGGCGGAGGGCGCGCTGGTGGCCGTGGAGCGGGAGTCCAGGGGTAAGGACCTGGTGTGGCCGGAGGGATTCACCGAGGACAGGGTCCGCCGGTACGGCGAAGCGGCCGTTTGGTACGGTCGCGCCGCCGGGAACCCGTGAATCTATGGGGGTGCGCGTTGCGCCGCGTCGTCTGCCCGGGGTCGTTCGATCCCGTCACCAACGGACATCTGGACATCATCGGCCGGACGTCACGGCTGTACGACGAGGTCGTCGTGGCCGTGTTGATCAACATCGAGAAGCACAGCCTGTTCACCGTCGACGAGCGCATCGAGATGCTCCAGGCGGTGACGAAGGAGTACGGCAACATCCGGGTGGAGAAGTTCCACGGGCTGCTGGTGGACTTCTGCAGGCAGCAGGGCATCCCGGCCATCGTGAAGGGCCTGCGGGCGGTCAGCGACTTCGACTACGAGCTGCAGATGGCCCAGCTCAACTACCGGATGTCGGGGGTGGAGACGCTGTTCATGTCCACCAACCCGGAGTACTCGTTCCTGTCGTCGAGCAGGCTCAAGGAGATCGCCCGGTACGGCGGCGACGTGTCGGGCCTGGTCCCGGACCTCGTCCACCAGCTGCTCATCGAGCGGCTCAGAGGCTGAACGGGGCTGGTATTCTTGCCTTTCAGCCTTGCACGACGGCGGTGATTCGCCATGCCTAACGAGAGCAGGATGAGTCTGCGCAGCCTCGATCCCCGAGCCCCCTGGGTGATTTCCACCCACGATCTGGGACGCCGACCGGGATCGATGCGCACCCTCACCCCGACCCTCCCGGCGCCGGTGGACCTCGCGGTCGGAATGATCGGCGTTCCCAAGGACGCCGACGTCGAGCTGGACATCCGGCTCGAGGCGGTGATGGAGGGCGTGCTCGTGACGGGCACGGCGCAGGCTCCCCTCACGGGGGAGTGCTCGCGCTGCCTGGACCCGTTGACCTCGGAGATCGAGGTCGACTTCCAGGAGCTCTACTTCTACTCGGCGGAGGACGCCGGAGAGGACGATCTGCTCCTCGACGGCGAACTGCTCGATCTCGAGCCGGTATTCCGTGACGCGGTGGTGCTCGCACTGCCGCTGAGCCCGGTGTGCGGTGAAGACTGCCCCGGTCTCTGCGCGGAGTGCGGAGTCAGGCTGGCGGAGGCCGGCCCGGACCACCGGCACGAGACGGTCGACCCCCGCTGGGCGGCGCTGCAGGGTTTGGTTGAGGAACAGAAAGACGATCAGGAGGGTTGACGTGGCCGTCCCCAAGCGGAGAATGTCGCGGAGCAACACCCGCGCCCGCAGGTCCCAGTGGAAGGCGGCGGCGGTCGCACTCGTGAGCTGCCCGCAGTGCCGCTCGCCCAAGCGCCCGCACGTGGCGTGCCCGACCTGCGGCACCTACAACCGCCGTCAGGTCGTCGAGCCGTCGGCCTGATCGCGCGCAAGCTGCCGCAAGCGCGCTCCGGAGACCGGATCTCCGGGCCGCGCGTGGTAATCGGGACGCCGGCCGGATCGTCAACAGGACCCGGCCGGCGTTACCGTGCTTTCAGGAACGTGCGGCGGTAGGACGGTAGACACGCACCGGCATGCACGCCCGCGGCCGTGGTGGACGCCGGGGCCATCGGCTCCCGGCGGACCGGCGTCCACCACGCCTTCGGGCCATCGGCGGATCCACCTGCCTCCCGCGCACGGCTTTGTCCCGCGGAGGAATTGGGAGGATTCCATGGCCGCACCATCGGCGAAACCCGTGCCCGTCGAGATCGCCAGAGACGAGCTTCACCAGGTGCTGGACGTCCGGCTCAGCACCGGAATCCTGGAGCGGGCGCTGACGCACCGCTCGTACGCGTACGAGAACGGCGGCCTGCCGACCAACGAGCGCCTGGAGTTCCTGGGTGACTCGGTGCTGGGCCTGGTGGTGACGGACACGCTGTTCCGCAACCACCCGGACCTGCCGGAGGGCCAGCTCGCGAAGCTGCGCGCCGCCGTGGTCAACATGCGGGCGCTCGCGGACGTCGCCAGGGCGCTCGACCTCGGCAAGTACCTGCGGCTCGGCCGCGGCGAGGAGGGCACCGGCGGACGGGACAAGTCGTCCATCCTGGCCGACACGCTGGAGGCCCTGATCGGCACCGTGTACGTCGACAAGGGCCTGGACGAGGCGTTCCGCGTCGTCCACCTGCTGTTCGATCCCCTCATCACGCGGTCGGCGTCGCTCGGCGCCGGGCTCGACTGGAAGACCTCCCTGCAGGAGCTCACCGCCGCCGAGATGCTCGGCGTGCCGGAGTATCACGTCGACGAGAGCGGGCCCGACCACGCCAAGTCCTTCTCGGCCGTCGTGCGCGTGGGCGGCAAGGAGTACGGCAAGGGCGCCGGGCGCAGCAAGAAGGAGGCCGAGCAGCAGGCGGCCGAGGCGGCCTGGACCGCGATCCGCGCGCTGCGCGACGCCCGCGAGGGCGCCGGGCCCGTCCGCGCCTGACCCCGCCCGGGGAGGGAACATGCCCGAACTGCCCGAGGTCGAGGTCGTACGCCGGGGCCTGGAGCGCTGGGTCGCCGGCCGGACGGTCGCCGCGGCCGAGGTGCTCAATCCCCGCGCGGTCCGCCGCAACCCCGGCGATCTCGCCGCCCAGCTCAAGGGCCGCACCCTCGCCTCGGCGGAGCGCAGGGGCAAGTACCTGTGGCTGCCCCTGCTCGACGGCCCCGCGGAGCCGGAGGAGCCGGAGGACGCGGGGGAGGCGCTGCTCGCCCACCTCGGCATGAGCGGTCAGCTTCTCGTCGAGGACCCGATGGCGCCGATCGAGAAGCACCTGCGGGTGCGCATGGGCTTCGCCGACGGCGGCCCGGAGTTACGTTTCGTCGACCAGCGCACCTTCGGGCACCTGCTGGTCGCCCCGATGACCGCCGGCCGGGGCCGGGCGGTGCCCGAGCCGGTCGCGCACATCGCCGCCGACCCGCTGGAGGACGCCTTCGACGACGCCGAGTTCGCCGTCCGGCTGCGGCTGCGCCGTACGGGGATCAAGCGGGCGCTGCTCGACCAGTCGCTGATCAGCGGGGTCGGCAACATCTACGCGGACGAGGCGTTGTGGCGGGCGCGGCTGCACTGGGCGCGCCCGACCGAGACGCTGACCCGGCCGAAGATCTTCGAGCTGCTCGCGGCGGTCCGGGCCGTCATGACCGAGGCTCTCGGCCAGGGCGGCACGTCCTTCGACAGCCTGTACGTCAACGTGAACGGCGAGAGCGGCTACTTCGACCGGTCGCTCGCCGTCTACGGCAGGCGCGACGAGCCCTGCCGCCGCTGCGGCACGCCGGTCAGGCGGGAGGCGTTCATGAACCGCTCCTCCTACAGCTGCCCGAAGTGCCAGCCCCGCCCGAGGAACGCCCGCCCCTAGCCCGGCCGCTCCTAGCGCCACCCCCGGCGATCGCGGCCGGAGCCGATCTGGATACTTGTATTCGTGATTCGGTTGACGGCATGGGTCCGGGGACGGGTGCAGGGTGTGGGGTTCCGCTGGTGGACCCGCGCCCGCGCGCTGGAACTCGGGCTGGTCGGGTGGGCCGCGAACCTGGCCGACGGAAGGGTCGAGGTCGTCGCCGAAGGTCCCAGGGAGTCGTGCGACAAGCTCCTGGACCTGTTACGCACCGGTGACACGCCCGGCCACGTCGAGGGGGTGGTCGAGCGCTGGAGCGAAGCGAAGCGGAGTATCGCCGGGTTTGTCGAGAGGTAGGGCTTCCCTCAAACCCCGTAAATCCGGTATATTTACCTAGCGAGAGTGCCCACCGGCTTCATCGTGCGGAGCGTTCAACTTGACCGTCTCCAATGCCGGTGCGACTCTTGAGAGGAACCACGCGCACCCCTCCCGCGGCATGAAGTGCGCGAACCAGTCTGGTCACTCAGCGTGGAGGACCCTTTACTATGGCGAAGGCTCTACTCGGCCACGTCGGCGGTCCTGATCCTCGAATGATCTCGGAAATGCGTCGCCTCCAGCAGCGCATCCGCGACCTCGAGGCAGAACTCAACCGGCTCCAGGCCCAGAACGACGCGCTCGAAGCGCAAACTCGTGATGAGGCCCTGGTCCGGCTGCAGGATCGCGAGCCGGCTCTCACCTGAGGGACCGGCCGGAACGGGAAAAGGATTGTAGGGACGCCCCGCAAAGGCGTCCCTTGCCATTTCCGGAACCGTTCCACGGGAATTGCCACCCCGGCCGGCCGGAGGTCAAGCGGCGTCTATTCCGCGTACCCCGGCTTCGGGACCTGTAGTCTTTCCCCCCAGCCGACGGGCGGCACCGAGGGGGGCGGACGTGTACCTGAAGACGCTCACCTTACGCGGTTTCAAGTCGTTCGCCTCGGCCACCACCCTCCGTTTCGAGCCCGGGATCACGGCGGTGGTCGGCCCCAACGGCTCCGGCAAGTCCAACGTCGTCGACGCCCTCGCCTGGGTGATGGGCGAGCACAGCGCCAAGTCGCTGCGCGGCGGCAAGATGGAGGACGTCATCTTCGCGGGCACCTCCAGCCGCCCGCCCCTCGGCCGCGCCGAGGTCACTCTGACGATCGACAACGGTGACGGCGCGCTGCCGATCGACTACACCGAGGTCACGATCAGCCGGCTGATGTTCCGGTCGGGCCAGAGCGAGTACGCCATCAACGGCGACACCTGCCGCCTGCTCGACATCCAGGAGCTGCTCTCCGACTCCGGCATCGGCCGGGAGATGCACGTCATCGTCGGCCAGGGCCAGCTCGACCAGGTGCTGCACGCCGGGCCCGAGGAGCGCAGGGCGTTCATCGAAGAGGCCGCCGGCGTGCTCAAGCACCGCAAGCGCAAGGAGAAGGCGCTCCGCAAGCTCGACGCGATGCAGGCCAACCTCACCCGCGTCCAGGACCTCGTGGCCGAGCTGCGCCGCCAGCTCAAGCCGCTCGGCCGGCAGGCCGAGATCGCGAGGAAGGCGGCCGTGATCCAGGCCGACCTGCGCGACGCGCGGCTGCGCCTGCTCGCCGACGACGTCGTGACCCTCCGCGACACCCTGCAGCGCGAGGAGGCCGACGAGGCGGCCGTACAGGCCAGGCGGGCCCGGGTGGAGGCCGAGCTGGCCGAGGGGCAGCGGCGGGAAACCGAGCTGGAGGCCGCGGAGAACGAGGCGCAGCCGCGGCTGAAGGCGGCCCAGGAGACCTTCTACCACCTCTCGGCCCTGCGGGAACGGCTGCGTGGCGTGGAGAGCCTGGCGGCCGAGCGCAGGAGGCACGCCGCCGACGCCGCGTCGGTCGAACGGCGCGGGCGCGACCCGGAGGACCTGGAGCGCGAGGCCGCCGAGGTGCGCGAGCAGGAGCGGGTGCTGGCCGACGAGCTGGACGAGGCGCGCGAGCGGCTCGCCGCCGCCGTCGAGGTGCGCGCCGAGGCCGAGGAGGCGCTCGCCGCCGAGGAGCGGCGCCTGTCGGTCGCCGCCCGCGCCGCGGCCGACCGCAGGGAGGCGCTCGCCCGGCTGCGCGGCCAGGTCGAGTCGGCCAGGAGCCGGGCCAGGGCCGCCGGGGACGAGATCGGCCGGCTCACCAAGGCCGTCGAGGACGCCACCCGCCGCGCCGAGCAGGCCCAGGACGAGCTGGACACGGGCGCGCTCGACGAGCCCCCGGCCGACCCCGAGCTCGCCGCCGAGCTGGAGACCGCGCAGGAGGGCGTCGACCTCGCCCGCGCCGCGGTGGAGGAGGCCAGGGCCGTAGCGGAGCAGGCCGGGGCCGTTGTGGAGCGGGAGCGGGCCGCCCTGGCCGCGCCGGGCGACGCGCTGGCCGCCGCGAAGGCCGCCGTCGGCGCCGCCCGCGCCGCCGACTCCGAGTCGCAGCGCGCCGTCGCCGCCCTGCAGGCGCGGTGCGAGGCCCTGGAGATGAGCCTGGCCGGAGGCGCCGACGGAGCCGCCGCCCTGCTCGGGGCGGGCCTGCCCGGGATGCTCGGCCCCGTCGCCACGCTGCTGGCCGTACGGCCCGGGGCGGAGGCCGCCGTCGCGGCCGTGCTGGCCGTGGACGGCGTGGCCGTCGCCTCTCTCACCGCGGCCGTGGCGGCCGTGGAGCACCTGCGCGAGACCGGCGCCGGACGCGCCGCCCTGCTCGTCGCGGCCGACCGGCACGAGGCGTACGACCGGCCGGAGCCGCCCGTCGCGGGCGCGGAGTGGGCGGCCGACCTGGTGGCCGTGCCGGACGAGCTGCGCCCGGCGGTGGAGGCGCTGCTGTCCGACGTGGTCGTGGTGCCCGATCTGCCCTCCGCGCGCAAGGTCGTGGACTCCCATCCGGGCCTGCGGGCCGTCACCACGTCGGGCGACCTGCTCGGGGTCCACGCGGCGCACGGCGGCTCCGGCGGCGGGTCCTCGCTGCTGCAGATGCGAACCGCCCTCGACGAGGCCGCCGCCGACCTGGCCACCGCCAGGGCCGGGGCCGAGCGGCACGCCGAGGCGCTCACGGAGGCCGTGGCCGCCGAGCGGGAGTGCCAGCTCGCGCTGGAGGAGGCCCAGGCGCGGGTGGCCGAGGCGCAGAGCGGTGTCAGCGCCGCCCAGAACGGCGTCAACGACGCCCAGAACGGGCTGAACGCGGCCCAGGCCGTGCTCGACCGGCTGCGCGGCAGGCAGCGGGAGGCCGATCAGAAGGCCGCCGCGGCGGCCAAGCAGCTCGCCCGGCTGGAGGCCGCCGTCAAGGCCGCCCAGGACGAGGCGGCGCGGCTGGGCGGGTCGGTGCGCGACGCGGAGGAGGCCCGCGAACAGGCCCAGGCCGTGGTGGTGGAGCTGGAGGAACAGCTCGCCGAGGCGGAGTACGCCGCCGAGCTGGAGGCCGAGCCGACCACCGACACCCGCGACGATCTCGCCGCCGTCTGCGGCGTCACCCGCCAGGCCGAGATGGAGGCCCGGCTGACCGTCCGTACGGCGGAGGAGCGGGCGCGGGGCATCGCGGGCCGCGCCGACGCCCTGCTCCGCGCGGCCCAGCGGGAGCGGCAGGACCGCGCGCGGGCCGCGGCCGACCGGGAACGCCGGCGGAGGCAGGCCGAGATCGCCGCCGCGGTCGCCGAGGGCGCCCGCACCGCGCTGACCGCCCTGGAGGGCTCGCTCGCGCGGGCCGCCGAGGAGCGCGACGAGGCCGAGCGGGCGCGCGGGCAGATCGACGCCGAGCTCAAGCAGGTGCGCCTGCGCGTCCGCGAGCTCGGCTCCGAGCTGGACGCCCTGGTCAACCGGGTCCACGGCAGCGAGATGGCGAGGACGGAGCGGCGGCTGCGCCTGGAGCAGATGGAGCAGCGGGCCCTGGAGGAGTACGGCATCGAGCTGGAACCCCTCCTCGCCGAGTACGGCCCCACGGCGCCGGTGCCGGGCGAGCCGCCCGTGCCGTACGTGCGGGAGGAGCAGGAGAAACGGGCGAGGACGGCCGAGCGGCAGATGACCCAGCTCGGCAAGGTCAACCCGCTGGCCCTGGAGGAGTTCGCCGCGCTGGAGGAACGGCACGCCTTCCTCACCTCCCAGCTGGAGGACCTCAAGAAGACCCGGCGCGACCTGCTGCTGGTGGTCAAGGAGGTCGACGACCGGGTCGAGCAGGTCTTCGCGGCGGCGTACGAGGACGTGGCGCGCGAGTTCGAGCAGATCTTCGGCCGGGTCTTCCCCGGCGGGGAGGGCCGGCTGCTGCTCACCGACCCCTCCGACATGCTGACCACCGGGGTCGAGGTCGAGGCCCGGCCGCCCGGCAAGAAGGTCAAGCGGCTGTCGCTGCTGTCCGGCGGCGAGCGGTCGCTGACGGCGGTGGCGTTCCTGATCTCGATCTTCAAGGCCCGCCCGTCGCCGTTCTACGTGATGGACGAGGTCGAGGCGGCCCTGGACGACACCAACACCCAGCGGCTGCTGACTCTCTTCGAGGAACTGAGACAAGCCTCACAGCTCATCGTGATCACGCACCAGAAGCGCACGATGGAGATCGCCGACGCGCTGTACGGCGTGTCGATGCGCGGTGACGGCGTCACCCAGGTCGTGAGTCAGCGCCTGCGGGAGAAGGTGTAGGAAAACCGGGTCCCGGTCGTCGGCGGTGAACCCGGGGCCGTGGCGCGGCGGAGGCGCGCGACGAGCGGGTCCGCGCGACCGAGCACTGCCGGTTGTCTGGGAAACTGCATGGTGTGGACGGTTACCTCGGCATCATCGTGATCGTGGCCATCGTCGCCATACTGGCGGTGGGTGGCCTGTGGCTGCTGTTCCGGCCGAAGGCGAAGGACCTGCCGCCCGCGCCGCCGGCCCCGCCCGAGCCGAAGGCTCCCGTCGTCGAGGAGCCGCTCAAGGGAGGGCTGGGCGAGGAGGACGGCGGCACGACGACCACGCTGCCGCCTCCCCCCATCGAGGAGCTGATCAAGGCTCCGGAGATCGAGGTCCCGCCGCCCTCGGCGGGACGGATGATCCGGCTGCGCAGCCGCCTGGCCCGCTCGCAGAACGTCCTCGGCCGCGGACTGCTCGAACTGCTGTCGCGGGACCGGCTCGACGACGACGTCTGGGACGAGATCGAGGAGACTCTGATCACCGCCGACGTCGGCGTCGCGCCCACCCGCGCGATGGTGGAGGAACTGCGGACGAAGGTCAAGGTGCTCGGCAGCCGCACCCCGGACGAGGTGCGCAGGCTGCTGCGCGAGGAACTGCTCACGCAGGTCGCGCCGGACCTCGACCGCACCCTCCACACCCGGCCGCACGGTGAGCGGCCCGCCGTCGTGCTCGTCGTCGGCGTCAACGGCACGGGCAAGACCACCACCTCGGGCAAGCTCGCCCGGGTGCTGGTCGGCGACGGCGGGAAGGTCGTGCTCGGCGCCGCCGACACGTTCCGGGCCGCCGCGACCGACCAGCTCCAGACGTGGGGCGACCGGGTCGGCGCGGGCGTCGTACGCGGCCCCGAGGGCGGCGACCCGGCGTCCGTGGCGTTCGACGCCGTGGCCAAGGGCATCGAGGACAAGGCCGACACCGTGATCATCGACACGGCGGGACGGCTGCACACCAAGACCGGCCTCATGGACGAGCTGGGCAAGGTCAAGCGGGTCATCGAGAAGAAGGCGACGGTGGACGAGGTGCTGCTCGTCCTCGACGCGACCACCGGCCAGAACGGCATGCGCCAGGCGCAGGTCTTCGCCGAGGTGGTCAACGTGACCGGCATCGCCCTGACCAAGCTGGACGGCACGGCCAAGGGCGGCATCGTGATCTCGGTCCAGCGTGAGCTGGGCGTGCCGGTGAAGCTCGTGGGCCTCGGCGAGGGCCCGGACGACCTCGCGCCGTTCGACCCCGAGGTCTTCGTGGACGCCCTGATCGGCGACTGAGGCGCTATCCGACTATGGGCATTTCCCGATCATGCCTTGTTGGCCGGTCTCGTTCGTGTTGATATATCCCTCATTCGAACAATGGTCGAAGGGGGCACCATGAAGAAGATCATCGTCCACAAGCCTGGCACGGCCAAGCTGTCCGCCGCCGCCAGTCCCCGGCACCTGACCTGATCGATCACGGAGCCGGCGCCCGAGGGGTTCGACCCGGGGCGCCGGCTCCGTTCTCGTCTGCGGGGATCTTCCGGCGCCGATCACGGGGAGGCCGATCGCGTGCGCCATCTGTGGATCAGGGCAACACACTGGGCGGGGGAGCCGGTCCCGGAGCCGCTGCTGCCTCCGATCGACGCACACCGGCGGCGGTGCGGGCCGTACACCGCGGCGGGCGCGCTGCTGCACGCGCTGGTGCCGCGGGCCCTGGAGCACCGGCCCGACCTGGTGTCCGCGCACGACATCGAGATCCGTGCGGCCGCCCCCGACCTGTGCGATGTGGTCCCGGCCCGGCGGCAGTCGATCGCCGCCGCTCTGCCCAGGAGCCAGCGCATCCTGGTGCCCGCGCCACGGCGCACGCTGCGCATCGCCAACGGCCTGGCCGAGTTCCTCCGCGACTACCCGGCGCGGGGGCCGCGCGCGCTCGTCGTGGAACAGGTGGACCACGCCGACCACACCGACCGCGAGCTTCTCACCGTCCTGCTCCGCCGCCTCGACCCCGCCCTGCTCACGCTCGTCGTCTGCGCGGCCGATCCCGGTCCCGAACTGGCCGCCGCCCTCGAACGGTACGCCGAGCGACCGGTCACCAGGAGGGATCACGTCACCGACGGGGACGCCGAGGGGGACTATGTCGAGCTCGACGGCACCTGCGACGCGCCCTCGGTGCGCGAGCCGTACGAGCGGGCGAGTCCCGGAGAACGGGCCCGCAGACACCGGGAGAGGGCCGACGCGCTGGCCGCGACCGGGCTGGTCGCGCCGCGGCTCGGTGCGATCCCCTACCACCGCGAGCGCTGTCACCTGGAGCAGGGGGGCGACCCACGGGCGGTGATCGACGCGTTCGCCTTCGCGGTGGACCGGTGCCTGACCGAGGGCTTCCACCACGCCGCCGCCGAGCTGGGCGAGCGGGCGTTGCGGATCATCGAGCGGGAGGCCGACCCCGAGGCGTGGTGGCGGATCCTGCACGGCACCGCGTCCGCGCTCGGCGCCACCGAGCGGGAGGAGGCGGCCCGCGCGCTGTTCGATCTGGCCCGCAGGGAGATCGTCGACCCGAAGGACCGGGCGACCGCGGCCTACGCCACCGCGATGCTGCTGGTCCGTCACCACGACCCGGCCCGGCGGGACGCCGACGAGGCGCTGGCCTGGATCAACGAGGCGGTGGCGCTCACCTCTCTGCTGCCCGACCGCCGGCTGCGCGCCTTCCACCTGGGCTTCGACCTCAACGGCAAGGCGCTCGTGGTGAGCCGCCGCGGCCGGCTCACCGAGGCGTACCGGCTCGTCGAGGCGGCGATCGAGCTGGCGGAACGCGACCTGGACCCCGGCGAGCACCCCATCCACCGGCTGGTCCTGTGGGCCAACCGGGCCCAGTTGAGCGTGCTGCTGGGGCGGCCGCACGAGGCGCTGGCCGACCTGACGGCGGCGGTCGAGGCCGACCCGGAGTATCCCGACTACTACATCGACCGCGGCAACCTGCTGTGCCGCCTCGGCAGGCACGACGAGGCGGCGGCCGACTACGAGACCGCGATGCGGGTGAGCCCGCCCTTCCCCGAGCCGTACTACAACCGGGCGGAGATCCGGTTCGCCGAGGGGGACCACGAGGGGGCGCTGGCCGACCTGGACCACGCCCTGGAGCTGGACCCCGGATTCGCACTCGCCTACGTCAACCGGGCGGGACTGCTCACCGCCGCCGGGGAGTACGGCAGGGCCAGGGAGGACGTGGAGCTGGGCCTGGCGCTGGATCCGGGAAACGCCCATCTGCTGTGCGTGCTGGGTCAGGTGGAGGCGGCGGAGGGCAGGCACGCCGAGGCGCGCAAGGCGCTCGACGCCGCGCTGGACCGGGACCCCGCGCTGGCGTCGGCGTGGGCCGCCCGGGGTGCCCTCGCCTTCGAGACCGGAGACCCAGAAGGTGCCGTGGCCGACCTGACCCGGGCGCTCGAACTCGGCGAGGACGCCGCGCTGCTGTTCAACCGGGCCGTCGCACTGCGCGCCCTGGGCAGGCGGGAACCGGCCAGGGCCGACCTTCTCCGGGCGGCGGACCTGGCGCCGGACGACGCGGACGTGCGGCAGGCTCTGGAAGATGCCTGACGACACGGTGCCGGGCGAGGCCTTGGCCGCCTATCCCACCCACCGGTACTGGCTGCTGCTGGGCGCCTATCTCACCTCGTCCGTCGGCAACTGGATGTACCGGCTGACCCTTCCGCTGCTGGTGCTGCACCTGACGGGCTCCGCCCTGGCCACGGGCGCGCTGTACGCGCTGGAGTACCTGCCCTATCTGCTGCTCGCGATGTTCGGAGGTGTGATCGCCGACCGGTTCGACCACCGGCGGGTGCTGATCGCGGGTGACCTGGTCGCCGGGGCGGTCGCCTGCGCCCTGGCCCTGTTCGTGATGGCGGGAGCGCGGCCGGTCTGGCTGGTCTTCGCGCTCACCTTCCTGCTGGCGTGCGCCGAGCCGCTTTACCAACCGGCGTTCCAGAGCATCCTGCCGACGCTGGTGCCGCCGCGGCGTCTGGCGACGGCCAACGCACGCGTCCACATGGGCGACTACGCGCTCGGCACGGTGGGCCCCCTGATCGGCGCTACCGTCGTGATGGCGCTGGGCTACCAGACGGCGATCTTCCTGGACGCGGGCACGTTCTTCGTGTCAGCGCTGCTGATCCTGTTCATCGGGCGCACGGCCGCACGCCCCGGCCGTGCCGCCGCCCGCAAATCGGTGTTCGGTGACATCCGGGAGGGACTGCGCTACCTGTTCGGGGAGAACCGGATCGTCCTGTCCAGCGCCCTGCTGGCCATGGCGGGCAACTTCACGATCTGGCTGGCCCTGGCCGACCTCGTCTTCTACCTCACCGAATATCACCGGTTCACGCCGGCGCAGATCGGCGTGGTGTACGCGATGCAGGGGATGGGCGCGGTCCTCGGCGCCGCGGCGGCCGGTCGCCTGCTCAGGCGCCACCCGCCGGGCACGCTCCTGACGGCCGCGATGGCCGTGGGCGGCCTCGCGGTGCTCTGCCTGGTCCCGGCGCGTGGCCCGGTGGCGATCGGGGCGGCGTGGCTCGCGCAGTTCGCCGCGGCCGGGGTGGTGGGGGTGTCCGCGCTCACGCTCCGCCAGCGGCTCGTCCCCGAGCGGCTGCTCGGCCGGGTCCTCGCCACCACCCGGATGCTCGGGTTCGCCTCCATTCCCCTCGCGTCGATCGTGACCGGCGTGCTGGAGCACGCGCTGCACGACACGTACGTGATCCTGGCCTTCGTGGGCGTGAGCTGGCTGCTGCTGTCGGTGGCCGTGTCCCGGTCCCCGCTGCGCGACGCCGTCCTCGAGCCCGCATCCGGGTGAGGAGCGTCGGCGGGCCGGGCGCCGGTCAGCTCGCGAGGAACGCGCGCAGGCCGGCGAGGTGCGGCCCGATGTCGATGCCCTGCCCGGCGAGCCAGCGCGGGCTTCCGTAGGTGTCGCGATAGCGCTCCGCGCCGTCGCAGATCAGGGTGACCACGCTGCCCCGCTCGCCGCGTTCGCGCATCTCCCCGATGATCCGTACGGCCGCCGCGATGTTGGTGCCGGTCGAGCCGCCGACCTCCCGGCGGGTGACCTCCCTGACCCAGTGCATGGCCGCGATCGACAGGGCGTCCGGGACCTGGCACATCCGGTCGATGACCGTCGGCAGGAACGACGGCTCGACCCTCGGCCGGCCGATCCCCTCGATCCGCGATCCGGCGCCGTCGCGCTCCTCGCCGGAGACCCAGGACGGGTAGAACGCCGAGCCCTCCGGGTCGGCCACGCACAGCCGGGTCTGGTGGCGGCGGTAGCGGATGTAGCGGCCGATCGTCGCCGAGGTCCCGCCGGTCCCCGCGCCGACCACGATCCAGGCCGGCTCCGGGTGCCGCTCCAGGGCCATCTGCTGGAAGATGCTCTCGGCGATGTTGTTGTTGCCCCGCCAGTCCGTCGCCCGTTCGGCGTAGGTGAACTGGTCCATGTAGTGGCCGCCGGTCTCGGCGGCCAGGCGGTGCGATTCGTCGTAGATGGCCCTGGGGTCGTCCACGAGGTGACACTTGCCACCGTAGAACTCGATGATCTCCCGCTTCTCCGGGGACGTGCCCGCCGGGATCACCGCGATGAACGGCAGGCCGAGAAGGCGGGCGAAGTACGCCTCGCTCACGGCGGTCGACCCGCTGGACGCCTCGATGATCGTCGTGCTGGGGCCGATCCAGCCGTTGGCGAGGCCGTACAGAAAAAGGGACCGGGCGAGACGGTGCTTGAGTGAACCGGTGGGGTGCACCGACTCGTCTTTTAGATAGAGGTCGACACCCCAGTGCGAGGGGAGCGGGAAGGCGTGGAGATGAGTGTCACAGCTTCGGTTGGCGTCGGCCTCGACGGCCTGGATGGCGTCGGCCACCCATGCCCGTGTCGCGGCGTCATGCCGGTCCAGGTGGTTCATGGCGCCACTGTAGCCAGTGAAGTCCGCCACATTTTACGCCGGATTGAGCCTTCAGTGTTACGCTAATGAGACTTGTTCGGCCTGCGCGTGACCTGGCCGCGTGGGACCGGCCCCCGGAAGCGACGGCGCTGAGCGATGGGGCTGAGGGACGAGGAATGACCGCTCCGGACGAGCTAACGGCGTGCTTAGGCCCCGACCGGCACGATGTCCTTGGCAGAACAATGAACGGTCGTCCTCGCATGTGTTCGGGCCGGACGGGTAACGGGGGATAAGTTCCGTAGGGGGAAGAGATGATCTCGACCGACGAGCAGCGGCAGACATGGTTCGAGCGTGAGGTCGTGCCGGTGACGAGCCAGCTCTACGCCTCCGCCATGCGCCTGACGCGCAACCCCGCCGACGCGGAGGACCTGGTCCAGGAGACGGTCGCCAAGGCCTACACCTCCTACCACCAGTTCCGCGAGGGCACGAACCTCAAGGCGTGGCTGCACAGGATCCTGACCAACAACTTCATCAACGACTATCGGAAGAGGCAGCGGTCGCCCAAGCTGTCGGCCGCCGAGGAGATCGAGGACTGGCAGCTCGCCGCGGCGGAGTCGCACATGTCGACCGGCCTGCGCTCCGCCGAGACCGAGGCGCTCGACCTGATCCCCGACAGCGTCGTGATGAACGCCCTGCGCGCCCTGCCGGAGGAGTTCCGGGTCGCGGTCTACCTGGCCGACGTCGAGGGGTTCGCCTACAAGGAGATCGCCGACCGGATGGGCACCCCGATCGGCACCGTCATGTCCCGCCTGCACCGCGGCCGCCGGCAGCTGCGCGGAATGCTTGAGGGCTACGCCCGCGAGGAGGGCGTCGTCCGGGTCCCCGAACCCGCCTGCGCCGCCTGAGCCCGGCCTCTCCGAGCCGGGCTGTGCCGCCTGGCTGTGTTGCCTGAGTCCTGGCCCCCTGGCGGGGTGGTTCAGGCGGCGGCGATGAGGGCGATCGCGCCGAGCGCGAAGCCGACGCCGGTGATCTGCACGGGGCTCAGCCGCTCGCCCAGCACGTACCTCGCCAGCAGCAGCGTGCTCGCCGGATAGAGCGACACCAGGACCGCCACCAGGGTGAGCATCCCCCGCTGCGCCGCGAAGAGATACAGCACGTTGGCGGCCATGTCGAGCACGCCGGCCACGACCGTCACCCTCAGGGAGCCCGGCGCCGGGCGCAGGCCCCTGCGCGTGGCGAGGGCGAGCAGGGCGACGAGCGTGATCGACGCGAGCCTCGCCCCCAGCAGCGGCCAGGCCCCCGAGTCGGCCGGAGCCAGCTTGAGCAGCACGAAGAACCCGCCGAAGCCCGCGCCCGACACCAGCGCGGCGACGACCGGGCCCAGCCTCGGGCGGCCGGCCCCGCCGCCCGGCTCGCGGCTGACCAGCAGCACGGCGAACAGGCCGAGCGCGACCCCGGCCAGCGCCAGGGGTGACGGACGGTCGCCGGTGACCAGGCCGAAGACCACCGGGACCGCCATGGCGGTCGTGGCGGTGGTGGGGGCGACCACGGACATCATGCCGGTGGCCAGGCCGCGGTAGAACAGCACGATGCCGAAGGCCCCGGCGACGCCCGACGCCGTCCCCCAGAGCAGCGCCGCCGTGCTCGCGTGCCCCGGCAGGATCGGGAGCAGGGCGACGACCAGCAGCATGCCGCCCAGTTGCGAGAGCACGACGACGGCCAGCACCCTCGAGCGTCTGGTGGCGAGCCCGCCGAAGAAGTCGGCCGTACCGAAGATCACCGCGCATGCGGTCGCGAGCGTGATCGCCGTCACGACCAACCCCCAAGGAGACTTCACGGATAGTGCAATGGACTGCAATGTTAGACCAATATAATTGACCCATGCCTGAGCCCGGGACGATCACCGCCGCCATCGCCGCGAACGTGCGCGGCCAGCGGGCCCACCGGGGGATGACCCTCGACGAACTCGCGGCCAGGTCGAACGTGAGCCGCGGCATGCTCGTGCAGATCGAGCAGGGCCGGACCAACCCCAGCGTCAACACGCTCACGCGCATCGCCGACGCGCTCGGCGTCACCCTGGCCCGCCTGGTGGAGGTCGCCGACACGCCGGTCGTGCGGATCGTGCACGAGTCGGAGGTCGTGACGTTCGAGCAGCCCGGGGGAGGCTCGGCCCGCCTGCTCGTCGGGACCGACGCGCCCGCGATCCTCGAACTGTGGGACTGGCGCCTCGCGCCGGGCGAGCACCACGACGGCGACGCGCACCCCGCGGGCACCCGCGAGATGCTCACCGTGCTGGAGGGGCGGCTCACCCTCGGGGTGTACGGCCGGAGCCACGTCGTCGGAACCGGCGACGCGGTCGTGTTCAGCGCCGACCGCCCGCACCGGTACGCCAACGAGGGCGACGCGCCGCTGCGGTTCGTGATGGTCGTCACCGAACCCAGAGACCCCTCACCCTGAGCAGTGCGCCGGGGCCACATGACTCACTAGTAAGGGCTGCGCGGTGACGCTGCGTGGCCGATGATTACAGAATGAATCGGAAAGCGCCGCCTCAAGCTTGGGTACATCCCTTTTTGTGCGTGTCTGGTGGGCGGGGGGCGGTGTCCGGTGAGTGAGTCGCGGGTCGCGGTGGAAAAACTTCGCGCGGAACTCGCCGCGCTCGGGGTGGCCGACGCGTACGAGATCGGCGACGAGGCTACCCTCTCGGTGTGGATCGGCCTCGTCGTGACCTTCCGTGACGGTTTTTACCGTTGGCGCGAGGGTGCCGTGAAGTGCCGGCACCTGGGTACGGATCCCGCAGGGTGCGCCGTCCGGGTGGCTCGCAGACACGCCGAACTCAAGGCGGACGTGCCGCCCTGGTGGGAGGAGCTGGACAGAGTTCTGCGGGGGGGAGCCGCCGGCGGCTATCCGTGACGTTCGTGGCCCCCCGCCTGCTCCGGGGGGTCGGATGCGGATCGGATACGTGCTGCTGTCGTTGGCGCTGCTCGCCGGATGCGCCCAGAACAGGTCCGCGCCCCCGCTGCGGGGCGCCGAGCGCAAGGCGGTGCGGGCCGTCGCGCCACACTTCCGTTTCGGGCCGGTGCGGCGGTTCGACGCCGACCTGCTGCGCTGGCGGCTCGCCGGGGCGCAGCGGGGAGCGCCCGGGCCGCGCCTGCCCGCGGTGCCGCCGCCCCGGCAGGTCGACTGCCGGCAGCACCGGTGCGTGGCGCTGACCTTCGACGACGGGCCCGCCGAGTACACCGGGCACGTGCTCGACCTGCTCGCCGCGCATCACGCCCGGGCCACGTTCTTCATGCTCGGCCAGATGATCACAGGGGAGACCCGGGACTTCGTCCGCCGCATGGCCTCGGAGGGGCACGAGCTCGGCAACCACTCCTGGGACCACGCCTCGCTGTCCGGCCTCTCGACCGAGGCCATGCGGCGCGAGCTGGAGCGGACCCAGGAGGCCGTGCGCGCGGTCACCGGCGTGCGGATGCGGCTCATACGCCCGCCGTACGGCGCGACGAACAAGTCGGTGGAGGAGGAGTCGAAGCAGGAGGGGCTCGCGCAGATCCTGTGGGCGGTCGACACCCTCGACTGGCTCAACCGCAACCCGACGGTGATCGCCCAGCGCAGCGCCGCGGCCAAGCCGGGCGACATCGTGCTCATGCACGACATCCATCCCACGACCGTGCAGGCGCTGCCCCACCTGCTCGACGAACTCGACCGCAAGGGCTTCACGTACGTGACCGTCTCCGAACTGCTCGGCAGCCCCGCACCGGGGAAGACGTACACCAACCGCTGACGGGCACCAACCGCTGACGTGGCATGCGGGGTCAGGCGCGCGGTCTGACGACGCCGCAGCCGATCCGCGCGCCGGCGTCGCCGGTCTTGCGGGTGGTCAGGTCGGGGCCGGTGGCGCCCATGGAGTCGGGGCGGTGGAAGTACCTCTTCGGGATGTGGGCGAAGTTGTCCGGTCCGGCGTGCACCACGACCGCGCTGCCATCGGTGTCGGCGAGGTCCTCCAGGGTGAACCGGTCGGTCACGAACGAGGCGGAGGCGGTTCCGTCGTCCGCGGCCAGCAGCGGAGGCATGTCCCCGGCCCCCGCACCGTGCGTGCCCGGGCCGAGGTGGCTCCCGGCGCTGGAGAACGCCGTGCCCGTGGCCCGGTCGACGGCACGCGGGTCGCACACACCCGCCGCGTGGACGTGGAAGCCGTGGAACCCCGGCTCGAGCCCCCGCACGCTGACGCTGACCCTGGTCTTCTCCAGGTCGTACCGCTCGAACCGGACGCTGCCCAGGACGCGCCCGGTGGCGTCCCTGACGACGGCGGCGGCCGTCTCGGCGGCGCGTGACGATGCCGCGGAAGCGGCGGACGCCCGGGGGACGGCCGTGCCGGCCCGTCCCAGGGCGAGGCCGCCGGGCAGCGTGAGCACCAGCGCGAGTCCCAGCGGGAGACCCAGGGCGACACGCGGTGGGGCGAAACGGGGTGGGCGAGGCATGGTCGCTGTCCTCCTCAGACGCTTGACGCATCCGACAGCAGAGCACGGCGAGCCGAGCCGAGGAGGAGGAACGACGCCGTCCATGCCCGTCGTTTACCCGCTCTTTGCGTCGCGGGCCGGGTGATCGGCCGACGAGGTCAGTTGGCTCGCTTGGCGCGGGCGGCGGCGCGGCCCCGGCTGGAGGAGTCGAGGACGACCTTCCGGATACGCACGGTCTGCGGGGTGATCTCCACGCACTCGTCGTCGCGGATGAACTCGAGGGCCTGCTCCAGCGACAGCACGCGCGGCGGGATCAGCTTCTCGGTCTCCTCGCTGGTGGAGGAGCGCATGTTCGTGAGCTTCTTCTCCTTGGTGATGTTCACGTCCATGTCGTCCGAGCGCGAGTTCTCGCCCACGATCATGCCCTCGTACACCTCGGTGCTGGGAGAGATGAACAGGGTGCCGCGCTCCTGCAGGTTCATCATGGCGAACGCGGTGACCTGGCCCGCCCGGTCGGCGACCAGCGAACCGGTGTTGCGGGTACGCAGCTCGCCGAACCACGGCTCGTAGCCGTCGAAGACGTGGTGGACCAGGCCGGTGCCCCGGGTCTCGGTGAGGAACTCGGTGCGGAAGCCGATCAGGCCGCGCGACGGCACCACGAACTCCATCCGGATCCAGCCGGTGCCGTGGTTCGTCATGTGCTCCATGCGGCCCTTGCGGACGGCCAGGAGCTGGGTGACCGCGCCCAGGTACTCCTCGGGGCAGTCGACGGTGAGGCGCTCGACCGGCTCGTGCAGCTTCCCGTCGATCGTCCTCGTCACGACCTGCGGCTTGCCGACGGTCAGCTCGTAGCCCTCGCGGCGCATCTGCTCCACCAGGATCGCCAGGGCGAGCTCGCCGCGGCCCTGGACCTCCCACGCGTCCGGGGTCTCGGTGGGCAGGACGCGCAGCGAGACGTTGCCGACCAGTTCCTTGTCGAGGCGGTCCTTCACCAGGCGGGCGGTGACCTTGGCGCCCTTGACCTTGCCCACCAGGGGGCTGGTGTTGGTGCCGATCGTCATGGAGATCGCCGGCTCGTCGACCGTGATCAGCGGCAGCGGGCGCGGGTCGTCCGGGTCGGCCAGCGTCTCGCCGATCATGATGTCCGGGATGCCGGCGATGGCGATGATGTCGCCCGGCCCGGCCTCCTCGGCGGGCTTGCGCTCCAGCGCCTCGGTCATCAGCAGCTCGGAGATCTTGACGCGCTGGACGGTGCCGTCGGTGCGGCACCAGGCGACCTGCTGGCCCTTGCGGATGGTGCCGTGGTGGACGCGGCACAGCGCGATCCGGCCCAGGTAGCTGGAGGCGTCGAGGTTGGTGACGTGCGCCTGGAGCGGCGCGGAGGGGTCGTACACCGGCGCCGGGATCGTCCGCTTGATCGTCTCGAACAGCGGCTCGAGGTCGTCCGAGTCGGGCATGCCGCCGTCGGCGGGACGCGCCAGCGACGCCCGGCCGGCCTTGGCCGAGGCGTACACGATCGGGAAGTCGATCTGCTCCTCGGTGGCGTCGAGGTCGATGAACAGCTCGTACACCTCGTCGACGACCTCGGCGATCCGGGCGTCCGGCCGGTCGACCTTGTTGATGCACAGAATGACCGGCATCTTCGCCGACAGCGCCTTGCGCAGCACGAAGCGGGTCTGCGGCAGCGGGCCCTCGGAGGCGTCCACCAGGAGCACGACGCCGTCGACCATCGACAGCCCGCGCTCGACCTCGCCGCCGAAGTCGGCGTGGCCGGGGGTGTCGATGATGTTCAGCGTCATGCCGCCGTGCCGGACGGCGGTGTTCTTGGCGAGAATGGTGATGCCCTTCTCGCGCTCCAGGTCGTTGGAGTCCATCACGCGCTCGTCCACGTCCTGGTTGGCCCGGAACGCGCCGGACTGCCAGAGCATGGCGTCGACCAGCGTGGTCTTGCCGTGGTCGACGTGCGCGATGATCGCGATGTTCCGCAGGTCGTCGCGGGTGTTCATAGGCATAGGGAAGTCTCGCTCTGGTTCGTCGGGTGTCGTCCGCGTCCCGGGACCGAAGCGAGACGCACAGCAGCCGCAAGACGCGGCCATACCAGTTTAGTTGATCCCGATCGCCACCACGCGCCGACGGCTCCGGGACCCTCGATCTCAACGCCTGCGCCGCGGCCCGCATTCCAACCCGCGTAAAGGCCTGCCGTCCGGGCAGGTGAATCCCCTGTGACGGATGAAGGACTCGTGCTGCTGATCGCCTGGGCGGAGTTGCTCGTGCCGCTCCTCGTCCTCGCCTACCTCCTGTTGCGGCGGCGCACATGATCTCGTCGGCCCGGCTGGCATCGCTCGCCCTCCTGACGGCACTCCTGCTGTCCGCCTGCGTGAGTCCCGCGTGGGACGACCACGACTACGCGCTCAAGGCCGGGAAGACGGCCGAGTCGGCCGTCTCGGCCGTGCGGTTCGCCCGTTCTGTCGTGGCGTACCGGGACCGGATGACCGGGCCGTACGCCGAGGTGGTGCTGACCGAGGCGGTGCAGGACCTGAGCAGCGTGAACGACCAGTTCGGCGGCGTGCAACCGCCCTCGGACTCCTCCGACCGGGTCAGGGACGAGGTGCTGCGCCTGACCGAGGAGGCCGAGACCGAGGTGGAGGACCTGCTCATCCAGTGGCGCCGCGACGGGGTGAAGGACCCGGCGGCGGTCACACGTGAGCTGGACAGGCTCGCGGGCGAGCTGAGCGACTTCGCGGAGAAGCACAGATGAAGAGGCTCGTCGCGGTCACGCTCGGCATCCTGACGGCCTTCGGCGGCTTCGTGGACATCGGCGACCTCGTCGCCAACGCCGTCGTGGGGGCGAGGTTCGGGATGTCCCTCGCGTGGGTGGTGATCGTCGGCATCGTCGGGATCTGCGTCTTCGCCGAGATGTCCGGCAGGATCGCGGCGGTGTCGCAGCGGCCGGTCTTCGACCTCGTCCGCGAGCGCATGGGCCCCCGCGCCGGACTGGTCAACCTCGGGGCGTCGTTCTTCATCAACGTGCTCACGCTCGCGGCCGAGATCGGCGGCTCCGCGCTCGCGCTGGAGCTGGTGACCGGGCTCAACTACCTGCTGTGGGTGCCGCCGGTGGCCCTGGTCGCCTGGCTGGTCATGTGGCGGGTGAAGTTCGAGACCATGGAACGCGTCTTCGGGCTGGCCGGGCTCGCGCTCGTCGTGTTCATCGTGGCGCTGTGGCAGCTCGGGCCCGACTGGGGTGGGCTGACCACGCAGCTCACCCGGCCTCCGCAGGACGAGGGCGTGCCGACCTACCTCTACTACGCGATCGCGCTGCTCGGAGGGGCGATGACGCCGTACGAGGTGTTCTTCTTCTCCTCGGGAGGCGTCGAGGAGAGGTGGACGCGCCGCGACCTGGTGACCGCGCGGGCCAACGTGTTCGTCGGCTTCCCCCTCGGGGGCGCGTTGTCTCTGGCGATCGCGGCGTGCGCGGCGACCGTGTTCATGCCGGTCGAGGCCGAGCCCGACTCGCTCGGGCAGATGGTGCTGCCGGTCGCCGAGGGACTGGGCAAGATCGGGCTCGGCATGGTGATCCTCGGGGTGTTCGCGGCCACGTTCGGCGCGACGCTGGAGACCGCGCTGTCGTCGGGCTATTCGCTCAGCCAGTACTTCGGCTGGCAGTGGGGCAAGTACGTGGTGCCCGGCCGCGCCGCCCGGTTCCACGTGACCGTGCTCGCCTCGGTGATCGTCGCGACCGCGCTGATCCTCACCACCATCGACCCGATCAAGGTGACCGAGTATTCGCTGGTCTTCTCGGCCGCGGCCCTGCCGCTCACCTACCTGCCGGTCCTCATGATCGCCAACGATCCCGACTACATGGGGGGAAAGGTCAACGGCAGATTCAGCAACGTGCTGGGCAGTCTCTACATGGTGCTGCTGCTCGTCGTGGCGCTCGCGGCCATCCCCCTGATGATCGCGACGAAGGCGGGCCAGTGACGACCCGGCCGGGAGGAGGTGAGGGAACCGTGAACGAGCACGCGCGGGTGCTGCACGCCCGCCTGCACCTGCTCGACCGGCAGGTCGTCAGGGAGAGCGACGACCGCCTGCTGTGCAAGGTGGACGACCTGGAGGTGCGGCCCGGCGACCGGCCGTACGTCACCGCGATCCTGTCGGGGCCGCTGGCACTCGGCCCACGGCTCGGCGGCCTGCCGGGATGGCTGATGACGGAGACCGACCGCCTCTTCCGGGGGGAGGAGCGGCCCGGGCCGTACCGCGTCGACATGAGTCTGGTGACCGACGTCGGCAGCGCCGTGCGGGTGGCCGGCCACCCACAGGACCTGGCCCTGGAGCGCTGGCTGGCCAGGAACGTCGTCGACAGGATCCCGGGAGCGGCGGGCACGCCCGAGCAGGATGCTCCAGAAGGCGCGGCGCGGGACGCTCCCGAAGGCACGGCGCGGGATCTTCCGGAGGGCGGCGCGCGGGGCGCGCCGGAGAGGACCCTCAGCATGTGGGAGAGAGGGGAGGACAGGCCGGGCACCATGCGGCTCGGCGGACTGCTCGGCCGTACGGTCCGCGGCCCGTCGGGGGAGGTCGCCGGCGACACGGTGGACATCCGCCTCGTCCAGGACGGGCCCCTGCTCGCGGAGGTCCGGCAGGCCTTCCGGCTCGCCGGTCTGCTGATCGCCCGGCGGCGTGCCGGGCAGCTCTTCGGGTACGAGCGTGGTCCCGGGCTGTGGCGGCCGTCATTGCTCGGCGCCCTCGTGCGGCGGATGCACGGCGAGATCCGGTACGCCGAGTGGGACCAGATCGAGTCGCTCGACGACGAGGAGGTCAGGCTGGGGGTCGCCTGGGAGCGGCTGCGCACCACCGCCGATCTGTGACGTGTCCCCGTCGCGCGGAGGCGGCATGCGGGAGAGAAGTGAGATGGGGGAAATAAGGTCGTAGGCATGGCTCTCGCTGCTGCTTACGGAGCGATGCTGCGCACCGCGGACGGTGTCCGCATCGACGCGGCGCACACGCCCAACGGATCTCTCGATCTCGGCGTCGTGGTCGCGCACGGGTTCACCGGCACGTGGAGAGGGCCGGACACCCGGCGCATCGTGCACGTCCTGTCGAGGTTCGGCGGTGTGGTGTCGTTCGACTTCCGGGGCCACGGACGCTCCGGCGGCCGGTCGACCGTGGGCGACCTGGAGGTCCTCGACATGGACGCGGCGGTCAAGCACGCCCGCTCGATCGGTTACCGCCGCATCGTCACGCTCGGCTTCTCGATGGGCGCGGCCGTGGCCGTACGGCACGCCGCGCTGCACCGGGGCGTGGACGCGGTGGTCGCGGTGAGCGGCCCGGCCCGCTGGTACTACCGGGGCACCAAGCCCATGCGCCAGGTCCACTGGGCGATCGAGCGCTGGCACGGGCGGCTGGCGGTCCGGCTGGCCAAGCGGACCAGGATCGCGGTGGAGGGATGGGACCCCGTGCCGCTCCCGCCGCACGAGGCGGTGGCGATGATCGCCCCCACGCCGCTGCTGATCGTGCACGGCGACCGGGACCCGTTCTTCCCCGTCGAACACGCCTACCAGCTCTACGAGAGCGCCGGGGAGCCGAAGGAGCTGTGGATCGAGCCCGGCTACGGCCACGCCGAGGCCGCGGCCACCCCCGACCTGGTCCGCAGAATTGGTCACTGGATTTCGCGAACCAAACCCGCATAAGGGTCGTCTATACGACCAGAGCGAGCCTGAGGGGCGCGCCGGCGTCTGGACCGAGGAGTGCGCGGGAGCGAAGCGACCAGAGCACGACGAGGGCAGCGTTCATGGCACGCCTCCGGCATGACCTGCCGGATGCGAGCGCCCCGATGGCGAAGCGGGAGACACAGCGTCGCGGGGGCGCGCTGAGTTGTCTGCCGGCCCGGTGCGGCATGCGTGCCGCACCGGGCCGGAGGGACGCTAGCCCAGGCGGGCGATGGACTTGTGCTCCAGGTAGGCCGACAGGCCCTCGGGGCCGAGCTCGCGGCCGAGGCCGCTGGCCTTGAACCCGCCGAACGGCGTGTTGGGGTCGAGCGTGTGCATCGTGTTGACGCCGTACGTGCCGGTGCGCACCCGGCGGGCGATCTCCATGCCGTGCTCGGCGTCGCCGGTCCAGACCGAGCCCGACAGCCCGTAGTCGCTGTCGTTCGCGATCCGCACCGCGTCCGCCTCGTCCTCGTACGGGATCACCGTGAGGACCGGGCCGAAGATCTCCTCACGGGCGATGCGCATGTCGTTGGTGGCGTCGGCGAAGACGGTGGGGGCGACGTACCAGCCCCGGTCGTACGGCCGGTCGAGGCCGCCGACGACGGGCTTGGCGCCCTCCTCGACGCCCGCCCTGATGTAGCCCTCGACCCGCTCCTGCTGCCGCCGGGCCACGAGCGGGCCGATGCCGGTGGCCGGGTCGGCGGGGTCGCCCACCCGCTGGCTCGTCACCATGTGGGCGACGGCCTGCACCACCTCGTCGTACCGGGCCCGGGAGGCGAGGACGCGGGTCTGCGCCACGCACGCCTGGCCGTTGTTCATCAGCGTGGCCATCGTCAGCAGGCCCATCGCCGAGGACAGGTCGCAGTCGTCCAGGATGATCGCCGCCGACTTGCCGCCCAGCTCCAGCGTGCACCGCTTGAGCCGCTCGCCGCAGATCGCGGCGATCCGGCGGCCGGCGGCGGTCGAGCCGGTGAAGGCGACCTTGTCGACGCCCGGGTGGGAGACGAGGTGCTCGCCCGCCTCCCGGCCGGCCGGGACGATGTTCACGACCCCGGCGGGGATCCCGGCGTCGTGGATCATCTCGGCGAGCAGGTAGGCGTCGAGGGGCGTCTCGGGGGCGGGCTTGAGCACGACGGTGCAGCCCGCGACGAGCGCCGGGGCCAGCTTGCTCATGGTGACGAACTGGGGGACGTTCCAGGGGACCACGGCCGCGACGACGCCGACCGGCTCACGGCGGACGGTCACCGGGCCGAACAGGCCGGGCCGCTCCTCCTCGACGGGGAACGCGGCGCCGAGACCGGCGAAGTACTTCAGCATGCCCAGCGGCTGCGGCGCCTGGGCGAGCCGGGAGAACGTGATCGGGGCGCCCATCTCCAGCGTGATCAGCTCGGCCATCTCGGCCTGGCGCGCCTCGTAGATCTCCGCGAGCCGTCCCACCGCCGCCGCGCGCTCGGCCATCGTCGTCCGTGGCCACGGCCCGTTGTCGAAGGCGTCCCTGGCCGCCGCGACCGCGCGGTCCATGTCGGCCGCGGTGCCGTCCGGGACCCGGCCGACGACCTCCTCGCTGTGCGGGGAGACCACCTCGATCGTGCCCGTGCCGGCGGGGGTCACCCAGTCGCCGCCGACGAACAGCGTGTCGTGCTGCCGCATGCCTGCCTCCCGATCGGGCGCGCGCTTGACCACACACGGAGACCGAATCATGTTCTGCTCGGTGTTGGCAAGAGCCGGCGCCGGTGTCGGTGCGGGCGCGACCGTGGCCCGGCCCCCGCCGTACGGCGAGGACTGGGCCACGGGTTCTCCGGCGGGAGCCCTACGGAAGGGCCGGCCCGAGCAGGTGCCGCATCGACCGGCGGACCAGGTCGGTCCGCATGGCCTGGGTCGTCGCACCCTCGGCGCCGAAGCCGAAGTAGACCGTGTCCTTCGTGGTGACGCCCGCGCCGTCCTCCAGCGTCTGGTCGCTGCGCGTCCAGTCGTTCAGCGCCTCCGCCGAGCCCGGGGGCGGGCCCGCGACGGTCCAGCCGCCGAGGCCGTCCTCGAACGAGGTCTGCGAGACGACCGCGCCGTCGGCCTTGACCGTCGCGTCGTCCAGCCAGACGCCGAGGCCCTGGGTGCCCCAGTCACTGATGTAGGAGATCGACACCTCGACCTGCTTGCCCGCGTAGGCCGTCAGGTCGATCGTCCACTGCTGCCAGCCGTTCGACGGGCCGGAGGCGGCGTGCCACGCGCCGGTGGTGCCGGTCGCCGTGCACGACGAGGCGCCGTCGTACGTCTGGTAGTGGGCGGTGAACGGGTGGAGGTCCGCCCAGCCGCTGGCGCAGCTCTCACCGGGCTCGTCCGAGGTGTGCCCGTTGGCGTCGGGGAGCGTCGTCCAGTCGTCCTGGCCGACGGTATGGGCCTCGACGGTCAGGAAGTCCCAGTCGGGCTCGGTGTTGTACGACGTCCAGAACGACAGTTCTCCACTGGTCCTGCCGGTGAGGTCGATCGTCCTCGTCAGCCGCTTGTACGACTGGTCGGCCTGGCCGCTCTGCACGTCCCACGCGCCGGTGTGCGGCGCGAAGGGCGAACCCCCGGCGTACTGCCACTTCAGCGGGGCCGAACTGGCGAACTGCGGGAACCGGCCGACCGGCAGCACCGACGAGGTCGTGACGAACGCGGAGGTGTTGTCCTGGTTCCCGGGCGAGTCGCCGCCGTTGAGCGTGCCGAGGAACCCGGCGAAGGCGCCGCTCGTGCCCTTCAGCGGCACCGTGGCGCCGTCCGCGTCCTGGCCGCCGCCCTCGACGAAGGTGTAGGCGCCGAGGTAGTACTGCACGAAGTCGTTGCTGAGCGCCAGGCACGGCGGCTTGCTCAGCGTCGTGCACTCGGGTTGCGCCGGATAGTCCGGCTCGTACCAGTAGGCGCCGTCGACGTTCTGGGCGTACAACGCGTACTTGCCGGTGACGAGCAGCTTGCCGCCCTCGTTGAGGTAGTCGCGGAACGCCAGTTCCAGCTCCTCGGCCAGGTTGGCGGCGGTGCCGCCCGGCTGCCCGGCCGCGCGGGGGATGATGTCGTCGCCGGTCTCCCAGATGACCGCCTTGTAGTGACTCAGGACCCCGAGTGGGTGGGGTGCCTTCCGGCCGTTTTTGTCCACGTCGTACACGTCGGAGGAGTAGCCGGACCCGGTCAGCGCCTTGACGTAGGCGGCGGCGTACTTCGCCTCGGTCGCGCCCTGGGCGGGGCTGATCCCCGTGACGTCCTCCGCCGCGACGACCAGGACCTTCCCGCCGATGTCCGTGGAGACCCGGTAGGTGAAGTCGTCGCTCTTCTTCAGGAGCGAGGTGAACCACACCTTCACCCGGTCACCGGGTTTGGCGCCCTTCACCGTGCCCCTGAGCTGGTGGAAGTAGGTGTCGTAGCCTTCGCCGTACCGCTCGCCGCCCTTCCACTCGCTCGTCGGCGCGATCTTCGTCCGCCCGCCGTTGATCTGGTAGTTGAGGAGGACGGGCCCGAGTTTGCGCTTGGCGTCGACCTGCACGACCTGGTCGGTGCCGTAGCCGACGTCGAACGGGTCGACGACGAAGTCGGGGACCGTGTTGCCGAGGTGGCTGACCGGCTCGGCCGGGTTCGGCGCCGACTTCGCGACGTCCAGCGCGAACGGCAGCTGCTTTTCGAACTCGGCCTGCACCAGCGCCTCGTCGTCGGGGAAGACGAAGCCGCAGCCGTCGCAGCCCTCCTCCAGCTCCGGCGTCCAGGCGAGCGTGCCGTACGCCTTGTGCGCGTGGTCGGTGGTCTCGCCGTTGGTGGTGTAGAGCTCGGCGCCGACGCCGGGGTCGAAGCCGGGGATCGCGGGCTTCTCGTCGGTCCCGGTCAGCGCCAGATAGACGGGGTCGTCCGCGGTCGTCGTCTGGACCTGCCACCCCTGCGGATAGAGCAGCAGCGGGCCGTACGAGTGGTAGTTGACCTGGGCCTTGAAGCGGAGCCGCTTGAGCAGGCCGTCCATGGCCTTCGTCTCGGGCTCCGACGCCGGGGCGGTGCCACGGTAGGTCTCGCTGCTGAGGACGCTGGAGGAGCCCTCCTCGTCGTACCCCCACTTGGTGGGGTAGTTGCGGTTGGGGTCGACCCCGTCGACGCCGGTGATCGCGCCGTCGCCGTCGTTGTCGCGGAGGTTCTTACGCCAGAGCCGGTTGCCCTCGGTGAAGGTGAAGTCGTAGCCGTCGGGGTTGGCCACCGGCACGAACCACACCTCGGTGGTGGCCAGCAACTTCGCGACGTCTGACTTGCCCTTGTTGGCCACCAGGTACTTCAGCAGCCGCATGTCGACCTCGGTCGCGATCCACTCCCGGGCGTGCTGGGTGGCGGAGTAGAGCACGGCGGGCTTCAGGCCGTCGGGCAGCACCCGGGCCAGCGCGGTCAGCTTGAGGGCGAGGATGTCCTTACCCTGGACGGTTTTGCCGATCGACTCCAGCTTCGCGACGTCCTTGTTGGCGTCCGCGATGGCCCTGAGCTGGTCGGCGATGCCGCCCTTCTCCGAGTAGGACCTCCAGACGGTGTATCCGGCGGCCGCCTGCGCCCTGGCCGCCTGCAGCTGCGTCTGGCCCTGGGGATTGCGTACCGGTTGGGGCCGGTAGCCGAGGATCTGGAGCTTCTTGACGTCGGCGGGGGTCGCCGTCAGCTCGACGTGCTCCTTGTCACCCGTGTTGTCGCGTGAGGGGTGCTGCTGGACGACGTCGAAGCCCTTCTGGTTCAGCGTGGCCGCGGTTCCGGGCGCGCTGTCGAGCTGGTAGAGGTCGATCTGGTCCGTAGGCGGGAGCGGGTCGCCCTGGCCGGCCTGTGCCGGTACAGCTTGTGCCGGCGCTGCCGGCGCCAGGAGCGCCGCGCCGAGAGCCACGGCGGCCAGGGTCGAGACGATCACTCGTCGGGACATCGATGAGCCCTTCGTGAGGGGTGGCGATCTCCCGAATCTCCGCCGGGGTCAATCCGCGTTCAAGTGCAGTAAGGAGACGCATAAGTCTCGAATCGATCACAGAACGCGGAACCCGACGATTGTCTGCTTTGAACCCAACAGTTTCTCCTGTTCCGGTAGCAGACATATAGATCGTCTCCTATAGTTTCGGACCGAATCCGAGTGGAGGTCGACGTGCGGTCGGGACGCTGGGCCAGGCTGGCGGTGGTGACCACCGCTCTCCTCGCCGCACCCTCTGTCTCGGGCGTGTTCACCGCCTCGGCCGAGCCCGGCCAGCAGGCCAAACTGGCCAAGCTGACGAAGGAGGCCGCCGCGCTGCAGAAGGAGTACCGCGGGGAGATCCTCAGCCTGGAGGACGCGGAGCTGGCCGCCAAGAAGGCGTCCGCCAAGGTCGGGAAGCTGAAGGTGGACCTGCTCGCGGCCCAGCGGGCGGTCACCGGGTTCGCCCAGACCTCCTACATGAGCGGCGGCATGGACGCCTCACAGCTCTTCTCGGTGTCGGGCGACCTGAGCTCGCTGTCGACTCTGGCCTACCTGGGCGACGCGAAGTCGGAGCGGCTGAACGGCCTCAGGGAGCTGGTCGCCAAGCAGCGGAAGGCGGCCCGCGACGCCGACGGCGAGATCGACAAGCTGCAGCGCCACATCAAGGAGCTGAAGGCGAAGCGGCGCCAGATCGAGACCCTGATGGCGAAGTACGGCTTCCAGACCCCCGACGCCGGCAGCGGCCTGACCCAGCGCATGGTCACCGTCCGCAATGCGATCATGTCGCAGTTCCCGATGCCGTTCAGCGTCGGCTGCCTGCGGCCGGGCGACCCGGGGGAGCACGGCAAGGGCCGGGCCTGCGACTTCATGATGAGCAGCGGCGGCCGCATGCCCGACGCGGTGGCCAAGGAGCGGGGCGACGCCCTCGCCCAGTGGTGCATCCAGCACGCGAGCCAGTACGGGATCATGTACATCATCTGGCAGCAGCGCTTCTACGACATGCGCACCGGGGCCGGGTGGCGGATGATGTCCGACCGCGGAGGGATCACCGCCAACCACTACGACCACGTTCACGTGTCGGTGCTCTGATCCTTCAGGTAGTCCGCGAACCAGTGGTAGGACGCCTTCGGGGTACGCCTCTGGGTCTGGAAGTCGACGTGGACCAGGCCGAACCGCTGGTGGTAGCCCTCGGCCCACTCGAAGTTGTCCAGCAGCGACCAGACGAAGTAGCCGCGCACGTCCGCGTCCGCCTCCCGCATCGCCCGGATGTGGCCGTCGAGGTAGGCGATCCGCTCCTGGTCGTCCAGGCCGTCGTACGAGCAGCCGTTCTCGGTGACGTAGACGGGCGGGAGCGCGTCGCCGTACCGGACGGTGAGGGATTCGAGCAGTTCGCGCAGGCCGCCGGGGACGACGGGCCAGCCGAAGGCCGTCATGGGATAACCGGAGATCGGCTCGAACTCGAACGGCAGGTCGCCCCCGCCGGCGCCGGAGATCCGCGTCGGCATGTAGTAGTTGACCCCCAGGCCGTCGAGCGGCTGGGCGATCGTCTCCAGGTCGCCTGACTTCACGGGCAGCTCGACGCCGTACGCCGACAGGTCGGGGTAGGCGCCGGTGAGGACCGGGTCGTTGAACAGCCGGTTGTGCAGGATGTCGTACGCCTCGGCGGCGGCGAGGTCCTGCTCGGAATCGGAGGCGGGCCAGACGGGCGTGCAGTTGTTCGTGATGAGCACGTCGCGCGCTCCGGCCGCGCGCAGCGCCTGCGTGGCCAGGCCGTGGCCGAGCAGCTGGTGGTGGGCCACGGGCAGCGCGCCGAGCATGAGCGTCCTGCCGGGGGCGTGCATGCCGAGGGCGTATCCGTACACCATGTGGACGAACGGCTCGTTCAGCGTGATCCACATGGAGACCCGGTCGGCGAGCCGGTCCGCCACGACGGCGGCGTAGTCGGCGAAATAGCGGGACGTGTCGCGGTCGAGCCAGCCGCCCTCGTCCTCCAGCGCCTGCGGCAGGTCCCAGTGGAAGAGCGTCGGGACCGGGGTGATCCCCTTCTCGTGGAGCGCGTCCACGAGACGGTCGTAGAAGTCCAGCCCGGCCTGGTTGACCCGGCCCCGACCGGTCGGCAGGACCCGCGGCCAGGAGATCGAGAACCGGTAGGCGCCGACCCCGAGGCCGGCCATCAGGGCGACGTCCTCGGCGTACCGGTGATAGTGGTCGCAGGCCACGTCTCCGGTGTGTCCGTCACGCGTTTTGTGTGGCGTATGGGAGAAGGTGTCCCAGACGGAGGGGCCCCGGCCGTCCTCCGCGACGGCCCCCTCGATCTGGTAGGACGCCGTCGCCGTACCCCACAGGAACATGCCGTCTCCCGTTATCATGAGTGTTACTCGCGTTAACGTAGCCGTCCGGTGGGCGGGAGACAATGGCGTCATGACCACAGGGGGAACGTTGCGCCGGCGGCCCGCCCAGCGCCGCAGCCAGGAGCGCGTGGAGCGCATGCTGGACGAGTGCGCCGGGCTGCTCGACGAGGTGGGGTACGAGGCGCTGACGACCAAGGAGGTCGCCCGCCGGGCCGGGGTGCCGATCGGCACCTTCTACCAGTTCTTCACGGACAAGCAGAGCCTGGTCCGCGCGCTCGCGCTGCGGAACCTGGAGGCGTACCTCGACCGGATGGCGACCCTGCTGGCGGACGCGCGCCTCTCCGACTGGGCCGGCGCGGTCGACCTCGGCATCGACGAGTTCGTCCGGATGAAGCGCACCATGCCCGGTTTCGGGGTGGTGGACTTCGGTGAGGTGCTCGCCGCCCCCGGCGGCCCGGCCCTGCCCGGCACCCAGCGGATGCTGGACGAGGCCCTGGAGAACAACGTGATCGTGGCCGACCGGCTGCGCTCGATGACGGTGGAGGTGCTCGGCGTCGTGCCGGGCGACGGCCTGTCCCGCGCCTTCGTGGTCGCCGTCGAGGCCGCCGACGCCGTGCTCAAGCTGGCCTTCCGCGCCCACCCGGACGGCGACCCCGACCTCATCGCCGAATGCAAACGCCTCGTCCGCCGCTACCTCTCCGACCACCTTCGCTAGGCGCCTGCTCATGCATTCTCAAGAACGTGGGGCCCGAAGCCGAAGTAGCGGGGGCTGTACACCCTGAAGGCGCGTCGACTCCTGAGAGTTGCGGCATGATTACTCTATGCATTTCTCTGGATTGGCCACGGCCGGGTTCATCGACGAGTCGATCCACACCGATGCGCGTTTGTACGTGATCGGACTCGTGCTCGCCACTCCTGCTCTGAGTGAGGAGGTCCGCAGCCGGTTGTGCTCCGTGGTCCCAACTGCACGGACGCCGCACTGGTGCCAGGAAGACGAGCGAACCCGCACTGAGATGATCCGAGAGGTTCGGTCTCTACCGATCACGGCGAGGATATAGGGATGTCGCTTCGATCGACCCAAGCGCAAAGAGGCGGCCCGTGCCAGGGCCCTCACCTGGCTGGTACAAGAACTGTCGCCTCAGGTTCGCTCCGTCGTGCTTGCGGAGCGTGAGGTGAATCAGGACAGACACGACCGCCGGGTTCTGGGCGGTCTGGCTGGTCGGCCGCCACGTTTCGAGTACGGGCATGCCGCAGTCGCGAAGGAGCCTCTCCTCTGGGCGGCCGACGTAGTGGTGAGCAGTACGGCGAGGGCACTTGCGCGAGGCGAGGACCCCAGAACTATCGGCTTGGGGGAAGTCCTTTCATACGTGGGCTGTGAGCCTGTATGACCTCTGAACACGCGAAAGCCGGGCCACCACCTGCGGAGGTTAACCCGGCTTCACTTCGTAACCCCGAGTGGGCTACGCATCACTAATAGTATTCAGCTCTCACTGCCTGTCAAGTCCTTCGAGCCAGGGACCGCCTGCCGTACGGGGCGGATGGTAGGCGGGCCAGTCCAGGTGCCATGGTCAGGCGGCGGAGGGCGGGGCCTCCATGGCGCTGATGGCGGTGAGGCCGATCAGGCGAAGGCCGAGGCGTCCGGCCTGCGTGAGTGAGCTGCTCAGCCATCTGATCGCCGGAGCGGACACGGGAGAGCCGCTCCCGTTCGCGCGGGCGTTGACGGCCTGGCGATCGACTGCTGTGGTGTGGAGTGATCCGGAACTGGCCCGGGAACTGCGGGGTCCCTTCCCTGGCGACGGTTCCGAGGTCCCTCGTCCAGTTGAGAGTTCGTGATGGCGGGCCGGGGTGATGGCGTCCCACGCCGAATCCGTGGACAGTGCGGTTCGCTGATCGCCGCGTGGCTGAAGGCTGGTCCCATCTCCTTCGGACGGGGCACCCCAAGCAGACCGATCCCCGATGGGATCGAGCCCTCTGGGAGCGTCGGCGCGGAGCACGGAAACCGCCTCCGCCCCTGGGTGTCGTACGAGAGTGTTCAGTTGACTGGTTCGCCGGCGATTCGGAAGAGGGGCTTCCAGGGGGAATCCGGGGTGTCGCCGGACAGGCCGGCGGCGGGGCTGACGCCCTGGTTGACCCATTTGGCCTGGTACGGCAGGCCTCGGTGAAGGACCCGGGTGCCGGGCTTGTAGAGGGTCTGCAGGTCCCAGGCTGGAAACTTCTCGCGGGTCAGGCGGATGATGACGGGCCCACGGCTTCCGGGCAGGAC
Organism: Microbispora cellulosiformans; assembly: GCF_008728085.1. Taxonomy (NCBI): domain Bacteria; kingdom Bacillati; phylum Actinomycetota; class Actinomycetes; order Streptosporangiales; family Streptosporangiaceae; genus Microbispora; species Microbispora cellulosiformans. The sequence continues at coordinate 434,429 of NZ_VYTZ01000007.1, read as the reverse complement.
CGGGCCCAGCAGTTCCCACGGCGACTGCCAGGAATACTGGAGTTGCGCCGCCGGGTCCTGCCCGGCGTTGTACCACTTGGCCTGATAGATCTGCCCGTCCTGCACCACCTTGTAGCCCCGCCGGTACGAGGCGCTGGGCGACCACCGCGGGAACGGCGCGTGCGCCGGGTCCTTGTCGGGGGAGACGGCCTGGACCTTCGCGCCCGGGGGCTGCACCGATTCCTGGCCCTTCAACTGGCCGAAGATCTCGGAGAACCCGAGGTCCTTCTGCGCCGTGCCGCTGCAGGTGTTCGACAGCACGCCGCTTTCGGCGAACGAGGCGCCGCACTGGCGGTCCCGGTTGAGCGACCACATGGAGATCCGGCCGAGTCCGGTGCCGCTCGCGAAGGTCTTGAGGCCCTGGGCGTCGGCCACGGTGAAGCGCTGGGCCTGGACGTCGTTCTGGCCGATCATCACGGTGGCGCCGATGCGCTGCCAGATCTGCGCGGAGGTCAGGCGGACGCCGTAGCGGGGCAGTAGGTCGGCCAGTTGCGTGTGGGTGGCGTTGAGCGCGTCCTTCACCGACGGCAGCAGGCCGTTCCCGTCGCTCACCGCATGGCCGAAGTCCATGGTCATGACGTTGATCCCGGTGATGGACACGTGGTTGCGGAGCATGGCGGAGACGGCCGAGAGGGCGTTGTCCTGCAGCCCCGACGTGTCGACCGGGAGGGTCAGCCAGACGTTGAGCTTGCGCTTCGCGGTGTCGGCCGCCTTCTGCAGCGCGGCGACGGCCGCCGCGCGGCGCTCCCGGGCCTGCGTGTCGTCGAGCGCGGGGCCCTCGATGTCGAGGTCGATGGCGGTGAGGTGATACTGGTCGATCACGTACTGGTAGGCCGTGGTGAGCCTGGTGACGGACGTGCAGCCGACGTCGAGGGCGGTGTTGCGCTGGCCGCCGAAGGACACGATGGCCTGTCCGCCGTTCTGCCGGATCTGCGCGACGCGCGAGCCGATGTCGAGCGACCGGTCGGCCTGGGCCAGCCGGTAGACGCCTCCCCAGCTCGGCACGCAGGGGATCGCCGGGTCGGCGACCACGAAGCCCAGCACGGTTTGCCGGGCCGGGTTGGCCTGCGGGTTCTGGAACTGGTAGGTCGGGGTCAGGGTGACGTCGACGTACGGCGCGAACCAGGTCTGGCCGGGGACCACCCCGACGGTGTCGAGCTTCGCCTGGACGCCGACGTATCCGCCGTACCCGCATCCCGCCACGAGCGTGACGGCGGCGAGCACCCGGAGGAACGACAGCCTCCGGCCCGGTTGCCCGCCCCCGCCCGCGGCGGGCGCGTCGGGGGGAACCTCGACGGGACCACCCGGCGCCCCCACCGGTGGGGCCACGGCGGCGGACTCGGCCGCCCAGCCCGCGAAGGCCGGCGCCTTCGGCTGCTCGGTGAAGCCCACCTCCAGGACCGACCGCCAGTCGGTCTCCTGCCTGGCCGGCTGGACGCCCCGCTTCGCACGCCGGAAACGCCGCCGCTTCTCCGCCGGCCGGTAGAGCAGCCCGGTCCCGTGGATCCACGCGTCGACCACGGAGTTGCGCAGCCCGATGAAGGCCACGATGGCGTAGCAGGCGAGGGTGACGTTCAGTCCGGCGTACGCCATGTTCACCACGAGGTGGTGCTGGTAGGCCGTGTAGAAGGTGTAGCCCGCCAGCCCGGCCAGCAGGTACGGCGTCACGACGAAGGTGGGCGGCGCGACCGTGCGGTCGTGCACCTTCGGCGTACGGGCGAACGCGGCCTTCGACGCGGTGATCCCCTGCACGATGGAGGAGAGCGTGCCGGCCAGGTTCACCGGCAGCAGGACCAGGTTGAAGCCGTAGATGCGGAACACGTCGAGGCGTTTGTAACCGCAGTACCGCAGATCGCCGGCCATCGCCACGAAGTACGGCAGAGCGATCAGCCCGAGCAGCGGGCTGATCAGCGTCGAGTTGAACGGGAACGCGAGCAGGATCAACAGGCTGGCCGAGCTCCACGAGATGGACGCCATGTAGTTCCAGCGCAGGAACAGTTCGCTGAACCGGGTGCGTTCCCCGTTCTCCCGGCGGGCCCGCGACTGGCGGAACAGCTTGGGGATGATGAGCAGCCCGCCGTTGGCCCACCGCTGCCGCTGGATGGCGAGCGAGCCGAAGTCGGGCGGGGTCGCGCTGTAGCTGAGCCGTTCGGGGTAGTTGAGCAGGCGCCAGCCGTGGACCCCCATGTCGATCGTCGACTCGGTGTCCTCGATGACGGTCCGGTCCTTGATGTAGTGGCGGATCTCCCAGTCGCCGATGTAGGAGGTCTCGCGGATGTCGTCCAGGGCCCGTTTGCGGATGACGGCGTTGGCGCCCACCCAGAAGGTGGCGTCGTAGTACGTCAGCCCCTGGTGCACGATGTGCTGCAGGTCGGTGGTGGCGCCGGCGATGCGCTCCAGCCGGGTGGCCGAGCCCGGGAACGCGCTGTAGGGCGTCTGGGCGATGGCCATGGTGCGGTATTCGCTCTGCTCCAGCAGGTGGACCAGGCGCAGGCAGTATTCGGGCAGCAGCACGCTGTCGGCGTCCAGGGTGACCACGTAGTCGGGGTCGGGGATGCGCACCTGGCCGGTCTCCGGGCTCGACGGCACCAGCGCGAGGCCGCTGACCGTGCGCACCTCGCGGTACGTGCCGCCCAGCAGGCCCATGTAGCTGTTGAGGTTCATGGCCTTGTTGGGCTCGTGCGACAGCGAGACGTACCGCTTGCGCTCGAAGCTGGTGACCTGCACGCGGAAGATCCAGACCAGTCGCCGGTACAGCCGCCGGATCTGCGCCCCGTCCAGTACGGCGTTCTCCATCGCAGAGGCGCGCAGGGCCGAGACGATCTCCCGGAGGGAGTCCGCCAGGCGGAGCACGACCTCGTTGGCGAAGAACGCGTCGGTGTGGTCGGTGATCTCCTGGTCCATGGCCAGGTGTTCCAGCCAGTTCGCGGCCGCGTCGTAGTGGCCCGCGAGTGTGATCACCGCACCGGCGTCGGGCGTTGTGTCACGTTCCAGAGAACGTTCGAACGTCTCCAGCGCGTGCGTGAAGCGCGCCGCCGGGGCGGCCAGCAGCCGCATGATCTGGCCGGGCAGCTCCCGCGCCGCGAGCAACTGTTCCCGCGCCTTGGCCGTCTTGGGCACGTACGGATCGTCGATCAGCAGGACGACGCGTTTGTCCGGATACTCCTGCAGCGCCGCCGAGAGGATCGTCGTCCGGATGACCCGGGCCTCCTCCTGGTAGGAGGGGATGATCGTGGTGAGCGTCGGCCGCGTGGTCTCGAAGAACTGGTCCAGAATGGCCCGGCTCGCCCGGTGATGACTGCGGGTGCGATAGAAGAAGCCGAGCCGGGCCATCAGATAGGCCAGTGCGGAAATCGTCAGCATCGTGACGATGAGCAGATAGAGGATCGCCTCGGACCGCGCGACCACGGAGGAGTAGCGCGGGTCGAAGAAGTCCTGGAAGAACCACGTGACGAGGTAGGCCAGCCAGGCCGTCACGGTCAGCATGATCGACAGACGGGCCAGGGCGATCCGCCGGTCACTGGCCGGCTGCGGCACCATCGGCATCGCCTGGGTGCGCCGGTCGTGCCCCCACTGCCTGCGCCGTCCCCGTACGGGCCCCTGCGATCTGCGGCGGGACGCGCCCAGCGGCGCCGTCGCCGGATGCGGCCCCGCGCCTGTCGTCCCCGTGGACCTCGGAGCCACGACCGGCCCTCCTTGCCTTGACGAGAGCTCACGCCGGAAGTGCGCCCCAATGCCGGTACGCACGGTTCTCGTGCGCTGGTCTGCAATTTTGCCCCGATTGCACCACGAGCGCACTGGTAGCTCAGGAAGTAACCGAATGTTCAGACAAAGAGGAAAAGGCGGGCGTCAGTCGGCCGGCGAGGCGGCGAGGACGGGTGTGGCGTCGTGGGACGGCGTACGCCACGGGAGTATCGCGGCCGTCGCGACGAGCAGCACCGCGCCGATCGCGATCGCGGTACGGGCGCCGGCGAGGCCGGCGAGGACACCCCACAGGGCCGTGAGCGCGGCGGTCGTCGTCCGTGAGGTGATGGTCCAGGCGGTGAGGACCCGCGCCACCTTGCCGTCCGCGATTCGTTCGAGGCGGTAGGTGGCGAAGACGGGGTTGAAGACGCCCATGCAGGTGATCAGGCCGAACTCGACCAGCATGATCAGCGCCAGCCCGGCCGGGCCCGCTCCCGTGAACGCGAGTCCGAGGAGCCAGGGCACCCGCGCGACGCCGAACGTCAGCAGCATCGTCCGCTGCCCGAACCTGCGGACGAGCGGACGGGAGATCCTGGAGCCCAGGACGCCGCCCAGGCAGGGAACGCCGAAGGCGAGCCCGTACTGCAGCGGAGTCAGGCCGAGATCGTGCAGCATCAGGAAGGTCAGCGGCGGAGCCGTCGCCATGATGAGCCCGGAGACGAGCACCGTGTTCGCGAACAGGACCCGCAGCCCGCGGTCCGCGACGATCGTCCGCCACCCCTCGGCGATCTCCGCCCGGCGCGAGGCGCCCGTACGGCGGGCGGGCGGAGCCGGCTCCGGAGCCGCGATCGCGCGGATGCCCAGCGCGGACAGCAGGTAGCTGGCCGCGTTCAGGGCGATCGTGACGACAGGCCCGAGAATCCCGATGAGCGCGCCGCCGGCCGGTGGGCCGACGGCGGTCGACGTCCACATGACCGTCTCGAACCGGCCGTTCGCCTCCATCAGGTGGCTCTTGGGCACGAGGGCCTTGAGGTGGGCTCCGCTCGCCCCCACGAAGACGATGTCGGCCAGCGCGACGACCACGGCCACGCCGAGCAGGTGCGCGTACGTCAGCACGCCGGCGGCGTACGCGACCGGCACGGTCAGCAGCGTCAGGAAACGGACCAGGTCGGCACGGATCATGAGCCGCCGCTTCCTCCGGAACTCCATCCACGGGCCGAGCGGCACGGCCAGCAGGGCGCCGGCCGCTCCGCCGGCCGCGGCGATCAGGGACACCTGCGCGGCGCCGGCGTGCAGAGCCAGGATGGCGATCAGCGGAAACGCGTCCAGGGCCAGCCATGTCCCCAGGGAGCTCACCGCGTAGGCCCCCCACAGCCACGCGAAGTCCCGTCCCAGTCCCGCGTCTGGATGCGTCGACATGGCGGACGACCTTATCGAGGGGCCTGCGGCTTGACGACCCACGCGCCCGTGCCGTACATCGCCAGCCCGAGCAGGACGAAGGCGGCGGCGACCGGGTAACTGCTCGAAGCGGGACTTCACCGTCGTCCGCGGCTTACGGCCGGTCCGCATGGTGTCCAGCAGCTCGGGTCCGTGTGAGCGCAGCCGCCGCTCGGCGAGCAGGCCGAAACGCCGGTAACACAGCGTGCCGGTCACGAGGCCGGGAGCACCATCGCCGGCACGGCCCCCAGGGCGTTCACGACGCCGAGCCGTACCCCCGCGACCAGCACGCGCCCGGCCCGCTGGGCCACCACGTCCTTGTCCAGGCCGCGCAAGCCGACGGCCATGGACAAGGCTCGTTCAACCGGGCGTCCGAGGCGGATGGTTTGGGGTGGCCGGTTGAGCGGCCCGGCGGCGGGATCGGTGGGAAACCGCCGCCGGGGGTTACTTGTCAGGCGGGGGCGTCGAGGCGGGAGAGCAGGTCGGCGTCGAGCTTCACGTCGGTCATGATCTCCTCCAGCTGGGCGACGGAGCTGACTCCGACGATCGGGAGAATGTCCTGCGCCCGCAGCCAGGCGAGCACGACCTGGTTGCGCGTCGCGCCGATCTCGCCCGCCACCTCGTCGAGCACGGCCAGCCGCCGGGTGGTGCCGGGGTGGTCGTAGTGCTCGGGCAGCGGCTTGGCCGTGTACGCGCCCGCCAGCAGCGAGGAGTAGACCCACAGCCGCAGATCGCCCTCGGAGCGCACGTAGTCGAGCAACTCCTCGGTGACCAGGGTGTGGCCGCCCTCGGGCAGCCGTACGCCGGGGCGGGGACGGAGATAGGAGTGGCGGAGCTGCACGTGGCCGTACCGGGCGCCGCCGCGCGCCGCCGCCAGGGCGCGGGCCCGCTCCAGCCGCCAGGTGGCGTGGTTGCTCGCGCCCACCTCCCGGGCCTGGCCGGCCCGCACCGCCTCGTCGAAGGCGGCGACCGTCTCCTCCAGCGGCGTCGCCCTGTCGTCGACGTGGGCCCAGTACACGTCCACGTGATCGGTGCCGAGGCGCCGCAGGCTGCCCTCGATCGCGGCCCGTACGACACCGGCTGACAGGCCCTCGGCGGCGTCGAGCGTACGGGCGCCGGGCACGGACGGGCGGGCGCCGCACTTGGTGCTGATCACCACCGCGTCCCGGTTGCGGCGGGAGGCGAGCCACCGGCCGATGGTGGCCTCGCTCTCGTCCCCGGTCGCGCCGTCCAGCCAGAAGGGATAGTTGTTGGCCGTGTCGAGGATCGTTCCGCCGCCTTCGACGAAGCGGTCGAGTATGGCGAAAGAGGTCTCTTCGTCCACGGTGGTCCCGAAGGGGATCGTCCCCAGAGCGATTCTCATGCCGAACAGGCTGCCGCCTGGAGCGCACTCCAGCGCAAGCCGCTTTCACCGGCGGCGGGTGAGGGCCTTCCGCCCGCGCGCCACGATCGTCTCGACGTCCTGCAGGTCGCTCATGTCGTGGGCGGTCGCCAGAGCCTCCTTCGCCGCGTCGTAGGCGTCCAGGGCCGCGTTCCAGTCGACCTCGCCGGTTCTGTCCGCCGCCGTGTCGATCTCCTCGCCGAGTCGCGTCACGTTCTCCTCCTGGACGTGCCGCGCGTCCGCGAACCGGACGGCCGTTTCCGCGGCCTGCTTCCTGACGGCCTTCGTCCGCCGGGTTCCGCGGACGACCAGCCCGAGGACGAGCCAGAAGACGACCAGGCCTGCGATGCCGAAGAAGACGAACCAGCCGGCGCCGAGCCTGCTGGTCGACCCGGACAGGTCGGCGTCCTCCGCGTAGTCGACCTCCAGGCCGGTCACCTCGGCGTCCTGGAAGGTCGCGCCGCGCAGTTCGGCCGACCGCAGGCTGGCGTCGGTCAGCGTGGCTTTCCGGAAGACCGCGTCCCGGAGCCTGCCGCTGCCCAGCTGCGCTCGGTCCATCCGCGCGGCGGTGAAGTCGGCCTGGTCCGCCGTGACGCTGGTCATCTCGGCCCCGCGAAGGTCTGCGCCGGTCAGTGTGGCCCCGGTCAGGGTGGAGCTGCTGAGCTCGGCCTCCGAGAGGTCCGCCCGGGACAGGTTCGCCCCGGTGAGGTCCGCGCTGCCGAGCACGGCCCGTCGCAGGTGCGCGCCGGTCAGGTCCGCGCCCTTGAGGGAGCGGAAGGTCGTCCCGGCCGCGGAGACGTTCCGCAGGATGGCCCGGTTGAGCTTGACGCTGCCCAGGTTGAGGCCGTCCAGCTTGGCGCCGGTGAGGTCGGCGCAGCTCAGGTCGCCGGGGAAGTCGGTGACCGTGGTCAGGTCCCACCCCGCGTAGTGCTGGCCCTCGCCCGGCTCGCACGCCGCGCCGGGAGCGGGCAGGGCCTTCGGCACGCCCGTGCTCCCGGCCAGCCGGGCGCCGCGCACGTCCCGCAGGTCGGCCCCGCCGAGGTCGGCGCCCCGGAAGTCGGCGCCGTCCATCACCGACTGGTACAGCTGCGCGTCCCGGAGGTCCGCCCGCCGGAACACGGCCTTGATCAGGGTGGCGCCGTAGAGCCGGGCCTTCGGGGCCTTCACCCGGGTGAGGTCGGCCCGGCGCAGGTCGGCGCCGTAGACGTCGGCGTCGGTGAGGTCCGTGCCGATCAGCTTGGCGTCGTCGAACTGCGCCGAGTACGCCTTGGCCCGTGTCAGGGTCGCCCCGCTGAGGTCGGCCCCCTCCAGGTGCGCGCCGTACGGCAAGGAGTCGTCCATCGTCGCCCCGCGCAGGTCCGCGCCCCGCAGGTCCGCGTAGTAGAGCTCGGCCTCCGACAGGTCGGCCTTGCCCAGCCTGACCCCGGCCATCTGGGCGTTCCCGAGGTGGGTGCCCTTGAGTGACGCTCCCCGCAGGTCGGCTCCGGCGAGCGGGACGCGTACGTACAGCCCGTCCAGCGTGGCGCCGCGCAGGTCGGCGCAGGACAGGTCGGCGGGCAGCGCGGCCCGGGTGAGATCGCGCCCGGCCAGTTTCGGGCCGCTGCCGGGACGGCACGGGAGCGGCGCGGCGGAGGCCGGCGAGATCGGGACCATCGGCAGGACGGCGGCGGCGAGTGCCATGCCGGCGATTAGGCGGGGAAGGCCGGGCATCTCTGTCTCACTGTCTCCCTCGGGACGCGCCGCCCGCCGGGAATGGTCCCTCGGAAAGGCGTTGAACAGCACCTGTTATAAGGGGAATTGTTTGCGATTCGCTTGCGAACCGCCTACAGGCACCATCGTTCGCGGCGGTACGGCATCCGCTGTGACAGGATCAATGGCGTGGCCGTGTACACACCTGGGCAGGTCGTCGAGGAGACCGGTTTCAGCCTCGACACCCTTCGTTACTACGAACGGATCGGGCTGCTTGAGCCGATCGGCCGGAACGCGTCGGGCCAGCGGCGCTTCACCGAGGAGGACGTGAGCTGGCTCGGCATGGTCCGCTGTCTCCGGGACACCGGCATGCCGATCGCCGAGATGCTGCGCTTCGCCGCGCTCGTACGGCAGGGCGAGCACACCATCGCCGACCGCATCGCGCTGCTGGAGGAGCACGACCGGAAGGTCGAGGCCCAGATCGCCGACCTGCGCCAGAAGCAGGGCGGGGTGCAGCGGAAGATGCAGTACTACAAGGACGTGCTCACCATGCGCGCCATGCTCCCCGACTGCGAGCAGGCCTCCTGACGGCCGGTCCGCCACTCCTACGCGCCGCCGGGCGGACGGCCGCGCGCCCGGGTGGCTGACCGGCCTGGCCAGACCATGCCCGGCCCGCTCGTGCGGGGCCGGGCACACGGGTCGATAGACCGGCTCAGGAGGCGCGGTAGGCCTCGGCCTGGAGGTTGTAGAGCTCGGCGTAGAGCCCGCCGAGCGCGATCAGCTCGTCGTGGGTGCCGTGTTCGCGGACGTGGCCGTGGTCGAGCACGTAGATGCGGTCGGCGTAACGGACGCTGGCGAGCCGGTGGGTGATGAGCAGCACCGTCCGCCCGTCGGCGTGCCGCCTGATCCGGTCGAACAACGCGTGCTCGGCCCGGGCGTCGAGGGCCGCCGTGGGCTCGTCGCAGATCAGCAGCGGCGCGTCCCGGTAGAAGCCGCGCGCCACCGCGACGCGCTGCCACTGGCCGCCCGACAGCTCGTGGCCGTTCTTGAACCGGCGGTCCAGCAGCGTGCGGTAGCCGAGCGGCAGCTCGGCGATGACCTGGTCGGCGCCCGCCACCTCGGCGGCGCGGACCACCTCGCCCTCGCCCCGCTCCATGCCCATCGTGATGTTGTGGCGGGCGGTCAGCGGCCACCGAGTGTGGTCCTGTGCGATGACCGCGATCCTGCGGCGCAGGCTGTCGGGATCGACCTCGGTCACGTCGACGTCGTCCCACAGCACCCGGCCGCCGTCCGGTTCGTACAACCCGGCGAGGATCTTGGCGAGGGTGGTCTTGCCCGAGCCGTTCTCCCCGACGAGGGCCACGACCTCCCCGCGCTCGACGCGGGCCGACACCCCGCGCAGCGCCGGGGCCGGCGTGGCGGGGTAGGTGAACGTGACGTCCTCGACGGTGATGCGCTCGAAGCGCTCCGGGGCCTCCCGCTCGCGGAGAGGGGGAATCCTGGCCTCGGCGCGGGCGGTGAAGTCCAGGAAGTCGGTGAAGTAGAGGCCCTCCTCGTAGAGCCGGTTCGTCGAGAACAGGAGGTTCGCCAGCGACCCCTGGCCGGTCCGGATGGCGAGCACCGCCGTTCCGGCCACCGCGAGCGGCACCGCGCCGATCACCAGCAGCACCCCGAGCGTGAGGTAGACGACGCCCTGGCCGACGCCGCCGAGCGCCTCGCCCAGGATCCTCGTGAACGTCTGCCGGCGCGCGAGCGCGAGCATCGCCCGCTGCTCGCCTGTGGCGACCGTGTCGAACATGCGGAGCAGGAAGCCGCGCATGGTGAACGTGCGCACCTCGGCCGCGGTGTCCTTGTCGGCGAGCAGCTCCTCGATGATCCACTTGCGGCGGTGGGCCGAGATCAGCTGCAGATTGGTCGTGTAGCGCATCCTGGCCGACCGGACCGCAGCCCAGGCGTCGGGCAGCACCGCCAGCAGGAGCAGCGGCAGCAGCACCGGGTGCAGCACGCCCAGCACGCCTGCCGCGGCCGCGAGCCCGACCACCGCGGACACGGTGTCGATGGCCGTGCTCACGATCGAGTCGGCCACCATGCCGCGCATGCGGGCCCGCTGCAGCGCGTCGTGGAACTCCGGATCGTCGTAGCAGATGAGCTCGACCCGGCTCGTCAGCGTGTAGAGCCGCCGCTCGGTGATGCGGCTGACCTGCGGCGACAGCCGCGACTCCGCCCAGCCCGCACCGGCCTGCACCGCCGTGCGGACGGTGGCGGCGAGGCCCACGAGCAGCAGGCTCGGCAGCGCGGCCCGGACCCGGTCGGGAGTCGGGCCCTCCTGGAGCAGCGCGGTCAGGACGCCGGTGGTGGCGAGCAGGCCGAAGGCGGTGAGGACGCCCCCGAGCACGTTGAGCGCGACGGTGGCCACCGTGTCGCGGGGGCTCGCCTCCCACGCGATGCGGAGGGCCTGGCGGATCAGGCCGGGCAGCCGCCGGGCCACGGTCAGGAAACTGAGCCCCGCCATCGTGCCGTAGTGGCGGGCCCATTGAGGCGACTCGATCTCCTCCAGATCCGGTAGGTCGTCCTCGGACAGATGGTCATGTCCCCCCTGCTGTGTGACCGTCATGCCAGCAGTGTGTGCGCCCGCGCCGACAATTTCGCGGGCTCTGGTCGCGGCTCTCCCTTTGACGCACGTCCCTAACAGGCCGCCAAGCTCCGTATGCAGAGACGTTATCGGGACAAACTTGACGACGTGCCCGTGGAAGTGGCTGGATGGGCTGTGCTGACAACGTTGTCAGCCATATGTGTCTTCGGGGAGCCCGAAATCCTCGCGAAAAGCCTGAAGGGAATGTTGCGATGAGACGACGGTGGATGGCGGCCGTCGCGGTCTCGGTGGCAGGCCTGCTGACCCTTTCCGCGTGCGGCGGCGGTGACAAGCAGGACACCGCGGGCGGCCCTGCCGCGCACAAGAAGGTCGAGGTCTTCTCGTGGTGGACGGGCCCGGGTGAGGCCGACGGCCTGAAGGCGATGCGCGACATCTTCGCCAAGGAGAACTCGAACTTCGAGTTCTTCGACGCCGCCGTCGCCGGCGGCTCGGGCGACCAGGCCAGGGCGCTGCTGTCGAGCAAGCTGCAGGCCAACCAGCCTCCGGACACCTTCCAGGGGCACGCCGGAGCCGAACTCCAGGGCTACATCAAGAGCGGCAAGCTGGAGTCGCTGAACTTCCTGTACGACGAGCTGAAGCTCAAGGACGTCCTGCCCCAGCAGCTGATCGACCAGATCACGGTGGAGGGCCAGGTCTACTCCGTGCCGGTGAACATCCACCGGTCGAACGTCCTGTGGTTCAACCCCTCGGTCCTCAAGGGCGCCGGGATCTCGGGCGCGCCGAAGACGGTCGAGGAGTTCGTCGCCGACCTGGAGAAGGTCAAGAAGAGCGGCAAGATCCCGCTGTCGATCGGCTCGCAGTGGACGCTCGTCCACCTGCTGGAGTCCGTGCTGCTCGGCTCCCTCGGCACCGACGCCTACAACGCCCTGTGGACGGCGAGCTCCGACTGGTCCAACGCGAACGTGACCAAGGCGCTGGAGAACTTCAAGACGATCCTGTCGTACGCCGGGACCCCGCAGGACGACTGGCAGCCGGCGGCCAAGCAGGTCGCCGACGGCGAGGCCGCCTTCAACATCATGGGCGACTGGGCCTACGGCTACTTCCACAACCCGCCGGAGGGCGGTCTCGGCAAGGAGTCGAAGAAGGACTTCGACTGGGCCGCGTCGCCGGGCACGGACGGCACGTTCATGTGGCTGTCGGACAGCTTCACGCTGCCGAAGGGCGCGCCCAACCGCGACGGTGCGATCGCGTGGCTGAAGGTGGCCGCCAGCAAGGAGGGCCAGGACGCGTTCAACCCGCTGAAGGGCTCGATCCCCGCCCGCAAGGACGCCGACCAGTCCCTCTACAAGGACTACCTGTCCTGGAGCCTGGAGCAGTGGGCCGGCGACAAGCTGGCCGGCTCGATCCAGCACGGCGTGGTCGCCAACGACACGTGGCGTACCGCGATCACCGACGCGGTCGGCCTGTTCCAGCAGGACAAGGACGTCGCCAAGCTCCAGCAGGCGCTGGTCGCGGCGGCCAAGAACAGCGGCCAGTGAACAGTGGCCAGTGAACGGCGGCCGGTGACAGGCGGCCGGTGAGCTGATCTCCCCGTACGGCCCACGCCGTGACCGACGCCGGGCTCCGGCCGGCGCGGCGTGGGCCGTGCTTGACTTCTGAGAGGCGCAAGTGACGCGGGTGCGCAGATGGCTGCCGGGGCTGCTCCTGGTCTCGCCGTCGATCATCCTCATCGCGGTCTTCGTGTACGGCCTGCTGGGCTGGAACCTCAAGCTCGCCATGACCGACAAGCACAACGAGATCGCGGAGATCCCCGGCAGGTTCGTCGGGCTGGAGAACTTCACCGGCATCTGGAGCGAGGAGCGCTGGGGCCTGTCGGTCCGGCACTCGATCGTCTTCACCGTGGTCTTCGTCGCCGGCGCGCTCGTCCTCGGCTGGCTCCTCGCGTTCCTGATGGAGAAGGGCATCCGGGCGGAGAGCGGCTTCCGCGCCGTCTACCTGTTCCCGATGGCCGTCTCCTTCATCGCCACCGGAGTGGTGTGGCGGTGGCTGATGAACAGCGCGACGGGCGAGCACGCGGTGGGCCTCAACCGGCTCTTCCACTACATGGGGCTCGACTTCCTGCAGTGGCAGTGGTTCCGCGATCCCGACTGGGGGATGGCGGCCATGGCGATCCCGGCCGTCTGGCAGATGTCCGGATACATCATGGCGCTGTTCCTCGCCGGCTTCCGCGGCGTTCCCGAGGAACTGCGGGAGGCCGCCCGGGTGGACGGCTGCGGCGAGTGGGGGGTCTACCGGCACGTGGTGCTGCCGATGCTGCGCCCGGTGACGCTCTCCGCGCTGATCATCCTCGGCCACATCTCGCTGAAGGTTTTCGACCTCGTCGTCGCGGTGTCGGGCAAGCAGATCATCACCGATGTGCCCGCGACGTTCATGTGGACGGCGGTCTACGACTCGCACGACCCGGCAAAGGGCGCGACGATCGCGTCCTACATCGTGCTGTCCGTCGTGATCTTCGTCGTGCCCTACCTGATCTGGAACGCCCGTAAGGGGAACCGCTCGTGACCGCCCACGTCGCCGGGAAGGCCCCGCGTACGGCGCCCGCCCCGGCCCGCGAGAAGGGCAGGGCCGGCACGTGGGTCCGGCTCGTCCTGTTGCTGCTGTTCGTCCTGGTCTTCCTGATCCCGGTCTACGTGCTGCTGGTCACGAGCTTCAAGCCGCTCAGCGAGGCCGATCCCGCCCAGGCGTGGAACCTCCCCAAGGTCTGGACGACCGAGGCGTGGAGCGTCGCCTGGGAGAAGCTCGAACCGGGCATCGTCAACAGCTTCCTGCTCGCCATCCCCGGATCGCTGATCTCCGCCGCCCTCGGGTCGCTGAACGGGTACGTGCTGAGCAAATGGCGCTTCCCCGGCGCCGACGTCCTGTTCACGTTGTTCCTCTTCGGGATGTTCATCCCGTACCAGGGCGTCATGATCCCGCTGGTGCAGCTGATGGTGGACGTGGGCGACGCGCTCGGCGTGCAACTCTACGGCGGCATCCCGGGCCTGGTCCTCGCCCACGTGGTGTACGGCATCCCGATCTGCACGCTGATCTTCCGGAACTACTACGTCACGATCCCCGACGAGCTGATCGAGGCCTCCCGCGTCGACGGCGCGGGCATGCTGCGCACGCTCTGGTCGATCGTGCTGCCGGTCTCCGGCCCGGCGTTCGCCGTGGTGATCATCTGGCAGTTCACCTCGATGTGGAACGACTTCCTCTTCGCGGTCTTCCTCACCGGGCCCACCTCGTGGCCGACCACGGTCATGCTCAACAACATCGCGGGCGCGGTGACGACGCCGTACAGCCAGCAGATGGCCGCGGCGATCCTCGCGTCCATCCCCACGATGGTCGTGTACGTCCTGCTCGGCCGGTTCTTCATGCGCGGCCTCATGGCCGGCGCGCTCAAGGGCTGACGTTCAGGGGTGGTCCCGGCGGGGCGGGGGAGGGCGCTCGCCCGAGCCGCGCGGGATCAGCCTGGTGGGCAGTTCGAACCGGGTGACCGGGCCGTCGTCCCCGGCCAGGCGCAGGAACAGCAGGTCGGCCGCCGTACGCCCGAGCCGGGCGGGGTCCTGCGCCACCACGGTCACGCCCAGCAGGTCGGCCAGTTCGAAGTCGTCGAACCCGACCAGGGCGAGGCCGCCGAGGCCGGGGCACGCGCCCTCCACGAAGGCGCCGGCCGTCGCCCCGGGCGCGGAGCCGGTGATCGAGGCCAGCGCCCGCAGCGTCTCGACCGTGGTCCGGCCGTTGCCGGTCAGCAGCGCGGTCGGCGGGTCGGCCGCCCGCAGCAGCCGGGCGAGGTCCGCCCGCAACCGCGCCGGGTCCGCCGGTCCCATCGCCACCAGGGCCTCGTCGTACGGCAGGCCCGCGGCGGCCAGCGCCTCCCGGTAGCCGCGCAGCCGTTCGGCGGCCGTGAAGATCCGGGGGAGGTCGCCGAGGAAGGCGATGCGGCGGTGGCCGTGCGCGATCAGATGCGCCGCGCCCGCCCGGGCCCCGCCCGCGTTGTCGGACAGGACGACGTCCGCCTCGCAGCCCGCGCCGGGCGGCCGGTCGGCGAACACCGCCCTGGTCCCGGCCTCGAACTCGGGGGCGAGATAGGTGTGGTCCGTCCCGGCGGGCACGATGATCAGCCCGTCGACGCGGCGGGCGCAGAAGGCGAGCACGAGGTCGCGCTCCCGGGCCGCGTCCTCCTGGGACGACCCGGTGAACAGCAGACAGCCGTGGTGCAGCGCGGTCTCCTCGACGGCCCGGCTGAGGCTGGAGTAGAAGACGTCGGCGGCGTCCTCGATGACCAGGCCGATGCTCGCCGTACGGCCGCGGCGCAGCGTCCGCGCGCCGTCGTTGCGGCGGTAGCCGAGCCGGTCGATCGCGGCCTTCACGCGCAGCGCCGTCGCGGCGTTCACGCCGGGCTCGTCGTTGACCACGCGGGAGACGGTCTTCAGCGCCACGCCGGCCGCGGCGGCCACGTCGTTCATGGTCGGGCGGCCGCGTCTCGTGTCTCCCACGCAGGGATCATCTCCCATTCCACGACCCCGGACAACGTTGTCAATCCGCACCACGCGAAGTGGCCAGCTTCGTAGGAAACCGCGCGCCGGGACGCTGAGGGTCAGTCGTCGCCGAGGAGCATGTTGAGGACCCAGCTGATCACTCCCACGACGATGGCGCCCCAGAAGGCGGCGACGAATCCGCTGACGTGGAAGGGAAGGTCGAGCTGCTCGGCGAGCCAGCTCGTCAGCAGCAGCAGCGCGGCGTTCACCACGAGGGCGAACAGGCCCAGCGTGAGCACGTAGAACGCGCATCCGATGGTCTTGATGACCGGCTTGATGACGGCGTTCACGAGGCCGAAGATCAGCGCGACCGCGAAGAGGGTGCCGATCTGTTTGGCGGTGGAGCCTGCGCTCACGGTGATGCCGTCCACCAGCTTGGTGGACGCCCACAGGGCCGCGGCCACCACAACGATCTTGAGTATGACCTTCACGTCCACGATCCTTCCACGGGGCGGCAAAGAGTGCGCGGTTTCCGTGTCCGGGGAACGGCCGGAGCCGTACGCCCGGTTCCCCCGCCCCGATCGGGCGCGGCGAAGCGGCGGGCGCCGGTCCCCGGCACGCCTTTCTCCCGGCGCCGGGTATAAGCGGCAAACATCGGGGAAACCCTCCTTGCGGAGGTGAGACCGAATGGACGTGGAAGAGCTGGAGTCGCTGCCCGCGAAGGAACTGCACGACCGGGCCGTGCACTACGCCGTACGACACGGTGACCTGGGGTTCCTGTGGGATCTGCTGAAGGTCATCCCGGCGGCCGAGGCGGCCAGCGGGAACACCGACGAGACCGCGAACGACCTCAGCAGGGTGTCGGCGCTGCTCAGCGATGCCATGGCGGCGGGCGAGGGCGAGCTCGGCGACGCGCTCCGGCCGGTCTACGTCGACTACCTGTCCAGACACCCCGACGCCTGAGCGCGCTCCGGCCCTGCTCAGCAACCTCTCATCTCCCCACGTCACAATGACGGCGTGGTCAAGACACAGGTGCTGGTGGTCGACGACGAACCCGAGGTCCGCGACGCGATCGCGCGGGCCCTGCGGGTGGAGGGGTACGGCGTGGCGACCGCGGGCGACGGCCTCGACGCCCTCGACGTGATCGGCGGCTCGGCGCCCGACCTGATGGTGCTCGACGTCCTGATGCCGGGGATGGACGGCATCGAGGTCTGCCGGGCGCTGCGGGGCGACGGCAACCGGCTGCCGGTCCTCATGCTGACCGCGCTGGACGGGATCGGCGACAAGGTCGCCGGCCTCGACGCGGGCGCCGACGACTACCTCGTCAAGCCGTTCGCGCTGGAGGAGCTGTTCGCCCGGGTGCGGGCCCTGCTGCGCCGCGCCGCGCCATCGGCCGAGGCGGGCTTCGCCGACCTCGTCCTGTTGCCGGACAGCAGGCAGGCCCGGCGGGGGCGCCGGTTGATCGACCTTACCAGGACCGAGTACGCCCTGCTCGACCTGCTGATCCGCAACGGCGGCCAGGTGCTCACCCGGCAGGTCATCCACGAGCGCATCTGGGGCTACGGCTTCCGGCCCGGCTCCAACCCCCTGGAGGTCTACATCCGCTACCTCCGCAGGAAGACGGAGGCCGGGGGCGAGCCCCGGCTGATCCACACCGTGCACGGCCTGGGGTACGCGCTCAGGGAGCCGGCATCGGAGCCGATGGGCGAGCCGGCGGGGGAGGAGCGGTGAAGCTCCGCTGGCGGCTCGCGATGGCCTCGGCGTTGGCCGCCGCGGTCAGCGTGATCGTCGTCATCGTGGCCGCCTACTTCATCACCTGCCGCCGGGTCGAGTGGGCGAGGGACCACTACGGGACGTACGAGGGCTATGGCGACCCTCCTCCCCGCGGCGTGCTGGCCGCCCTCGCGGACGTCGACGACCTGGGCTGGCCCTTCGTCGCCGTGGCGGTGGGCGGGCTGGTGCTGTCGGGGGCGCTCGGCTGGCTGGCCGCCCGGGCGGCGCTTCGGCCGGTGAACGCGCTCAAGGACGCCGCGGGGCGGGTCACCACGACCAGGGATCTCACCACCCGCATCCAGGTGTCCGGGGACGACGAGCTGAGCAGCCTCGCCCGGAGCTTCAACGCCATGCTCGACGCCCTCGAACGCTCCGCGAAGTCGCAGAAACGCCTGGTCGCCGATGCCTCCCACGAGCTGCGCACGCCGCTCACCGCCGTACGGACCAACGTGGAACTGCTGATCAGGGGCAACCTGCCCCAGGAGGACCGCGACGAGGCGAGCAGGGCCGTGATGAGCGGGCTGGAGGAGCTCACCGCGCTGGTCGCGGACGTGGTCGAACTGGCCCGCGACGAGGAGCCGGCCGTACTCGTGGAACAGGTGCGCTTCGACGAGCTGGTCTCCCGGGAGGTCGCCCGGGCGGCCAGGCACTGGCCCGCGACCGCCTACTCGGTGTCGGTCGAGCCCGCCGTGGTGCGCGGCGTGCCCGACCGGCTCGCCCGGGCCGTCGGCAACCTGCTCGACAACGCGGCGAAGTACAGCCCCAGGGGCGGGCGGGTCGAGGTGTCCCTGCGGGACGGCGTGCTGACCGTACGCGACCACGGCCCCGGCATCGCGGCGGACGACCTGCCGCACGTCTTCGACCGCTTCTACCGGGCGCCCTCGGCGCGGGCGTTGCCCGGGTCGGGGCTGGGGCTGGCGATCGTGGGCCAGGTCGTGGACAGCCACGGCGGCAGCGTCTCCGCCGGTCCCGCTCCCGGTGGAGGCACGCTCGTACGGCTGGCGCTGCCAGTAGGGTAGGAGTATGGGCTCTGTACGCGTCGAGCGGACCGAGGACGGCTTCGTCGCCCGCAACGAGAGCGGCGCGGAGATCGTGATGGGCTCCGGTGACGGGCTGTTCAGCCCGGTGGAGCTGCTGCTGGCGGCCGTGGGCGGATGCAACATCATGACCGTCGAGCCGCTCACCGCCAAGCGCGGCCACCGGCTCGCGCGGCTCGCCGTGGAGGTCTCGGCGGAAAAGGAGAGCCCGACCCTGCTGCGGTCCGTTACCGTGACGTACGACGTGGAACTGCCGCCGGGGGACTCGGGGGAGGTCTTCGAGGCCGTCGCCGGACGGGTCCACGAACGGCACTGCACGGTGAGCCGGTCTCTGCAGCGGGGCACCGAGGTCAGGCTGGTGCTCGGCGAGTAGCACGGGGCGGGTGGGGCCCGCCCGGATGCAGGCCGAAAGCCGACCTGCTTATGACGACTTCATGGCAAGCGGGCTTGTACTGTTGAAGCAGGTCCTCGGGAGAGGGCGACAGACTTTTTCGATAAGGACGCGGATGGGGGAACCGCGTCCGGAAAGCGGGGGACCCGCCGGTGCCTTTGGGGAGGGCATTCCTGGCGGAACCGCTTTGATCCGGAGCCGGGCAGTTGGGGGACTGCCCGGCTCCGGCATGTTCCGGCCCGGCCTGGCCTGGTTTCGTGCGAAGCGCCGACCGCCCGGCCCGTCAGAGAGGCCGCCTCCACCCCACGCGCCCCCGCCCGGTCCCTTCCCCGCCCGCCGACCCGCCTGACCAGCAGGCTCTGCCTCACCAGCAGGTCTGGTCGCCCGCCGGTCGTGTGGCCTGTCGCCTGCCCTCCACGACCGCCGGCTCGTGCGCGCCTTTGCGCTCCTCCTCTCCGCCGCCTCGCGACGGCCGCGCGACGCCGGACGGGGGTCACGGCGCTTTACCTTCATGAAGAAGCGCCCGCGGCGGATCGCCCGGGATGCCCGGCGTCGCCGACGTCGCCGTCGACTAAACAAGCGGACACGTAGATCTTCCGCGTGGTATGCCGGGTTTACTTTGCTTCATCCTGACTCGTCCTGTAGTGTCCTATTTGTTGCCGCCGACCGGTGGCTGGATTGGACTTGGGGAGGAGATCACGGTGGGCGACCCCGCCCGGATCTCCGGCCCAGGACGCTTCGGATCCCACGTCTGACTCACGACGGCCTTCCGGCCGATCGCCATAGCTTCAGCGCACACGCCTCCGGGTGGTCGATCTGTCCCGCCCGGACACGTGGCCCGTCACCGCGACCCGCCGTAGCGCGGGTCCCTTGATGACGCATGGCCATCCACTGTCGTCTCACGAAAGATCCCCAGCCTTGATGAAGACTCTGTCCGACCTGCGTGGCAAGCGACGGGTCACCGCCGTGGCCACGCTCGCCGGCGCCGCGGTGCTGGTCACGTCACTCGTGGCCGCCGCCCCCGCGCCCGCGGAGCCGCCGGTCGGGGAAGCCGTCAACCTCTCCAGCATCGTCCCCATGCACGAGGAGGTCCTCTACGCGGGGGCCACCACGGGCTCGTACTTCTGGGACGACGCGTCGGGCCGCCAGGGAGACACCGGAATGCCGGCGATCGGCAAGCCGATGCAGAAGGGCCTGTTCGCCAGTCCGAGCTGGCCGCTCGGCACCGAGGGCTACATCATGTACAAGGGCCGCAGGGCCAAGTTCTTCATCGGCGACCGCGGACCGGGCATTCCCTCCGAGAGCGGCGTCATGCTGGACATCGACGGCAAGACCTTCGCCGAGCTCACCGGCACCACCTGGAACGAGAACACGCTGACCGTCAGCGGCGGCGCCGGCCACATCCCGATCCAGTACGTCATCACGAAGTGGGGCGACGGGCCGGGCCTGCGCGGCGAGCCCGCTCCCTTCTCCAGCGGCGCCTGGCGAGGCTGACTCGGCCTGGGTGCCCCCGCATCCGGCGATGTGCGCGACCTGCGCGGGACTGCTATGGTTACGGACATCGCGGGCGCCGCTAGCTCAGTTGGTTAGAGCAGCTGACTCTTAATCAGCGGGTCCGGGGTTCGAGTCCCTGGCGGCGCACACCATGTGATCAGGCCCGGCATCCGGAACGGATGCCGGGCCTGACTCGTCCTGCGCTCCGGGCCGGTGTCCGCACGGGTTGCCCGGTTTGTCTAAGATGCGTATGGGGTGCCGGGAAGTCTGGTCGGCTGTCGCCGACCCGACCCCGGAAACGGAGCATCATGAGCACGCCCCGCCGTACGCCTCTCCGCCGCACCCCTCTTCTCGGACCCGGGTCCTGGACCGAGACCCGCCGGATCGCCGACATCCTGCGACAGGAGACCATCGGCGGCGCGCTGCTGCTGGTGGCCGCGCTCGCGGCCCTCGTGTGGGCCAACTCGCCCTGGTCGGCCGGATACGAGACGCTGCGGTCGGTCCGGGTGGGACCCGGGGCCCTGCACCTCGACCTCAGCCTCGCGACCTGGGCCGCCGACGGGCTCCTGGCGATCTTCTTCTTCGTCGCCGGGCTGGAACTGAAGCGCGAGTTCGTCGCGGGTGACCTGCGCGATCCCCGGCGGGCCGCGGTGCCGGTCGTGGCGGCGGTCGGCGGCGTGGTCGTGCCCGCGTTGCTTTATCTGCTGGTGAACACGCTGCTCAACCCCGGCATGGATGGCGCGCTGCGGGGCTGGGCGGTGCCGACGGCCACCGACATCGCCTTCGCGCTGGCGGTGCTCGCCGTGGTGGGCAGGAACCTCCCGTCGGCCCTGCGCACGTTCCTCCTCACCCTCGCGGTCGTCGACGACCTGCTCGCCATCGCGATCATCGCGGTGTTCTACACCTCGCACCTGGCGCCGCTCCCGCTGCTCGCGGCGCTGCTCCCGCTGGGCCTGTTCGCCGTGCTCGTACGGCGCGGGGTGCGCGCGTGGTGGCTGCTGGCGCCGCTCGCCGCGGTCACCTGGGCCCTGGTGCACGCGTCGGGCGTACACGCCACGGTGGCCGGCGTGCTGCTCGCCTTCACCGTCCCCGTCCACCGGACCACCGGAGAGGCCACCGGCGAGGGCGCCAGGAAGAGCCCCGAGGAGGGCGCAGGGGAGGGCGCGGGCCCGGCCGAGCACTTCGAGCACCGGTTCCGGCCGCTCTCCGCCGGAGTGGCGGTGCCGCTGTTCGCCTTCCTGTCGGCCGGGGTGGCGCTCGGAGGCCCCGGCGGCCTGCCGGGACTGCTCACCGACGGCGTGCCTCTCGGCGTCGTCGCCGGGCTCGTCGCCGGCAAGCCGCTCGGCATCACGGCGGCAACGTGGCTCGTCGCGCGGTTCACCCGGGCCGACATCGACGACGGCCTGGCCTGGGTGGACATCGTGGGCGTGGCGATCCTGTCCGGCATCGGGTTCACGGTGTCGCTGCTCATCGGCGAGCTCGCGTTCGGCGTCGGGTCCACCTGGGACGGCCAGGTCAAGGTCGCGGTGCTGACCGGGTCGCTGGGCGCGGCGCTACTGGCCACGGTGATCCTGCGCCTGCGTGACCGCGTCTACCGCCGGCTCGCCGAAGCCGAAGACCGGGCCGAGGCACGGGCCGCCGCCGCGCCCACCGGGTGACGGGTCGCCACACAGAACGGCTCACCAGGTAGAACGGGTCACCAGGTGACGGGGAGCGCGTCGATCCCTCCGGTCAGTGTGCCGCTCCGCGCCTCCAGTTCCTCGTACGGCGCGGCGAGCGCGAGTGTGGGGAAGCGCGCGAACAGGGCGCCGAAGACGGCGTTGAGCTCGATCCGGGCCAGGCCAGACCCCAGACAGTGGTGCGGGCCGTGGCCGAAGCCGATGTGCGGCCGCGGATCGCGCCGGCGGATGTCGAACTTCTCCGGGTCGGGGTAGACGCGCTCGTCCCGGTTGGCCGCGTGGATCGCCAGCGCCACCAGCTCGCCCTCGCGGATGCGCACCCCGCCGACCTCGACGTCCGCGTGCGCGTAACGGATCAGGCCGTGCTGGCTCGGCGCGCCGAACCGCATGATCTCCTCGACGGCGGCGTCGAGGAGGGAGGGATCGCGCAGCAGCGCGTCGCGCTCGGCGGGGTTGCGCAGGAACAGCAGCACGCCGTAGTCGATCTGGTTGACCGTGGTCTCGTGACCGGCGAACAGCAGGCCGCCCGCGATCCTGGCGATGTCCTCCTCCGGCAGCGAGGCGTTCGCCAGATCGGTGTAGACGTCCTCGCCGGGGTTCTCGCGCTTGGCCTTCACGATCTCGTAGGTGTAGGCGTTCAGCTCCATCTGCGCGTCGGCGGAGCGGGCGAGGTCGGTGAGGTCGGTCATCGCCTCGGCCACGGCCCGGAACCTGTCCCGGTCCTCGTACGGCACGCCGAGAAGCTCGCAGATCACCTGGATGGGGAGCGGGAGCGACAGCCCCGCGTGCAGGTCGGCCGGCGGGCCCTGCTCGGCGAGCACGTCGAGGAGGTTCCCGACGAGCGTCCGCACGCCGTCCGACAGGGCACGCATGCGCCGGGCCGAGAACGCGGGGGACAGCAGGCGCCGCATCTCCTTGTGGATGATCCGCTCGGTGGCGTAGTCGCCGGTCGGGCCGCCGAGCAGGACGTTGTTGGACATCCGGGCCGCCGTCTCGGGGGCGGGGTGGGAGCGGCCGAACCTGTCGTCGCCGAACACCTGCCGGATCTCGTCGTAGCCGGTCACGAGCCACGCCTCGTCACCGGTGTGGGTTCGGACCCTGGCGATCGGCGCGCTGGTGCGCAGCTCGCCGAAATACGGAGAAATATCCAGTATGTCCGGCCGATCGAACGGCAGTCGTGGCAGTTCGGGCATGGGCGGCCTTCCCTTCGGCATGGGAGTGGACCACTCGAATCTCCCCCCTGACCGCATGATTGACAAGGTAGTAAAAGCGTGTCCGGTGTGACAGGAGAGCGGACGTTTGCCTCAGGCCACATCCCGTTCCTCCGGGTTCCGCCGCAGAACGTCAGTGCGGAACGTCAGCGTCGCGCCCGGGCGAGGCATGGGACGGATGGGACGGGAGGAACCGGGATCAACTGGTGGTGAAGTCACCGCAGCCGGGGGGAGATCTTCGCCCGGGCCGCGGTGGCGGGCCCTCCGGATGGGGGAGATGGCCTCTCACTACCAATCGTGTCCGGATGAGCACATCGTTGTCTCCCGGCACCGAGCCTGGAGGTGGTGACGAGTGCGGTTCTCCGCCGAGGACGCTGCGTACAGACAACTGAGCAGCGAGTACGCCGGCCGCTGGTCGGTCTGGAGAAGCGACGCCGGACGTTGGTACGCGACCCGCATGACGCGGTCGCTGTCCAGGATAGAGATGGACCGCGGCCTGATCATGACCGCCTGCGGAGAGAGCGCGGAGGAACTGCGCGCGCTTCTCATGGTCCAGGAAGGACTGGCGGGCCAGCCGCTCCCCTCCTCCTGACAGCCGTGACAGCCGGTGACAGCCGGTGACAGCCGTGACGCCGGCGACGGGCCGGGCAGGTTGCGGGCCGGGTGCGGGCCGGGTGCGGACGCGCGCGGGCAGGTGCCGGTGAGGCGGGATTATCGGGAAAACGGGTGGGAAGATCGGGTTCATGACTGAACCGGAGGTCCGCCGACCCGTCCCCCCGACCGGTACGCAGCACGTCATCGCCGCGCACGGCTACCGGGCGGTCGTCACCGAGGTGGGCGCGGGCCTGCGTGCCCTCACGTTCCGGGACCGGCCGCTGGTCATGTCGTACCCGGAGGGCAAGCCGCCCGTGGGCGGCGCCGGGCAGTTGCTGCTCCCGTGGCCGAACCGGGTCAGGAACGGCCGGTACGACGCGGACGGCGAGACGAGGCAGCTCGCGATCACCGAGCCGCGGACCGGCAACGCCGCGCACGGCTTCACCCGCGTGCTGCCCTGGACGGTCCTGGACGCCGCCGAGGATGCGGTCAGGCTCGGGCTGCGGCTGTTCCCCCAGCCCGGCTATCCGCACGTGCTCGACCTCACGGCGTCGTACGCGCTGGGCGAGGCGGGCCTGGAGGTCGAGGTGTCGGCGGTCAACGTGGGGGAGGGCGTCGCGCCGTACGGCATGGGCGCGCATCCCTACCTCACGCTCGCCGAGAACGCCGCGCCGGAAACCGGGCACGGCACCGAGCACGACACCGGACACGGCGCCGTGGACGAGGCGGTGCTGGAACTGCCCGCGGCCGAGTGGGCGCCGGTGGACGAGCAGCAGATCCCGGTCGGCCGCCGGACGGTCGAGGGCACCGAGTACGACTTCCGGGCGGGACGCCGCATCGGTGGCGTCGTGCTCGACACCCCCTTCACGAACCTGGAGCGCGACGCCGGAGGCCGGGTGCGGGCGCGTCTCAGGACCGCCGACGCCTCCCGGGGCGTGGAGCTGTGGGGCGGGCCGGGCATCGAGTGGCTCCAGGTCTTCACCGGAGACACGCTCGCCGCGCCGTACCGGCGCTCGGGGGTCGCGGTCGAGCCGATGAGCTGCCCGCCGAACGCCTTCGCGACCGGGGAGTGCCTGCTGCGCCTGGCCCCGGGCGAGCGGGCCGCGCACCGGTGGGGGATCACCGCCCTGCCCGCGGCGGGGGCCTGACCAGCCGTCCGGAGGGGCCCTGCGCTTTCCAAGTGGGCACGGCGGATTCCGGTCCGCGCCAAACGGAAGAGACGGATGTGGTTGATTTCAGCTACTTTCATGACCACTCGTGCGGCCGGTGAGGACGCTGGCGCGGCGGCGGGCCGCCCCGCGCTCCCGTGATCCACACCCCTAGCTGCGGCGACGGCGCCCGGAGGCCGGTCACGCCGCCGCCGCGATCTCTGTGCGCATCACAGATCGGGCATTGACCGGAAACAATCTTGTTTCTTTGAATTCACATGACCACGTTGCGTACCGTATCTTGAGTCGTGGGAGCGCTCCCATAGCCTTAAGGAGGCGCGCGTGTCTCTCCCCTTCGGTGCCGCGCCGGTTGACCCGGCCCCCGTCTGGACCGCCGAGTGCCTCCTGCCCGCCGTCGGTGCGAGCGTGGCGACCGCGCGTTCCCTCGTACGTCGTGAGCTCGGCCGATGGGGCCTGGAGGCGCTGGTCGACGACTGCTGCCTGATCGTGAGCGAGCTCGCCTCCAACGTCGTACGCCATGGCGGTAACGTCTTCACTCTCCGGCTCGGCAGCAACGGCTGCTGGGTGTACGGCGAGGTGTTCGACCAGGGAGACGGAGTGCCGTCCCAGCGCGACGCCGACCCGGAGTCGGTGAGCGGCCGCGGGCTGCTCATCGTGGACGAGCTCGCCGACGACTGGGGCGTGGCCGCCTCGGGCCGGGGCGGCAAGACCGTCTGGTTCCTGGCCGGGACGGGCAGCCGGTCGCTGCTGCCCGTCGTTCCGCACCAGTCGCGCATCGCTGTCTGCTGACGAGCGACCGCCTCACCGTCCTTCGGGCGCTCCTCCGGAGACCCGCGCCCCGTCCAGGTGGGCCAGCACCGCGTTCGTGAGCTCCTCGGGCGTGTGCGCCGCGGGGTCGAGGGTCAGGTCCGCCACCTCCTGGAAGCCCGGCAGCCGCAGGTCGCGCTGCTCGGTCAGCATGCGCACCAGGTCGGGCTTGAAATGCGGCCGGTGGGGGCTCGACTTCATCCGCTCGGCGAGGACCTCCGGCGGGCCGTCGAGGAAGACCACGAACGCGGGGGCCAGCGCCTTGCGCGTCTCGGGGTCCTCGACCGTGCTGGCCGCGGCGGCGATCACCGGGGACCGGTCGTCCGTCAGCGCGTCGCGCAGCACCAGCGCCTCGCGCGCGTGCAACTCGTCGGGGCCCAGATCCGCCGCGATCACGGCGGCGGTCGTGCCGTACCTGGCTTCGAGATCGGCGTCGCTGTCGCGCATGGGGCGGTCGAGGGCGGCGGCGAGCAGCCGTGCGACGGTGCTTTTGCCCGCGCCCATGAGTCCCATGACCACGACGGGGGTATCGGTCATGTTCGCCATGCTGCCCCATACTCCCGCCGGCATGCGACGTTTGGAATCCGTGGAGAGGATAGAGCAGAAGGCGAAGGAGGAAGCCATGACCATCGCCGGAAGCATCATCCTCATCATGTTGGGGGCCATCCTCACCTGGGCGGTCGACTTCACGCTCGCGGGTCTCGACATCCAGGTCATCGGAGTGATCCTGATGGTGGGCGGCCTCGCCGGGCTGCTCTTCGGGATCTGGCGCATGACGACGCTGCGCCGCCGGACCACCGTCACCGCCGCCGCCCCCGTCGACGTCACCGCCACCCATCGCCGGGTGTACGAGGAGCGGCGCTACGACGACCCCATCTAAGACTCCATCTGACCCCTCCGCCCGACTTCTGCTGGTCTGAAGGGAGGCCTGGACATGCCGGGACGTAAGGAACTGCCCTCGACCCTGGAGCGCTCGCCGAAGGAGGCCCAGGAGACCTGGATCAAGGCGCACGACTCCGCCGTCGAGACGTACGGCGAGGGCGAGCGCGCCCACCGCACGGCGTTCTCCGCGCTCAAGCACTCCTTCGAGAAGGTGGGCGACCACTGGGAGAAGAAGAAGGGGCGCGGGCCGTCGGACGAGCAGGCGAAGAAGAGCACCCCCAAGCCGGGCAAGACGGCCGAGGGCGTCGACGCGAACGCCTCCAAGCAGCACCTGTACGACGTCGCCACCCGCCTCGGCATCCCGGGCCGCTCCAAGATGACCAAGGACGAACTCGTGGACGCCATCAAGAAGGCCAACCGCAGAGCGACCGCCAAGGCGCGCTGACCTCTGCCGTGCGCCGCCGACCGCCCCTGGGAAGGGGCCGCCGGCGGCGCTCTCACGTGTACGGCACCAGGTCGAGGCCGCGTTCACCGGGGGCACGACGTGCCGGCCGGTCTCCGGGCTAGGCCGCAGCACGGCAGGCGCGTCGCGGACCACCCGCCCGGACGCCGACGGCCCGCGCCCTCGCCGCCCACCGCCAGCGGCGTTACGGGAGCAGGGCGAGGACGGCCTCCCGGATGGCGGTCCTGTCGATGCCCGCGTCCCGGAGCTGGTCGGCGGAGCCCGCGCTTCCGGGCATCCGCGCCACGGCCAGCTTGCGCACCGGCACCGGGTTCTCCGCGAGGGCCGAGAGCACGGCGTCGCCCAGGCCGCCCTCCGGCCAGTGGTCCTCCACCGTGACGACCCTGCCCGTGGCGGTGGCCATCGCGACGAGTTCGGGCGAGTCGAGCGGCTTGACGGAGTAGGCGTCGATGACGGTGACGGAGACGCCGTCCCCGGCGAGCAGGTCGGCCGCGGCCAGGGCCTCGTGCACGGTGACGCCCGCGGCCACGATCGTCGCCTGGCCACCGGTGCGCAGGACCTTGCACCCGCCCACGGGGAACTCCTCGTCCGGGCCGTAGATCACGGGGGTCTCGCCCCTGGTGGTGCGCAGATAGCGGATGCCCTCCAGGCCGGCCATGTCGGCGACCAGCCGGGCCGTCTGGTTCGCGTCGCACGGATACAGCACGGTGCTGCCGTGCACCGCGCGGAAGGCCGCGAGGTCCTCCAGGCCCATCTGGGAGGGGCCGTCCTCGCCGATGGACACGCCGCCGTGCGAGCCGACGAGGCAGAGCCCGGCCCGGCTCACCGCGGCCATCCGGACGAAGTCGTACGCCCTGGTCAGGAAGGCGGCGAAGGTCGCGACGTACGGGGTCCAGCCGCGTGCCTGCATGCCCGTCGCGGCGGCCACCATCTGCTGCTCGGCGATGTAGAACTCGAAGAAGCGCTCCGGATGCGCCTTGGCGAACGTCTCCAGCTTCGTCGAGTCGGCCACCTCGCCGTCGAGCGCGACCACGTCGCCCCGGGCCGTGCCGAGCGCGGCCAGGGCGTCGCCGAAGGCGGTCCGCGTCGCCACCTCGTCGCCCAGCTCGTACTTCGGCAGGACGAGCGGGCCGCCGGCGTACCGGTACGGCGCGCCCTGGGAGGCGGGCGGGGTCATCGGCACGGTCAGCGGCGAGCGGGGGCCGCCGAGCTCGCCGAGAGCCTGCTCGGCGTCGGCCAGCGGCTTGCCGTGCTTGCCCTCGCGGTCCTCGACGGCCGACACCCCGCGGCCCTTGCAGGTCCTGGCGATGATGGCCGTGGGGCGGCGCCGGGTGGCCCGGGCGTCCGCGAGCGCGTAGTCGATCTGGCCGGGGTCGTGGCCGTCGATCTCGATGGTGTGCCAGCCGAAGGCGCCGAGCCTGGCGGCGTACGCGCCGAGGTCCCAGCCGTGCCGGGTGGGACCGCGCTGGCCGAGCCGGTTCACGTCGACGATCACGGTGAGGTTGTTCAGCCCTTCGTGCCCGGCGTGCTCGAAGGCCTCCCACATCGATCCCTCGGCGAGCTCGCTGTCGCCGCACAGCACCCACACGTGGTTCGGGAGGCGGTCCAGCCGGCGCGCGGTCAGCGCCAGCCCCACGCCGACGGGCAGGCCGAATCCCAGCGAACCGGTGGCCACGTCGACGAACGGCACATCCGGCGTCGGATGCCCCTCCAGACGGCTGCCGCGCCTGCGGAAGGTCAGCAGCTCCTCGTCGGACACGACGCCCATGGCCTTGAGCATGGCGTACAGGAGGGGGGAGGCGTGCCCCTTGGAGAAGACCAGGTGGTCGTTGGCCGGGTCGGCCGGGTTCTCGACGTTCACGCGGAGCTGCCGCGCGAGCAGCACGGCCATCAGCTCGGCGGCCGACATCGAGGACGTGGGGTGCCCCGAGCCGGCGGCAGCGGCGGCCCGCACCGAGTCCACCCGGAGCTGGGACGCGAGTTCGCACAGGAACCGGTAGTCAAGCTCGTCCATCGTCCTCGACTACCCGGGTACGCCCCTTCATATCGCCAGAAATGGGGCGTACCCGATATATCAGTGCTTTCCCGTCAGCGGCGGCTCAGGCCGACACCGGCGACGGCGGCGGCCCCGAGGGCGGCGGCGGCGACCAGGCGGCGGTGCTGCGACAGCCACACCTGCACGCTCCGGCTGTGCGAACGCCGGTCGAAACCGCCGTGCGCGCCGTAGTCCTTGTCCTCGTCGGCGGGCTCCCACAGGTTGGAGATGCCGGTCGGCGCCTTGTCGGAGGTGAGCTGCGACTTGACGCCGGTCCTGGCGAGGTAGCGGTCGAGCAGGGCGGGCACCGCCCGCTGCCCCATGATCGTGGCCGCGGTCATCCCGCCGACCCAGTACTCCTTCCGCTCCGGGTGCTCGGCGGCGTGGACGATCGCCCGCGCCGCCACCTCCGGCTGGTAGATCGGCGGCACCGGCTGGGCATGGCGCCGCATGCGGTTCAGCCCCCAGTCGAACTGCGGGGTGTTCAGCGCCGGCAGCTGCACCATCGTGATCTTCACGCCGGAGTCCTCGGCGAGCAGCTCCGTCCGCACCGACTCGGTGAAGCCGCTGATGGCGTGCTTGGCCCCGCAGTACGCCGACTGCAGCGGGATCGACCGGTAGGCGAGGGCCGAGCCCGCCTGCACGATCGCGCCCTTGTCCCGCGGCTTCATCAGCTCCAGGGCCACCCGGGTGCCCCAGACGTAGCCGAGATAGGTCACCTTGGTCTCGCGTTCGTACTCCTCCGGGGTGATCTGGAGGAACGGCGCGAAGACCGTCGTGAACGCGATGTTGATCCAGACGTCGATCGGACCGAGCTCGGCCTCGGCCTGCTGGGCGGCCGCGCGGACCTGGTCGTAGTCGGAGACGTCGGCCGCGAAGACCTTCCCGGTCCCGCCCTCGGCTCCGACGTCGACGGCGGCGCCCGCCAGGCCCGCCTCCCCGCGCGCGATGAGGGCCACCTTCGCGCCCTCGGCTCCGAGCTCCCTGACCACGGCGCGGCCCACCCCGCCGCTCGCCCCGGTCACCACCACGACCTTGTCCCGCAGGCTCACCTCGTCATCCTCTCGATTGCGGCCCGCCGCCGAGATTCCTCTGCTTGCGCACGGCGAAGAGCATGGCGGCCCCGATGGCCGCCATGATCGCCAGGACGACCCCCGTCAGCCACCACAGGCGGCCGACGAAGGAGAGCACCAGTACGGCGAAGCAGAAGACCAGAGCGAACGACCCGATGCGGACGTAGATCACGTCCATCGGGGTCGCCTCGACCATGGGCTTTCCGGTCGGCGAACGTTGTTCTTCGGTCATGAACGGCCCCCTACCCTCGAATCCGGTTCACTATCGCGGTCGTCGACCTGTCCGGGACGTACCCGAGCACCCGCACCTCGCCGCCGAGCTCCCTGACCAGGTCGGCCTCGGGCAGCAGGTCGGGGTGGTAGTCGCCGCCCTTGACGTACACGTCGGGCCGGACCATCCGCAGCAGCTCGACCGGGCTGTCCTCGTCGAAGACGGTGATGTAGTCGACGCAGGCCATCGCGGCGAGCACCGCGACCCGGTCCTCGCAGCGGTTGATCGGCCGTCCCGGCCCCTTCAGCCGGGCCACCCCGGCGTCGCCGTTGACCGCCACGACCAGCACGTCGCCCAGCCGGGCGGCCTCCTCCAGGCAGGCCACGTGGCCGCGGTGCAGCACGTCGAAGCAGCCGTTGGTGAACACGACGCGCCGCCCCTCGGCGCGCTCGCGCTCCAGGCAGGCGGCCAGCCGCCCGGGCGGCAGCGCGACGTCGGGCCGCAGCGCCTGCGCCAGGTCCTCACGGGTGCACACGGCCGTGCCCGGACGGCGCACCACCACGCTCGCGGCCGCCTGCGCGATGTCCGCGGCCCGTTCCGGGCCGGCCCCGGCCGCGA
Organism: Microbispora cellulosiformans; assembly: GCF_008728085.1. Lineage (NCBI taxonomy): Bacteria > Bacillati > Actinomycetota > Actinomycetes > Streptosporangiales > Streptosporangiaceae > Microbispora > Microbispora cellulosiformans. The sequence continues at coordinate 403,649 of NZ_VYTZ01000007.1, read as the reverse complement.
GGCCCAGGGAGAACGCGGCGGTGAACGTGTCGCCCGCGCCGATGCTCATCGTGTCGGGCGCGGGGCTCGCGAACGTGCGGTGCGGCTCGCGGCCGCGCCGGTGCAGGAGCGTCCCCTGGCCGTCCAGAGTGGTGACCACCAGTTCCGCGCCGGTGGCCTCGACGATCTCCTCCGACCGCGCGGACAGGAAGGCGACCCGGTCGTCGTCACCGCCCTCGCCGAGCAGCCGTACGATCTCGGCGTAGTTGGGCAGCACGGCCTTCGGGCGGCACTCCCGCCAGGCCGCGACGTCGTGGGCGTCCACCACGAGGACCGGCGCCCCCCGGGAGCCGTCGCTCTGCCCGACGCTGAGATCGCACAGCAGCCGCCGTACGGCCGGGGTGCAGACGCCGCCGCCGTAGTCGCAGGCGACGATGACGTCCGCGTGCGCAGCCAGCCGGGCGATCTGGTCGAGGAGCTCGCGCTCGGCCGCCTCGGGCAGCGGCGCGTCGTCCTCCTCGTCGTACCGGGCCACGATCTGGCCGTCGGTCAGCACGCGGCGCTTGACGGGCGTGCGCAGGCTCCGCACGATGACCAGGCCCTCGATGTCGAGCCGTCCCAGGGTCGCGTTGAGCGTCGCTCCCGCGGGGTCGGCTCCGGTGACGCCGACCATGTGGACCCGTGCGCCGAGGGCGGCGAGGTTCACGGCCGTGTTGGCGGCGCCGCCCGGCTGGTCCTCGATCCGCTCGATGGTCACGACCGGGACCGGGGCCTCCTGGGCCATCCGCTTGGTGCGCCCCCGCAGCCACGAGTCGAGCATCACGTCCCCGACGACGACGGCTGTGACTTCACCGAAGCGGCCCAGCGTCTCTTCCGTCATACCAGGGCGGCTACCCCGGCGGACGCAGGGAAAACAACAGTCACGTCAGGCCCGGCCGGCCGGTTTGGCAGGCCGGCACGGGGGTAACCGGGAGCAGACCGGTCCACACGAGCGCCCCGCCGGTGGTCAGCCGGCGGGCCGGACGGAACGGGGGTGCCCGATGGACGAGGAGAGGACGCGGGGAACCAGAGGCGGTCCGTGCCCATGAGCGCGTTGCTCGTCGAAGGCGTCGAGCGGATCGCCGTGCTGCGGGCCAACGCGCTCGGCGACCTGCTGCTGGCCCTGCCCGCGATCGGGGCGCTGCGCCGGGCGTACCCCGCGGCGAAGATCACCCTGCTGGGGCGCGAGTGGCACGCGAAGTTCCTCCGGGGCCGCCCCGGACCGGTGGACGAGGTCGTGCCCCTGCCGCCCATCTCCGGCGTCTCCTCCCCGGCGGACGGGACCGCCGCCCCCGAGGAGCTGTACGAGGACCTGCGCGAGCGCAGGTTCGACCTGGCCGTCCAGATGCACGGCGGCGGACGCAACTCCAACCCGTTCATCCGCCGCCTCGGCGCGCGGCTGACGGCCGGGCTGCGCACCCCCGACGCCGAACCGCTCGACCGCTGGGTGCCGTACGTCCACTACCAGCACGAGACGCTGCGCTATCTGGAGGTCGCGGGCCTGCTCGGCGCGGCGACCAGCGAGATCGAGCCGAGGGTCGAGGTCGTCAGGGAGGACTGGGCCGAGCTCAACCGCACGCTGGGAAAGGTGCCGCGGGGCCTCGTGGCGATCCATCCCGGCGCGCGCGACCGGCGCAGGCGCTGGCCCCCGGAGCGGTTCGCGGAGGTCGCCGACCGGCTCGGGCGGCCCGTGGTGGTGACAGGCGTCGAGGAGGAGCGCGAGCTCGTCGAGAAGGTCGTCGCCCAGATGCAGGCGCCGGCGAGAGCCGTGATCGGGGAGCTGTCCCTCGGCGGGCTCACCGCGTTGTACGCCGCCTGCGACCTGCTCGTCTCCAACGACACCGGGCCACGGCACCTGGCCGCGGCGACCGGCACGCCCACGGTCGGCGTCTACTGGTGCGGCAACATGATCAACTGGGGTCCGCTGAGCAGGGGTCATCACCGGCCGCTCATCTCCTGGACGTCGCGCTGCCCCGTCTGCGGCGCGGGCGCGACCAAGGACGGCATGCGGGAGTGCGGCCACCGGGACGTCTCCTGGGTCGCCGACGTCGGCGTCGACGACGTGCTCGAACAGGCCTGGGACCTGCTGCGATGAGCACGGCCGCGGCCGAGGTGCTCCAGGCGCCGCCCGTCGAGCTGCGGCCCAGCGACCCGGCCGAGCCGGGCATCAGGCGCCGCCGCCGGGGGCGCGGGTTCAGCTACACCTGGGCCTCCGGCCGGCCCGTGCGCGACCGCGCCGCGCTGCTCCGGATCAGGGCCCTCGCGATACCGCCGGCCTGGACCGACGTCTGGATCTGCGCCCGTCCGGACGGCCACCTGCAGGCGGTGGGGACCGACTCCGCCGGCCGGCGGCAGTACCGCTACCACGACGAGTGGCGCAGGCAGCAGGACGAGGCCAAGTTCGACCACGTGCTGGAGATCGCCGAGCGGCTCCCCGAGTTCCGGGAACGGGTCGCGCGGGACCTGCGCGGCGAGGGGCTGGGCCGCGAACGGGTGCTGGCCACGGCCGCCCGGATGCTCGACATCGGCTTCTTCCGGGTCGGCGGCGAGGAGTACACCGACTCCTACGGCCTGGCCACGCTCAAGACCTCGCACGTGAAGTGCGGAGACGGCAGGGTCGTGTGCCGCTATCTCGCCAAGGGCCGCAAGGAGCGGGAGCAGGTGCTCGACGACGCCGAGGTCTGCGGGGTCCTGACCGCGCTGTCGAAGGGACACCGCGGCGAACTGCTGCGCTACCGCGCCGACGAGACGGCCGGCGAGACGGGCGAGGGAGCCTGGGTCGACGTGCGCAGCGCCGACATCAACGCCTATCTCAAGGACGCCTTCGGCACCGACGTGTCGGCCAAGGACTTCCGCACCTGGCACGCCACCGTGCTCGCGGCCGTGGGGCTCGCCGTCTCCCGGCCGGTGCGCAGCGGCGCCGGCCGCAAGCGCGCGGTGTCCAGGGTCATGAAGGAGGTGTCGGAGTATCTCGGCAACACCCCGTCGGTGTGCCGCGCCTCCTACGTGGACCCGCGTCTCGTCGCGCTGTACGAGAAGGGCCGGACCATCCCGCTCGAACGGCTGGCCGAGGACGCCGAAGGCGGGCTCGCCACCCACGGACCGGTCGAGCAGGCCGTCATCGAGCTCCTGCGCAAGGCGCCGTCCCGGCGATCGGGACGGCAGCGGTCGACGCGGCGCCGGCGCCGTACGGGCCGCCGGGCCGCCTGATCGCCTGGCACTTCGCGGAGCCGCCTCGACAGGGCCGCCTCCACCGTTCCGTCTGGGGACGCCTCGCACGTCGTCGGGCGAGGCGGCACGTCGAGCGGGGCGGCGGTCAGCGGACCCCCGCCCCGAGGGCCCGTACGGCGGCGTCGATCACCTGGGTGGCCGAGATCGCGCCGGCGTCGCCGGACTCGTGCAGCACCGGGTGCCGGGGGCCGTCCGGAGGCGACACCAGCACCGAGGGCGTCCGGTAGGCCGCGGCGAGCCGCGTCAGCGCGACGTCGCCACTGACCACCAGCCGGGCCCCGGCGACCAGCGCGCACAGCTGCCGCAGCGACGTGCGGCCCGCCAGCACGATCTGCGGCGGCAGCACCGCCCGGGTCGCCACGAGCAGCGCCATCGGCCGCTCGCGCAGGCTCCCCGTGATCACGACGGGCAGGCCGTCCTCCGACAGCCGCCGCGCCACCGTGGCGAAGCGCTCCGCGGGCCAGCGCAGCGACGTGCCGCCCGCTACCGGATGGATCACGACGGCTCCCGGCGCCGGGCTGGCCGTCAGCGGCGTGGGCAGGGTCGTGTCCTCCGGGTCGGCCGGCACGCCGTACCACCGCAGCAGGCGGCACCAGCGCAGCACCTCGTGCTCGCCCGGTTGCCACCACGGCCCCCTCACCCAGGGCACGTCCCGGTTGGCGTACGCCCACAGGCGGTCGACGCCCCTGCCCTCGTGCCGCAGGTTCAGCAGGACGCGGTGACTGCGCGGGCCCCGGCCGTGCAGGTTCACGGCGAGGTCGGGCAGGAGCGGGGGATGCCCCGAGTCCTCCTCACCCGGCCCGGGCCACGTCAGCGGCGCGAGCCCGCGGGCGGGCAGGATGCGGTCCACGGCGCCGGTGAGCGCCGCCAGCTCGCTCAGCTCCGGCGGGCAGGCGAGGACGACCCGCAGCCCGTGCCGGCGCAGGGCGCGCAGCGCCGGCACCACGCTGAGCAGACCTTCGATCCCGTCCGAGCGCAGCACGAGGGCCGTGGACGTCACCGGCTCACCTCCGGGGGGCGACGCGGCTCACGACGCGCTCCGGTCGAGGTGACGGGCGGGCAGCACCTGGTCGTAGGCGGCCAGCGTCTCGCCGGCGATCCGGCTCCAGTTGTACCTGGCCCGGGCGCGGTCCGCTCCGGCGATGCCGTACGCCGTGCGCCGCACCGGGTCGTCGATCAGCCGGCGCAGCGCCCTGGCCAGCACGGCGGGGCGGCGGGGCGGCACGAGGACGCCGGTCACGTTGTTGACGACGGTCTCCCGCTGCCCGCCGACGGCCGAGGCGACGACCGGGACGCCGCAGGCCATCGCCTCCAGCGCCACCATGCCGAACGGCTCGTACCACGGGACGGACACGACCGCGGTGGCCGAGCGCATCAGCGCGGGAAGCTTCTCCCGCTCGACCCGGCCGAGGAAGCGGACCCGGTCGGAGACCCCCGCCTGGGCGGCGAGCCAGCGCAGCCGGGTGACCTCGGGGTCGCGGTGCAGTTCGGCCGCCGGCGGGCCGCCCGCGACGACCAGTTCGGCGTCCCTGAGGTACTGCAGGGCGAGGATCGTCGTCTCCACGCCCTTGCGCGGCACCAGCCTGCCCACCGACAGCAGGCGCGGGCGGCCCGGCCGCTCCAGCGGCCGCACGTGGGGATTGAAGGCGGTCACGTCCACCCCGCAGGGGACCACCCGCGCGGTCCGGCGCGGCACCCGCAGGCGGATCAGCTCGTCCACCTCGTCGCCGCAGGTCGCGATGACGGCGTCCACGCGCCGCCCGATCTCGGCCTCCGCGTCCACGCGGTCGCGCGGGCTCGTGTCGGCGGGGCCCTGGTGGCGCCGCTTGACGCTCCCGAGCGCGTGGTAGGTGTGCACGACGGGGATCCGCAGCTTCTCCGCCGCCGCGAGCGCGGCGAGGCCGCTCATCCAGAAGTGGCTGTGCACGACGTCGGGCCGGTCGAACAGCCACCGGTCGTGCAGCCATTTTCCGAAGTGGGGAACCCAGGGAAGGATCTCGTCCTTCGGGAGCTCGGAGGCGGGCCCGGCGGGAACGTGGACGACGTCCACACCGGGGGCGAAGGCGACGGTTTCCGCGAGGTCCTCGCGGTCCCTGCGCGTGTAGACGGTGACCTCGTGGCCGGCTCGGGCGAGTTCGCGGGCGAGCGCGGCGACGTGCACGTTCTGGCCGCCCGCGTCGACCCCGCCGAGCGTGGCGAGTGGGCTGGCATGCTCCGAGACCATGGCGATCTTCACTGGGGGTTCCTCCATGAGCGGCAGTGGCGGGTACCCGGCTCGGGAGTCAGGGAGTCCAGGTGAACGGGCCCGGTGACCGGCGGCGCGTCAGGAAGCGGTCGCGTACGGCGGGCCCTTGCGGGCGAGGGGCGGAGGGCGGGCCCTGGGCCCGTGAGCGGCAGAGCGCACGCTGGATGTGCGGCGCCGGGGGCGGCCGTCAGGAAAGCCGCGGCGTGGGAGCCGTCGGAGAGGCGGGGGAGCCAGGTGCCGACACCGATGTGTTCCGTGCCCGCGGCGGTTCTTTCAGGGCGGGGGGAAGACAGGTCGCACGGTCCCAAGACGGTCCTCCAACATGGCATGCTCACGCCAAGGAGGTACCTGCGTCTTAGGCACCAGGAATATCGACAACCATAACCCCTCGGGGGCCCGCCAAACCAGTGCTTTCGCCGAGGAAGGCCAGTGGGTTTCGCCGGAGGAGGCCAGGGCAGCGCTCATCTAAAAGGCTTAGGGGGTCGGAAATGGAGACGCCGCACTACGTCGCGGCCCGCGTGCAGCGGGCTCTCGCGGAGGACGAACGGACCACCGAGCTGGGCATCCGGGTCGACGTCCGGGGAGAGCAGGTCTACCTGCGCGGGCAGGTGTCCTGCGACGAGCGGCGGCACCAGATCGAGAACGTCGCCCGCGAAGCGGCTCCGGGCCTGCACGTCCACAACGAGATCACTCTGGTGGAGGTGCGGGAGCCGGGAGAGGAGGAACACCTGTGAGGGAGTTGCGCATCGCCGCCGTGGCGGACATCCACCTGGGCGAGGACCTGCGCGGCCACTACCGCAAGAAGATCGAGGGCATCGAGCGCCGGGCCGACGTGCTGCTCGTGGGGGGCGACCTCACCAGGCACGGCACGATCGCCGAGGGCCGGGTCGTCGCGGAGGAGCTGAGCGGCCTGCCGATTCCGGTCGTCGCCGTGCTCGGCAACCACGACTACCACTCCGACCACAACCAGGAGATCGTCGACCTCCTGCGGGACGCGGGCATCACCGTGCTGGACGACGAGGGCGCCGTCGTCCCCGTCGACGGCGTACGGCTGGGCGTCGCCGGCGGCAAGGGCTTCGGCGGCGGCTTCGCCGGGAAGTGCGCCAGCGAGTTCGGGGAGCCGGAGACGAAGGCGTTCGTCCGGCACACCAAGGACATCGCCGAGAGATGGCGGCGGGCGCTGAAGGAACTGGACGCCGACCACAAGATCGTGCTCAGCCACTACTCCCCGGTCAAGGACACGCTGATGGGCGAGCCTCCGGAGATCTATCCGTTCCTCGGCAGCTACATGCTGGCCGAGGCGGCGGACGCGGAGGGCGCCGACCTGTTCATCCACGGGCACGCGCACGCGGGCACGGAGAAGGGCGTCACCCCGGGCGGCATCCGGGTGCGCAACGTGGCCCTGCCGGTCATCAAGCACGCCTACACCGTCTACTGCCTCAACGGCGACGACTGCTGAGCGGCCGCCGCCGAGTCGCCGCCGACAAGTGGACGGCGGGCCCGGCGGACGCCCGCCGGACACGGAACGGCGACCGGTTGCGCAACCGGTCGCCGTTCCGTGCCAGGTCGAAGACGCCAGATCAGGGTGTACGCGGCTAGGGATTGAAGATGCTGACACCCCCGGGGCCGATGAGGAACCCGAGGACGATGAGGACGATCCCCCAGAGGATGTCCCGACGGGCCAGGATGACGTAGATCCCGGCGATGACCAGTACCACGGCGATGATCCAAAGCAGAGTAGCCATGGCCCTCCACTGCCCTCGCGAGGGGGCACGTAACATCATCCAGTCCTGGGCCCGATTGAATTTGCGGCCATAGCGCACATTGTTACGTTTGCTTGACCTGATTCGGGCATGTGGGGATACATGGCCACTTTCGGATATTTTCTGTCGAGTGAGGAGCACGATCCCAAGGAGCTCGTACGGCAGGCGAAAATGGCCGAGGAGGCCGGGTTCGAGGCCCTGTGGATCTCCGACCACTATCACCCCTGGCTGGACGAGCAGGGGGACAGCTCCTTCGTGTGATCCGTCATCGGGGCCGTCTCGCAGGCCACCTCACTGCCGGTGACGACCGCGGTCACCTGCCCGATCACCGGGAGCTGTGGACGGGCGAGTTGGTGACGTACCACGGGGAAGCGGGGCAGGAAAAGCGGATTCGCCGTCAAGGCGGACAGGCGTCCGGTAGCGTGAGCGTGTCAGGTACCGCCGGACGGGCGGGAACGGAACCTGCGGGTTCAAAAGCCTGTGGAGACCAGGTGAAACCACTTCGGTGGCACAGGTCGCTGAAGCGGGAAGCAACAGAAGTGCCGCGCCCGCGGCACAGGCTGAATCTCTGGCATTCCATGCCGGGGAGCGCGTCAAATCTCGGGCTTCGGGCCAAAGTCGGTCGAGCTCGCTGGTCGGCTGGGCGACGGGTACATCCGCACCGCTCGGGCGGGCGACATGATGGGCTGAAGGACGGCCGGTAGGCCGCCCGTACGACGTGGAGCGCGACCGCGGCGGACCGCCGGCCGCGCTCCATCAGCCCGTCTTCAGGCGTCGGTTCTGACGAGGCGCAGCGACAGCAGCGGCTGGACGAACCACAGCCAGGCGCAGAGCAGCGCCACTCCCGTCCCGACCACCGCGGCGGGCCACGCGCTGGTCAGCGCGTCCACGACCAGAGCGGTGGAGCAGGCCATGGCGACGGCCAGGGACAGCGCCCCGGCCACGCCCAGCCGGTTGGCGCGGCGCAGCAGCAGTTCCTTGAGCCCCGACCGGAACAGGATGCGGTGCTGGGTCGCCGGAGCGATCGTGCAGATCGATGCGAAGGCCGCGCTGATGACGGCGATGTAGAACAACCAGTTCCCGGTCGTGTCGATCTTGTTGAAACCGGAGGAGAACGGCAGCGTCAGCAGGAACGCGAACAGCACCTGCACGCCCGTCGCGGCGACCCGGAGACCCTGCAGCAGCTCGCCGAGCTCGCGGTCGACCCGCTCCTTCGGGCTTTCATCGGCGTTCTCCAGCGGTTCGAGCACTTCGCTCATCAGAATCCTCCGGGGGAACCCCTGCCTTCAGGCGGGGGAGGATTGGATGGAGTCCCCACCCTTCAAGGATGGGAGGATGTCAGTCGGCGGCTTTCATGAGCCGGACGTAGGCGAACTGGAGCCAGTCGGAGATCGCCACGGCCGCCATGGTCGCGCCCGCGAGCCGGGTCAGCCGGGGAAAGAACACCGTGCCCGCGGCGTAGCCGGTCGCCACCCACTGGGACAGGCAGAACGGACAGGTCAGCAGCTCGCCCACGGCGTGCTGCAGCCCGTGACCGCGGACCTTCTCGCTCAGCTCGGCCGGGCCGGAGACGCCCTCGTAGCGGGTGAAGGGGGCGCGTATCGGGCTGGTCACCGGGTCCTTGGCCAGTGTCCGTGAGAGCCGGTGCGTGAACAGCCCCATAAGCGCGAGGTCCATCGGGCTGATCTTTTCGGGCGGCTTCCGGCCGGTCAGCCTGGCCGTGGCCAGCAACGCGGAAACGGCCCCGCCGTACACCGCGAGAACCCGTGTGTACGAGGAGAGCGGACGGTTCTCCCCGCCCTCGTAGGCGCGCTTGATCTCCTGCAGGGTCTCGGTCATGAGCGCGCCCTACCCCCGATTGTTTGCGGCGAACATTGCTGGGCAAGCGACGTGAGTGGGTAGTCACAGTCACGAAGTCACCGACGCGATTCTCGAAACGCTCAAGCGCGCCGGCTCCGGGCTCAAGGAGGCCGGGGTGCGTTTCGCCCTGGCCGGGGGCTGCGCCGGATACGCGAGGGGCGCCGCGCCATCGCTGCACGACGTCGACTTCGCTCTGCTGGAGGAAGACGTCCCGCTCGCGCTGAAGACCCTGGAGAGCCTGGGTTTCCGGACCGCGAGACCACCGGAGGACTGGCTGGTCAAGGCGTTCGACGAGGAGGGTGTGCTCGTCGATCTGATCTTCTCGCTCGCCGAACGGCCCGTCACCGAGGCCATGCTGGCCCGGGCCGAGCCGATCAACGTCGCCGCGCTGAGCCTTCCCGTCCTCGAAGCCACCGACCTGGTGATCTCCTGGATCATGCCGCTGTCCGAGCACGCCTGCGACTACGGCTCGCTGCTGCCGATGGTCCGGGCGATGCGCGAACAGGTGGACTGGGACAGGGTCGCGTCGGTCGTGGCCCCGTCGCCGTACGCCTCGACGTTTGTCACATTGCTGGAAAAACTGCGCATCGTCGCTCCTACTAATCCGACATCCGACACCACCTGGCCATGAAGTCGGCCGTACCGGTCTGACGTGCGGGTCCGCCCGGCCGGGCGGAGGGGCCGGGCGCACACCTGGTGAGGGGCCACGCCGTCGCGGCGCGGCCCCTCATTCCGTCACGCGGTCACTCGGTCATGCCGTCACAGGGTCTCGCTGTGGGGGAAGCGCCCGTAGTAGTCGGCCAGGCGGTCCCGGTACTCGGGCTGCATCACCGCCGCCTCGTCGTACTCCGGTGCGTTCTTGATCTCCTGCTTGGTCCTGCTGACGAAGACCTTGCGATCCTCGCGGTCGATGCTCTTCACCACGCTCGCGGGGAGCATGACCTTCTTCCCGAAGATCCAGGGGCCCGTGTCGACGACGATGTAGCTTTGGCCGGCCTCGTAGGTGGCCTCGTCCACGGACCCGATCTTCCCGTCCACGGCCTGGACGTCGTACCCGACGATGTCCATCTGCCCTCCGGTGCCGTAAACGGTGTCGGGATACGACCAGAGATCCGGTGTCATGGGTAAGTCTCCCTTCGTCGTCACTCACCTATCCCGGAGCGCGGAATGGGAATACCCCGACGACGTAAGAGCAGGACAGGGCCCCGCCGCGCCGTGGCGCGGGACGCCTCCGGATGCCGCTACTCTTGTGGTGCGGGCGCCGCTAGCTCAGTTGGTTAGAGCAGCTGACTCTTAATCAGCGGGTCCGGGGTTCGAGTCCCTGGCGGCGCACCACCACCGCGGTTCACCAGCACGGTTCACCACCGCGTTCGACGTGTTCGGATCAGCGCGTCCCGGCTCCGGCCGGGGCGCGCTGATCCGTTTCGCGCCCGCTGTCCCGTACAGCCCGACGACCCCGCGCGTCAGGGCGCGGTGGAGACGTCGAGGACGGCGGTGAGCTCCAGCGCGGTGAAGGAGCCCAGGTCCGCCGCGGAGCCGTCGAGCTTGCGCGCCCACAGCGCGTCCATGACCGCCTGGCCACCGCTGAGGTCGATGGTCCCGTTGATCTCCATGGTCATCGTCTCGCCCGCCGCGTCCCGCTCGACGGGCAGCCAGAAGGTCACCGTGTCGCCGGTCCGCAGCCAGGCGCCCTCCGCCGGCCGCAGGCCGGGACGCCTCGCCAGGTCGGAGAAGGCGAGCCGTCCGTCCCGCTCGGCCCGCCAGACGCCCGCGCCGAGCCACCCCGCCGCGACGCTCCGCCACTCCGGGTCGTCGCCGTGCTGTTCGAGTTTCCGGTACGCCTGGACGCGCAGGTCGACGGGAAGCTCCTGGCCCGCCCACGGCCGGTCGTCGACGAGGCCGGTCCGTTCCGCCGTCGCCTGCGGCGCGGTGGCGGTCACCACGGCTGCCCCCACGGCAGTCGTGGTGGCGGTGGGAAGCGGACCGGCCGGTCCGGAGCCGATCTCCTTCGGCGGGCCGGCCCCGAGACCTCCCGTGGCGAGCAGGCCGGGGACGAGGGCCGAGACCAGGTAGGGCGCGAAGCGCTGCCGGGACGCGCGGACCGGCGTCCAGACGCGCAGCCAGAGCGGGGCGATCAGGGGCCAGGCGACGAGGAGGGCGGTGACCTCGGTGAGCTGGGTCCGGGCCGACGACAACTGCTCGGGCAGCCATCCGATCACCGTCCGCGCCGACTCGCCGAAGGAGAACCCGGTGAGGTTCAGGGCGACCAGCTCGAAGACCACGATCGCGGCGATGCGTACCACGACCGCCAGGGGCCAGAGAGCGGCCAGGGCCGCCGTGCCGCCGGGCCACAGGCGCGCGGCCCACAGACGGAGCCGCAGCGGAGGATGGCTCAGCAGCGCGAGGGCACGCCGGACGGCGTGCGCCCGCGGGCGGGCGGGGCCGAGGGCGCGGGCCAGCGCGGCTGGCCCGACGGCGCTCATCGCGTAACGGTCCGCGCTGAGCTCGGCGGCCCAGAGGCCCGCCACGGGCAGGATCAGGGTGATCGGGAGCGCGGCGACGACCTTCAGGACGGCCGTGAGCAGCGACGACCCTCCGACGCCGCCCGCGACGAGATACACCGCCGACACCGGCGTGAGCACGGCGAGGGCCACGCCCCACATCCTGACGACCCAGGCGAACGGACCGGCGAGACCGACGATCAGGTGGTCTCCCTGGCGCAGGTGGGCGACCTCGTGGAGCAGCACGGCCTGGGCCGCCTCCCGGTCCCGGCTCCACAGGCTCACCAGCGGGGGGTAGACCGCGACGCGGGCCTCCCGCCAGCCGACCGGATAGACCCGGGCCAGCCGGTCGTGCCGTTCGCCGAGGCGGATGCCGGCGGCGGGGGCGTGGCTCCGGACGAAGGCCGTCATCGCCTCGATCGCCGGGTCGTCGCTGGGCCGCAGCCGGTGCCGGCGTTCGGCCCATCGCCCGCGCGCCCCGGGAAACAGCACTCCGGCGATCCCGGTCAGCAGGAGGAGGGTGGGGAGGAACTCCAGGGCTCCGGTCGCGGTGAGGAGTGCCATCGCCCCGCGCTGGACGTTGGTCAGCAGGGAGCCGACGAGCACCGTCATGCCGTCGGCGTCCTGCCGGAGGCCGTCCAGCGCCCCGGGCACGCCCGGGGCGAGGACCCCGAGGAAGTAGAACCAGAGCCACGGCGGCAGCAGCCAGTCGGAGGCGCCGCCGCCACTTCGGGCGAGCGCCCGCGTGGTCGCGGGCCCGGCCGGAGGCCCCGCGGGAGGGCTGCCGGAAAGCGCCCGGAGGAACGCCTCGATCTCGGCGGGCTCGCGGTCCTGCTGGAAGACCAGCTTGAGGGTGTCGTAGGTGAGTGACTCCGCGCGGTCGCCGGCGACGCCCTGCGCCAGCAGCCGGTTCCGGAGCCCGGCGATGGCCTGGTCGAGCACGGGAGCGGGGTCGGATACGGAAGTGGGGCCGGGTGCGGAAGCGGGACCGGGCTGGGGAACTCGCGGAGGGACGCCGAAGCCGGCGGCCGGCCGCCCTGAACGGAGAGCCAGGAGCATGAGCAGATTGACCAGCGGATGGGAGGCCAGCAGGCCGAGCAGGTCGCCGGAGACGACGCGGAGCGCGTCGAGGATGATCGGCAGTTCCCCGGCGCCGCCGCCGCCGAAGCCCCCGGGTTCGGCGGCGGAAGCGCGCAGGAGGTCGCGGCGCCGTCGGCCACCGGCCACATAGGCCTCGCCCACACGTCCGGCCGAGGCGGCCTCGGCGGGAACGAGATGTTCGGCGAGGCGTTTGGACCAGAATGCGACCGTGTCCACGGGTCCTCCACGGGATCGAGGCGACGCGGACAGATCGTGACATTGTTTCTTGGGAACGATCCAGCCTTTTCGCGGAATTTGCGCTATAAATCGAAAAACTCTGATCCCGTGGTGAATCCAGGGAGCGTAAATGGCCGCATCGACGCCAGAACCTCCACACGGCCCCCGGCGGGTGGGGTCATGGCCTCCCAATACCTTTCTCGGCTCTCTCGATCCGGCGACGCGGGACGAGATGCTCTCGGCCGGCGATCCGCTCCAGGTGGCCAGCGGAGAGACGATCGTCATGGAGGGGGACAGGAGGACCAGGCACGTCTTCCTCATCATCCAGGGCTACGTGAAGGTCGTCAGCAACAGCGCTGACGGCAAGGTGGCCCTGCTCGCGATCCGCGCGGGGGGAGACCTCGTCGGGGAACTCGCCGCGCTCGACGGCAGCCCCCGGGTGGCGTCCGTGGTGACGGTCGGCCCCTGTTTCGTGCGCAGGATCGGGCAGCGCGATTTCCTCGATTTCCTCGTCCGGCATCCCGGCGCGGCACTCGCGGTCAACGCCACCGTGGCGGGAAAACTGCGCCACTCCACCTGGCAGCGCATCGAGTTCGGGACCTCCCCCGTGCCCGTCCGCGCGGTGCGGATGCTGCTCCACCTCGCCACCCGGTACGGCGAGGCGACGCGCGAGGGCGTACTGATCGCGTCCCTGACGCAGCAGGAGCTGGCCGCCATGATCGGCTCCCGGGAGAACAGCGTGCACAAGATCCTGCGGGAGCTCAAGGCCCGCAAGGTGATCGAGACGCGGTACGGGAGGATCCTGATCAGAGACAGGCAGGCTCTGTGCGATGCGGCGGGAATCAGCGAAATCCCGTCTGAATACGGAGTTTGGCCGCCGCCGGGACCCCACAGTGAGGAGGACTGACGAGGACGGCTGTGTGGCCGGCTGTGGGGGCGGAGGACGAATGGACGGATCGGACCCGGTGCGGCGGCTGTGCGCGGTGGTGGAGGCCGAAGGCCCGGTGGACCATCCGTACTCCCTGGTCGCCGAGGTCGTCGAGAGCGCGAGCGCCGCGGCCGGGGTCGACCAGATCACTCTGCAGGTCCTGTCGTCGGGTCTCCTCCTCGTGCTGAGCTCGGGGGTCAACGAGGCGCGCGTGGTCTCCGACCTGAGCCGGGAGATGCGCAACGCGCTGTGGCGGCGGAACCGGCGGCTGACCGGCGCGCACCGCCTGCGCTGCCGGATCGCCTTCCACCAGGGGCTGGTCCGGCTGACCGACGAGGGGTTCGACGGACAGGCGGTGCGGGTCGCCCGCGACCTATGCGGCAGCGACGACCTGCGTACGGCCCTGCTGGAAAGCGCCGAGCACGATCTGGCGTTGATCCTCAGCGCCCGGCTCCTCGACGAACTGGCCTATCCGGAGTCGGCCGGCCTGCACCGGGAGCAGTTCCGCAGGGTCACCGCGACCACGCAGGGCAGGCACGTCCCGGCGTACGTCTACGCGTACGGCGAGGCGACGTGAGCGGGGACGGAGCGGTGCTCACCGGCGAGCCCGCCGCGGTCCTGCTCGCCGAGCCCGTGTACCGGACGGACGGGCGGCTCGCCGAGTGGCGAGAGGTGCCGCCGCGACCGCGGGACTCCTTCCTGCACCGGCTGTTCGCCCACGGCGAGCTGTGGCTGCGTCCCGGCGGCGCGGCCGAGGCGCGCCTGGCGTCGGAGGAGCCGCTGACTGGCTCCTGGCGGGCGGACGGGCCCTTCCCGCTGGTGTCGGCCTCGTGGCCGGACGGAACGGGGACCCTGGACGGATACCTCTCCGAGGACGCCGGCGGCTGGTGGTTCGACGCCGTCTACACGGGCCACGGCCGGGTGGGAAGTGCCGTCGTCGCCCGCGTGAGACAGCGCTTCACGCCCAGGGGACACCGCCGCGTGCCGAGGCCCGGCGCCGTGGCGGCTCCCGACGTCGCGCCCGCTCCGGCTCCCGATGGCGCGTCCGGTCCGGCTTTCGGTGTCGCGTCCGCTCAGGCTGTCAATGGCGCGTCCGGTCCGGCTTTCGGTGTCGCGTCCGCTCCGGCCCGCGAGCCACGCCCCGGGACGGTGGAGCCGGTCACGCCCCCGCGGCTCGCCTCCGTGGAGGACCTCCGTACGCTGCTCGACGCCGCGTCGCTCCGGGGCCGGTGGCGGGTCGTCGCGGGTCCGGCGTACGGCACGACCGTGACCGTCTCCTCCGCGAGCGCGTTCGCGGAGCACGGGGGAGGGTTCCTCCGGCTGGCTCGCGGCCCGGACGTCGCCGTCGGCCTGGCCCCGGCCGCTCCGGGCGCCGGATGGGAGCTCGTGGTCCTCGCGAGAGAGGACGCGCCCCCATTGACACTCTTCGGGGCGGGAGACGGGGCGGCGCTGCGCCGTCTCGGCATCGAGTTGCTGGCCGCCGGGAGGTTCGGTCAGGCCGCGCCGATCCTCGACCGCGCGGCCGAGCTCCACGCGGGCGGCGAGGCGTCCACGAGCACCGGCCGCGTGATCGACCTGCTCGGGCTGTGCGACGCGCGGATCCGCTGCGCGTTCGCCGGATCCCGCTTCGCCGTCCTGCCCGAGGCGCTGGTCGCCGCGGCGGACGTGCGGCGTCAGGTCACGCTCGGGCCCGGGGCCTTCACGCCCTGGCTCGACACGCTCCGTTTCCTCCGCGAGACGGTCGAACCGCTGCGTGAGTCGTCGCGCCGGATCGCGGATCTGGCGGGCGCGGGCCCGTCACCCTCCGGCCTCGCCGCCGCCGCGGCCGAATGCGCGGTGGCGGCCGAGACCGTGTACGGCGTGCTGCGCTCGACGGGATCGCCGTCGGACGACCCGGAGACGATCGAGTCGTCGGCGGAGTGCGTGGACCGCGCCCTGGCCGCCGGTCAGGACGCGCTGCGGGAGACGGCGGACAGGCTGGCCGCCCAGGGGGCGCCCGAGCCCGGGTCGGCGGGCGAACTGGTGCTGCTCTCCGCACGCGGCGGCGCCGACGTGCTCGCCCTCATGCGTGACCGACTCGCCCGGTCCGCCCCCGCGGCCGCGGCGCGGTTCGTCAGGGACCAGGCCCGCGAGGCGGCCGGCCTCACCGCCGGCTACGTCGAGATATGGCGTGCCCTGCTCGACTCCCACTGGGACAAGATCATCTCAACCGATCAGGCCCTGCCGTTCTACGAGCGGATGGTGACGCTGCTGCTCGATCTCGACGCCTCCGAGGACGCCCTGGTGGCCTCCGAGATGGCCCGGGCCCGCGCCTTCGCCGACACGCTGCGCGCGAACCGGGCCACACCGGGCGAGCCGGCACGGGGGCTGGGCGGCGCCCCGCCGGTGAGCCGGGAGGGGCTGCGGAGCATCCTCACCCGTCACGACGCCGTCGTCGTCGAGTATTTCCTCGCGGGCGACCTGCTCACCGTCTGGGTCTGGCCGCGCGGCGGCCCGCTCACGCGGGTCACCCGCCGCGTCGACCGGGCCGGGCTGAAGGAGACGGTGAAGGAGTTCGGCCGGCTCGCGCGGATGTCGCGGCACGACGCGGCGTCGCGTGCGGCGATGGCCGCCGCGCTGCGCCGGCTCGGCGAGGTTCTGTGGGACGTCGTCCCGGCCGGTCTGTTGCCCGCCGATCCGGACGAACCGGTCACGGTCGTTCCGCACCTCGAGTTGTTCCACGTGCCGTTCGCCGCGCTCCGCGACGCGTCCGGGACGTACCTCGTCCAGCGCCACGCGATCCGGGTGCTGCCCGCGCTGGCCATGATCCCCGATCTGACCGCGCCGCGCCCGGGACGGCCCGCGAACGCCCCTCCCGAACTGGTCGCGCTGGTCAATCCGCGCCCGCTCCCCGAGGGGTCGCAACTCGACTGGACGCAGGAACGTTTCGGCGAGATCACCGGCGTGTACGGCGAACCCGTCCGGCTGTACACGGGGGAGAAGGCCACCGCCGCGACCCTGCACGAGGTCGCGGGCACCGGGACGGTCCTGTACTTCGGCACCCACGGCCGCGCGGTCACCGAGGACCACAGCGACCCGATGATGTCGTACCTCGTGCTGGCGCCCTCCGCCGGTCACGACGGGTACCTGCGCGCCCTGGAGGTGCCCGGGCTCGGCCTCGCGGCCGACCTGGTGATCCTCGCGGCCTGCGAGACCGGTGGCGGAACGACGACCGCGGACGGCGTCATCGGACTGAGCCGCGCGTTCCTCACCTCCGGGCCCACCGGGCTGATCACGACCCTCTATCCGGTCGGCGAGCAGGCCGGCCATTACCTGATGACCGACTTCCACGAGTCCTGGCTGCTCGACGGGCTGGAGCCGGTGAGTGCTCTCCGGCACGCGCAGGCCCGGGCCGCCTCGGCTCAGCGGGTCACCGCGCAGGAGCCGCACCTGTGGGCGGCGTTCACGTTCTTCGGCTTGGGCTCCGTCACGCGCGCCGCGGGCGAGGCTCCCACGGCGTAGGCAAGAGAGGCGACACCGAGATGACCGACCAGACAGCCGCCCTCCCCGGTTCGCACGGGCAGGCCGGCGACGCTCCGTCCGACGCGCTGTCCGAGGCGCCTGCCGACGCTCCGGACGGCTTCCCCTCCGATGAACTGCTCGCCCGCTCCGACCTGTACGGGGCGGAGCACCTGCTCGGCCACGGGACACAGCGCCCGCGCGAGTCCGGGGTGGACATCGCCCGGCCCTTCGTCTACCGGGTGCCGGACGAGTGGCTCTCCCCGGTGCTGCGCGACCGCGCCGAGACCATGGGCGTACGGCACTACGAGGCGTTGTTCGCGTTCGACCTGGAGGAGCTGCCCCCCGACCGCCATTACACGGGAGTGCGGTTCGAGGTGCGCCTCGTCGACGACGACGCGGTCGCGTTGCGTCTCGCGGTGAGCGAGACGGTGCCGGAGGATGTCGTGGGCCCATGGCCGGGCACCGGGGCGCCGGCCGTATCGACGGCCGCGCCGCCGGGCGCGTCGAGGAGCGTGGAAGGGCGGTACCGGCGGCTGCTCAACCGGCTGCGCGACGTGCCGGGCGACCCGGTGCCGCGCGTCTTCGGCGAGCGGCGCCCGTCGTTCGGGTTCACCCTCTCGGCCGAGCCCGGGCGTCCGCTGACCCGCCGGTCGTACGGCCTGCGCGTGCTGCTCGAACTGCCCGGCGACGTTCCGGACCTCGCGGGCAGCCTCGTCGTCGGCACCACGATCACACGGGTCCGCCGTACGCGCTCGGATCTCCTGGACGCCGCACTGGCGACGGCCGAGACCTTCGGCGAGCCGCTTCCCGCGCCGGAGAGGCCGCAGGCGGGGGCGAATGAGGGGACGCGGCAGAGGACCGGCGGGGCCGCCACCTCCGTCGCCACCACCTCCGTCGCCACTGTGCGGCTGTGCGTGGCGACGGACATCGAGAAGTACAGCAGGTTCACCGACGACGAGGCCGCTCTGCGGGCGCAGGAGCGGCTGGTGACCGTGCTGGCGGCGGCCCGGCGCCGAGCGGGCATCGACGAGTCGCGCGTCGACCTGCAGGAGCAGGGCGACGGTCAGTTCGCGGTGCTGCCGGCGGACATCGAGGAGAGGCGGGTCATCCCCGACCTCGTGCGGGCGCTGCGACTGGAGTTGCACGACGTGAACGCCGAGCTGAACAGGGACGCGATGCTCCGGCTCCGGGTCGCCATGTGCCGGGGCACCGTCCGGCGCGGCGCGAACGGCTACGTCGGCCGCACGGTCATCGCGGTCCACCGCGTGCTCGACGCGCCGTCCGTACGCGCCGCGCTCGCGAACGAGGAGACCGCGACGATGGTCGTCGCCGTCTCGGACTCCGTCTTCATGGAGGTCGTCGCCCAGGGGAGCGGCGACCTGGACCCCGACGACTTCCAGCAGGTCAGTGCGAAACTGCCGGAGAAGGGCTTCGAGGAGACCGCGTGGATCCTGGTGCCGCCTCCCGTTCGCAAAGCCAGGGACTCCTGACGCGCTCCCCGGCCGGTGAAGGCCGGGGACACCTGAGCACCCCGGGTGACCGGGGCGCTCAGGTCCCCTTCATCCGTGTCCCTCGCCCGGCCGCGCCGCGGACCGATGGTCACGGGCACCGGTTGGCGACGCAGAGCGGGAGACCACCTGGAGGCGTGCCCATGCCGCCGTCGCCCTGGTCGGGGTCGGCCGGCATGGGTGGGTTCACCGTGGGCCCGCCCGCCCCGTTGTTGAACCACGCTCTGACTCCGCCCTGGTCGTCGACGACCAGGTAGTCGTCGCGGCCGTCGCCGTTGAGGTCGGCGAAGCGCACCTGCTCGCGCGGGGCGGCGCCGGTGGCGATCTCGCCGGCCCAGTTCCAGCCGTCGGGGGTGGGAGTGCCCGGCGGGGGGTCGGTCGGAGGCGGCGCGGGTTCGGCCGGCGCGGGGACGCACTCCCCGGAGTCCCCGGGAAGCGGAGGCGTGATCGTGCCGTCGGCCATGGCGGTCTTGATCACCCGGTGGTAGGCGTCGGCCATCTTGCGGTAGCCGTTGTTGTTGGGGTGGAGCGAGTCGTTCATGTCGGCCGCGGTCAGACCGAGATCGCCGTTGCCGACCAGCCGGACCCGTTTGCCCTCGTTGCGGAAGTCGCTGACGATGGCCGGGATCCGGGAGTTGTACGACGCGATCCGCGCGTTGGTCGTGCCGTTCGTCGAAGGCACGAGGCTGGAGACCACTACGGTCGTCAACGGATCGGCGGTGACGATGTCGCCGATCAGTTTGGAGAGCCGGGCGGGTGCCGTAGCGACGTCGACGTCGTTGTTCAGGTCGTTGGTCCCGATGTGCAGGACGACGACGTTGGGCCGGAAGCGGCGGATCGTGCAGGTCACCAGGTTGTCGATCTGGTTGATCTGCCAGCGGGGATGACCCTCGTGATCGGTGTCGGGGATGTTGCCCTGCCCGGAGTCCACGGAACCGACGAAGTCCAGCGTGCTCGTGTCGTCCTGCAGTTCGCTCCACAGGCGGCCGCGATAGCCGACGCCTCCGGGAGACCCGCCGACGCCGTGGGTGATCGAGTCGCCCAGCGGCAGTACCCGCAGCGCGGTCGTCCGGGGTGCCCAGCCGAGCTCGATCGCCCGGTTCATCAGGTTGTTCTGGACTTCGGGGCCACGTGCGGCCAGCGCGCCCCGCAGCGTCCTGAAGAAGTTCACGGATCCGCCCCACCAGCCGCTGACCTTGTCCGCGATGGCCCCGAAGCCGTTGCCGATCTTCTGGAAGACGGCGGTCCAGTTGTTGCTCACGGAGAACGGGCCGAGCCACTGTTCCCAGATGACGGCGGTGACGGCCTCACACGCGATCAGCGCGAAGAGCCTGCCCCAGGCGTTCCAGTCGGCCGTTCCCCGGCTCTGACCAGGAAGACCGCGCCCATGATGCTCTTGGTCACGATGATCTGCAGGGCCGCGCACAGGCCCTTGGCGACGGGCGCGAGTGGTGTGGGGAGGATGGTGATCAGGCACGAGGCCCGGAGAATGAGGCCCCCGGCGTAGACGCCGACCCACAGGAGCGTCTCCTCCCACCAGCTCAGGTCACTGCTCCGCACGTCCGACTCGATCGTGACCGACACGCCGGTGCTCGTCACGGTGAAGAAGCCGTCGAAATCGCGCGGTTCCAACTCCTCGGAGCCCGGCATCTCCGCCTTGCTCCGTGCGATCTCCTCCTGGATCGAGTCGCTGAGCAGGTCGTTGCGGTTGTTGAACTCGGACGCCCATTCGGTCATCTCGGCCCGGTCGAAGCCCTCGGGCAGCTGGAAGTCCAGCGTGATCCGCGTCGTCGCGGCCTCCGCCCCCGGCACGAAGCCGAGCTGGGTGAGCATCGTCAGCGCGACGACTATGGTGATCAACCTGCGAACCACGGGTCCTCCGTGCGATCGGCGACGCGGCAGGTTGATCGAATACCACCTGTGTGATCATCGGATGACTCCGCTGTGAACTGCCGGAGGACGCTTCCTCGCTTCGCCCGCCGGGCACAGGTCAGAGACTCCCTAGCGGTACGTCTTGCGCCCCGCCCGGTAGGTGAGGCCCCACTGGTAGGCCGCGTCCATGCCCCGGTGCCCCCGGCTGAAGTAGCGCATCTCGCGGCGGATGCCGAGCTCCTCGCCCACCCTGTGCAGCATGAAGACCGCGCACACCCGGGCCCGCGGGTTGGCGTCGTCCAGCGCGACCTCGATGGGCGGGCCGCTGACCGGGAACACGGTGGTGACCGCCCCGGCCGCGGCCCAGTTGGGCACCCCGTCGAAGATGTGCGCGAAGACGAGGATCCGGCGGATCAGATGCACCTGCGCAATGTCGACGATCATGTTCTCGCCGCCGCTGCCGCCCCATCGCTCGTCCCGATCCAGCATGATCACCGGATCGGCGCCGTCCTTCGGCACCCGGAACTTGTCACCGAGCGCCTGGACGCAGCCCCGGCTGCCGTCGGCCAGTTCCCACAGGCAGCACAGGTCCAGGTCGACGGGGAACGTCTCCGACGATCTCCAGTCGAGGTTGATCCGCATCTGGCCGCCTCCGCGCGGGATCGACATCCTCGGCGCTTCCTTGGTGAGGACCACCCTGTAGTCGTCCGGCCCTCTGTAGTCGTCCGGCACCGTCTTCACCTCTCATCAAAGCCTCCGAGGAAATCCGCGCTTTTAGGCGGGGGAGGAATCGGACTGCCTGCGGGAGCAGGGCGGGGTAGGCGTTTCGCCGGAAGGCGAACCGCTGTGCGAAGTCACGCGATCGTCAGCTGATCGGGTGGCATGATGTGCGGCGTGGCGCAGACGGTGAAGCGGGCTTACAAGTACCGCTTCTATCCCACTCCCGAGCAGGCGTCTGAGCTTGCCCGGACGTTCGGGTGTGTGCGCCTGGTGTACAACAAGGCGCTTGAAGTACGCACCCGCGCCTACACCCTTGAAGGCCGCCGAGTCTCTTATGCGGAGTCCTCGGCCGCGCTGACGGCGTGGAAGCGCACCGAAGAGCTGGCGTTCCTGGCCGAGGTGTCCTCCGTACCGTTGCAGCAGGTGCTGCGGCGCCTGCAGGCGGCGTTCGCGAACTTCTTCGCCAAGCGGGCCAAGTACCCCACCTTCAAGTCGCGGAAGAAGTCGCGGGCGTCGGCCGAATACACCCGCTCGGCGTTCCGCTACCGCGACGGGCAGCTCACGCTGGCGAAGATGGACGCTCCGCTGGACATCGTGTGGTCGCGTCCGCTCCCGGAGGGGGCGGAGCCGTCCACGGTGACGGTGAGCAAGGACGCGGCCGGGCGATGGTTCGTGTCCCTTCTGGTGGAGGAGACGATCCGCCCCCTCGATCCTTGTGGGAAGACGGTCGGTGTGGATGCGGGGATCACCGCCCTGGTCACCCTGTCGACCGGTGAGAAGATCCCCAACCCCCGGTATGAGCGGGTCGACCGGCGCGCGCTGGCCAGGGCTCAGCGTGCGCTCGCCCGCAAAGCCAAGGGCAGCGCGAACCGGGCCAAGGCCAGGGTGAAGGTCGCCCGCCTGTACGTGCGGATCGCCGACCGGCGCCGGGACCACCTGCACAAGCTGACCACCTCGCTCGTCCGTGAGAACCAAACGGTCGTGATCGAGGACCTGACCGTCCGCGCCATGGTCAAGAACCACTGCCTCGCCCGCGCCATCTCCGGCGCCTCCTGGCGGGAGCTGCGCTCGATGCTGGAGTACAAAGCCCGGTGGTACGGGCGGGAACTCGTGGTGATCGACCGCTGGTTTCCCAGCTCGAAGCTGTGCTCGGCCTGCGGGACCCTGCAAGACGTGATGCCGTTGCACGTCCGGACCTGGGAGTGCGCCTGCGGCGCGGTCCACGACCGGGACGTCAACGCCGCCAGGAACATCCTCGCCGCCGGGCTGGCGGAGAGGTGAAACGCCTGTGGAGCTGGTGTAAGACCTCAACGAGAGCCCTCTCAGACGAGGCGACCGGCAGTGAAACAGGAAGACCAACCTGTGAGGGTTGGAATCCCCTCCCTTCAGGGAGGGGAGGATGTCAACTGTGCGTGACGTTCCTCAGGACGGCGTTCTCGCGCCGGTTGCGCAGGGCCGAGGACGCCATCGCCGTACCGATGAAGGCGAGCCCGACCAGGCCGGTGACGATCTCCGGCACGGAACGGCCGAGGCCGATCAGCATGATCGCGGCCAGCGCCCCGATCGCCCAGTGGGCGCCGTGCTCCAGGTAGACGTACTCGTCCAGCGTGCCCCGGCGGACCAGGAAGATCGTGAGGGAGCGGATGTACATCGCGCCGATCCCCAGGCCGAGGGCGATGACCAGGAGGTCGTCGCTGATCGCGAAGGCGCCCACGACCCCGTCGAAGGAGAACGAGGCGTCCAGCACCTCCAGGTAGAGGAAGAGGGACAGGCCGGCCCGGCCCGCGGCGGCGGCCGGGCCCGGCCGCCGCCGCGGGTCCTCCTCCCGCTGTTCCGCCTCGAACAGCTTCCCCAGGCTGTTGACCAGCAGGTACGTGACGATTCCCAGAGCTCCGGCGGCGAGCGCCGGCCCGGGTTCCGGGGCGAGGTAGGTGGTGGTCGCGACCAGCACGACCAGGGCGACCACGACGGACAGCTGGTCGAGCTTGCCGATCTTCGCGAGCGGCCGCTCCAGCCAGGCCAGCCACGCGAACTCGCGCTCCTCGAAGATGAAGTCCAGGAAGATCATGAGGAGGAACACGCCGCCGAACGCCGCGATGAGCGGGTGCGCCTCGTGCAGGCGCCTGCCGTACTGGGCGGCGTCGTTCAGCGCCAGCCCGATCGCCTCGCCCGGGCTCATCCGGGCGGTGATCCCGACGACCAGCAGCGGGAACGCGAGGCGCATCCCGAACACCGCGATCACGATGCCGGCCGTGAGGAACATCCGCTGCCAGAGCGGGCTCATCCGTTCGATCACCCGCGCGTTCACCACCGCGTTGTCGAACGACAGCGAGATCTCCAGGATCGCCAGGACGGCCACCAGCACGAACGCCTTCGGCCCGCCGAGCACGAGCGCGACCAGCAGGCCGGACGCCGTCACGCCGAACGGCCAGCGGAAGATGTGGAGGATCACGAGGCCACGTCCACACCGAAGACGGTCGCGATGGCGCGAAGCCCACCGCTGTAGCCCTCGCCGATCGCCCGGAAGCGCCACCCCGTGCTGTGCAGGAAGAGCTCACCGAAGACCACGGCGGGGTACGCCGACGCCTCCTCGGTGAGGTCGTAGCGGATCAGCTCGGCGGAGGTCGTCTCGTCGACCACCCGGATGTACGCGTCGCGCACCTGGCCGAAGGTCTGGCCACGGACCTCGCCCTCGTAGACCGACACGGCGAAGACGATCCGCGCGCAGCGGCCGGGGACCTCCGCGAGGTCGACCCGGATGACCTCGCAGTCTCCGCCGCTCGATCCGGTCCGGTCGTCGCCGGTGTGCTCGACCGAGCCGTCCGGGCTCGTCAGGTTGTGGTAGAAGACGAAGTGCTTGTCGCTCAGCACCCGGCCGACTCCGCTCACCAGCAGCGCCGAGGCGTCGAGGTCGGCGTCCTCGCCCGCGGCCTTCCAGCCGAGACCGACGAGGATCCTGGTCAGGTCGCGGATCGGGGCGTCGGCGCCCTTCGAGAGGTTCACACTCATCTGACGTCCTTCAGGAATCCGCCTGGGTGTAATGACGGCGCTGGTGCCGGTCGAGGATCGCCGGCCCGTACCGTGAGGCGTCCGGGTCGTCGAGCGCGCCGATGAGCGCGTCCATGTAGATGGTCTCCACGTGGTCGAAGCCGCCGTCGATCTGCGCCGTGTACATGTCCCGCTTCTGCTTGAGGGTCGCCAGGTAGTCGCCGAGCTCGGCACCGTACCTGTCGGACTCCTCCTGACGTGCCTGCGCGATCTCCAGGGCCTGCGCGGCGCGCTGCAGCTTCATCCGCTGCTCCTTCAGATCCCGGTCGTTCGGGTTGCCCGTACGGCGGCCCAGCTCGGTGGCGATCAGCGCCGTGAAGATCATCAGGGCCAGGAACAGGACGACGGTGGCGACCAGCTTCCAGCCCTCGGTCGCAGGAGGGATCGTGATGGTCGTACCCGACAGCGTGATCTCGGTGGTACCGGCGATCGCCACCAGCCGGAGCGACACGACCGCGCCGATGGCGGAGAGCCAGATCACCGGGATGAGGAACAGGACGACGGGACGGCCGGCGAGGCCGCGCCGGCGTCCACGGCCGTCTTCTCCCTCCTCGTCGTCCTCGGCCCGGTGCCTGCGCCGCCCGCGGTGTTCCTGCCACTCGCGGAAGCTGCGGCCGTACATGTGCGGTCCGAAGACGAAGACGAAGATCGCGCCCACCGCCAGCGCGTACGTCATGATCGTCGTGTCGCCCCAGGCGAGGAAGGTCGCGTAGTAGATGGGGACCTCGATGGTGAGCAGCACGAGCAGCAGGAGCGCCGGCACCCCCCACAGGCGGAGCATCTCCCGCCAGCCCCCGCCAAGCGCGATCGAGCTGGGCCTGCCGTCTCCCACCCACTGGGACGGCCCGAGCTCCAGGCGTTCCACCCGCCCGAGCGCCATCTCGTAGGCGGTGCGGTCGCGGACGTACTGCTCCCTGACGGCCTCGGAGCGCTTCACGTGGGCCGCCTGCGCGGACCGTGCGGCCAGCTCCTGCTCCTGGAACTGCGCGTTGAGATCTTCGAGGGCCAGCTGCCGCTCGGCGTCGAGGACGAGAAGATGCTGCGGTTCGAAGCCCTGCGTCTTGATCGTGACCGTGTCGAGAGCCTTGCTTCCGGCGTCCGTCGCGCCCCTGGACTCCGCCCGGCTCCGCAGCGCGGCCCAGTCGGGCAGCCGGACCCGGGCGGGCCGCCACCAGGTAGGGGGAACGGTCATGTCATGCACGTCCTGTCGGGTGAGGGTGAGAGATTTCACGGCCATGGAGACTCCTCCGGGGAGCGGGGATCGCTAGTGGATGGTCAGGCTCGACGCGCCGACGCCGGCCGTGGCGAAGATCGATTTCCACAGGGACTCGAGCGGGGGGACGCATTCCGGCCGGCGCTCGGACAGCAGGTTGAAGCCGTAGACGTCGATCGCCGAGCCCCCGAGATCGGCGATCAGCTCCTTGGCCTTCAACCCGGTCACGATGCTCGTACGGGCCGACTCGCCGCCGACGTCGCACGCGCTCAGGTCGAGACCCCCCGTGTTGCTCATCAGGTCGCTGAACACGGCGATCCTGCGTCCCCCGCCGGAGTCGGGCGCGGCGGCCAGGCGGTGGGCCATCACGCGGAGCCCGCCCAGGACGTCGGACCCCTTGGCGTCGTCCTGGCCGCAGGTCCGCAGGCGTTCGGCGCGTGCCGCGGCCTCCTGGAGCAGCTTCTGGTGGACTCTCTTGTCGGTGAGTTCGTTCTTCGTGTCGGCGTAGAGCGGGATGGGCGCCTCCTGGCACGGCGAGCCCTCGGAGTTTCCGGTGATCGCGGCGTAGGCCACCCATCCGCAGCCGTCCAGGAACCCGGGCAGGTTCCGGTCGACGATGGACTTCGAGACCTGGTAGCCGCGGAATCCGGTGATGTCCATGACGACGCCGCAGGACGCCGTCTGCCTGTCGCCGGAGGAACAGCCCGCGGCCGGCAGGGTGACGAGGGCGAGCGCCGCGAGTGCCGCGCGGGCGCGCCGGGGACGAGTGTTCATGGTGCTCACCGATCCGGGTGGTGGTGGTCGCCGCTCTCGATCGAGCGGGGGTTCATGTCACGCCGCCACAGGTCGAGCCACTGCTCCCAGGCCTGGTCGGCGGTGTCGCGGACGCCTCTCGGGATCGCGGCCCGGAGCCGGGCCCGCGGGTCCTCGAACCAGTCGTCGCGCAGTTCGAACCGCCGGGGCCGCCACCTCCGGGCGATCTCACCGGCGTTCTCGTGGGTGCTCAGGAGACCGCCCAGATAGCAGCTGACCAAGGTCTCGGCCGCGTGCAGCGCCTTGCGTGCCTCCTCCTGGTATCGCGACCAGGTCTGCAGCCAGTTGTTGTCCGCGGTGGTCAGCAGGGTCACGTGACCCTCGATGTCCGCGTTGTGCTTCCGGATCTTCTGCTCCAGCCGCATCCGGACGGCTTCCTCCGGCGTCAGGAACCTCACCTCGTCCCACGACTCGCCTCGGTGGGGCACGCTGGCGCGTTCCAACGCGAGGATGTCGGGGTTGAGGCCGGCGCTGATCGCCTGAACCTCGCTGACCTGCTGGCTCAGGGTCACCAGCGCGCCCTGCGCCTGCCGTTCGATCAGCCCCAGCGCCTTCGCCCGCTCGTTCAGAAGCTCCGACTGCCGAAAGTCGAACTGCTTGTAGATGCGCTGAACGGCGGGAGGCTCGAACGCGGGGTCCTCGATGAAGATCTTGTAGTACGCCTTCTTCTCTCCGTCGGCCACGCCGGCTCGCCGGGCCTTCTCACAGGTGATGACCTCGTGGGCCTCTCCAGCCTGACCCGGGTCCGCTTCCTTCGCCATTTGGCCGTGACCCCTCCCTTCACGGTGCCGTCTGGCTCGATCAGGTCTCAGGGTGCGGGAGGCAGGCGTGCGAGACACCCCATAAATCCGGTTTTCGGTTCCGGCGGTCCCGGGACAGTCCGATGCGCGGCCCGCCGGCTCCGCGCGCGCGACAACCCGCCTTTATCAGGGGTCCTCCGATCTCGGCCGCCGCATGCTGGAGGACCGATCCGGCCGATAGGACCGACCGGCCGTCGGACGGTACGTGTGAACGAGGAGGCCCCGGTCATGACCTGTGCTCGGAACGGACGAGGAGGAGCGACATCGGCCCGAGGGGCTCTCGCTCTCGTCCTCACCCTTGTGTTGTCCTCCTGCTCCTCGGAGGAGCACGGCGCGTCACCGGCCGCGTCGGCGTCCGCGGTGGCCTTACCCGAGATCACGGCCCCGGCGACCGGCGAATCGGAGACCACGGAGACGGAGACGCCCGAGGACGACGACAGCGAGGACGACGACAGCGAGGACGGCGAGACCGGGGAGACCGGGGAGACGAGCCTGGCGGGTGGCAGTTACGAGGTGACGATCACGGGCGCCGCCGGGCAGGCGGACTTCGAGCGCGAGGGGACGGTGCGCGTGCTGGACACGATCTCCGAGGTCGGCACGACGAACGAGGTCAACGTCGTGGACGTCTGCCTTGTCTCGGGCTTCCCGGCGGCTCGGCCGGAGGCCGGCGCCATCCGGCTCGGCAGCAACTCCGGGTGCGATCCGGATGCCTCCGCCGCCCACATCGACCTGGCGTACGTCGAGACGGACGGCCAGACGGTCACCGTACGGCCGGACGAACGGGTGGCCGCCACGCTCGGCAACAACTTCACGGCGGGATCCGGCCTGGCGGCGGGGCTCTACGCCCCGGTGTCGGGGCAGATGTCGATCACGATCGACGACGGCGGCGACCTCTCGGGCACCGTCGACATCGTGGGGTACGGCGGTGCGGGCTTCGGAGAGATCCGCTACCAGGCGGAGATCAGCGGCCACCGCGCCTGACCGCCTGCCGCGGTGCTTCCGCGCCCGGCCACCGGCCGCGCCGGAACGGCCCGCGTCAGTGTTGGGAGGCCTCGTACCAGAGGTAGGGGATCGACCAGTCCCAGTGCTCGGCCTCGCTCATCTCCCGTACCGGGTCGGGCTCATGTGACCACAGTACGGCGCCGGGGACGCCGAACTGGGCGGCCCAGTATCGCCCGAGCCGTACGAATCCCCGGCCGAGAGCGCAGGCCATCCGCTTCACCAGTGCGAGCATCACCGGGCACCACTCCTCGTACGCTCTGGCACGCCACTGCTTGTGACCCAGACCACCATCGATCCGGAAATAAAGATTTAATCTGGTCGATTCCTCGAAGTAAATGGTCAGACGACCTCATGGTGGTCTCAGGCGCCAAGCAGTTCGTGCAGGACCCAGCCGCCGGCGTCCTCCACCACCCGCAGCGCCCTGTGATGCTTCCGGTTCTCGTCCGAGGGCAGTGAAGCCCCGGCGTCCGCGTATCGTTCTCGAAACGCGAGTGACTGGAGGTGCCGATGCGGCTGGAGGCCGTCTTCTTCGACGTCGGGGAGACCCTCGTGGACGAGACCCGGGAGTACGGCACCTGGGCCGACTGGCTCGGGGTGCCACGCCATACCTTCTCCGCCGTGTTCGGCGCCGTCATCGCCCGCGGCGGGGACTACCGGGAGACCTTCCAGCACTTCCAACCGGGGTTCGACCTCCACGCCGAGCGGGAGCGCCGGGCCCGGGAAGGGCACGCCGAGACGTTCGGCGAGGAGAACCTCTACCCCGACGCGCGGCCGTGCCTCGCCGAGCTGCGGGAGATGGGGTTGCGCGTCGGGCTCGCCGGCAACCAGACCTCCCGCGCCGAAGGCATCCTGCGTACCCTCGGCCTGCCCGTGGACGTGATCGGCACCTCCGACGGCTGGGGCGTGGAGAAGCCCGCCCCGGCCTTCTTCGAGCGCGTGGTGGCGGAGGCCGGCTGCCCCGCGGAGTCGGTTCTCTATGTGGGCGACCGGCTCGACAACGACATCCGGCCCGCCCAGCGGGCCGGGCTGCGCACCGCCCTCGTACGGCGGGGCCCCTGGGGTCACGTCCTCCGGGACGAGGCGGTGACCCGGGCGTGCCTGTTCCACGTCGACTCGCTCGACGAGTTACCCGCCCTGGTCCGCAAGCACAACGGCGACTGACGGTTCAGCCCGCCTCGGTGAGGTCGATCGAAGAGGCCAGTTCGGCGGCCACGGCGCGGAGGTTGCGGACGACCTGACGGTCACGCGTGGCGGACCAGGCGACGACGGTCTCGGCCCGGTCGCCGGCCAGGGGCACGAACACCACACCCGTACGCCTGAGGCTGTGCGCCGACCGGGCGAGCCTGGTCACGCCCACTCCGGCCGCGACCAGGCCGAGCAGGCTCGGCACGCCGTCGGCCCGCTGCACCACCCTGGGCTCGAAGCCGGCCGCGCGGAAGTCGTCGTCGTACTTGCGGTGCCAGGGCGGCCAGGAGCCGCGCGAGGTGAGCACCCAGGGTTCGGCGGCCAGATCGGCGAGCCGTAGCCCGGGCCGTCCGGCGAGCGGGTGGCCGGTCGGCAGGACCGCGCAGACGGGCTCGGAGACCAGCGCCTCGGTCTCCAGATCGTCCACGAGCGGCGGACGGGTGAACGCCGCGTCGTACCGGTCCTCGCGCAGGCCCGCCACGAGGTCGGCGATGCCGACGGCCTCGGCGCTGAGTTCGACGTCCGGGTACCGCTGCCGGAACGCGCGGACGACCGGCGGCATCATGTAGTTCGCGGTCGAGACGAGGAAGGCCAGGCGGAGCCTGCCGGTCTCCCCCCGCACGGCGCGGCGGGCCGCCCGCAGCGCGGCGTCGGCCCGGTCCAGGACCGCGTGTGCCTCGGGCAGGAAGACCCGGCCGATCTCGGTCAGGCGGGTGCCGCGGGTGTCGCGGTCGAACAGGCGTGCGCCGAGGGTGTGTTCGAGCGCCGCGATCTGCTGCGACAGCGACTGCTGCGCGATGTGCAGCTCCCGCGCGGCGACGGTGAAGCTCAGATGCTCGGCCACGGCGACGAAGTACCGCAGATGGCGCAGCTCGGGAGTCACAGGCTCTGACTGTAACCGCTGCAGGGAACCTGTGTTGGCCGTGCCGGTCCCGCGCGGCCCAGAGTGGTCCCACTGATCACGACACGAGGAGTGGGACCATGACCGGACGGGTGTGGCTGATCACCGGATGCTCGGCGGGTTTCGGCCGGGAGCTGGCCGAAGCCGCCCTGGCGGCGGGGGACCGGGTGGTGGCGACCGCCCGGCGCGTCGAGACGCTGGCGGGCCTGGTGGAGACGGGTGGCGACCGTGTGCGCGTCGCCCGGCTGGACGTCACTGACGCGGCGTCGATCGGCGCGGCGGTGGCCGGCGCCCTGTCCGCCTTCGGCCGGATCGACGTGGTGGTGAACAACGCCGGTCATGGGTCGGTGGGAGCCGTGGAGGAACTGTCGATGAGCGACCTGCGCGCGCTGATGGAGGTCATGTTCTTCGGGGCGACGGCCGTGACCAAGGAGGTCCTGCCGCATCTGCGCCGGCAGGGGAGCGGGACGATCGTGCAGATGAGCTCGATGGGCGGGCAGCTCAGCATGCCGGGGTTCGGCGCCTACTGCGCCGCCAAGTTCGCCCTGGAAGGGCTGTCGGAGGCGCTCGCCGCCGAGGTCGCGCCCTTCGGCGTACGGGTGCTCATCGTGGAACCGGGCGCGTTCCGCACCGAGTTCGGCGGACACCGCATGCACCGCTCGGAGCCCATCGACGCCTACCGGGTGTCCACGGGGGCGACCAGGGCCTCCGTGGACGGGATGGACGGCACCCAGCCGGGAGATCCGGCCAGGGCCGCGCAGGCGATCCTCGAGGTCCTCGGCCACGACGATCCTCCGCTGCGGCTCGCCCTCGGCGACGACGCGGTGGACGCCATCCGGGCCCACCACGAGATGCTCCGCGGCGACCTGGACCGCTGGGAGAAGCTCAGCCGGGCGACGAGCCTCGAAGGTTTTCGGGGTGACGGCTGATCCTGGCCGGCGCGGGCCATGGTCACATCGTGAGCTCGGGGAGCCTGGCGCGGCAGAGGTCCGTCAGCCGTTCGCCGAGTCGCCGCGTCGCCGCCGCGGGCGGCAGCGCGTCCAGCACCCCGAGGACGCGCTCGTGGCCGATCGCGTACCAGTATTCCTCCAGCGCGTCGACGGCCCGCCTGAGGTGCTCGGCGGCTTGGTCGCCGTCGGCCGGGGCGTGCGCGGCGGCGAGGTCGGCGAACAGCACCGAGCGCTGTTTGCCGCCGTTCGGGCCGAGGTGGTCGAGCGCCGTACGCAGCCGGCGGGCCGCCTCCTCGTACTGGCCGGCGGTGAGCGCGCTGTATCCGGCGAAGCCGTCGAGCCGGGCGCGCTCGAAGAAGTCCAGCCAGGGAGGGTCTTCCCCCCTCGTGTCGATCATCTGGTCGGCCCGGTCGATGTGCCGCATGCACTCCTTGGGCTCACCGCACCGGGCGGTGATCTCCGAGGCGACGCAGTGGAGCCACGCCCTGGTCAGCGGGCCGACGCCGTGCCAGGCGTGCGCGAACGCCGCGTCGAGTAACCCGAGGGCGTCGGAGCGGCGGCCGCCGAAGCCGGGGACGAACGCCGCGTGGGCGAGCACGGCGGCGGCGAGCGGATGGTCTCCGCACTCGCGCGTCGCCGACAGGGCCAGCCGGAACAGCCGCGCGGCCGTGTGGCATTCCTCCAGATCGAAGAAGGCCACCCGGCCGGACAGCAGGGCCGAGCGCGCGGCCGCCTCGGCGAGCGTCTGCCGCACCGCTCCCTCCGGGGCGGCGCGCAGCAGGCTCGTGCCGAGCCGGGTGTGGGCGACCGACGCCTGGAAGATCTCCTCCGGGGGCGAGGTCCAGTAGAGCGCGGCCTGCCGGTCGACGACCCGGGCGAACGCCTCGGCCGACTCGGCGTCGACCCCGCGCCCGCGCTCCACCGCCGCCGGGAGACGTTCTCCGCCCTCGCCGAGGAGCGGGGCGAGCACGCCCGCGCCGAAGAGGTTCCGCAGGAACGTGGAACGGTCGATGCCGTCTGCGGTGATCATGCTCAGCAGCCTCCCAATCTCGTCCACCACCTCCGTCACCGGCCGCATGGCCATCTCGTCGGGGGTGAGCAGTCCCAGTTCGCTCGCGGACATACCGAAAATCGTCACGAGATGCTTGCGGTAGCGCGGGTCCGGCCACCGCTCGCCGGTCTCCCACCGGCGGACGGTGTTCGCCGTCAGGCCCGTGTCCTTCTCCCCGCACGACCGCATGGCCGTACGGATGCGTTCGCACACTTCCTCGTAGGACCACCCGCGCTGCAGGCGTTCCCATGCGAGCCGGCGATTCGGCGGATGACGGTGGCTGGCCGGCATGTCGCACCCCTCCTCGCATGACCGCTTCTCGCGCGACCGCGTGCACGCTGCGTCGGCGTGACACGCTGACACTACGGGAGTTTCCGTGTTCGCGCGGCTACTGGCTGTGATTGGACGTCCCCTGGCTGATACCGCCGCCCTCGCGGACGCGCTTGACTTGGCCCACTTCCGCGAGCAGCCGTTGGAGATGGGTGACATGACCACGTTGGAGGACATCGCGCGGGTCCACACCGGCTGGATCATCTGGCGGTCGGACGCCGGCCGCTGGTGGGCCACCAGGCGCGGGGCGGTCGACCTGGAAGCCATCCGGAGGGGGTGCGCGATGACGCTCGACGCCGACGACCCCGAGGGCCTCGCCGCCGCCCTGACCGCCCAGGAGGAGGTGACCGCCGATATCGTCGCAGCCCTCGCCCCCATCGTCGCGGACTCCGCCCCCACCGGTTGATCACAAGGCGCGGTCAGCGGCCGTGCCGGAGGCGGTCCCTTATGTAGTCGACGACGTGGGCCGCGCAGGCGCCGTTGTTGGCGCCTGCACGATCGGTGACGGTGAACTCCGCCGGTGACGGGCACGACGACCCGCCCCAACTGCACCGGCGTTCTCCCCCCTTCGTGCCCGGGCGGTAGTCGCCCGCCTCCCAGAACTTGATCTGCAACAGGTCCATCCGCCCAGTCCTCCGCTTGTCCTGGCGCCTTTGTTCGGAGGAGGAAATCGGCGCGAAGGACCTCTGCCTGGAGGAGGCGCTCGATCTCCTTCTCGTCCGCATTGTGTCCCGTCTGCCGACGCAGTTCCTTCCGTACGGCGTCGAGGAGCGGGAGGTGGGAGCGGTGGGATTTGTTGACATCGGCGGTCGCAAGAGAGAGCATTGCTCTCGAAACGGAGCGATGTCTCAAACTCTGCTTGCCGATGGAGCCCCCCATGAACGCCGTCCTGCCTGCTCGTGCCCGGTTGACCGGGCTGTCCTTTCTCGTGGCCGGAGTCCTGTTCCTCCTCTATCCGCTGGTCCGGCCGTACGGGGACGAGACGGCGCTGTCCGGGGCCGCGACGATGGCGTCGCCTGCCTGGGTCGCCGCCCACCTGTTCGGAATGGTCGGGTTCGTCCTGCTCGCGCTGGGGGCTCTCGGCCTCTACCTGGTGCTCGACCGGCCCCTCGCCCTGCGGGCGGCGGTGGTGACCTGGATCGGGGCCGGGCTCACCCTGCCGTATTACGGCGCGGAGGACTTCGGGCTGCACGTCATCGGCGCGCGGGCGGTGCGGGACGGTGACGTCACGCTGCTGGCGCTGGTG
This sequence comes from Microbispora cellulosiformans, assembly GCF_008728085.1. NCBI lineage: Bacteria > Bacillati > Actinomycetota > Actinomycetes > Streptosporangiales > Streptosporangiaceae > Microbispora > Microbispora cellulosiformans. Next base: position 369,646 of record NZ_VYTZ01000007.1, on the reverse strand, counting down.
GACGAGTTCCGCTTCGGTCCGGTGGCGATCACGATGTTCGCGGCCGGACTCGTGCTGCTCGGCGCCGGTGCCGTCCTCGCGGCCGTCGCCGCCGGACGGTCGGGGGTCCTGCCCCGGTGGAGCGGCGCCCTGATGGCCGTGGGGATGGTGCTGTTCATCCCCCAGTTCTTCGGTTCGCCGGCCGTACGGATCGCTCACGGCCTGCTGCTGGCGATCGGCGGTGTCTGGCTCGCGGTCGCCCTGTGGCGGGCGAGCCGATCATGATCGAATGGTTGTTCTAATACAATGAAGTCATGACGGCTTTTCAGGCCTCACTACTGGACTGGGGCGAAGATGTTCATATGGGACCGCTCGGCGCCTCGGTGCGGCGCACGCCGCTGGAGCGCGGCGCCTGGGTCGACGTACGGCGGCACTGGGTCCAGGGCGCCGACGCGCTCTTCGAGCGGCTGCGCGACGGGGTCCCGTGGCACGCCGAGCGCGTCCACATGTACGACAGGGTCGTGGACGTGCCCCGGCTGCTGAAGTTCTACGACGAGGGCGAGGAGCTGCCCGACCCGGTGCTGGCCGAGGCCAGGGACCTGCTCAACGCCCACTACGAGCAGGAACTCGGCGAGCGGTTCGTGACGGCGGGCATGTGCCTCTACCGCGACGGCCGGGACAGCGTCGCCTGGCACGGCGACACCATCGGGCGGGGGAGCGCGGAGGACACGATGGTCGCGATCCTGTCGTTCGGCACGCCGCGCCCGCTGCTGCTGCGCCCGCGCGGCGGGGGCACCGCGCTGCGCCACGAACTGGGCCACGGCGACCTCATCGTCATGGGCGGAAGCTGCCAGCGCACCTGGGAGCACGCGGTCCCGAAGTCGGCCACGGTGACCGGCGCCCGGATCAGCGTGCAGTTCCGCCCCCGGGGCGTCCGCTGAAGGGTGCCCCCTTCCCCGCCGGCGGCGGCCCTGTAGCGTGGAGATCGTGTTCCTCCGGGTCGAGATCGACGGCCGCCCACCCACGGCCGAGGCGCTATGGCATCCCGCACTCGTCAACTACGGCCACTTCACCGCCCTGCAGGTCAGGAACGGGCGCACCCGGGGGCTCGGCCTGCATCTCGCCCGGCTCGACGCCGCGAACCGTGAGCTCTTCGGCGCCGGCCTCGACGGCGACCTGGTGCGCGAGCGTGTCCGGCACGCTCTGGCCGACGACGCACGCGACGCCTCGGTGCGGGTGGTGGCCTACCGGCCGGAGGACCGCGGCGCGGCGAGCCTTCTCGTCGCCGTGCTGCCGCCCGCGCCCCCGCCGTCCGGGTGGCAGAGCCTGAAGCCGGTGCCGTACGAGCGGCCCGTCGCGCACGTCAAGCACGTCGGTGGGTTCGGCCAGCTCTACCACCGGAAGGTCGCCGAGCGCGAGGGCTTCGACGACGTCCTGCTCACCGGTCCGGACGGCACCGTCGCCGAGGGCGGCGTCACCAACATCGGCTTCTTCGACGGCTCGTCCGTCCTGTGGCCCGACGCGCCCAGCCTCGGCGGCGTCACCATGGCACTGCTGGAGGACCGCCTTCCGGCGGCCGGGATCGGCTCGCGGCACGGGCCGGTGCGGCTGGCCGACCTGCCGGCGTACCGGTCGGTCTTCGTGGCCAACTCCCGCGGCCTCGCGCCCGTCGGGCGGATCGGCGACGTCATCCTCCCCGTGGACGACGACTTCGCCCGGACGCTGTCCGAGGTGTACGAGGCGGTTCCCTGGGACCCGATCTAGGGCGGGCGGCCCCCAGGGGTGGGCGGCCGTTGACACGTGCGGTTTCCTGGTAGTCCTGGAGAAGGCGCCGGTGAAGGACCGGTCCCGGCCGCACGAGCGAAAGGTCACGGATGATCCCGCACCCCTACGTCCCCGCCCCCGCCCGGTACGACGACATGCCGTACCGGCGCAGCGGAAGGAGCGGCGTGCTGCTTCCCGAGATCTCCCTCGGCCTGTGGCACAACTTCGGCGACGGGCACGCGTTCGACGTGCAGCGCGCCGTCCTGCGCCGCGCCTTCGACCTCGGTGTCACCCACTTCGACCTGGCCAACAACTACGGCCCGCCGTACGGCTCGGCGGAGGAGAACTTCGGCCGCCACCTGCGGGCCGACTTCCGGCCCTACCGCGACGAGCTGTTCGTCTCGACCAAGGCGGGCTACGACATGTGGCCGGGCCCGTACGGCGAGTGGGGGTCGCGCAAGTATCTGCTGGCGAGCCTCGACCGGTCGCTGAGCCGGATGGGCCTCGACTACGTCGACGTGTTCTACTCCCACCGCCCCGACCCGGACACTCCGATCGAGGAGACGATGGGCGCCCTCGACACGGCGGTGCGCTCGGGCAAGGCGCTCTACGTGGGCATCTCGAACTACTCGGCGGAGGAGACCGAGCGGGCCGCCGCCGTGCTGCGCGACCTCGGCACCCCGCTCCTGATCCACCAGCCGCGCTACTCGATGCTCGACCGCTGGGTGGAAGACGGGCTGCTCGACGTCCTGGAGCGGTCCGGGGCGGGCTGCGTCGCCTACTCGCCGCTGGCGCAGGGCCTGCTGACCGGGCGCTACCTCGACGGTGAGGTGCCTGCGGACTCGCGGATGGCGATCGGCCACTTCCTCACCCGCGACCGGCTCACCCCCGGGCTGCTGGACACCCTGCGCGGCCTCGACAAGATCGCCCAGGCGCGCGGCCAGTCGCTCGCGCAGCTCGCGCTGTCGTGGATCCTGCGCGACCGGCGGGTCACGTCCGTGCTGGTCGGGGCCAGCTCGGTGGAGCAGTTCGAGCAGAACGCCGCCGCCCTGGCCGCGCCGCCGCTCACCCCGGAGGAGCTGGCCGACATCGAAGGGCTACTGCGCTAGTCGACCTCGGCGCTGCCGTTCACCCGGAGCTTGCGGCGGGCCCGGTCGTAGAAGGTCGTCGTCCCGAGCCGCACCACGCGGGCCGCGGCGCGCAGCGCCGTCACGGTGAGCCGGTCGCCCGGGCACAGGTGGCCGCCGATCGTGCCGTCGACCTCCATCGCGAGCTGTCCGCTCGTGGGGAGCACGTCGAGCGTCACCTCCTCGTCGGCGGACAGCACGAGCGCCCGGTTGAACGCCGTGTGCGCCGCGGCCGGGACGACGATGAAGCCCTCGACGGTGGGGGAGACGATCGGTCCGCCGGCCGAGAAGCTGTACGCCGTCGACCCGGTGGCGGTGGAGACGATCACCGCGTCGGCGGCGTACCGGACGAACGGCTCGCCGTAGACCGAGACGGACACGGCGGCGAGCCCGTCGCCGGGGATGCGGACGAGGGCGATGTCGTTGAAGGCGGTCACGGTCCGGCCGTCGGGGAGGGCCGCCCGGACCGCCATGCGCGGCTCGACCGTGTACCTGTGCTCGTCGATCGCCGACAGCGCGGGCGCGAGGTCCGCGACGTCGATCTCGGCGAGGAAGCCGAGCCGGCCCAGGTTGACGCCGAGGACGGGCGTCGGCCGCCCGGCGATCAGGCGCATGGTGCGCAGCATCGTGCCGTCGCCGCCGAGGCTGACCAGCAGGTCGGCCTGCCGCACCAGGGTCTGGGCGTCCACCGCGACCGCGCTGCAGTCGATGCGCCCGACCTCGTCGGGCAGGCCCAGCACCGGGCAGCCCCGGTTGCGCGCCCACTCGACGATGGTGTCGATCGCCTCCTTCGAGTCACGCTCGGGATGCAGGACGAGACCGACGGTGCTGACCATGCCCATGCCCCTCACTGTACGGGGCGTCCGGCCCCCTACCGCCCGTCGTCCCGGGGCGCCTGGGTGATGGGCAGGACGACCCGGAACCGGGTGTCCCCGGGCGTGGACTCGACCCTGATGTCCCCGTGGTGCTTGTTCACGACGATCCGATAGGAGATGTCCAGGCCCAGGCCGGTGCCCTCGCCGACGGGTTTGGTGGTGAAGAACGGCTCGAAGATGCGGGGCCGGACCTCCGGCGGGATGCCGGGCCCGGTGTCGCCGATCTCGGCGATCAGGTGCCCGTCCTTCCGCCAGGTGCGGATGGTGAGCGTGCCCTCACCGTCCATCGCGCAGAGCGCGTTGTCGATCAGGTTCGTCCACACCTGGTTCAGCTCCGCCGCGTACGCCGGGATCGGCGGCAGCGACCGGTCGTACTCCTTGACCGTGCGCACGCCCTGCGGGATCTTGCCGTGGAGCATGGTCAGCGTCGCGTCGAGCAGGTCGTGCACGTCGACCGTCTGGTACGGGGCCCGGTCGAGCTGGGAGTACTGCTTCGCCGCGCCGACCAGGCTGGAGATCCGGTTCACCGCGTCGTCGATCTCGCCCATCAGCAGCTCGGTGTCGATGGTGTAGGTGAGCCACCGCACCGCCGGCTCCCGGTTCTCCTCGCCCACCGCGCCGGCGATCTGGTCGAGCCACTCCACGTCGACGCCCCCGGCCACCAGGGTGGCCGCGAGGTCCCAGCCGCCGACGATGTCGTGGTCGTCCAGCCAGTCGGCGATGGCGTCCTCGGCGTCGGAGCGCGCCAGCGGGGACAGCTCCGGGGCGGACGCGGCGCGCTTGACCGCGTCCTCCTGGAGCTCCACCAGATCGTGCAGCTGGCTGCCGTCCAGCCGCCCGTCGGCGATCATGGCGAGCTTCTGCCGCATGCCCGCCACCCGCCCGCGCAGCGCGGACGTGGCCCGCACGGCGGCGGCAGCAGGGTTGTTCAGCTCGTGCGTCAGCCCGGCCGACAGCGAGCCGAGCGCGAGCAGCCGCTCCCGCTCGCCCACGACCGTCTGGGTGGCGCGCATGCCGATGAAGAGCCCCTCCAGCAGGTGCATCGCCATCGGGAACCACTCGCGCACGCACTCGGCGATCACCTCGGCCGGCAGCACGAAGAACTCGGCGTCGGTGACCGCGCGCAGCGAGTTCAGGTAGAGCTGGTGCTGCTCGCCGCTGATGTACGCCTGGGTGGCGCCGCCGTACACACCGCGCTGGGAGGTGCGGCTCACCTCGACCTCGTCGCCCTGCACCCGCCTGCTCATCGCGACCGTGCCGCTGAGCAGTACGAAGAAGCAGGTGGCGGGCTCGCCCTCGCCGTAGACGAGAGTGCCGGCGGCGCGGGTCTCCACCCGGCCCGCCGACGACAGGGCGGAGAGCTGGCCGTCGTCCAGCGACTCGAAGAGGAACAGCGTGCGCAGTTCCCGCGGCGGCAGCGTCTCTGTCATCTGTGTCTCTGTCGTCGGCGTCCCGGTCGTCGGCGTCCCGGTCGTCGGCGTCTCTGTCATCGGCCCTCCAGGTAGCGGTGGACGAGCGAGACCGCCATCGCGCCCTCGCCCACGGCCGAGGCGACGCGCTTGACCGAACCGGCCCGCACGTCGCCGGCGGCGAAGACGCCCGGCATGCTCGACTCCAGGTGATAGGGGTCTCTGGACGGCGCCCACCCGGCCGGGCGGAGTCCGTCGGCGAGCAGGTCGGAGCCGGTCAGCACGTATCCGTTGCCGTCGCGGGCCACCACGTCGCCGAGCCAGTCGGTGCGCGGCTCGGCGCCGATGAAGACGAACAGCCACGACGTCGGCACCGTGGCGACCCGGCCGGATCTCCGGTCGCACAGGGTCAGCCGCTCCAGGTGGTCGCGTCCCTCGCCGCCCACGACCTCGGTGTTCGGGTGGACCTCGATGTTCGCGATCCCCTCGATCTGGTCGATGAGATAGCGCGACATCGACCGGGTGAGGTCGTCGCCCCGGATGAGGATGTGCACCTTCCGGGCGAAGCGGGAGAAGTACACCGCCCCCTGGCCCGCGGAGTTGGCCCCGCCGACGATGTAGATCTCCTCGCCGGAGCAGTTCGGGGCCTCGATGGCGGCCGAGCCGTAGAAGACTCCTCGGCCGGTCAGGTCGGCGAGGCCGGGGGCGTCCAGGAGGCGGTACGACACGCCCGTGGCCAGCACCACCGTGTGCGCCGCGACGGCCGTGTCGTCGGAGAACCGGAGCAGCGTGACCGGGTCCTGCCGTTCGAGGCCGACGACCTCGCGGGTGGTGAGCATCTCGGCGTTGAACTTCTGGGCCTGCCTGCGGGCACGATCGGTGAGCTGGGCGCCCGAGACGCCGTCCGGGAAGCCCAGGTAGTTCTCGATCCGGCTGCTCTGCCCGGCCTGGCCGCCGGTCGCCCGCTGCTCCACCAGCAGGGTCCGCAGGCCCTCGGACGCGCCGTACACCGCCGCGCCGAGCCCGGCCGGGCCCCCGCCGATCACGGCGAGGTCGTAGAGGTCGGAGGCGGGGGTGGTGGCCATGCCGACGTGCGCGGCGAGGTCGGTCTCCGTGGGCCGGGCCAGGGCCTTGCCGTCCGTGGTGATCACGACCGGCACGTCGGCCTCGCCCAGGCCGGCCGCGGCGAGCAGCCGCGCGCCCTCGGCCTCGTCCGCCCGCAGCCAGCGGTACGGCACGAGGTTGCGGGCCAGGAAGTCGCGCACCGCGAACGACCGCGCAGACCAGCGGTGCCCGACGACCTTGGTCTCCGGCATCGTCACGGCGGGGGTGGTGAGCCACGCCTCCAGCAGCGCGTCCAGCACCGGGTAGAGCTTCTCCTCCGGCGGGTTCCACGGCTTGAGCAGGTAGTGGTCGAGATCCACGATGTTGATCGCGTTGATGGCCGCGTCCGTGTCGGCGTACGCGGTGAGCAGCACGCGGCGGGCCAGCGGGAAGACGTCCATGGCGGCCTCGAGGAACTCGATGCCGTTCATCCCGGGCATCCGGTAGTCGGCCAGGAGCACGGCGACCTGCTCGCCGCGCAGCTTGATCTCCCGCAGCGCGTCCAGCGCGGTGGACCCGGACTCCGCCCGGATCACGCGGTAGCGGTCGCCGTACCGGCGGCGTAGGTCGCGCGCCACCGAACGCGAGACAGAGGGATCGTCGTCGACGGTGAGGATCGCGGCGTTCTGCACCTCTCCACGTTACTGGCGTTGGGCAAAATCCGGTTCGTCCCCGGTGGGCCATAGGTCCCATGCCGCGAGGACGTTCGCCGCTCGCACCGCCGGTGGGTATGACGAAGTCTGAGGAGGGACGGGGAGGAATACACCATGCCCATGACCGTCCGGGACGTCATGAACAGGTTCGTGGTCGCGGTCGAGGCGGACGCCTCGTTCGGCGAGGTGGTGACCGCGATGTGCCGGTTCCACGTCGGAGCGGTCCCCGTCGTGGACGGCGACCGGCGGGTGCTCGGCATGGTCAGCGAGGACGACCTGCTGCTCAAGGACATGGACCGGCGGATGGGCGACCTGCTCTTCGAGGGGCCCTCGCGCCACCGGGAGCGGAGGAAGGCGGCCGGGCGGCGGGTCCGCGATCTCATGAGCACTCCCGCGATCACGGTCACCGAGGACACCCCGGTGCGGCAGGCGGCCTGGCTCATGCACCGGAACCGGATCAAGGACCTCCCGGTGGTGGACGCGGTCACGGGGCGGATCACCGGGCTGGTCCGCAAGTCCGACCTGATCAGAGTGTTCTGCCGCTCCTCGGAGGACATCCACGAGGACGTCCTCGACGTGATCGGGCCCTGCACGGGGCGGTGCTCCCTGCGGGTCGAGGACGGGATCGTCTACCTGGAGGGCAGCGTGGAGCGGCGGTCCCAGCTGAGGGCGCTGCTGGAGGCCGTCTGGCGGGTCGACGGCGTGGTCGACGTCGACTCCGACGTCTCGTACGAGGTCGACGACCTGGGCCGGGTGATCCCGCCCGTCACCCGTCCATGAGCAGGACGGCCGCCCCCTCCACCCGGTCGGCGGCGAGGTCGGCCAGGGCCCGGTCGGCGGCCGCGAAGGGGTAGGGCGTGGTCGTGACCTGGGGGTGGTGGAGGGACGCCAGCCGGAGGAACTCCCGGCCGTCCTCGCGGGTGTTGGCGGTGACGCTGCGCAGCGTGCGTTCCTGGAACAGATGGCGCTGGTAGTTCAGCACCGGGATGTCGGTCAGGTGGATCCCGGCGACCGCGAGCGTCCCGCCCCGGTCGAGCGCGGCGAGGGCGACCGGCACGAGGTCGCCCACCGGCGCGAACAGGATGGCCGCGTCCAGGGGCTCCGGCGGCGGGTCGGAGCTGCCCCCGGCGGAGGCCGCGCCCAGCCGGAGCGCGAGGTCGCGGGCCGCCGCCGACCTCGTCATCACGTGCACGGTCGCGCCCTCGGCGATCGCGATCTGCGCGGTCAGGTGCGCCGAGGCGCCGAAGCCGTAGATCCCGAGCCGGCCGCCCGGGGGCAGATCGGCGCGGGCCAGCGCCCGGTATCCGATGATTCCCGCGCACAGCAGCGGCGCCAGCGTCTCGGCCGGGACGTCTTCCGGCAACGGGTAGACGTACGCGGCGGGGGCGGTCAGCAGTCCGGCGTAGCCGCCGTCGGCGTCCCAGCCCGTGTAGGCGGACGCGGGACACAGGTTCTCCGCGCCCCGCAGGCAGTAGCGGCACCGGCCGCAGGTCGAGCGCAGCCACGCCACGCCCACCCGTGAACCGGGCGGCGGCCCCGCCGTGTCCGGGCCGAGGGCCGCCACCCGTCCCACCACCTCGTGCCCGGGGACCGTACGCGGGCGTCTCGGGGGAAGATCACCCTCGGCGAGGTGCAGGTCGGTGCGGCAGACCGCGCACACCTCGACGCGGACCAGCAGTTCCCCCGGTCCGGGCACGGGGTCCGGCAGTTCGGCCCGCTCCAGGGGTCGCGTCGCGACCGGCCCCGGCCGGGCCACCACCCAGGCGTCCACGGCTAGCCGTGCTGGATACGCCGGCCGCTGATCTCGACCGGCACGATCCGGATGTAGAGGGGGCGTTCGCCGCCCGCCCAGGTCTCGACCTCCTTGTGCACGTCGCCGGTCACGTGGTGGGCCCCGCCGCGGACGAGCACGCTCCAGCCCTCCCGCGTCCTCTCGTCGATGCGGTCGACCTCGAAGGCGACCATGAAGTCGGCCCCGTTGACGCCCGTGCGCAGGTCGGCGTCCATCGGGCCGCCGAGCGCCGTGCGGAACAGCACCGCGCCCTGCTCCACCGTGTAGTTGACCGGCAGGATCACCGGGCCGCCGGGGTGGGTGAAGGCGATCCTGCCCACGCCGCCGGGGGAGATCAGCCGCAGGCAGTCGTCGCGGTCCAGCTTCTCCAGGTGCGGCAGGCCGGCGGGTGCGGTGTTCTCACTCATGCGTTCCTCTTCTTCACAGTCGATTCGTACTGCCTCGTTCGGCGCGCGACCGGCAACGCGATCAGCAACACGGCCGGCACCAGACCAGCATTCCGCACCGGGGGCCGGCGGCGGCACCGCCGTCCGTCACGTTCCGGGGGACGAAAGGCCCCTGGCCGCGTCTCCTCCCTTGGCCGTCGTTTGCCGTAATCCCTCCTTTAGTCGCATGCCCCAGATGGGCACCACCGTCACGTGGCTCCCGCCGGGGAGTGCCACGGAGAGAGGCCCCGTGGAAAGGACACCGCGATGAGACCGGACGGACGACCACACGCCGATCGCCTGACGAGGCCCTGATGGAGGTGCTGAGCGGCCGCGTGCTCCTGCGCTCCGCCGATCGGGCCGCGAGCCGCCGCTTCTACCGGGACGTCCTGGGCCTGGCGGTGAGCCGGGAGTTCGGGCCGGCCGAGGACCCCGGGGTGGTGTTCTTCCTCGGGGCCGGATTCCTGGAGATCTCCTCGCACGGCGGCGGCGGGCGGGAGAGCCCGGCGCTGTGGCTGCAGGTCCGCGACGTCCGGGCGGAGCACGACCGGCTGGCCGCCGCGGGGGTGCGGGTGTCGCACCCGCCACGGCTGGAACCGTGGGGGCTGGTGGAGATGTGGATCGAGGATCCCGACGGTCTGCCGATCGTGCTCGTCGAGATCCCCGAGGGTCATCCGCTGCGGCGCGATCCCCGTTCCTTCACCCCGCATCCCACCTGACCAGGATGAGTGTGATCGGGTCTCACCTCGCCGTAGGCTTCTACTGGGAGACGGTAGCCTTAATTTCCTACCGGATTCGTGGGAGAATCGGGCGATGAGTACCTGGCCATGTGAGACGCCGACCACCGCCGCCGTCATGGCCGCGCGCTGGGTGAGGTCGGCGGCCGTCGACGACGCCCTCGGACGGCACTGGCTGGCCAATCCCGACCCCCGGGGCCGGTCGGCCGGCGCGGGGAGCACCTCCTCCCTGTACGCGGGGGCGGCCGGCGTCGTGCTGTTCTTCCTGGAGGCCGCCGCCGCCACGGGTGACCGGACGTACCTGGACGACGCGCTCGCGGGGGCGCGGCGGCTCGCCGCGACGTGGCGGGAGCAGCGCGACCCGACCTTCTACCACGGCCGGGCGGGGATGCTCTTCGCGATGGCCGAGACCGGCTGGGCGACCGGTGACGAGGAGGTCCACGAGGCGGCCCACGCCGTCGCCGACGGCCTGGTGCGCGATGTCCGCCGGTTCGACGACGGCGCCGGCTGGACCGGGGACCCGGCGCTGCGCGGCGACGGGGGGATCGTGCTCGCGCTGCTGCACGCCTCGGGCCTTCTCGGGGTGTCGGCGTACGAGGAGGTGGCCGTCGAGGCGGGCGGGCGCGTCGCGGCCCTCGCCGTGCCCGGTCACCGCTTCGGCGGGAAGGCCTGCCCCGACCTGCCCGTGGACGCCGTCACGCCGGGGTTCCTGTCGGGGACGGCGGGCGCCGCGTTCCTGCTCGCCCGGCTGCACGGTGTGACCCGCGACGCGCGGTTCCTCGCGGCGGCCCGCCGGGGGGCCGACTTCGTCCGCACGGTCAGCGTGGTCACCGACAGGTGCGCCCGCGTCCCGCACCACCTGCCGCAGGGGCGCCGCCTCCACTACCTCGGCTTCTGCTCCGGCGCGGCCGGGGTGGCCCGGATGTTCCACGAGCTGCACCGCGTCACGGGCGACCCCGGCGACCTGGACTGGGTGGAGCGTCTCGCCCACGGGATCGTGCAGAGCGGGCTGCCGGAGCACACCCCACCGGGTCACTGGGACGTGGCCTGCCTGTGCTGCGGCACGGCCGGGCTCCTGGAGCTGTTCACCGGCCTGTACGCCGCCACCGGGCGGGAGCCGTACCTCGCCTTCGCCCGCACCCTCGCCGCCGACCTCATCGGCCGCGCGGCCGGGGACGAGGCGGACGGCTTCCGCTGGTACCAGGCGTACCGCCGGCTGCGTCCGGAGGAGTTCACCGCCGACACCGGCTACATGGTCGGCGCCGCCGGGATCGGGACCGCGCTCCTGCACCTCGCCGCCACCGAGGCCGCCACCGAGGACGCCGCTTCGGGCGCAACGGGGGGTATGGCAGGGGGCGGCCCGCGCCGCCTGATCCTCCTGCCGGACAACCCGTTCCCGGCGATCCCGGTCCCCGCCGCCGTCCTGCGCGAGGGCGACGCCTGATCTCAGGGCCGCCGCCGGAACGGGGCGAGCGTGGCGCGCACGAGATCCGCGGCGCCCCAGTCGGGTTCGAACTGGGCGATCACGGCCAGGTGCTGGCGCAGCTGGAGGATCGGCATGCGTTCGCGCCAGCCGTGGTCGAGCCCGGTCAGCTCGGCGTACAGCTCGAAGAACACGTGCGCCTCGGGCGGCGGCGCCGTCGTCCACAGGTGGGCCAGGTCGACCTCGGCCCACGTGTACGACACGGCCGGGTCGATCAGCGCGGGCCGCCCGCCGGGAGTGGCCATGATGTTCTGCGCCCACAGGTCGCCGTGCGTCAGGCACGCGGGCCCGACCGGCAGCAGCTCGGGCAGCCGGTCGCACAGCCGCTCCAGCGCCGCCCGGTCCGCGGCGTCGAGCGCCTCCTGGACGCGACGCTCGCCGAGCCAGCGCAGCAGACGGTGCCGGGCGAAGAACTCGTGCCCGTCGTCGTCCCAGGTGTTGACCTGCCGGCGACGGCCCAGCCAGTTGTCCCGATGCCACCCGAACCGGGAGTGCCGCGTGGTGGTGTGCAGGTGGGCGAGCGCATGCGCGAGCTGCTCCCAGAAGGCCTCGGTGCCCGGCCGGGGCCGCAGCGCGGACAGCACGAGCAGGTCGCGGTCCGCGAGGATGATCTCGGGCGTGGCGACGCCGCCCGTCGCGCGGAGCACGGTGAGCCCTTCGGCCTCCGCGGCGAAGGCGTCGTCCGACGGCGGCTCGCCGAACGCCTTGACGAACACCGGCGTGCCGTCACCGCGGCGCGCGAGTCCCGCGATCGCGGCGAGGCCTCCGGTGGCCGGCTCGACCGCGACGACGTCGGTCAGACCGGCCGCGTGCAGGCGTTCGAGCAGGAGGGACGTCGCGTCTGTCACGGGTGTGCTCCTGTCTGCCGGCCGGCGCGGACGAGAGGACCTCCATCCAGGCCCGCTGCCGCTGTCACCGCACCCTGGCCCCCCCGGGAGGCTCAGGCGCTGCGGGTGAACCATACGTACGGCCGCCCCGGCCCGGAAGGCCGCCACCTCCGACCTGGACGATACTTGTGCCGCTGGACGGTGTCGTGCGCCGTGGGAGAGCGCCCTCTCTCGGGCCCGCCGCCCAGGTGAAAATTTCACCCCCGTGGTCCGCGTCCACGCAGGTCGGCGGAGCGGCCCCTCCGTCACCTTTGACTGAACCGGTCGAGTTCACGACGCTTCGCTGCGGTCTTCTCACTCCGCGCGCCGGAGGGGCGCGCCGCCGGTCCGGACCCGTTCGACGGGTGGGGAGGCACGACCGGTGACGCGAGCGCCCCGACGGCGGAGCGGGCGACACGGAAGGACGGACCATGCGGCGCAGAGGCGTCATCCTCACCGTTCTCGGCCTGGTGGCCGCGGGCGGGCTCGCCTTGGGACACACGACGGCGGCCGAGGCCGCCGTCGCGTGCAAGGTGACCTACACGGCCAGCGAGTGGCAGGGCGGCATGTCCGCCAATCTCAGCATCCAGAACCTGGGTGATCCGGTTAACGACTGGACGCTCACGTTCACGTTCCCGAACAGCGGCCAGAAGGTCGCGCAGGGCTGGTCGGCGACCTGGAGCCAGTCGGGCAGCGCCGTGACGGCGGCCGCGCTCGACTGGAACAGGTCCCTGGCCGCCGGCGCGTCGACGAGCGTCGGCTTCAACGGCACCTGGTCCGGGAGCAACCCGGCGCCGTCCGACTTCAAGCTGAACGGCGTCTCCTGCAACGGCACCCCGCAGTCGCCCTCGGCGTCCCCCTCCGCGTCCCCGTCGGCCTCGCCCACGCGGTCGCCCAGCGCGTCACCCAGTCCGTCGCCCAGTCCGTCGCCCTCCGCCAGCCCCTCGGCGTCGCCCAGCCCGCAGACGGGCGCGGCGCCGAAGCTGAAGGTGTCGGGCAACAAGATCGTGAACGCCTCGACCGGCGCGGCGTACCGGTTGCTGGGGGTCAACCGCTCGGGCGGCGAGTTCATGTGCGTCCAGGGGCGCGGCGTCTGGGACGGCCCGGTCGACAACGCGGCGATCGACGTGATGAAGACCTGGAAGGTCAGGGCCGTCCGCATCCCGCTGAACGAGGAGTGCTGGCTCGGCCTGAGCAACATCCAGGCGTCGTACGGCGGCGCCGCCTACCAGAACGAGGTCAGGTCGTACGTCGACCGGCTCGTCGCCAAGGGCATCACCCCGATCGTCGAGATGCACTGGAACTACGGCCAGTACACCGGCAACTCCTCCGGCTGCTCCGACGTGCACGCCTCCTGCCAGAAGCCGATGCCGGACGCGCAGTACGCGCCGCAGTTCTGGACCGGCGTCGCCAACGCGTTCAAGGGCCGGGACGAGGTCGTGTTCGACCTGTTCAACGAGCCCTACCCGGAACGGGCGACCGGCGGCGCGACGTCGGGGTGGACCTGCTGGCGGGACGGCGGCACCTGCCCCGGCATCTCCTACCAGGTCGCGGGGTTCCAGTCGCTGGTGAACACCGTCCGGGCCACCGGCGCGACGAACATCATCCTGCTGGGCGGCCTGGCCTACTCCAACGACCTGACGCAGTGGCTGCAGTACAAGCCCACCGACTCGCGGGGCAACCTGGCCGCCGCGTGGCACGTGTACAACTTCAACTCCTGCGTCAGCGCCTCGTGCTGGGACAGCCAGCTCGCGCCGGTGGCCGCCCAGGTTCCGCTGGTCGCCGGGGAGATCGGAGAGAACACGTGCTCCCACGGGTTCATCGACCAGGTCATGAACTGGTTCGACGCCAAGGGACTGTCCTACCTCGGCTGGACCTGGAACACCTGGGACTGCTCCACCGGGCCGTCCCTGATCAGTGACTACAACGGGACACCGACCGGGTTCGGGGCCGGACTGCGATCCCGCCTGCTGTCGTCCTGATCTTCTTCTCGTGCCTCGCGTGCCCTCCTCCCGCTCCGGCCCTCTGGGAGGAGGGCACGTCCACATCTGACTTTGCCGCGCGATGGGGTGTTCGTCCAGAAAGTAAAACTTTCGTCCTTAATGTCGAGATTTGGGGTCTTCCTGGTTTAGTGTCCGGTTACCCAACCGTGACCAGTCAGGAGATCCCCCATTTCCAGCTACGCGGACCCCCATCAGCAGCACGCGACCGCCGTCTCCCTCGCGGCGGTCTCCCTCCCCGCACACGCCGCCGAGGCGGCCGAAGCTCCGGCCGTCCCCGAGGTCGGCTGTCCCACGGCCGACGGCCGGACGGTGCTGTACACCGGCAAGACGACCGCGTCCTACTTCTGGGACGACGGCTCGGGCATCAACGGCGACACCGGAGCCCCCGCCTCGGGCGAGCCGATGCAGAAGGGCCTCGCGGCCAGCCCGAGCTGGCCCATGGGCACCAAGGGCTATGTGATCTACCAGGGCAAGAAAGCCGACTTCTTCGTCGGCGACCGCGGCCCCGGCGTCCCCTCCAGCAGCGGGGTGATGCTCGACCTCGACGGCAAGACGTTCGCCGACCTCACCGGCGGCACCTGGGACAGTGGCTCGCTCACCGTCGAGGGCGCGGGCGGGCTCGGCCACATCCCCGTGAAGTACGTCATCACCGAATGGGGCGAGGGACGCGGCAAGACGGGCGCGCCAAAGCCGTTCTCCACCGGCGCGTACGGCGTGCGGGACAAGGCCGCGCCGCCGCCTCCGTGCCCGACCGCGGCCCCCGCCCCTTCCGAGGCATCCGACGCCGCCTCCGGGACCTCCGGGGAGTCGCAGACGACCGCCTCCACGCAGGCTGCCAAGGAGGCCCCGGCGCAGAAGCCGGCTCAGGAGTCGGCTCAGGAGTCGGCTCAGGGGCCGGCTTCTCCCGCCGCCCAGGCCGAGGCCGCCGCGGCGGCGATGGCCCCCTTCGCCGGCGGGCAGGACGCGGCGGGCGGCGCGGCCCCGGCGGCACGGGCGGACGGAGCCGAGACCCCGGCGGCCGCCGCCACGACCGGTACGGCGTCGGTCCAGTCGGTCACGCCCGTGTCCGCCACCGGCGATCCGTCCGGCCGCGACGACGCCGCTCCGGCCGTCTCCGCCGCGATCGTCGTGTGCGCGCTCGTCGCGGTGAGCGCGAAAGTGGTGCACAGCCGGGTCACCCGCCGGTCGAGCGGCGACGAGGCCCGATAGGGACCGGGGCGGGAGGGGCGGGGTCTACCTTTTACGGCCCCGGAGCGCTCCCGCCACCCGGTTGAACACCCGGTCCCACTCGGAGCCGAACGGGTTGTCCTGCACGAGATAGGTCCAGGTCGCCGTGGGCCGCTTCAGGCCCTGGTCCGCGAGATCGCGGGTGACGTCGGCCTTCTCGAAGGTCTCCCGGGAGAGCCGTTCGACCTCGTCCAGCATCGCCCGGTAGGCGGGGACGGACTCGCGGTTGAACTCGTCGAGCGGGTTGAGCCGCCCGAGCGCGCGCAGGTGGATGCCCTCGCGCAGGTCGGACAGGAAGCCGAGGTGCTCGGTCCAGCACTGGTCGAGGTGGTAGAGCACGATCTGCCGGGCGGCCCGCTCGACCACCTCCTCGCCCGCCGTCTCGCACAGCTCGCGGTAACGCTCCGGGCAGGCCGACTCGAGCGCCCGCGCCCCGGTGTCGCCGCGCAGCACCCGGTCGCGCTGTTCGAGCACCTCCGCCCGCTGGCGCTCCAGCAGCCGGGTGTACCGCCACGTGTTGCGGTGGATCTCCAGGTTCACGCCCTCGGCCACCCGCTGGGCGTGCGCCACGAGCGCGTGCGCCTCCGGTTTCCGTACGGCGCCGTCGGCGTCGGCGGGCGGCAGCGACTGGTCCGGCGCGTAGACCGTCAGGAGCGGGTCCTGGCCGCTGACGAAGAACACCGAGCCGCCCGGGTCGCCCTGCCGCCCGGCCCGGCCCCGGAGCTGGTCGTCCAGCCTGCTGCTGTCGTGCCTGCCGGTGCCGATGACGTAGAGGCCGCCCAGCGAGGCGACCTCGTCCTCCTCGCCGGGGTCCTCCTCGCCCGGGCCGGCCGCGCCGAGCCGGATGTCGGTGCCGCGCCCGGCCATCTGGGTGGAGACCGTGAGGGCCCCGCGCCGTCCGGCCCGCGCGATGATCTGCGCCTCCTCGGCGTCGTTCTTCGCGTTCAGGACGGTCGCGGAGAGGCCTCTGGCGGCCAGGGCCCCGGCCAGGCGCTCGGACTCGGCGACGTCGAGCGTGCCGACGAGGATCGGCTGCCCGGTGGCGTGCCGGGTCTCGATCTCGTCCAGCAGCGCCCCCTCCTTGTCCTCCGCGGTCGCGAAGATCCGATCGGGCTCGTCCACCCGTACGCAGGGCCGGTTGGGCGGGACGACCACGACGGAGAGGTCGTAGAACTCGCGGAGCTGCTCGCCCACGGCGACGGCGGTGCCGGTCATGCCGCACACGCGGGGATAGCGGTGGATGAGACCCTGCACGGTGATCGAGTCGAGGATCTCGCCGGTCTCCGACGCCTGCAGGTGCTCCTTGGCCTCCACGGCGGCCTGCAGCCCGTCCGGCCAGCGCTGCAGCGCCGCGACCCGGCCGCGCGAGGTGTTGACGAGCTCGACCTTGCCGTCCCTGACGATGTAGTCGACGTCCCGGGTGAGCAGCGTGTGGGCGTGCAGCGCGAGGTTGACCTGCGTGACCACGCCGGGGTGCTCGTAGATGTCGACGCCGAGGGCCTTCTCGACCGTGTCGATGCCCTTGGGGGTGAGGAAGACGGCCCGGCCCTCCTCGTCGATCGTGTAATGGTAGCCGCGCGACAGCCGCCGTACGAGGGCCGCCATCTCGGGCAGGGCCGTGCCCGCGTCGGCCGCGCCGGCCAGCACCAGGGGCACCCGGGCCTCGTCCACCAGCACCGAGTCGGCCTCGTCCACGAGCGCGACCTCCGGGGCCGGCACGACCAGCTCGGCCGGGTCGGTGCACAGCCGGTCGCGCAGCACGTCGAAGCCGAGCTCGCTCACCGCCGCGTACGTGACGTCGCACGCGTACGCCTTCCTGCGCTCCTCCGGCGTGGAGGTCTCGGCGACCCATCCGGCCGTCAGGCCCAGTGTCTCGTAGAGCGGGCCCATCCACTCGGCGTCGCGGCGGGCGAGGTAGTCGTTGACCGAGACCACGTGGACGCGGGCGCCGCGCAGCGCGTACCCGGCCGCCGCCATGGCCCCGACCAGCGTCTTCCCCTCGCCGGTGGCCATCTGCGCGACGTGGCCCTCCAGCAGCGCCAGCATGCCCGCGAGCTGCACGTCGTACGGCCGCTGGCCGAGCGCGCGGCGGGCCGCCTCCCGCATCACCGCGCAGAAGTCGGCCGTGCCGACCCAGGCCGGGTCGACGACGGCGGGGCGCAGTTCGTCGCGCCGGCCGGCCTCGGCCTCACGCCCGGCCGCCTCCGCCGCGATCCGCTGGAAGGGGGCGAGATCGACGCTTCCCGGCTTCTCCAGGAACCGCCTGATCCATCGACCTACCCGCGTCACATCCGCTCCAACGACTCTTGGGTCCGACTGGTTCCACATGCCCGGTTCATGGTCCCACTATCGGGGCGCGCGACAGGTGAGCGTACCTGACACTCCCTGACAGGTACGCGCGGCAGCATGGCCGTATGACAACGATCGCGAAGCTCATCGCCGTGACCATGGACTGCGCCGAGCCGAAGAGGCTCGCCGACTTCTACTCCCAGATCACCGGGCTGCCGGTGCAGTATGCCGAAGACGAGTACGCCGGCATCGGCGACGACACGACGGCCGTCTACTTCCAGCGGGTGCCCGACTGGAAGGCGCCGTCCTGGCCCGGCGCGGACAAGCAGTTCCACCTCGACTTCCGGGTGCCCGACGTGGCCAGGGCCGTGGAGGAGTACGTCGCGCTCGGGGCGACCAAGCCCGAGTTCCAGCCGGGCGACTGGGTCGTGCTCGCCGACCCCGAGGGACACCTTTTCTGCGTCTGTCCCGAAAGGTCCTGAAGCGGGCCCAGTGGTCCTGAAGCGGGCGCAGTGTGGCCGACTCTCCTGACGATGCAAGAAGCGTGATTACATCGCGTGATCATATCTAGTCTCTCCGTGATCGGTTCCTGGCGGGCGAGGGGCCCGCCCGATGCGATGCGGAGGCATTCATGACAACTCGTTCGGCGACCCGCTCCGGCCTGGTTCTCCTCGGGGCGACTCTCGCCTGTGCGGCGGGCCTGCTACCGGCCGGATTGGGCACGACCGCGGCGAGTGCCCAGTCGCGCGCGGCCGGCGCCCTGCCCCGGATCGGCGTGCTCAAGGGCGGCGGCGAGGCCCTGGTCAAGGAGGGTGGTCTGTCGGCGAGCTGGGTGCTGGAACACGACGGAGTCGTCCAGATCGCGCTCGCGGGTGACCGTATCGGCGTCCTCACCGGGGACGGGAGGGCCTGGGTGAAGGAGGGGGGCCTGTCGACCAACTGGGTGCTGGAGCACGACAACGTCAAGCAACTGGCGCTGTCGGGCGACCGCATCGGCGTCCTGAGGGGCGATGGGAGGGCCTGGGTGAAGGAGGGCGGCCTGTCGACCAACTGGGTGCTGGAGCACGACGACGTCAAGCAGCTCGCGCTGTCGGGCGACCGCATCGGCGTCCTGAGGGGCGATGGGAGGGCCTGGGTGAAGGAGGGCGGCCTGTCGGCGAGCTGGGTGCTGGAGCACGACGACGTCAGGCAGCTCGCGCTGTCGGGCGACCGCGTCGGCGTGGTCCGGGCGGGCGGTGCCGCGCTGGTCAAGGCGGGCGGGCTGTCCGCCACCTGGGTGACCGAGCACACGGCCGTGAAGCAGCTCGTCCTGGCCGGCGACCGCATCGGCGTCGTCCGCGGTGACGGCACGGCGCTGGTGAAGGAGGGGGGCCTGTCGGCGACCTGGGTCACCGAGAACCTGAACGTCCTCGAACTCGCGCTCGCGGGCAATCGGATCGGAGTCCTCAAGGCCACCGGCGAGGCTCTGGTCAAGGAGGGAGGGCTGTCCGCCACCTGGGTGACCGAGAACACCGAGGTCGTCGACCTCGCCCTGTCCAGCGGCACCGACTGAGGACACCGCGCCTTCCCGGGGTCCGCACGCACGGGGGCTTGAAGAGTGGGCCCGGCACGGTCCTGAGAGTCGCGGGTTCCCGTGGCGCGGACCCACTCCCCCTAAACTTGCGTGGTGATATCTGGACACACCGTCGGCTCCCGGCACCCCGGCCGGCACGCATGATCTGGGCGGGAGTGGCGATCGCCCTCGTCGGGGCGCTCGGGTACGCGCTGGGCGCGGCGCTGCAGCAGTTCGAAGCCGTGCGCGACGGGGCGACGCTCGCGCTCGTGCGAAGGCCCCGCTGGCTGATCGGCGGGGTGATCGGCTTCGCGGGCGCGTCCCTGCACGCCGTGGCGCTCAGCGTGGCCCCGCTCGTCGTCGTGCAGCCGGTGAGCGTGGCGACGCTGGTCTTCGCGGTGCCGCTCGCCGCCACGCTGCACGGCAGGCGCCCCCGGCGGGCCGAGATCGCCGGGTCGATCGCGGTGGCGGTGGGCCTGCTCGGCCTGATGCTGCTGGTCCCGGCGCACAACGTGACCCCCGTGCTGTCGGACGGAGGTGCCCTCGCGCTGATCGGCTGCGTCGCCCTGGTCGCCGCCGTCACCTTCACCGCCGCGCGCCTGCTGCGGGGACCGCTGAAGGCACTGCTGATGTCGGTCGGCGCGGGCGCGGTGACCGCGACCGTGTCCACGTTCGTCCGGGTGGTCGGCGGCGGGCTCCACGGGGACCTCGGGCGGCTGGTCCACTGGTTCACCCTGGCCATCCCGGTGCTGCTGGTCTGCGCCATCGTGCTGCTGCAGAAGTCGTACGCCGTGGGCTACTTCGGGATCGCCTACGCCGGAGTGCAGGTGGTCGATCCCCTCACGTCGGTGGCGGCGGGGGCCCTGCTGCTGGGCGAGTCGCTGCCCACCGGGCCCGACAAGGTGGTTCCCGCGCTGCTGGCCGCCGCCCTGCTGATCGCCGGGACGGTCACCCTGGGCCGCCTGGCCCCCGACCACTCCAAACCCGCCGTCGTACGCGGCGAGCCGGGCCCGCGCGAGGAGCCGGTGAGCGCGGTGACGCCCGAGGCGGCCTGACCCCTCGGGAAGTTCTCAGGCGGGCCAGCGGAAGACGCTGTCGAACTGGCGCACCGCGACCGCGGGGCCGAGCAGGCCCGCCGCACGCATCGCGCCGTCGCGCAGGGCGACCGCCAGCGGATCGCGCCAGCCGCTGATCCGCCCGATCAGCCGCGACCGCCGCACGATCGGCGTCGTCCGGGCCAGCCGTTCCCGGCTGTACGCGGCGAGCCCCCCAGTGATCTGGGTGGGGCTGCCCGGCGAGACGTGCCGGGCGAGCACGACCGCGTCCTCGATCGCCTGGCAGGCGCCCTGCCCGAGGTTGGGCGTCATGGGATGCGCCGCGTCACCCAGCAGCGCGATCCGCCCGGAGTGGAACGCGGGCAGCGGGGTGTCGAGCGCGTAGATGTCGTGGCGCAGCACCGCGTCCGGGTCGGCGGCGGCCAGCAGCGCGGGGATCGGGTCGTGCCAGCGGCCGAACAGGCGGATCAGCTCGTCCTTCTCGCTCTCCGCGCGCAGGCCCGCGGCGACCGGCGCGGTGGCGTAGCAGTAGACCTGGCCGCCCGCCAGCGGCATGACCCCGAAGACCAGGCCCGCCCCCCAGGTCTCCGACGCGCCGACCGCTCCGGGGCAGGGGACGATCGCCCGCCAGCTCGTCACGCCCGTGTAGACGGGCTCAGGGTGGCCGGGGAACAGCGCCGCGCGGGTCCGCGACCGGATCCCGTCCGCCGCCACGACGAGATCGGCCCGGATCGTCTCTGTGCCGCCTGTGGGGATGGTGAGGGTGACCAGGCCCGTCCCGGGGTCGGCCGACTCGGCCCTGGTGCCCAGCCGCAGGGCGTCTTCCGGCAGGCGCGCGGCGAGGATGCCGACCAGCGCCGACCGGGTGAGCAGCACGGTCGAGTCGCCGTAGCGGGCGGCGGCGTCCTCGGCGGTGGTCCGCGACAGCCAGCGGCCGGACGGCCGCCGGAGGCCCGCCTCGCCCTGGATCGCCGACAGCTTCCTGACCTCGTCCCCGAGCCCGATCACGTCCAGGGCCCGCAGCGCGTTGGGCGCGACCGCGAGCCCCGCGCCGACCGGCTCGATCGAGGCCGCCTGCTCCAGCACCGTCACCTGCCAGCCGTTCCGCGCCAGGGCCAATGCCGCCGTCAGCCCGCCGATGCCCGCGCCGGCCACCACCGCGTGCGCCATGTCCGGCCTCCCTCACTACAGATGTAGTTAGAGGCTACTACGCCTGTAGTGCGCCCGTACGATGGGGGCCGTGAACAGTCAGCGGGCGGTCCTCGTCGCGGACGCGGCCATCGCGATCCTGGCCGAGCGCGGCATGCGGGGGCTGACGCACCGGGCGGTCGACGAGGCCGCCGGTCTCCCTCCCGGGTCCACGTCGAACTGCGCCCGCACGCGTGCGGCGCTGCTGGAGCTGACGCTGGCCCGGCTGTCGGAGCGCGAGGCGGCGGCGCTCTCCACGGTCGTGTCCGGCCTCCCGTTCGGCGAGGGGGGCGCCGGCGACCTGACGGACCTGCTCGCCGCCTTCGCGTACGCGGCGATGACCGAGCACCGGGAGACCACGGTCGCCCGGTACGAACTGGCGCTGGAGGCGACCCGCCGGCCGGAGCTGCGCGGGCTGTACGACGAGCTGGGCCGCCGCATCCGGGAGCCCGCCGTCGCCATGCTGGCCGCCGCGGGCTCGCCCGACCCCGTACGCCGGGGCGGGCAGATGGTGGCCTACGTCGAGGGCCTGCTGTTCGACGCGGTGGCGGGCGCGGGCGGCACCCCGTCCCCGGAGGACCTGCGCGCGGCCTGCGAGGACCTCATGAGCCTGTTCCTCCGGAGCTGAGCAACGTCGCGAACCGGCCCTCCAGGCGGGCGCGATGGGACGGCCACTCGTCGTCCAGGACGGAGTACAGCGGGCTGTCGCGCCAGGTCCCGTCGGGGCGGCGCAACTGCCGGCGGAGCACGCCCTCCCGCACCCCGCCGATGCGCTCGATGGCGGCCTGCGACCGCAGGTTGCGGATGTCGGTCCGCAGCACGACGCGGTTGAACCCGAGAGCGAAGGCGTGGTCGAGCAGCAGGATCTTGCAGTCGGTGTTCACGCCCGTGCGCCAGTGGGCCCTGGCGTACCAGGTGGACCCCACCTCCACGCTCTCGTCGAAGCCCGCGACGTCCCAGTAGGCGGTCGAGCCGACCGCCCGCCCGGTCGCCTTGAGGATCACGGCGAACTGGGTGGTCAGCGGCCTGGCGAGGAGGCCCGCCACGTGGCGGTGCATCCCCTCCTCGGAAGCCGGGAAGACCCGCGGGCTGAACCGCCACACCTCCGTGTCGTCCCGGCCGGCGGCGTACAGGTCGGGGACGTGGCCGAGGGCGAGAGGCTCCAGCCGTACGACGCGGCCGTCGAGCACGACGGGCGCGGGCATCTTCGCGGTCATGCGGCCGACGCTACCGAGGGCGTACGGCGCGGAGAACGGCCACTTCGGCGGCGTCGGCGAGGACCACTTGCGCGGCGCCGTGTCGACACGCATACCGGCTGGTCGGTACGCTCACGGGGTGGACGCCGACCCGCCCGGCCTCGATCTCGCCCGCCTCGCCGGGCACCTCCAGCGCGCGGGCCTGACCGAGGGGCCGCTCACCGCCGAGCTGATCGTCGGCGGGAGGTCCAACCTCACTTACGTCGTCCGCGACGCCGAGCGGACGTACGTCGTGCGCCGGCCGCCGCTCGGCCATGTTCTGGCCACGGCCCACGACATGGCGCGGGAGCACCAGGTGATGAGCGCACTGCGCGACACCGCGGTCCCCGTGCCGCTCATGTTCCATCTGTGCCGGGACGCCGAGGTGATCGGCGCGCCCTTCTTCGTGATGGAGCACGTCGAGGGCGGGCAGCCGCCGCTGACCCCCGCCCTCGCCCACGCGCTGGTGGACGTGCTGGCCGCGCTGCACTCGATCGCTCCCGGGAGCGTGGGGCTCGGCGACTTCGGCAGGCCGGAGGGCTTCCTGGAGCGGCAGGCCGCCCGGTGGAAGCGGCAGCTCGACGCCTCCCGCAGCCGGGACGTCCCCGGCTTCGACGACCTGTACGAACGCCTCATCCGCGACGTACCCCCTCAGGGTGGTTCGGCGATCCTGCACGGCGACTTCAAGCTCGGCAACACGCTGGTCGCCGGCGGCGAGGTGCGGGCCGTGCTCGACTGGGAGATGTCCACACTCGGCGACCCGCTCACCGACCTGGCGCTGTTCCTCCTGTACGGCGAGGTCGCCGCGCTCGACCCCGCCGCGGGCCGCGCCGTCGGCGCGGTGAGCGAGGCCGGAGGTGAGGCGCCACCCCTGCCGATCGAAGCGGGGGCCGAGCTCGCCGCCCACTACGGGGAGGCGTCCGGGCGCGACCTGTCCCGGTTCGGCTGGTACACCGGCCTCGCCTGCTTCAAGCTCGCGGTGATCGCCGAGGGCATCCACTTCCGTCATGCGATGGGCCTCACGGTGGGGGAGGGCTTCGCCGGGATCGGCGAGCAGGTCGCCCCGCTCGTCGCCCGCGGGCTCATGGAGGTCTGAATGCACTTCGCGTTCGACGAGAGGACGGAGGAGCTGCGGGCCAGGCTGCTCGCCTTCATGGACGAGTGCGTCCACCCGGCCGAGCACGCCTTCCACGAGCAGGCGGCCCAGGTCCGGGCGGCGGGCGGCTGGGGTCCGCCGCCGCTGCTGGAGGACCTGAAGGCCGAGGCCCGCGCGCGCGGCCTGTGGAACCTCTTCCTGCCCGGAGAGCGGGGCGCGGGCCTGACCAACCTCCAGTACGCGCCGCTCGCCGAGATCATGGGCAGGTCACCGGCCATCGCGCCGCCCGCGACCAACTGCGCCGCCCCCGACACCGGCAACATGGAACTGCTGGCGGAGTTCGGCAGCGAGCGGCAGCGCGCGGAGTACCTGGAGCCGCTGCTGGCCGGGGAGATCAGGTCGGCCTTCGCGATGACCGAGCCCGAGGTGGCATCCTCCGACGCGACGAACATCGCGACCTCCATCAGGAGGGACGGCGACGAGTACGTCATAAACGGCCGCAAGTGGTACATCACCGGCGCGATGAACCCAAACTGCCGGGTCTTCGTCGTGATGGGCAAGACCGACCCCGAGGCGCCCCGGCACCGGCAGCAGAGCATGGTGCTCGTCCCGCGTGACACTCCCGGTCTCACCGTACGTCGCGGCATGACCGTCTTCGGGTACGACGACGCCGACCACGGCGGCCACGCCGAGGTGGTGTTCGAGGACGTACGCGTGCCCGTGGGCAACCTGGTCGGCGAGGAGGGCGGCGGCTTCGCCATCGCCCAGGCGCGGCTCGGGCCGGGCCGGATCCACCACTGCATGCGGCTCGTCGGCATGGCCGAGCGGGCGGTGGAGCTGACCTGCCGCCGGGTGCTGTCGCGCGAGGCGTTCGGTGGGCCGCTGGCCCGGCAGGGGGTGGTCCAGGACTGGATCGCCGAGTCGCGGGTGCGCATCGAGCAGCTGCGCCTGCTGGTGCTCAAGACCGCCTGGCTGATGGACACCGCCGGCAACCGGGGCGCGCACACCGAGATCCAGGCCATCAAGATCGCCGCACCCGCGACCGTGGAGTGGATCCTGGACAAGGCGATCCAGGCCCACGGCGCCGCCGGGCTGAGCCAGGACTATCCCCTCGCCGCGCTGTGGGCCGGGGCACGGGCCCTGCGGTTCGCCGACGGCCCCGACGAGGTCCACAAGCGGTCGCTGGCCAGCCGCGAGCTCAAGAGACACATGGGGTGATCTTCTGGTGACATGGGATGAGGCGTCGGTCGCCCGGCGCGCCGCGGCCTTCCTCGCGGAGCACGACCCGGCGACCGTGGACCGCCTGGAGTTCCTGCGCGCCCGGTTCGACGCGGGGCTCGCCTGGGTGCACTTCCCCGAGGGACTCGGCGGCCTCGGCGCGCCACGGGAGCTGCAGGCGGTGGCCGACCGGGAGCTGAGGGGCACGCCCGACAACCAGCCGGGCCGCATCGGCATCGGCCTCGGCATGGCCGCCCCCACGATCCTCGCCTTCGGCACCGAGGAGCAGAAGAGGCGCTTCCTGCGTCCCCTCTGGACCGGCGAGGAGGTGTGGTGCCAGCTCTTCAGCGAGCCGGGCGCCGGTTCCGACCTCGCCACCCTGGCCACCCGCGCCGTACGCGAGGGCGACGAGTGGGTCGTGGACGGCCAGAAGGTGTGGACGTCGAGCGCGCACACCGCCCGCTGGGGTCTCCTGCTGGCCCGCACCGACCCCGGCGTGCCCAAGCACCGCGGGCTGACCTACTTCGTCTGCGACATGCACGCGCCGGGCGTCGAGGTGCGCCCGCTGCGCCAGATCACCGGCGAGGCCGAGTTCAACGAGGTCTTCCTCACCGGGGTCCGCCTGCCCGAGGCGCTGCGGCTGGGCGAGGCCGGAGACGGCTGGCGGGTCGCGCAGGCCACGCTGATGAACGAGCGGGTCGCCATCGGCGGCATGCCGGTCCGCCGCACCATGATGGAGGTCGTCGCCGACACCTGGCGCTCCCGGCCCGATCTGCGCACCCACGACCTGCACCAGCGGCTGCTGCGGCTCTGGGTGGAGTCGGAGGTCATGCGCCTGACGGCCGCGCGGCTGCGCGAGCAGCTCGCCGCCGGGCATCCGGGGCCGGAGGGCTCGGGGATGAAGCTCGCCTTCGCCCGGCTGCACCAGGAGCTCTCCGGCCTGGAGGTCGAGCTGCTCCGCGAGGACGGCCTCGCCTACGACGACTGGACCTTCCGCCGCCCCGAGGCGGTCGACTTCCTCGGCCGGGAGGCGGGCTACCGCTACCTGCGGGCCAAGGGCAACTCGATCGAGGGCGGCACCTCGGAGATCCTGCGGAACATCATCGCCGAACGCGTGCTCGGGCTGCCCGCCGAGCCGCGTGCCGACAAGGACGTCGCGTGGAAGGACCTCCCCCGATGACTCTGCTCTACACGGAGGTGGAGGAGGAGCTGCGGGCCGCCGTGCGCGACCTGCTCGCCGACAGGTGCTCTCCGTCCGCCGTGCTGGGCCGCATCGAATCCGGTGTCGAGTCCGGTGCGGAGCCAGGCACGCCGTACGACGCGGAGCTGTGGAAGACGCTGGCCCGCGACATCGGCGTGGCCGGGCTGCTGGTGCCCGAGGAACTCGGGGGCGCCGCTTCCGGTGCGGGCGGGGCGTCGGCCCGCGAGGCCGCCGTCGTGCTGGAGGAGCTGGGCCGCGCCGTGGCGCCGGTGCCGTACCTCTCCAGCGCCGTCCTCGCGACCCAGGCGCTCCTTGCAGCGTGGGGAGCGACGGGGGGAGAGGTGGCCGGCGAGCTGCTGGGCCGCCTGGCGTCCGGGGAGGCGACCGCCGCGCTCGCGGTGCCGTTCGCGGCCTCGCCGTACGCTCCGCCGACCCCCGCGGTTGCCCTCAGTGAGGACGGCACGGTGACCGGCAGCGTCGGCGGCCTGATCGGCGCGGAGATCGCCGACGTCCTGCTCGTCCCGGTACGGCTGACGCGGGGCACCGCCCTGTGCGCGGTGGAGGCGACCCCGGCCGGCACCGTTCAGGGGGCCGTATGGGTGGCCCCGGTCACCTCGCTCGACCTGACCCGGCCGATCGCGACGGTGTCGTTCGCCGCGGCCCCCGCGCGCGTCGTCGCCACCGCCGACGGCCCGGAGACGCCGTGGGTGCGGGAGGCCCTGCTGCGCGGCGCGGGGCTACTCGCCTCCGAGCAGCTCGGGATCGCCGAGTGGTGCCTCGCCACCACGGTCGCGTACGTCAGGGAGCGCAGGCAGTTCGCCCGGCCGGTGGGGTCGTTCCAGGCGGTCAAGCACCGGCTGGCCGACCTGTGGCTGGAGATCGCGGGAGCCAGGGCGGCGGCCCGGAACGCGGCCGCCCGGCTGGCGGAGACGCCGGTCGCGGGGGATGCCACCGTCGCAGTGGCCGTCGCCGTGGCGCAGGCGCACTGCGGAGCGGTCGCCGTCCACGCCGCCGAAGAGTGCGTGCAGCTTCACGGCGGCATCGGGATGACCTGGGAGCACCCCGCGCACCTGTATCTCAAGCGGGCCAAGGCCGACCAGATCGCGCTCGGCACCCCCGGCGACCACCGCGAGGCCCTCGCCGGCCCGGCGGACCTCCCCGCGCCCGTCTGATCACAAGTGCTCTTCAGGGGCGCAGTGAGCCGAGCAGGAGGTCGGCGAAGTGGCGGCCGACCTCCTTGCCGGTCAGCGGGCCGTCCGGGTGATACCAGGTGCCGAGGTGGTGGACCGAGCCGAAGAAGAAGTCGACCACCATCTCGGCCGGGATGTCGTCGCGGAAGACGCCGTCGCGCTGTCCCTCGGCGACGAGGCCGCGGAACCGCTCGTGGTAGCGGCGCCGCTCGGCCCGCACGCTCCGGTAGGTCTCGGGGGCCAGTTGGTGCATCGACCTGAAGAAGATCTTGGAGTCGTCCAGGTTGTCGACCGTGGTCACGACGACGTCCGTCGCCGCCGCGTGGAGTCGCTCGGCCACCGGGCCCCCGGCGTCGGCGAAGCGGTTGAGCCGCTCCATCTGCAGGCGCAGCACCCGGGCGTAGATCTCGTGCAGCAGGTCGTCCTTGGACCCGAAGTAGTGGTACATCGCGCCCTTGGTGACCCCGGCCGCCGCGACGATCTCCTGGACCGAGGTGCTCTCGAAGCCCCGCTCGGCGAACAGCCGGGTCGCCTCGGCGAGCAGGCGCCGCCGTACGGGCTCCTCCGCGGGCGCGCCGCGATCGGCGGGGGCGGGGAGATTCGATGCACGCCGGGACATCCCGACCTCCTTCGTCATCCGGCCCAAGCATACCGACTGGTCGGTCGCCGGCTGGGGACCGCGCTGCCCGGGTAATGCGTTGTCCAAGGACTGGCGGAATCGCATTACTTCCCTCACCTTAGGAGGGTTGGGATTCCCGCTCGGGTATCCCGGGAGAAAGCCGCATGCAGACTGTGGGGGTTGGCGTGCCAAACGGTTCCATCTATGTGCCGAAAGACGAGAAGTTCACCGGTGCGTCGCCGCAGAACCTGTACGTGACGTTCTGGTTCGCCGGGCGCAAGAACCGGCTCCGGATTCGGGCCGCCATCGCGGTCGCGGGCTTCGTCGCGGGCAACATGCTGGGCTCGCGGCTCGGGCTGAACCCGTTCGTCGCGGGGGTCGTGCTGGGCGCCCTGGCGGGTGGCGTCGACTGGTTCGTCGCCTGGCGCCTGTACGAGCGCACGGCGGTGTGGCGGGGCAAGCGCCGCGGCGAGGTGCGCACCGGGCGGCTGCTGCGCCTCATGCTGCGCCGGCACGGCTACCGGGTCATGGACGGCCGGGCCGTCCCCGGAGAGGCGTCGATCGACCACCTCGTCATCGGCCCCGGCGGCGTGTGGATCGTGGACAACGAGGCATGGTCGCCCGACACCCTCATCGCGCGGTACGGCGAGCGGCTGTTCTTCGACGAGAAGTTCGGCACCTCGGTCGCCAAGGGCCTGATCTCCGCCGCCGAGTCGATGGCCGCGCTGCTGACCAAGGAGACCGGGATCGCGGTGACGATCGTCCCGGTGCTCGCCGTACACGGCGGCAAGATCAAGTCCTGGGGCGGCGTCCTGACCGGCGAGGGGCTGACCGTCGCCTATCCCCGCCGGGTCGCGGGCTGGATCCGCGCCAACGGCACGACGGCGTACACGGAGGAGCAGATCGACCTGCTGGCGCGCACGGCCGCCCGCATCCTGCGCCGCATGAGCTGATCGAAGCCGCCTGAGCCGGCCGGGCCGTCGCTACAGTCCGATTTTGACTGCTCCGAGGGGTGCGATAACCTCTAAGAGCTCTGCGCCGCTAGCTCAGTTGGTTAGAGCAGCTGACTCTTAATCAGCGGGTCCGGGGTTCGAGTCCCTGGCGGCGCACCCATTCGAAAGCCCAGGTCGTTATCGGCCTGGGCTTTCGTCGTTCACCGAGCATCGTGGCCGGTGCCGGTGGGGCGAGGAGGGCGTGGGCCTGTCCCGGTGCGCACCCGGGATCGGCCTGAAGTGCTACTCGAACGGCGCCGGTCATGCCTTCGGCCGATACCGCGCCGGGTTCGGGCCCCGCAGGCTCAGGCCATGCATTCCAAAGATCCGTATGCGGCGCTGAGCGCCGGGGGCCCCACCAGGGATGAGAAGACTCGTCTGGCTGTGACCGAGCGTCGGCCGGGCGGCGGAGACCCGACGCTCCGGACCCCGATCCTGCGGGCCGGCCTGGCCGCGGTCGCGGGACTGCTCACCCTGGTGATCCCCGCCTCCTGGACGCCGGCGTCCGCCTCGTCCGTACACACCTCCGGCGGCTCTGCCGTCACGTCGAGCAATACGCCGTATCTGCCCGAACCGACCGGTCCCCATCCGGTCGGCACGACGTCCCTGCGTCTGGAGGACACCTCGCGCCCCGATCCCTGGGTCCCCGCGGCCGGGTCGAGGGAGCTCATGGTCTCCCTCTGGTATCCGGCGAAGTCCCGGAACGGACGGCGGGCGCCCTACGTGACGCCCAGGGAGTCGGAGCTCATCTTGAAGGGCAAAGGGGTGACGGGTGTGCCGCCCGACGTGCTGAGCAGAACGCGGACCCACGCGTTCCGCGGCGCGGAACCGGCGGGACGCGGGCACACCCTGCCCCTCGTCGTGCTCTCTCCCGGCTTCACCGACCCCCGCAGCTCGCTCACCGCCCTGGCCGAGGAACTGGCGAGCAGGGGCTACGTGGTGGCCGGCATTGACCACACGTACGAGACCTTCGCCACCACGTTCCCCGGCGGACGGCTGACCACCTGCGCCGCGTGCGAACTCGAAGGCGTCGACGACTTCGGTGAGAAAGCGGTGAAGAACCGGGCGGTCGACGTCTCCTTCGTGATCGATCAACTGACCGGTCCGCATGCCGGCTGGACGGGCGCCCCACTGATCGACGCGTCCCGGATCGCGATGGCGGGCACGTCCCTCGGAGGCGCGAGCGCCGCCGAGACGATGCTGAAGGACTCCCGGGTGCGCGCCGGAATCAACATGGACGGCCTCATGTTCGCCCCGATCCCCGCGAGCGGGGTGGCGCGCCCGTTCCTGTTCCTGGGCCAGCCGTTGCACAGCCCGGGTGGCGAGGACACCACCTGGGACCGCGACTGGGCACACCTGACCGGCTGGAAGCGCTGGCTCGTGGTGGCCGGAGCCGTGCACCCGTCCTTCAGCGACTACGACCTGCTGGCCCAGCAGATCGGCGTCGACCTCGGCAGCGAGCTTCGCGGAAGCCGCTCCGTGGACATCACCCGCAGGTACGTCCGGGCCTTCCTCGACCTGCACCTGCGCGGTAGGCCACAGCCCCTGCTGGACAGGCCGTCGGCGCGCTACCCCGAGGTCCGGTTCTGCTCGCCGGAACGGAAGACCTGCACTTGAACTCCTCCCTGGCCTGAGGCCGGAGATTCTCCCGTCGTGTCGCGGTCAGGCGGCGTGCGGGGGTTGACGCTTCGCGGACCGGGCAGCCCCGAGGTCTCCACGTCCTGACACCGCAGTTCCTGCGGCGTTGCGTATGTTGATCGCGGCGTTGGTGTCGGCGTGCCCGGCCCACCCGCACGCGGGGTTGCCGCAGGCGTACCTGATCCCGTTCCGGGCCGCCGGGTCGCGGTGCCCGCACCGGTGGCAGGTCTGCGACGTGCCCGGGGCGGGCACCTTCACCACCAGCCCGCCGCGATCACGGGTCTTGTACCCCAGCAGGATGACGGTGCGGCCCCACGCCTGCCCGGTGATGGCGCGGTTCAGCCCCGCCTTCTGCCGCACGTTCCGTCCGGGGCGCTCGACCGTGCCGGTAGCGGAGCGGACCATGTTCGTAATTCTCAGGTCCTCCACCACGACCACGCCGAAGGTGCGCGCGAGTTCGGTGGTGGTCTGGTGCTGCCAGTCGACGGCCCGGCGCTTGGCTGTCGCGCGAAGCCGGGCGATCCGGTCGTAGGTGCGGGCCAGCCGACGCGAGGCCCGCTGCCCGGGGGGACGGGCGGCGCGCTGGCGGGCGGACTTCTTCTCCAAGCGGCGAAGGTGTTCCTTCTCACCGCTGGTGAGCCATTCCCCATGTTCACGCGTGGTGCCGTCCGACAACGCCAGAGCGACGGTGATCCCCCGGTCGATCCCCACCACAGGGCCGGGGCGGGCGACCGGGGCAGGCACCTGGCGTTCGGTCCGGAACACGATCTGCCACCCGTGGGCGTCCTTGACCAGCCGGGCTCCGGTGATGCGCCCGGCCGGGCCGCCCCTGGTGACGCCGGGAAGGTCCCTGGTCCACCGGAACCGCACCCGCCCGACCTTGGGCAGGTTGACCGCGCCCCACCGCCGATTCAGCCGCGCGATGTTCAGGTCCCGCCCCTGGGGGACATCCACCGCCAACCGGGACCGGGACCGGCTCTTGAAGCCGGGCCGCCCGGCGGGATGGGCGGGGTCGAAGAAGTTGGCCCACGCCTGCCGGTAGGTTCTCAGTACCGCTTGGGCCGCCTGGGCGGGCAGTCGCCCCATCCAGTCGATCTCGCGGCGGGTCTGCCGGATCGCGGTGTCGCAGTCCTTGACCGAGGCCAACCGGCCCTGCCGGAAGGTGCAGTACTCGTGCAGCAGGTTCCACAGCGCGCGGGCGGTGTGGGCCTGATCGTCCAGCACCGCCATGTGGGCGGCGGTGAGGTCGAGTCGCGCCACGTGCGCCCGCGCCTGCCTGGCCACCTCCACGCCCTGATCGTACCCCCGGGTTTACGCCACCGTGACGGAATCCACACCGTGAGTCACCCCTCGATCTGCGGCGCGGGCGCCACCCGCACTGAAGGGCGTCTCGGAGCGGATCCCAGCGAGATATACAGCGCTTCCGTCCGCTGGTACCCCGTGGAGCGGGCACTTCTGGGTGCGGCTGCCACCTTGCCGGAAGCGTGGGCAACCCACCGCTCACGGTCCTCAAGCACTACATCGACCAGCAGAAACGACCCATGTGAGCGGACAGTGTGAGCATCTCTCCCGCCAGGGCTTGACCCATGAGCTGACCTGTTAACGGGTGGAGGGCCAGGGCACGCTCGCGTCCTGGCGGACACTCCCGCGTGGGCCTTCACCCCCGGCGTGAACGCCGGAGCACTGGCCCACAGGTCGGTAGAGAGGTTCGATGGCTGGGGTCACAAGGTCCGAGGTTCGCGTCCCTGGCCACGCGCCGCTTCGGAGAGCCCAGGCTCGTGGGCCGGGGCTCTCCACGATTCGCGGGTGGCGTGCAGGGACGCCAGCAGCTGGATGCGTTCGGCGTCCGCGGTGCCGGGCTCGGCCGTGTAGACGAGCAGGACCGGCCCGGGGTTGCCGGGCAGGGGATAGACGTCCCAGGTGAGGGTGATCTCGCCCACCTGGGGATGCCGGAACAGCTTCGTCCCGTGGACCGTCTCACGCACCTCGTGCCGGGCCCAGAGCCGGCGGAAGTCCGCGCTGCGGATGCTCAGCTCACCGATGATCGTGGTGGCGCGCGGATGGGTCGGATCGGTCGCGACGGCGGCCCGCAACATGCCGATGTACTGCAGGGCGGTCGCCTCCCAGTCGGGGCAGCGCGCCCGGGCCCCTGAGTCCTCGAACAGCGCCATGAGCAGGTTCCGCCGCCCCGGCGGCAGGGTGGCCGGATCGCCGAGCAGCGCCTCGGCGAGCGTGTTCCACGCGAGCACGTCGAGGTGCCGGCCGAGCACGACGGCGGGAGCGCCCATGACGTGCAGCAGCCGCCTCGTGCTGTCCGGCACGCGTTCCGGGGCGCGGCGCGCGCGGACGGCCGCCGGCCGCCGTGCCGCCCGGGCAAGGGTGAACAGGTGCCGCCGTTCCTCGTCGTCGAGGTCGAGCGCGGAGGCGAGGGCGTCGAGCACCTCGTCGGAGGGCCGCACCTCACGGCCCTGCTCCATGCGCTGGTAGTAGTCGGTGCTCAGCCCGGCCAGCAACGCGACCTCCTCGCGCCGCAGGCCGGCCACCTTGCGCCGGGGCCCCGGCTCCAGGCCGACGTCTCGCGGGCGCAACCGGCCGCGCCGGGCACGCAGGAAATCGCCGAGCTCACGGGCGTACGGGTGGTCGAAAGCCATGACCTCAGTCTGCCGCCGCGGTCCGCGCCGAAGGTAGGTCTGGCGTTCCCAGGCAAAGGCGTACGACCGAAATCCGGAGCTCCCGGCCTAGCGTCGTCGCCATGACCGAATGGAACGCCAGCCACATCCCCGGCCAGCACGGCCGGGTCGCCGTCGTCACCGGCGCGAACTCGGGACTCGGCCTGGTCACCGCGACCGAGCTCGCCCGGCACGGGGCACGCGTCGTGATGGCCGTACGCGACACCGGCGCGGGCGAGCGGGCGGCCGAAGCGATCCGAGGCTCCGTGCCACGGGCCGAGGTCGAGGTGCGTGAGCTCGACCTGGCCTCGCTCGCCTCGGTGCGCGCCTTCGCGAAGAGCATGACCGGCGACTTCCCGGCGATCGATCTTCTGGTCAACAACGCCGGGCTGGTCCTCCTCGGCCCGGCCCGCACGACGGCCGACGGGTTCGAGCTCCAGCTCGGCACCAACATGCTGGGCCACTTCGCCCTCACCGGTCTGCTGCTGGACTGCCTCGGCCGGGCGGACGCCGCACGGGTGGTCAGCCTCAGCTCGATCACCCACAAGAACGCCCGCCTCGACTTCGACGACCTGATGTCGCGGCGCGACTTCAACGCCAGTCGCGCGTACGGCCGCTCCAAGCTCGCCACCACCGCTTTCGGCCTCGAACTCGACCGTCGCCTGCGCGCCACCGGATCACCGATCATCAGCGTCGTCGCCCATCCCGGGGTGTCCAGAAGCAACCTCACCCCCCGGGCCTGGGAGCACCGCGGCCGGATCGGGCAGATCTTCGCCCGAGGCGGGCTGCTGGTGACGCAGCCCGCGGAACGGGGGGCGCTGCCCCAGCTCTTCGCCGCGACCGCGCCCGGCGTGCGCGGCGGCCAGTTCTTCGGGCCGTCCGGCCTCTTCGAGATGCGCGGCCGGGTCGTGGAGGTCAGCCCCAGCGCGCACGCGGCCGACCCCACCGTCGGGCGCCGCCTCTGGACCGCCGCCCAAGACCTGACCGGCGTCACCTACCTCTGACCCGACCCGCTGCTCGCCGCAGGTGGTCGATCGACTCGGCGGGCTGCAGCGAATGGGCGCGCTACGCCGTCGAGAAACAAGAGGACTTTCGAGGTGGCCGGCCTTCTTGCGGAGAAGGGCACCGAACTCGGCGGGCCCTGGTCGGATCACCTGGAAGGTCCTGTCTGGGAACTGCGCGTCCGGCTTCGGGATGTTGCGGCACGGGTAACGTACTGGTGTACTCCACGAAGGACCATCGTGTTGCTCACTGTCTTTCACAAGACGAGGCAGCACGATCAGCGGCAGATCGATCGGGCGGTCCGGGCGCAGAAGGTCTGCGAACGCGATCACCGGGGACCGGTGTCCGAGACCTATGAGAGGCAGGTGTGATGGTCGGCTACCACACCCGCTGGGTGCGACCGGAGGCGTCGGCTGAGGATCCTGAGCGTGTCGCCATCCGCGAGGCGCTGGCATTCGGCAAGGCCCTGTATGACCGGCGCACCGCACTTGGTCTGAGCGTGGCGCAACTGGCCGACCGCGCGGGGATGACCGAGGACGACATCGAGTGCATCGAGGAAGGCGGTACGGCGCCGACGGTACCGCTACTCCGGCTTCTGGCCGCCGCTCTCGACGCCGACGTCCGCCTGACCCCCGGCCATGATGTGGGTTCCCTGTGGTTCGAGGCGCACGCCGCGTAGCTCACGCGCCGGTGCGCCGCCGCCTTCCACGTCACCGGACCGCCGGTGCTCGTTCGAAGCTGTCGACAAG
Source organism: Microbispora cellulosiformans (assembly GCF_008728085.1). Lineage (NCBI taxonomy): Bacteria > Bacillati > Actinomycetota > Actinomycetes > Streptosporangiales > Streptosporangiaceae > Microbispora > Microbispora cellulosiformans. The sequence goes on along the minus strand of NZ_VYTZ01000007.1, from coordinate 334,509 downwards.
CCGCCCACACCGGCGCGATGGCGCACGCAACGCGCACGGCGTGGTCGTCAACTGCAGCCGTTCTACACGTCTCACCCCGTGACGAGGTGCAGGGTCGCCTCCGCACTGTCATGCTTGACGCTCATCTGCGGGCGGCGCGTGGCGTTGTACCCGACTTCCTGATCAGGACGTTCGGCACCGAGCGCCGTGTAGCGGTAGAACTGCGGCTCCACCTCGTTGGTCAGGACGTCTCCCGGATGCTCTGGAGGAACCTACCGGAGCCGTCGTCGAGCATCCAGAAAGCCCAGCCGTTGCGGTTCGGGCTGACGCCGGGCTTGTAGTGCGCCACCACGGCTCGGGCCGCACCGGTCGGCGTCTTGAAGCTCCGCCCCGCGAGCGGTCCCGAAATGATGTCTATGCGTGTGGTCGCCCTGTCGTATATGCCCTGCGTGCGGTGTCCCTCGTAGTCGACGTAAACCGCCACGCCGCTGGTCACCTCCATTTGCTCTGATTCCTCCTTTTTCGGCGGCGGCATACTCGCCGCGGCGACCAGTCGAGCAACTACCTCACCCGCGGTGCAGCCGCTCATGCGGGCCGCGAACTCCAGTGACCGGTACGTCTGCTCGTCCACTTCTACGGTCTCGGTCATACCTCTCCTCTCTCAGAACAGAGGTTAATGCAGTGTTTGGAGAAAATCAAGCAAAAAGAGCAAACTGAGATCCGTCTCAGGTGTCGACTCGGCCTGGCTTGAGTGGTGAGTGGACTGGGGACCTCGGCCGGAGGACAAGCAGTTGGTCCTGACACCCAGGGCGCGCTCTTCGCGAAGACTGTCGCTGCCCGTCTTTTGACGGAAGTAAGAGCCTGACAAGGCCCACCTGGCCGAGACGGCTCGTACACCAGCCTGTGAGTTTCCCGTCAGTCGTACGGCGGGCTACGGACGCATCGGGGGGAGGGTGTGGATGCGGCCGAACTCTCCGTCGTAGCCGGGGTCCTTGGTCACGTCGCCGTTCCGCAGGCGGCCGACGGCCTCGGCGAGGCGCGGCGAGCAGGCGGCGATGTCGGCGAGGGGGAGATCGCCCAGGATCGCGAGTTCCGGGCCGAGCGTGGCCACGAGCCGGTCGGTCTCGGCGGTCACCTTCTTGCTCTTCGGGCCCACGCCGAGGATCTCCGCCACGACGTCCGGCAGCGGGAGGAGGTTGCGGAAGCCCGCCGCGCCGCGCGGGCTCCTGCCCGCCGGGCGGTCGGCGAGGTCCTCGACCCTGCTCTGCACGCCGACCGTGAGCGTACGGCCGCACACCGGGCAGACGCCGCCGAGCTTGCGGGTCTCCTCGGGGTCGAGTCGCACGCCGCACTTGCGGTGACCGTCGACGTGGTACTTGCCCGCCTCGGGGAAGAACTCGGTCGTGCCGGCCAGCCCGTCCCCGCTGCGCAGAGCCCGCAGTACGGCGAAGTAGTCGAGGTCGGTGTCGAACACCGTCGTCTCGCGGCCGACGATGGGCGGCGAGTGCGCGTCGGAGTAGCTCACCAGCCGATAGCCGTCCAGCCCGGAGACCTGCCACATCATGCCGGGATCGGCCGACAGCCCCGTCTCCAGCGCGAACACGTGCTCGGTGAGGTCGCCGAAGCACTCCTCCAGAGTGTCGAACCCCGACTTCGAGCCGAAGACGCCGAACCAGGGCGTCCAGACGTGCGCCGGCACGAGGAAGGCGCCCTCGCCCTGGGCCAGCGTCGTCTCCAGCAGGTCGCGTGCGCTCATGCGCACGGTGGGCCGCCCGTCCACGCCGAGGTCGGCGATCCCGGCCAGGACCCGGTTGAACGCCTCCACCTGCGCGAAGCCGGGCAGGTGGACGAGATGATGGATCTTGCGGGACCGGCCGCCCTGGGAGTAGACCGTGGAGATTTCCACGGTCAGCATGTACCGTACGGGCGCGTTCGCGACGCTTCCGGGGAGGGCGCGGGAGACCTCCCGGTCGAGGTCGTCGCGGAGCCGGAACAGCCCCGGCTCGGCCGGTACGAGCGCGGTGCGCAGCCGGTCCAGCCAGGCCGGATGGGTGAAGTCGCCGGTGCCCATCAGCGTGACGCCCTTGCGCCGCGCCCACCAGGTCAGCTGCTCCAGGTCGCTGTTCTTGCTGCACGCGTAGGCGTACCTGGAGTGCATGTGCAGGTCGGCGTGGAAACGCACGGCGAACCTCCCCTCGCTTGACCAACGATCTACCACGTTGCCGACGCCGCCAGGTCGAAACACGGCAAAAAGCTCCGCCCTCCCCTTGACCGCTCCCCGGGGGGGTTGAGAACCTTCTCATCATTCCGGTGAGAACGTTCTACCTGCGGAGTGCCCATGACTGCGAACCCCGTCCTGCGACCCATCGACCCCCAGCTCAGGGAGGTCATCGGGGGAGCGGTCGACCAGCGTGGCATCGCGGCCAAGGTGGCGGCGGAGGCGGCCGCGCGCGGGGTGACGGATGTGTTCTTCGTCGGCTGCGGCGGTTCCTGGGCCTCCTCGGTGCCGGCGCATGCCTCGCTGTCCGCCTCGGCGGCGGGCCTGGTCGGCCACAACGTCAACGCCGCGGAGTTCCTGGCCGCGCCGCCGCCCCGGCTGTCGGAGCGCGCGCTGGTCGTGGCCTCGTCCCACTCGGGCGCGACCCCGGAGACGGTGGCCGCCGCGCGCCTCGCCAAGGAGGCGGGCGCGTACGTCGTGTCGGTGGCGACCGACGCCGACAACCCCCTCGGCGAGCTGGGCGACGCCGCCTTCACCTACCACAGCGAGAAGACGATCACGGCGGCCAAGCACGTCCTGCTCGGCCAGCTCGTCCAGGAGCTGCTCAGGGCCGGTGGCGCGGACCTCGACCACGACACGCTGACCCGTGGCTACGAGGCCCTGCCGGACGCGCTCGCCGCCGCCACCGAGGCCCACGAGGAGGTCTCCGCGACGATCGCGCGGGAGACCGCGGACGCCGACCTGACCTTCGTGGTCGGCGGCGGCAACGCGTACGGCGTCGCCTTCCTGCTCTCGGTCTGCTACCTGATGGAGATGCAGTGGAAGAAGTCGGTGTGCGTGGCGTCCGGCGACTTCTTCCATGGCGCGTTCGAGATGGTGGTCGGCGACGCGCCGCTGATCCTGCTGCGGAGTGAGGACGGCACGCGGGCGATGGCCGACCGGGTCGCCGCGTTCGCCCCCAAGGCGACCTCCCGGCTGTACACACTCGACTCGGCCGCCCTCGAACTGCCGGGCGTGCCCGCGGCGGCCCGGCCGGAGCTGTCGGCCCCGGTGCTGGCCAACCTCGCCACCCGCCTGGCCGACCACTTCGAGTCCGTCACCGGCCACTCGCTCGACGAGCGGCGCTACATGCACAAGATGGCGTACTGACATGCTCTTGTCCGCCACCGGCGACCGGTGGCGAGGGAGGGAGGATCGGTGACCCCATCCGGCAGGCCGCGCCGGGCGACGCTCCCGGACGTGGCGGCGCTGGCCGGCGTCTCCACGGCCGCCGCCGGGCGCGCGCTGGGAGGGTACGGAAGCGTCAGCGAGGACGTGCGGCGGCGGGTGGCGGAGGCGGCGCGGCGGCTCGACTACCGCGCCAACCGCCTCGCCGCCAGCGTCCGCACCGGCCGGACCGACACCATCGGGGTCGTGTGCGCCGACATCGAGAGCCCTTTCTTCGCCCGCGCGCTGCGGGGGATCTCCGACGTCGCGCGCGAGAAGGGCTTCAGCACCCTCGTCACCAACAGCGACGAGGACCTCGCCAGCGAGCGTGAGGCGGTCCAGGTGCTCCTACACAAGCAGGTGGACGGGATCATCTGCGCGCCCGCCGACGTCACGCGGGTCGACCATCTGGCCCGGGCGCAGAGCGACGGCACACCCGTCGTCCTGTTCGACCGCGTGAGCGACCGCCTGGAGGCCGACGCCGTCGTCGTGGACGGCATGAAGGCCGCCTACCAGGCCGTACGGCGCCTCCTCGACCTCGGTCACCGGCGCGTCGCGATCGTCACGGAGCTGCGCCAGCCGCGGGAGCAGGACTGGGCGCGGCTGCTCGACCCGGAGATCGCGGTGTCGCCGGGCGAGCTCAGCCCGAGCGAGGCCCGGCTCCTCGGCTATCTCCGGGCCCACTGGGACGCCGGGGTGCCGGTGCGCCGCGAACTGGTGCGGCGCACCGGCACCTACGCCGCCGACGCCGCCTACCAGCAGACGCGGCGGGTCCTCGGGCTGAAGAACCCACCGACGGCGATCTTCACCGTGGACAACCTGATGACGGTCGGCGCCTACCGCGCGATCCGCGAGCTGGGCATCGCCGTGCCCGACCGGCTCTCGGTGGTGGCGTTCGACGACCTGGACTGGACCGTGCTGGTCTCCCCGGCGCTGACCGTCATCGCGCAGCCCGTCTACGAGATGGGCGCGGAGGCCGCCCGGCGGCTGATCCGGCGCCTGCGTGACCCGCAGCCGGAGCCGCCCGCCACCCTGTTCATGGACGTCGCCCTGATCGAGCGGGAGTCCGTCGCCCCGGTCGGCGGACGGACCCCGGCGACACCGCCCTGACGGACGTCCGGTCCTGGTTCGGTCACGGGCTGGGAGACGGCCGGGAGCCGCCGGCGCAGCCCGGCCGCAGGGGGGCGGGCTTCTCGGCCCAGCGCAGCGCGCACCCCGCCGTGACGACCGGATACCAGCGTCGCAGGGCCTGACCGCTCTCCAGCGCGCCGGCCAGCGCCTCCAGCATCGCGACGTGCGACGGCCAGCCCATCGGGCCGTCGTACGCCGGCCTCTCCTGCCACGAGGCCTCACCCACACGGCCCGTACGCGGCTCGACGAACAGGTCCCGGCTGTAGCCGTCGCTGCCGATCGTCAGGAGGCTGCCGTGCCACTTCCCGTGCTCGGGGTCGGCTCCCTCCCGATCCCCCCACATCACCAGGAAGCGGCAGTTGGCGTCGTTCCTGACGTCGATGTCCAGCAGGCCGAGCAGATCGTACGACGGCGGGAGCCGGAAGCCCGCTGCCTGGTCGTCCTCGGTGCCGTCATGCCGCAGGTAGGAGGCGTACAGGTCGTCGGGCAGGCGGCGGCCGTGCGTGTCCTCCCAGCGGGCGAGGTCCTGCGGGCCGGCGCCGGACTTGAGCTGCCGCAGCGTGGCCGAGGCGTGTGCGCCCAGCCACCCTTCGATCCGGTCCCACGCCTGGTTCACCCGCGTGGCGACCGCCGGATCGGGCGAGCGAGGGACGTATGTGGGCTGGTCGTCCACGGAGCCCGGGTTCTGCGCCGCAAGGATCTCGGCCGCGCCCTGGTCGCCGTCCCACAGGACCGGCGGGCAGTCGATGGCCTTCGCCTCCTCCGGCGTGAGCGCGTTGGCCCTGATCCTCGCTTCAAGCTCGGGATCGCCGCAGGACAGCGACACCAGGCCGGCGAAAGCGTAGGAGCACGTCACCGACTCCCCACCGGAATCCGGCTCGCCCGCGAGGCCGGCCATCAGGAGCACGGTCACGAGAGCCGGCCCCGCGGCGCGTGTCCACCGGGATGCGATCACCCGCGCACCTTATCGATCTTGCGCCCTGCCATACCGGGAAATTCGCATGCATGTGCGGTCGGTCGTGCCACACAGTGATCCGGGTTGATTTGATGAGGACATGGAGACGGCGGAGTGGTACCGGTACTTCGCGGAGCGCGAGGCCAGGGGACACAGCCCGGCCTACGAGGCGCTGGGCCTCGCCGTCGCCGCCGACCCCGGGCTGCTCGAACTGATCGACGGCCTGCCGGAGCCGAAGCGGCAGCCCAACCTGCTGCTCGCCGCCGTGCGCTTCCTCGGCGGGCCGTACGACGACTTCGGCCGCTTCCGCGCCTGGACCGTACGGCACTGGGACCGGGTGCGGGAGACCGTGCTCGCCCGGCGGACGCAGACCAACGAGACGGGCCGGTGCGCGAGCCTGCTGCCCGTGCTGGCGTCGCTGCCGCGGCCGCTGGCCCTGATCGAGGTGGGCGCGTCGGCGGGGCTGTGCCTCTACCCGGACCGCTACCGCTACCGCTACGACGACCCTGCCGGCCGTGGGCGGGAGATCGGACCGGAGGCGAGCCCGGTCCTGCTCACCTGCCGGACGAACGGCAGGGTGCCGGTGCCGGACCACCCGCCGGAGATCGTGTGGCGGGCCGGGATCGACCTCGACCCCGTCGACGTACGCGACGACGAGGCGGTGCGCTGGCTGGAGTGCCTGGTCTGGCCGGGACAGGACGACCGGCTGGCGCGGTTGCGCGGGGCGGTGCGGATGGCGAGGGCCGACCCGCCGCGCCTGGTGCGCGGGGACGCCTCGGCCGCCCTGCCCGGCCTCGTCGCCGCCGCGCCCGCCGGGGCGACGGTCGTCGTCTTCCACAGCGCGGTGATGCCGTACCTGGACGCCGGCGCGCGGAACCGGTTCGTGGCGCTGGTACGCGGTCTGCGGGCCCACGGCCTTCCGGTGCGGTGGATCTCCAACGAGGGCGCGCCCCGGCTGCCCTCGGTGCTCGCGGGGCTGACGACCGGCCTGCCGGAGGGCCGGCTGACGTTCCTGACCGCGCTCGACGGCCGCCCGCTCGCCATGACCGGCCCGCACGGCGAGTGGCTGGACTGGCTCGCCTGACCAGGTGCCCGGGGATGCCGATACTGGGATCATGACGCTTTACGACGAGATCGGCACGACGTACAGCGCGGTCCGCCGGCCGGACCCGAGGGTGGCGGCCCGGATCACCGCCGCGATCGGGGACGCCGCCACGGTCGTCAACGTGGGGGCGGGCGCGGGGTCGTACGAGCCGCCGTGGACCCTGCTCGCGGTCGAGCCGAGCGCGGTGATGATCGCGCAGCGGCCGCCGGGGGCGGCCCCTGTGGTGCGGGCCCGGGCCGAGGCCCTGCCCCTCGCCGACGGCGTGGCCGACGCCGCGATGGCGATCCTGACCGTGCACCACTGGTCGGACCTCGCGGCCGGGATCGCCGAGATGCGCCGGGTCGCGCGGCGCCGGGTGGTGATCCTCACCTGGGACCAGGAGGTCACCAGGGACTACTGGTTCCTCGCCGAGTACCTGCCCGAGGGCGCGGCGCTGGACGAGGGCCGCGCACCCTCGCTCGCCGATCTCGGCCGGATGCTCGGTGGCGCCAGGGTGGAGGCCGTGCCGATCCCGCACGACTGCGCCGACGGGTTCGGCGCCGCCTACTGGTGCCGCCCGGAGGTCTATCTCGACCCCGTCGCTCAGTCGGGCATGTCCGTGATCACCCAGCTCGGCCCGGAGGTCGTACGGCCGGCCCTCGACCGGCTCGCGGCCGACCTGGAGTCGGGCCGCTGGCAGGAGCGGCACCGCGACCTGCTCGGCCTGGAGGAGTACGACGCCGGCTACCGGCTGCTCGTCGCGGATCTGTGAGCGGACCTGTGAGCGGACCTGTGAGCCGCCGGCCGCCGCGAACGGCGGCCGGCGAGCCCTTTGTCCTACTCGTCAGGCCTTGACCTTGACCGCCTCGACCGCTTCGACGGCCTCCGGCGCCTCGCCGCGGCTGCGCAGCGTCTCCAGGCCGACCAGGTCGTCGGCCTCGGCGTCCGGGGTCTCCTCGTCGAACCGCGCCAGCGCCGGGTGACGCAGGGCGATCGTGATCGTGAGGGCGATGGCCAGCCCGCAGACCACGTACAGCAGGCCGATCCCGCGCCCCTCGCCGACTCCGAGGACCTTGCCGACCGAGCCGGCCAGCGCGCCGTCCGGCCGCATCAGCGGCTCGAAGACCAGCCCCACCAGCCAGGCCTGTACGGCCAGCCCGACCGGCTGGGTCGACAGCGCGAGCATCCGGTTGATCGAGATGACGCGGGCGTGGTAGCGCTGCGGCACCTTCGAGTGGATGATCGTCAGCCAGATGCTGTCGCTGATCGTCATCATCAGCGACATGCCGAACGCGCCGAGCGTGATCAGGATGAGCGACGGCCGCAGACCGGCGATGGCGCAGAAGATCCCGAGCACTCCGGCGGCCGCCAGCATGCCGAACATCCGGCGGTCGCGGGGGCCGCCCCACAGCGTGATGATCAGGCCGCCGCAGACCGCCCCGATGCCCGCGAGCACCGCGACCCGCCCGGTGTCGGCCAGCTCGCCGACCGACAGCACCAGCGGCGGGATCATAATGAACCCGGTGAACAGGAAGAAGTTCACGATGAACATCGTGAAGGCCATCGCCCGCAGGCCCCGCCGCCGGAGCAGGTAGCGGAAGCCGTTGCGGATCTCGGCGGAGACGGTCTCCCGGCGCCGCCAGGCCATCGTGGCGGGGAAGCGGACCAGCAGGGTCACCGTGAACGCGACCGCGTAGCAGACCACGTTGGCGGTCAGGATGCCCTCGATGCCGATCAGCGCCAGCACGGCGACGGAGAACAGCGGCACCATCAGCTGGGCCACGGCGTTGCCGAGCTGGACGACCCCGCCGACGTGGTGCAGGTAGGCCTTGGGCGCCAGTTGTGGACCGGCCGACTGCCAGGCCACCCGTTGCAGGGTCACCGACAGCGAGAGCAGCACCAGCAGGGCGTAGAGCAGCGGCATGTTCAGGGAGTCGGAGACCATCAGCGCGAGCAGCCCGGCCTGGACGCCTAGGGACATCCCGTCGGCCACCAGCATCGCCCGTTTGCGGTCGTACCGGTCGACCAGCGCGCCGATCAGCGGCGCGAGGATCAGCCCCGGCACCAGCCCGACGATGGCGAACAGGCCGAACTGCACCAGTGAGCCGCTCTTCAGGTACGCCCAGATCGGCACGGCGAACTCGGTCATCACCGCGCCGATCATGGAGACGATCTGGCCCGTCGCCACCGTGAAGAACCGGCCGAGGCTGGGCTGCGGCCCGTCCGTGTCGGCCTTCCGGTCGGACGAGACGGCCTCCCGCCACCAGGTGGCCGTGTCGCCGGGCGCCGGGACGTGCCACTCCTCGGGACGGTCCACGGAGGTGTGCGCGGTGGTGACGATCGCGGCCAGCTCCTCGGTGCGGTACCGGAGGAAGTAGTGCCCGGCCTCGGCCATCACCACCAGCGCGGTGGTCTCGGAGACGCAGTGCCAGTCGCGGTAGCGCTCCTCGTAGAAGTCGGTCAGCGCGTCGCGGTCGCCCACGATGGAGATCACCGGGGCGCGCAGCTGCGGGCTCTGCTGCTCGACCAGCTCGCTGAAGTAGTCCTCACCGGCCCGCGCGTCCACCCGCATCGTGCTGATGATGTGGTCGACCTGCTCGGGGTCGAGGTCCTGCAGGTCGGCGCCCATCGCGCGCAGCCAGTTGGCGTGCGCGTTGGCGTTGTCCAGCGCCTTGCTGCGGAAGATCCGGCCGAGCAGGCCGTTCAGGCCCTTCGTGGGGGTGGCGAACGGGAAGCTGCCGCCCGTGTAGACGGCCTCGACGCGCCGCCCCGCCGCCTCCAGCCTGCGGGCGATCTCGGCGGTGAGCGCGCTGCCGACGCAGTGGCCGTAGAGCGCGACCGGGCCGCGCACGCGCTCGATGACCTCGTCGCAGACCCGCTGGGCGGCCTCGTGGAACGGGATCGTGCTCTCCTCGACCCCGAGCTCGTGGCCCGGCAGGGCGACCGAGAACAGCGAGTGCCCGGCCGGCAGCGCGTCGGCCAGCGGCTGGTAGACCATCGCGCTGGCCCCGCCGTACGGGATGCAGACCAGCGACAGCGTCGGCGTCTTCACCGGCCGGGTCAGCTCGACCAGCAGGCCACGCGCGCCCTCGTCCGCGGCGCCCTCCGGGGCGCCGTTGGCCCTGTCGATCAGCGCGGCCAGGTCCCGTACGGTGCGGTTGGCGATCGCGTCGAGCACGGTCACCTGGTAGCCGTCGGACGGCAGCGCCTGGCGCAGCTTGGCGACCATGCGGATGAGCAGCAGCGAGTGGCCGCCCAGCGCGTTGAAGTCGCTGTCGATCGAGATCGCCTCGATGCCGAGGACCTCCCGCCAGACCCCGGCCACCACGATCTCGGTCTCGGTCTCCGGCTCCGCCAGGTCCTCGGTCGCCCGGACGACCGGGTCGGGCAGCGCCTTGCGGTCCACCTTGCCGTTGGCGTTGAGCGGGATGCTCTCCAGCGGCACGAACATCGACGGGACCATGTACTCCGGCAGCCGCGCCGCGCAGTGGTCCGCCAAATCACGGGACGCCGGTCCCGCGGGCTCCTGCGCCTCGGGCACGTAGTAGGCGACGAGCCGCTTGTCCTCGGGCGTGAACGCGTGCACGACGACGACCGCGTCGCGTACGCCCGGGTGGTCGAGCACGGCCGCCCTGACCTCGTCCAGCTCGATGCGGTAGCCGCGGATCTTGACCTGGTCGTCGAAGCGGCCGAGGAAGACCACGTTCCCGTCGCGGGCCCAGGCCACCCGGTCGCCGGTGCGGTACATCCGCCCGCCCGGCACGAACGGATCGGCCAGGAACCGCTCCTCGGTGAGGTCGGGCCGGTTCAGGTAGCCGCGGGTGACGCCCACGCCGCCGACGTAGAGCTCGCCCGGCACGCCGACCGGCTGCAGCCGCCGGTTCGCGTCGAGGACGTACATCCGCATGTTGGGCAGCGGACGGCCGATCGGCACGACCTCCACGAGCTGGGCGTCCCGCACCGGGTAGATGCACGTGCCGACCGACGCCTCGGTGGGGCCGTACTCGTTGACGAGCCGCCCCGGGCCGAGCATCTCCATCCACCGGTTGGCCATCGATCCGGGCAGCGCCTCGCCCGCCACGACGATCACGCCGGCGAGCGCCTCGGCCTGCCGGGCGTCGATCTGGTGGCCGAGCACCTCCAGGTGCCCGGGGGTGCACTTGATGAAGCTGTACGGCCCGCCCGCGACGAGCAGCGCGCCCAGCTCACCCATGTCGAAGTCCTGCTCCAGCACCGTGACCCGCTGCCCGGTGACGAGCGGCGCCCAGAGGTTCGGGACCACGAGGTCGAAGGCCACCGAGCCGAACAGCGGCGCTCCGCCGTCGCCCTGGCTCGCCAGGTCCTCCACGGCCCACCACACGTGGTTCACCAGGCCGCGGTGGGTGACCTGCACGCCCTTCGGCTTCCCGGTCGACCCCGAGGTGAAGATCACGTAGGCCAGCCGGTCGATGTCGTACGGCACGCCCATCGGCTCGGCGGGCCGGCCGTCGAGCACGCCGCTCCCCACGTCGACCACATCGACCGGGTCGCCCGGCACGCCGACGCCGTCGAACAGGTGCGCGTACCCCGCCGAGGTCAGGACCAGCGGGGTCGCGGCGATCGACAGCATGTCCGAGACGCGCTGCGCGGGAAACTTGGGATCCATCGGGAGGTACGCCGCGCCGGCCTTCCACACGCCGAGCAGGCAGGCGATCAGCTCCGGGCTCCGGTCGAGCAGCACGCCCACCGTGTCCTCGGGCCCGATGCCCCGCTCGCGCAGCAGGTGCGCGACCTGGTTGGCGCGGGCGTGCAGCTCGGCGTACGTCGTGGTGCGGCCCTCGAAGGCGACCGCGACCGCGTCGGAGTCCGCGTGCCGTTCCAGCAGCTCGGGCAGGGCCACGTCCGGGTACGGCCGGGCCGAGTCGTTCCAGGCGCCCAGCGCGAGGTCGCGTTCGGCGTCGGTCAGCAGGTCCAGGTCGGCGAGCGGGGTGTCCGGGGCGGCGGCGATCCGCTCGGCCAGCGCGCGGTAGTGCCCGGCGAGCCGGGCGACCGCGTCCGCGTCGAACCGGTCCTTCTGGTAGGTCAGGTAGAGCTCGGGGTCGCCGCCGCCGTTCAGGTGCACCAGCAGCGCGAGGTCGTAGGTGAAGTCGTCGACCTCGTGCGCCCAGACCGACGCCTCCAGCCCCGGCCAGCGTCCGCGCTGGTCGCGGAAGACCCGCAGCGAGAAGCCCACCGTCGACAGCGAGAAGTTGCGGGCGTCCCGGTCGCGCAGCGCCCCCGCCAGCTCGGAGAACGGCAGGTGGTTGGTGAGCGCTTCACCGAGCCGCCGCCGCACCCCCGCCGCGGCCTCGCGGAACGAGGGGTTGCCCGAAAGGTCGGCGCGCAGCGGCAGGGCGTTGACGAAGCAGCCGAGCACGGGCTCCAGCTCCACCCGGCGGCGCCCGCCGTCGACCGTGGCGATCGTCAGGTCGTCCTGCCCGGTGTAGCGCGCCAGCGCCATCGAGAAGACCGTGAGCAGGGCCACGAACGGCGTGGTCCCGGGGCCGCCCGCCTCCCGCAGCGCCCGCAGGACATCCTCCGGCAGCGTGAACAGGTGGCAGTCGCTCCGCCTGCCCTCGGGCACCGGCTGGTCGTTCCTGGCGATCGGCAGTTCGACCGAGGCGGCGCCGTCGAGCCGGTCGCGCCAGTAGGCGAGCCGCCGCTCCCGCCGCTCGCCGGTCAGCTCACGCCGCGACCAGGCCGCGTAGTCGGCGTACTGGAGCGGGGGAGGGGTGACCCCGGCGGGGCGGCCCTCGTGGGCGGCGGCGTACACGGTGGTGAGCTCGTCCACGATGATGCCGACCGACCACCCGTCACAGGCGATGTGGTGGCAGACGAACATCAGCACGTGGTCCTCGTCGCCCAGCCGGACGAGCGTCGTACGGTGGACCGGCCCGGTCTCCAGGTCGAAGCGCTCGACCGCGGCCCGTGACGTGAGCTCCCGGGCCCGCTCCTCCCGTTCGGACTCGGGCAGGTCGCGCAGGTCGACGACGTCGAGAGGCGCGGGCCCGGGGTCGAGGACGACCTGCCGGGGCTCGGGCCCGTCGCCCTCGTAGACCGTGCGCAGGATCTCGTGGCGTTCGACCAGGGTGTCCAGGGCGACGGTCAGCGCCCGGACGTCGAGCGGGCCGGTGAGCCGCAGGCCGATCGTGGCGTTCGGCGCCGGGGCGCCTTCGGCGAAACGGGCGCCGAGCCACATCTGGGCCTGCTCGTAGGAGCAGGGGGCGGGCCCCGCGCCGCGCGGGGTGATCGCGTCCGCGGCGGCCGCCCGGGCGGCGAGCAGCCGGCGCAGCGCCTCCTGCCTGCGTGGGGAAAGCGACGCTATTAGATGCTCGTTGTCAGTCGTCGGCGTTATCGTCACCGAGCGTTCTCCTCTCTGCGCACTAATGCGCAGGCGCCAACTGACCAGACGGAAAAGTGGTTGATCGAGAAACGCTTGAACGTTGAATTCCGCAGGGGTCGCCGCGTATCTCGCCGCTTTTGGCGACGGGACGCATGGGAGCGCTCCCACGAAAGGATTATTACGATACGTGATACACCCTGGTAACGCAAGCCTTACATTGACCTGCCCTCAGCCACATTCGGTAAGAGGAAATCGACCTTCCGTGATCATGCGCAGACGAGGCAAGGTTCGGCCGCACAGGCATTGCCGGGTGTTACAGCAAGGTGTCGAATCGGCTGACTGACGTGGTCGGAGAAGGGGTGGAACTTGTTTCTTGCGCGGCACCCTATCCGGGTTCTATGTTGGCCGCCGGAATGAATTTCCGCAGGGGCGCCGCCTATTCGAGGGCCCGCCTGCCTCCTCAATTCGACTCGTCGTCGTGGCCGAATACGGCCGGATATCGCTCAGCAGGAGGACGCATGAACGACGGCTGGACGCCCCTGGAGATAACCCCGGACGGCCCCGCCACTCCGGAAGGGCTGGTCGAGCGTCTGCGCGGGCTCGACGTGGGCGATCTGCTCGTGCGGGAGAAGGCCCTCGTCTTCCGGGGGTTCGGCGTCACGCCCGAGACGCTGGACCCGGTCATGGACATGCTCCTGCCCAACCGGCTGGCGTACGTCCACGGCAACTCGCCCCGCACCAAGGTCGGCGGCAACGTCTACACCTCCACCGAGTACCCGCCCGAGTACACGATCTCGATGCACAACGAGCTGTCGTACTCCGCCGCCTGGCCCTCCCGGCTGCTGTTCTTCTGCGAGAAGGCGGCCGAGACCGGCGGGGCCACCCCGGTGGTGGACGGTGTGCGCTGGCTGGAGTCGCTCGACGACGAGGTCAGGGAGGCCTTCGCCAAGGGCGTGCGCTACACCCAGAACCTGCACGCCGGCCGGGGACTGGGCAAGAGCTGGCAGGAGACGTTCGAGACCGAGGACCGCGACCAGGTGGCCGAGTTCCTCGACGGCATCGGGGCCGACTGGCAGTGGCGGCCCGACGGCGGCGTGCGGGTCTCGCAGATCAGGCCGTCCACCACCCGGCACCCGGTGACCGGGGCCGAGGTGTGGTTCAACCAGGCCGACCAGTGGCACCCCGCCTCGCTCGGCGACGAGACCGCCGCGATGCTCGCCGAGCTCATGCCGCCGGAGGAGCTGCCGCAGTCCGTGACGTTCCCGGACGGCGCGCCGATCCCCGGCGACTACGTCATCCAGGCGCGCGACCGCGGCCTGGACAACGCGGTGGACGTCGACTGGCGGAGCGGCGACCTGCTGCTGATCGACAACGTGCTCGTCGGTCACGGCCGCCGGCCCTTCACCGGCTCCCGCCGCGTCCTCGTCGCGATGTCCGACTGAGCGCACGTCCGACCACAAGCACGCAAGCCTCGCCCGACTGAACGCCGTCTCCGACTTCCAAGCCGTCTCCGGCTGAAAGGGGATCCGCAGTGAGCAAGATCGCTTTGGGGGTCGCCGCGACCTTCACCGCCGAGCCGCTCGGGGACGCCCTGAGATTCTGGCTCGCCGAGCTGGGGATCGAGGGGGACGTCGCCTTCGCTCCGTACGACCAGGTCTTCCCCTCGCTGCTCGACCCGGGCAGCGTGCTCGGCCGGGCCGGCGCCGTGGTCGTCCTCGTCCGCGCCGAAGACCTCGCCGGACACGTCACGGCCGGCTCCGCCGACGCGGATACGGCCGCTCTCGACGCCGCCGCGGACGACCTCGCCACCGCGCTCCGGACGTCGGCGGCCGCGGCGGGCACCCCCCATCTCGTCGCCGTCTGCCCCGCCTCGCCCGGGCACGGCTCGCCCGGCGCCCACGCGCGCCTGACCGCCGGGCTGGTCGAGGCGCTGAAGGACGACCGCTCGGTCCACGTTCTCACCTCCGCCGAGCCGTACGAGCCGGCGGACCCGGAGGCCGTCCACGACGCGTTCGCCGACCGGACCGGCAACGTCCCGTACACCGACCACTACTTCGCCGCGCTCGCCGCGGCGGTCGTACGCCGCCTCCAGGCCGTGACCACCCCGCGTCCCAAGGTCGTCGTCGCCGACTGCGACGGCACACTGTGGGACGGCGTGGTCGGCGAGGACGGCCCGGACGGCGTCGTGATCGGCCCCGAGCGCGAGGAGATCTGGCGGGAGCTGGCCCGGCAGGTCGCGGCGGGGCGGTTGCTGTGCCTGTGCAGCAAGAACGAGGAGAAGGACGTCCGCGAGGTCTTCGCCCGGCATCCCGGGCTGCCGTTCGGCCTGGACGACGTCACGGCGATGCGCGTCGGCTGGGAGGCCAAGTCGCAGGCTCTGCGCTCGCTGGCCGACGAGCTGAACCTCGGGCTCGACTCCTTCGTCTTCCTCGACGACAGCCCGGTCGAGTGCGCCGAGGTCCGGGCCGGCTGCCCCGAGGTGCTGACCCTCCAGATGCCGCCCGGCGCCGCGGACGCGGCGGCGTTCCTGCGGCACTGCTGGCCGCTCGACCTCGCCGCCGTCACCGACGCCGACCGCGAGCGCACCCGGCGCTACCAGGAGGAACGGCGGCGCGAGCAGGCGAGGGGCGAGATGTCCCTCGCCGACTTCTACGCCACGCTCGACCTGCGGGTGACGATCACCCCGGCGGGCCCCGGGCACGAGGCGCGGGCGGCCCAGCTCGCCGAGCGGACCAACCAGTTCAACCTGTCGGGGACGCGGCGCCTGGACGGCGACGAGACGTTCGTGGTGGACGTGCGCGACCGGTTCGGCGACTACGGCGTGGTCGGCCTCACCGACGTGCGGACGGACGGGGACACGCTGCGCGCCGGCGCGTTCCTGCTGAGCTGCCGCGCGCTCGGGCGCGGGGTCGAGCACCGCATGCTCGCCCACCTGGGCGCGCTCGCGCGCGACCGCGGGCTGGCCCGGGTCGCGCTGTCCTTCCGGCCGACCGAGCGCAACCAGCCCGCCAGGGACTTCCTGTCCACCCTGCCCGCCACCATCGAGCCGTACGGCGAGGAGGCGGCGGAGACGGCGTGGTACGTCCTCACCGCCGCCGACGCCGCGGCCGTCGTCCACTCACCCGCCCACACACCCGTCCACTCATCGGGCCCTGCTGAGGAGAGGGCAGCGGGGCCCGCCCGGATCGGTTCGGCGGCCGCGCCCGCCGGATGGGCGGCCGTCGAGCGGATCGCGACCCGGCTCACCGGCCCCGAGGCGATCCTGGACGCGATGCGGGCCGCCCGCCCGGCGACGGTGATGGCCGCCGAGGTGGCCGGGGCGACCCCCGTCGAGGCGACCGTCATGCGGTGGTGGGCGGAGCTGCTCGACAAGCCGCCCACCTCGGTGAACGACGGGTTCTTCGAGCTGGGCGGCCACTCGCTGCGGCTGGTGCAGTTCATGGCGCGGGTGCGTGCCGAGTTCGGGGTCGAGCTGCCCTTCGACACCCTCTACACCACCTCGTTCACCATCGCCGAGGTCGCCAAGGTGATCGAGGAGCGGCAGCTCGCCGAGACCGGCGACGAGGAGCTGGCCGGGCTGCTCGACGAGCTCGCGGGCCTGTCGGACGAGGAGATCGACGCCCTGCTCGAATCAGGGCTCGAATCAGGGTCTGAATCAGGGAACGGCTGATCCGCATGGCCACGATGCTGCTGAGCACCCACGGCACGAACGGCGACGTGCTCCCGTTCATACGGATCGGGCGCGAGCTGGCGGAGCGCGGCCACGAGGTCACCGTGCTCACGCACTCCTGGTTCGCCGACCGGATAGCGGCCGCGGGCCTGCGGCACCTGCCGATCGACACCGACGAGGGCTACGACCGGCACCTGGACGACGCGCGGCGCTACATGCTCGACCCGCTGAAGGACCCGGACGGCGTGCTCCGGCTCTACCGGCGCAACGGCCTGTTCGAGCTGCTGGCCGAGGAGGTGCGCATGATCGAGGCGCACTACCGGCCAGGGGAGACGGTGGTGGTCGCCCGGCACACCTCGGGCATCGCCGCGCTGATGGCCGCCGAGATGCACGGGGTCCCCGTGGCGCTGGCGTCCGTCACACCCCACCAGTACGTCTCGCTGCCGGTCCTCGCCGACCTCTTCCGGCGCGTGCTCGGGGAGGGGTACGACGAGGTCTACCGGTCGTTCGGCCTGCGCCCGGTCCGCGACTGGGCCGCCTACCTGAACAACGCCCCGGTGCAGCTGGTGCTGTGGCCGGAGTGGTTCGACGCCGCGGGCCAGCGGGCGCCCGCGAACGCCGTGCGCTGCGGGTTCGTGCTCGGCGACACGGCGGAGGGGCCGGTCCCCGACTGGGCCGAGCCGCCCGTCCTGATCACCGGAGGCACCGGCCAGGTGCTGCACGACCGGTTCTACGAGGTGGCGGCCGCCGCGTGCCAGAGGATCGGGAGGCGGGCCCTGCTGGTGAACCGGCACCCGGCGTTCCAGCCGGAGTCGCTGCCCGACGGGGTGGAGTGGCTGCCCTCGGCGCCGTTCGCCTCGTTCATGCCTCGGGTCGCCGCGGTCGTCCACCACGGGGGGATCGGCACGCTCGCCCGGGCACTGTCGTCGTCGACCCGGCAGGTGCTGCTCGCCCACGGCGTCGACCGTCCCGACAACGCCGAGCGGCTCGACCGCGCGGGCGTCGCGGAATGGCTCCCCGTGTCGCACTGGGACGAGGAACGGGCCGCCGCGCTGCTCGCCCGCACCCTTGCCGACGACGGGTACCACGAGCGGATCGCCCCGCTCGCCGCCGACGCCGCCTCGGAGGACGGCGTACGGATCGCCGCCGACCACGCCGAGGCTTTGATCGGCGCCGACGAGATCCTGCGGCGGCCGGTCCCGCGCGAGAGACTGGCCCGGCTCACCCCCGAGCAGAAGGTGCGCCTGGCCGCCCTGGCCCG
This sequence comes from Microbispora cellulosiformans, assembly GCF_008728085.1. Lineage (NCBI taxonomy): Bacteria > Bacillati > Actinomycetota > Actinomycetes > Streptosporangiales > Streptosporangiaceae > Microbispora > Microbispora cellulosiformans. The sequence continues at coordinate 316,644 of NZ_VYTZ01000007.1, read as the reverse complement.
CGCCCGCAGGGGCGGCTGACGGGACGGTTGACGGAGGGCCTCCCGGGTACGCCGTACGCCCACCGTATGGCCACGAGGGGGGAGGCTCATGAGCGAGGTGACGGCGCCGATCTCGCGCCGAGGAGTATCCCCGCCTGGGAGCGGGGCCGTACTGCGCGGCGAAGGGCGGCCTGCGGATGCTCAGCCGCACGCTCGCGCTGGAACTGGCCAGGCACGGCATCACGGTCAACACCGTGGCCCCAGGAGAGATCGCTACTCCGATGACCGGCCAGGAGGACCGGCCGCCCCGTCCCGGCACCCGGCCCGGCTACCCGCTGGGCCGTCCCGGCGACGCCCGCGAGGTCGCCCAGGTGATCGCCTTCCTGGCCGGCCCCGCCTCGTCGTACGTCACCGGCGCGTCGGTCTTCGTGGACGGCGGGCTCGGCCTGATGGGTCCCCAGGCCGCCGGTGACGCGGACAAGGACCTCTGGGCGTCCGCCTGAGCGAACCGGCTCAGGCGCGGTCGCGGAGCCAGCGGAGGGCGACCGTGCCGGCCAGGCGGGGCGGCACCGTGCCCGCGCCGAGCCCGACGTCCACGAGCAGGTCGAAGACCTCGGTGCGCCGGGCGGCCACGGAGATCGCCGCGTCGATGAAGCCGGGGGAGCGGGCGGCCAGGGAGAGCGCGTCGGTGGTGCGCAGGTGCCGCCCGAGCGCCCGGCGCAGGGCCCGCCGGTAGGCCCGCAGCGGGTCCGCCGGCGAGCCGATCGCGGCCTCGGCGGCGAGCCGCCCCGACAGCAGCGCGTAGTAGATGCCCTCGCCGGTCAGCGGGTTGATCAGGCTCGCCGCGTCGCCCGCCAGCAGCACCCGGCCCGCCCCGGGCACCGGCCGTCCGCTCGACAGCGGCAGGTGGTGGGCCCGCAGGTCGCGGACCGGCGACCTGATCTCACCGAGCAGGGGCAGCAGCCGGGCCAGCCGCCCGTGCAGGATCTCGCGCCCGGGCCGGCCGGTCTGTCGCAGCATCGGCAGCAGCAGGCCGTAGCCGACGTTGGCCGTGCCGTCGCCCACCGGGAACGACCAGGCGTAGGCCGGCCAGCCCTCGCTCCGCATGACGATGACCTGCACGTCGTCGTCCGGCGGCACGTCGGCGTACCCGCGAACCGCGATGGCGGTATGCCGGTCCGGGCTCGGCGGGACGCCGATCAGCCGCCGTACGGCCGAGTTGGCGCCGTCGGCGGCGACGACCACCCGGGCGGCCACCTCGCCGTCGAGCACGACGAGCCCGTCGCGGGCGGTCAGCGTGCGCACCCGGTGGCGGCGCACCTCCACGCCGCGCGCCGCGGCGGCCTCGACCAGCCGGGCATCGAAGACCATGCGGGGGACCACGTGGTTGGGCCGCGCGACCGCGGCCGAGACCTCGATCCCGCCGGGCGACGTCACCGACAGGCGCGGCGTCGGCCGGTGGTCGTCGAGCAGGCCGGGCAGCCCGAGCAACGCGAGCTCCTGCCGCGCGTGCGCCGCGATGCCGTCGCCGCAGGCCTTGTCCCGTGGGAAGGCCGCCCGGTCGAGCAGCAGCACCCGGCCGCCGGGGTCGAGCTGCCTGGCCCGCAGCGCGGCGGCGGAGCCCGCCGGTCCCGCGCCGACCACCACCAGGTCCCAGACGTCGTCCACATCTACAGACCGTACGTGGAGAAGAGGTTCGTGGTGGGCCACGACTTCACCGAGTTCGCGGCGGTGTGGAGCTGGGCGTCGATGTCCCCGTAGTTCAGCCCCGAGGCGTCGTCGCGCTGGTCGAACAGCACCACCCAGCTCAGCCCGTCGTAGCGCCGGACCATGAGCGTGGAGGTGCCGGCCAGCGACCCCGTGTGCCAGGTGTTGCGGCCCCCGGTGACCGGGCGGACCTGCCAGCCGAGGCCGTAGTACCAGCCGTCGGAGTTGACCCCGATCGACGGCTTGGCGAACGCCTTGGAGATCGACGCCGAGGTCAGCACGCCGGCCGCGTCGAACAGGGTGGTGAACTTGGCCAGGTCGGCGGCCGTGGCGAGCCAGCCGCCGTGGGCGGCCATGTTCTCGAGGTTGAACCCGCCGTAGGGGAAGGGCACCACGGAGTCCGAGGTGTCGATCACGCTCTTGCCGGTGTACTGCGAGAAATAGGGCGTCTCACCCGATTTGCGGAGGCTCTTCGCGGTGCTGCCGAGCGTCATCCGCTTGATCTTGAGGGGTGTCAGCACCTTGCTCTGGACGTAGCTCGCGTACGAGACGCCGCTCGCCTTCTCGATGATCTTCTGGAGGAGGAGATATCCGTAGTTCGAGTACGCGTACGTCGTGCCGGGGGCGTGGTCGAGCCTGAGGCCGGACGTGTGCGTGATGATCTGCGCCTGCGTGATCGGCAGCGGCACGCCGAGCGCCGCCGCGATGACCCGGTCCCTGAACATCGGGTCGCCCGAGACCTCGGAGTCCCACCCGCCGAGGTGCTGGAGCAGGTGGGTCACGGTGACGGCGGCGAGGCGCGGATCGGCGGTCGTGCTCAGCCCCAGCAGCGGCGCGACCTTGGCCGAGAGACTGAGCTTGCCGTCCTGCGCCAGCTTCAGCACCGCGGCGGCGGTGACCGGCTTGCTCAGGCTCGCGACGCGGAACAGCGAGGTGGGGCCGGCCGCGAACGAGGTGTCCGCGGTCCAGTTGTAGCCCCGCGCGAGTACCAGCTTGCCCTTGCGGACCACGGCGAGGGACGCGTGCGGGATCGTCCGCGCCTGCATGAAGCGCTTCAGCGTGTCGTCGAAGGGCTTCAGCGATGTCGCGGCGCGGCCGGTGACGCTCCACACGCGGGCCGCCGCGCTCGCCGGCGACGCGGGCAGCCCGGCGGCCAGCCCCGACGCGGCGCCGCCCGCCAGCAGGCGCAGGGCGTTCCTCCGGGAAACGGAAAAGCTGTCCGAAATCATGACGGTTGATCTTAGAGGAGGCATGACCGGCCATGGCCGCGACCCTGACCGTGGCCCTGACCGCGAGGGAGGCCGCGGCGGGTGGCCGCGGCCTCCTGGGCGTCCGGAGACTAGATCTTGCCGGTGCCCGCGTTCGCGAGGACGTTCGCCTTCACGCCGCTCGGGTTGTCGACCGTGTACGAGTACGGGATGGAGGCGACGCTGCCGGAGGTCTGCGGCGTGCCGGAGTTCACGAGGTAGTTGTTGCGGGCGACGATCGAGCCGCCCGGCGAGGAGCCCTCGGAGGTGTGTGTGGGCTCGGCGACGTTCTCGAAGTAGTTGCCCTCGACGAGCACCCCGGCGCCGCAGGTGGAGGCGATGCCGTAGCTGTAGTCGGTGTACGACGGGTTCTTGTAGTAGTAGTTGCTGAACACGTGGACCGGGTTGCCGAAGCGCACCCTCGGGTTGCGCTGGGCGCAGGTCTGGAACGCGTTGTGGTGGTACGTCACCCGCAGGTGCCCGGTGTCCTCGGAGCCGTTGTTGTCGCTGTGGCCGACGAGCGAGCACTTGACGTGGTCGTGGAGCTTGTTCCAGGACACGGTGACGTAGTCGGAGCCGTGCGTGATGTCGAGCAGGCCGTCGTAGTAGTCCGTGCCGTGACCGGTGTCGCTCGACAGGTCGTTGTGGTCGAGCCACACCCGCTTGGCGTTGTCGAGGTGGATCGCGTCGCCGTTGCCGTTGCCGGCCGGGACCTTGGAGATCTTCAGGTTGCGCACGATGACGTTGGAGACGTCACGGATGTTGACGCCGCAACCGGTCAGCCCGGAGTTCGCGCCGACCCCGACGAGGGTGGTGTTGCCGCCCACCCGTACGTCGTCGGAGCAGGTGAAGTTGCCGTTGATCTGCACGGTCTTCGCGGTGTCGCCCTTCACGGCGGCGGTGAGCGCGCTCAGGGAGGTGACCGTCGTCGCCGGGCCGCCCGCGCCGCCGCTGGTGCCGCCGCCCTGCGTCGCCCAGCCGACCAGCCCGGTGGTGGGCGGAGTGGTCGGGCCGCCCGTCGGAGTGGAGGTCGGGGTGCTGGTGGGGGTCCTCGTGGGGGTGGAGGTGGGCGTGCCGGTGGAGCCGGTGGGCTGGAGGGTCCACTGTTTGGTGGCGACGGAGTCGCAGGAGTTCTGCTGGACGAGGGCGCCGGAGGAGGTGCTGTTGTCCTTGGTGTTGAGGCACTTGTCGCTGCCCGCGTTGACGACCTGGTAGTTGGCTCCGGAGGCGGTGAGTTGCCAGGTCTGGGAGGTGGCGCCGGTGCAGGTTTCCTGTTGGACGGCTTTGCCGGCGGAGGTGGAGGCGCCGGTGACGCCGGCGCATTTGCCGCTGTTGCCGGCGGTGAGGCGGACGCCGCTGCTCTGGGCGGCGAGGGTCCAGGTCTGGTTGCTCGCGCCGGTGCAGGCGGAGACGGTGAGTTGTACGCCGTCGGAGCCGCTGGCGCCGGGGACGGTCAGGCACAGGCCGCTGGCGCCGTTGACGATCCGGTAGGCGCCGGTGGTGGGCGCGCCGGTGGTGGGCGCGGCAGTGGAGACGCCGGTGGAGACGCCGCCGACCAGGGCGACGACCCCCGCCACGGCGCCGGCCACCGCGGCTGCGGTTCTGGTTCTGGTTCTCACCCGAGCTCCTTGCGTGTCGTGCAGGACCCCTGACCGAGGGGGTGAATCCTGGTCCTGTGAGTGATTCATGAATGTGAACAGCATTCATGATTGAGAACATTCGGGCTCAACGTACGGACCCGCACATCGGTGGTCAACGGTCACCGCCGGGGTCTCGTGCGTACGCAGCGCGTCATAGGAGATCATCGTGAAACGTTCACGCCGGACGTGCCGGAGAGGAATGGCGGATGATCGACGGATGACCGAGGAGCAGGTGTTCAGCGCGTGGCTGCGGGCCCGCAGCGAGCCCGACTGGACGGCGGTGGTCACGCATCCCTTCGCCGCCGAGATCAGCCGCGGCACCGCCGCCATGCGGCGTTATCTGGAGCAGGACTTCCAGTTCGTGGACGCCTTCACGGCGCTGCTCGGCGCCGCGGTCGCCGCCGCCGACTCCTTCGAGGCGCGGGTGGCCGTGGGCCGCTTCCTTGGGCAGACGGTGGCCGACACCGAGCGCGGCTACTTCCACCGCGCGCTCGCCGCGGTCGGCGGCGATCCTGCCCCGCCCACGCTGGAGCCGGTGACGATCGAGTTCCGCGCGCTGATGGACGAGGTGCGGCTCAGCCAGGACTATCCGCTGATCCTGGCCGTGCTGTGCGTGGCTGAGTGGACCTACCTCGGCTGGGCCACCCGGATCCCCGTCGTGGGCGAGAGCTTCGTCCACCGCGAGTGGGTCGACCTGCACAGCGGGCCGGAGTTCGAGGCGTGGGTCGGCTTCCTGCGCCGCGAGCTCGACCGGCTCGGCCCGGAGCTTGACGAGGGCGGCCGGGCCCGCGTGCTGGACGTCTTCCGCCACGCGACCACCCTGGAGCGCCGCTTCTTCGACATGGCGGCCGGCTGAGCACAGGGCTGATCCTCGGGGCTCTGTCAGGGAGCGCGCAGGGCCAGCGCGGCGAGGCGGCGCAGGGACAGCCGGAGGAAGACGGCGCTCAGCGGCCCGGCGACCCGCCAGCCGATCCGGCCGGCCACCCCGAAGGGCAGGTGCAGGTGCTCCTCCCACAGGATCCTGCTCCCGCCGCCGGGGCGGGGCAGCACCTGGAACCTCCCCGTCCCGCGGACGACCCGGCCGGTGTGGCGGACCTCCACCTCGTCCGGGGGCCGCCAGCCGGTGACGTCCATCGTGTCCAGGAACGACAGCGGGCCGATCCCGGTCGCCGCCGCGAGCCTGCTGCCCCTGCTGTGGCCGTCGCCCTCGACGACCCACGCCCGGGTCAGCAGCATCCACTCGCGGTGCCGGGGCCAGTCGGTCAGCACGGCGAAGACGCGCTCCGGGCTCGCCTGCGCGTCCACCGTCACCGTGAGAGTCTCCATGCCTGTCCCTACGTTCCGGTCGCCGCCGCCGGACGCCTCCCGTCCAGGAAGCGGACCGCGTGCGACGTGGCGCGGTCGGCGGCGAACCCGAGCAGGCGCTCGCCCTCGTCGGCCAGCGCGTCGCGGACCGCCGGGGCCAGCGGTGCGAACGGCTCGATCTCCAGGGTCGCCGTCTCTCCGGCCCGCTCGATCCGCCACAGCCCGGCCACGAAACCGTCGACCAGGATCGTCGCCCGGATGATCCCGTTGACCGTGAAGACCCGCCGCCGGTGCTCGTCGGCGATGATCCGCCTCCGGTCGGCGTGCGAGAGCAGCAGGTTGTCGAACTCGGGCAGGAACCGCACCGGCGCCTCGGCGTCCGGCTCCGGCGGCGCCGCGCCCGGCACGTCGAGAAGCTCCACGCCGTTCTCGTCCCGGTACGCCACCAGGTCGAGGCGCTTCACCACCGAGCGCAGCCCGGTCAGGCCGGACCAGACCCGCATGTCCGCGACCGACGCCGGCCCGAAGGCGCCGAGATACCGCAGCACCATGTCACCGGTCGCGTCACCGGCGGCGTCACCCGGCGCGTCACCGGCGGCCGGACCGTCGCCGAGCGGGCGGCCCAGCCACGACTCGGCCGGCACGTGGCGGGCCTGCGACGAGGCGCCCCACACACCTCTCGGCGGCACCTGCACCAGCGGCACGATCGCGCGTACGGCCCTCGCCAGGGCCTCGCCGTCCGGCCACCGCTCGCCCAGCTTCTCGCCCAGCCGTACGGCGAGCTCGGCGAACGTGAGGGGCCGCTCCTCCATCAGGGCGCGGGCGGCGGCCTCGACCTCCCGGAGGTCGGCCTCCGCCAGGCGTCCCGCGCCCGACGTGCGGAGCCAGCGGTCGATGACGGGCTGCACGACCGGGCGCAGGGCGAGGCAGTCGTCGGCGCTGACCAGGTGGATCGTGCTACGCATCAGCGCGATCCGCACGGCGGACCGGCCGGTGAGCAGCTCGGCCAGGTCCTCGTGCCGGAATCCGAGCAGCCGTGTCCACAGGCCGACGTACGGAGACAGAGGCGCCTGGGACTGCATGCCCACAAGATGCTCGATCGCGGCCAGCGCCTTCATGTCGTGGCGGCGCAGCAGCATCTGGCGGTCGAGCAGGGCGCGGTTGAGCGCACGTGTGGTCAGGGCGGGGGTCAGTCGGGTGGGCACGCCGTCAAACTAGCGTCCCGGACCGACATTCTCCGGACCTGCGTTCCCGCCGTGCCCTGCTACCGGAACCACCGTCCCAGGGATCAGGTGCGCACGAGCGGCGTGTCGACGAGGTGCTCGGCGAGGAACCAGGCCTGCAGCTCACCCGTACGGACGACCTCGGAGACGAGCAGGTCGTCGGTGCCGTCGTCGCCCATGTCGGCCGCGCGGGAGGCGGCGTCGTGCGCGGCGACCAGGATCGTCTCATGGGCTTCGAGGAGCCGGGAGAGCATCGCGGGCACCTCCTCCACGCCGTCCGGCGGCCGTGGGATCACGGTCATCTCCGCCACCTGGCGCGGATCGCCGACCGCGACCCCGCCGAGCGTCTGGATGCGTTCGGCGATGGCGTCGATGATCGGCAGCTGCTCGCCCGCGTGCTTGTCGAGCAGCAGGTGCAACTGGTAGAAGGTCGGCCCCCGCATGAGCCAGTGGTGTTTCTTGTACAGGCTGTACAGGATCTGCGTGTCGGCCAGGATCTGGTTGAGCCGCTGGCAGGAGTATTCCCGGGTCTCCCTCGGCAGGCCGACGGGGAAGTCCCGGACCGTGCCGAACGACTGGATCTCCACGCCCCTCTGGTGCAGCCAGGGCTGGCTGCTCGCACGGACTCCGGAGGAAGGGTTGACAGCCAAGACGTCACTCCTCACTCAATCGGTTTGTATCCAACAGTGAGTCTTTCGCCTTCTATGTCCCTTAAACGCCTTATATGGCGATTTGCCCAAGGTGAACCCTCCGGGCCCGCGTCTGCGTACCTCGGAGGTGTCGAGACTTCCGCATCACCACGCTCTCGCGGTCGTCGCCGTCGCGGCGGCCGCCCTGTCGTCCGCTCTGACGTCCGCCTGCGCCGGCCCGGACGCGACTCCCGCGTACGGCCCGCCGCCCACGGTCGAGCAACTCGCCGCGCGGGCGGGTTGCACCCCGAAGATCCAGATCGACGCGGCGGAACTCCGCCAGGGGCACTGCCACACGCCGATCGGCGACTTCTTCCTCACCACGTTCGCCACCCAGCGGGGCAAGGACGAGTGGATGGACCAGGCGCCGGAGTACAGCCCCCACCTCGTCGGCGACATCTGGACCGCCCTCGCGCCCCGGAGCGTCCTCGACCGGCTCAGGCTGAGGATCGGCGGCGACCTCCACCTCAAGGACCACAGGGTCAAGAGCCCCGGATGAGCCCGGGCGCTATCCGGCCTGCAGGGCCTCCTCCCGGCCCTCCGACAGCCGGGCAGCCGTGCGCTCCGCCGTACGCCGGGCCCAGCGGCCGGTGGTCAGAATGGCGAGACACAGGACGAGCAGGCCGTACGCGGCGGTGATCCAGTGCCCGGTGCGCGCGGCCGGCACGAAGCGCGCGCCGGAGGCGGCGGCCACGACGGCTCCGGCGATGGCCACGCCCAGCGACTGGCCGACCTGGCGGCTGGTCGAGGCGACCGCGGAGGCCACTCCCGCCTGCTCCAGTGGCATCCCGGAGACCGCGGTGTTCGTGATCGGCGGGTTCAGCATGCCGAACCCCACGCCGAAGACGACGTAGATCCCGAGCAGCAGGGGGAGGGGCGTGGTGAGTGTCACCTGGGCGAGCAGCGCCCCGGCGGCGGCCAGGCAGACGCCCCCGGCGACCAGCGGCGCGCGCGGGCCGCGCGTGCCCACGAGCCGGCCGGACAGCGGGCCGACGATCATCGTGCTCACCGCCACGGGCAGCGTGCACAGCCCGGCGTCGAGCGCGGAAAGGCCGCGGTGCCCCTGCAGATAGAGCGTGTTGAGGAAGAGGAACGCGCCCAGGGCGGCGAAGCCGGAGACCGCCATGAGGGCCGCTCCGGAGAACGGCGCGCTGCCGAAGAACCGCATGTCGATGAGTGGTTCGGGCCGGCGCAGTTCGTAGGCGACCAGCCCGGCCAGGGCCGCGACCGCGACCGCGAAGCAGACGGCGCTGAGCGCGGCGCCCGCCGCCGGGCCCTCGATGATCCCGTACGTGAGCGTGCCGAGCAGGACGACGACCAGCACCTGCCCGACCGGGTCGATCCGGCGTGCCGCGGGCGCCTTCGACTCGGGTACGTACCGCCAGGTCAGGAACACCGCGAGCAGGCCGATGGGCACGTTGATCCAGAAGATCGCGCGCCAGCCCACGCTGTCGGTGAGCAGGCCGCCGACCACCGGGCCGAGCGCCATGCTGATCCCCACGACCCCGCCCCACACGCCGATCGCCTGGGCACGCTCCCTGCGGTCGGTGAACGTGTTCGTGATGATCGACATGGCGACCGGGTTCATCATCGACCCGCCGACGGCCTGGAGGACCCGGGAGGCGACCAGCCAGGCGAGACTCGGTGCGAGGCTGCACAGCAGCGACCCGGCCGAGAAGATCACCAGCCCGGTCTGGAAGGTGCGCCGGCGGCCCACGCGGTCCGCCGTGGAGCCCGCCAGCATGAGCAGCCCGGCGAGCGTCAGCGTGTAGGCGTCGACCGTCCACTGCAGGCCGGAGATCGGCGCGTGCAGGTCCCGCCCGAGGGCGGGCAGCGCGACGTTCACGATCGTGTTGTCCAGCGACACGATCAGCAGGCTCATGCAGCAGATCAGGAGAACAAGAATCCGCCTTCGGCGGGTCATTTACGACACCCCACCACGCAACCGTACAGAAGCGGTCAAAAGCGGGCTGAGGTGGGTCGGGAGGCCGCCCCCGGCGGCCTCCTCGCGACATCACCGGCGATTCTCGCGAGGTCAGATCTCCAGTCTGTCCTCGATCGAGCGGAGCTGGTGCCGGGCCAGCGCGAGGTTGGCCCGGCCGCGGTCCAGGGCGAGGTAGAGGAAGAGGCCCTTGCCGCCGCGGCCGGTGAGCGGCCGGATGAGGTGATACTGCGAGCCCAGCGTGATGAGGATGTCCTCGATCGTCTCGTTCAGCTGGAGCGCCTCGATCGCCCGCAGCTTGGCCCTGACCACCTCGGTGTTGGCCGCCGCGGCGACCTGGAGGTCGAGGTCCTTGGACCCGCCGAGCGCGCCCAGCGCCATCCCGCTTCCGTAGTCGGCCACCACCGCGCCGACCGCGCCGTCGATGGTCAGCATCTCCTTGAGGGAGACATCCATGTTCGCCATGCGTTCCTCTCCTGGTTCCTGTCGTGTACGCGGGCGCCGGTCGGCGCTATCCGCGTCCGGCGATGGCGGCGATCCTGTCCGCCGCCCTGCGTCCCTCGATCCGGAGCAGGCCGAGGTTCGCCCCCGGGCCTGCGAGAACGGTGAGGACGAGCGTGGGTCCCGCGGCGTAGCACGCGGTGTGCCCCTGGGCCGCGGAGATCAGCGTCTCCTCCAGCCGGCCGATCCAGGCGAGATCGGTCATCTGGCGGCTCAGCGACAGCAGCGCCGACGTGAGCGCCGCCGTCTGCTCGGTGCTGCTGACAGCGAGGTCCGTCGTCACGAGCAGGCCGTCGACCGTGCACGTGAGCGCACCGGTGATCTCGGGCGCCCGCTCGCGCAGGACCACCAGCTCCCGATGAATGTCGTGGCGTAGATCCACCGAAACATCCCTCCCGGCCCGCCTGAGCCACCCGATCACTACAGCGCCTCCAGCGCGTCACGCACTCTGAGCAGCAGCTTCACGTCGGTCACCGCGTCGGCGACCGGCGCCGCCGGCGGCCGGGGCGTGCGCCTGGGCAGCGCGTCCGGAGGTTCGCCGGGCTGTTCGTCCGGCTGCTCGTGCGGCTGTTCGTCCGGTGCCGTCTGTGCCGCCGCGGGTGCCGTCGCCAGCAGGCCCGCCGCCGCGAGCTCCCGTACGGCCAGCAGCGTGGAGTAGGCCGGGTGCCCGAGGCGGCGGGCCAGCTCGACCGGCGTGGCGGCCGAGTCGGCGGCCAGCAGCAGCTCCCACTGCAACCGGGTGAGCAGCGCGTGCGTGCCGGGAATCCGCCGCAGGGGCGTCACCGGCCGCGCGTCCAGCTCGGCCGACGGCCACGCCCGCTCCAGCCGCGCCCGGCGCCTGGCGCACTCGCGCAGCAGCCCCGGCACGTCGAAGAACCAGTGGACCCCGAGCCAGTGGGCGTCGCCCGCCCTGAACCTGGTGCGGAGCGTCCTCGGGGTGAGCAGGAAGAACGCCGCGTCCAGCGTGGCCGAAAGCACGCAGAACTCCAGCTCGCCCCGGCTGAGCACGCCCCTGCTCACGAGCAGTGCGCCGCCGTCCCCGCCCGGCCCGGCCTCCTGCCGCGCGTGCCGGATCCCGGCGGCGCCGATTCGGCCCGACCCGCAGAGCAGCTCCTCCACCCCGGGCGTGGCCGCGCAGTCCACGTACGACACCCGGCCGCGTACGAGGTAGACCGTGCCCTCCTTGCCCACCCGCAGCGAGCCGGTGGCCTCGTCCTGGGCGAGGCCGGTGAGCACGGTGTCCAGAGCCGGAGCCGACACGGGCCGGGTTCCCATCAGGAGGCGACCAGCTCGTCCGTGATGGCGCGCAGCCGCAGCCGGGCCAGGGCGAGGTTCGCCCGCTCCACGTCCAGCCGTACGCACAGCAGCAGCGGGCCGTCGAACATCATCTCCATCGGCCGTACGAGGTGGTACGACGTGCCGGTGGTCACGATCACGTCCTCGACCCGGAGGCCGGTCTCCTCGGACGCCGTCGCGACGCCGTCGAGCGTGGCGCGGTAGGCCCCGCTGAGCCCGGCGGCGGCCCGGCCGGGATCGGCGATCCCCTTCGCCGCCACGGCCATGCCGCTGGTGTGGTCGACCAGAATCGCGCCGATCGCGCCAGGAATCGACATGGCCTCCGAGAGGCAGTCCTCTATCCCGATCAACCCGTCACTCCCCGTCGCTCATCGTCGCTTCTGTCGCCTCGCCGGTACAGCGCGGCCAACACTAGAGGAGCAGGTGGACGGGTCCCCCGAGCCGGAAACGGGCTGGGATGAATTGATTAGTCCAGAAGAATAAGAATTGTTCTCCCCGGAATGGTAATCCCGGTTTTCGTGAAATTTCCTCGTATCGAGGGGCGGGTGCGGGGTGGTGCCGTACGGCGGCCAGAATGGGAGGCGTGGAGCGCATTCTGGTCAGCGCCTGCCTGCTCGGCCGCCGGGTGCGGTACGACGGCGGCGCCAAGACGAGCGACGACGACCTGCTCGCCCGGTGGCGCGCGGAGGGGCGGCTCGTGCCGTTCTGCCCCGAGGTCGAGGGCGGGCTGCCCGTACCCCGCCCACCGGCCGAGATCGAGGGCGGGGCGGGCGGCGCGGCGGTGCTGGCCGGGGAGGCCCGGATCCTGACGCCGGACGGCGCCGACGTGACCGAGGCGTTCCTGTCCGGCGCGCGGCAGGCCCTCGCCGCCGCGCGCTCCTCCGGCGTACGGGTAGCGGTCCTCAAGGAGGGCAGCCCGTCGTGCGGGTCGCTGCGGATCTACGACGGCGCCCACCGCGGCAGGACCGTCCCGGGGCAGGGCGTGACGACCGCGCTGCTGGAGCTGAACGGCGTCCGCGTCTTCGGCGAGGACAGCGTCCCCGACGCCGCCCGCTACCTCGAAGGCCTCAGGGGGACAGGGGATCCGCGGTGACGATGACAGCCTTCTCGTCCGGCTTGTACACCAGGACGTTGTCCACGTAGGACCGCACCGCCGCGTCGAGGCCGACGTCCTTGCCGGCCGCCTCCGACATGTACCAGCGGTGGTCGAGCACCTCGTGGAAGAGCTGGGCGGGCTCCAGCTTGCGCCGCAGGGCGGCCGGGACCGCGGTCACCACCGCCTGGAACACCTCGGCCAGCCACCGGTGGGCCACGATCGCCTCGTCCTCGTGCCGCAGCCCGTTCGACACGCGGAACGCGTCGAGGTCGTTGAGCAGCCGCCTGGCCTGGTTCTCCTCCACGTCGAGGCCGGTCAGGCGGAGCAGCCGGCGCTGGTGGTGCCCGGCGTCCACGACCTTCGGCCGTACGATCAGCCGGGACGTGCCGGCCTTGCGGCGCACCATCATCTCGGCGACGTCGAAACCGAGGGAGTTGAGCCGGCGGACCCGCTGGTCGACCCGGTGCCAGTCGACCTCCTCGATGATCTCGTCCTCGGTCAGCTCGTCCCACAGCCGGTGATAACGCTCGACCAGCTGGTCGGCGAAGACCAGGGGGTCGATGGTCGGGTGGAGCAGCCCGCCGGCCTCCAGGTCGAGCATTTCGCCGTAGATGTTCACGTGCGCCACGTCGATGTCGTGGGCCCGCTGGCCCTCGCTGATCGCGGGGTGGAGGTCGCCCGTCTCGGCGTCCACGAGATAGGCGGCGAACGCGCCGGCGTCCCGGCGGAACAAGGTGTTCGACAGCGAGCAGTCGCCCCAGTAGAAGCCGCTCAGGTGGAGCCGTACGAGCAGGACGGCGAGCGCGTCGAGCAGGCGGGTCAGCGTGTCGGGCCGCACCGAGCCCGACAGCACGGCGCGGTACGGCAGGGAGAACTGCAGGTGCCGGGTGATCAGAGCGGAGTCGAGCTCCGAGCCGTCCGCGGCGGTGCGCCCGGTCACGACGGCCACCGGCTCGACCGCGGGCGCGTCGTGCCGGGCCAGATCCCACAGCAGGCGATACTCCCGCTTGGCGTACCGGGTGCTGATCTCCTTGATCGCGTAGACCCGGCCGGACAGCCGGGCGAAGCGCACGACGTGCCGGGAGATGCCGCGCGGCAGCGTCACCAGGTGGTGGACGGGCCATTCTTCGAGGGGGACGTCCCAGGGCAGGCGGATCAGGTCGGGGTCGCTGGGGGCTCCGGTGATCTGCAGGGGCACCGATTGCTCCTTATCTGGGGGCTTCCACACAAGTGTCGCGGATAGAGTCGGGCGCTATGACGCTGGTGGACGAGTTCATCGATTGGTACCTGGCCGAGAACCCGGTCATGGCCGCTCTGCTGGGGGCCGACGGGTACGACCGCACGCTGGGCGACTTCAGCGAGGCCGCCTTCACGGGACGGGAGCGGGCGGCCGACGAATGGCTGCGAAAGCTGTCGGAGGCGGCTCCCGGCGACCCGGAGGACGAGATCGACCGCGACCTGGTCGCCGCCCATCTCCGCGGGGCCGTGGCGCTGGCCCGCTGGCCGGAGTGGCGGCGGGACCCGGCCGCCTACCTCGGACTGGTCTTCGCCTCGATGTTCACGCCGTTCCAGCAGCGCCTCAAGCCGGAGGCCGAGCTGGTCGACGCCGCCGTCGCGCGCCTCGCCGAGGTGCCGGCCGTGCTCGCCGCCTGCCGGGCGAACCTGGACCCCGACATCGCCGCCGACCTGCTGGTCCGACGCGGCCTCGACCAGGCGCGTACGGGACGCCGGTTCCTGACCGAGACGCTGCCCGCCCAGGTCGGCGACACGGAGCTGCGGGCGCGCCTCGCCCGGGCCGCCGAGCCCGCCGCCGACGCGTTCGACGGGCTGGTCGGCTTCCTGGAGGACTTCCGGCCCCGGGGCAGCTGGCGGATGGGCGAGGAGCTCTACTCGGCCCTGCTGCGCGAGCGGGAGATGCTCGGCTACGGCGCCCCCGAACTGCACGAGAAGGGCAGGCAGGCCTGGGCCGAGATCGACGGGCGGATGACCGAGGTCGCGTCCCGCCTCGGGCCGGGCACCTGGCGGGAGGTGATGGAGTCGCTCATGGACGACCACCCGCCGACCCTGGAAGCCATGCGGGCGGAGTACGAGGCCGAGACGCTGCGGGCCCGCGACTTCGTCCGCGAGCGGGGACTGGTGACCTTCCCGGAGGGGGAGGAGTGCCGGGTCGAGCCGTCTCCGGAGTTCCAGCGGCCCATCATCGCCGTGGCCAGCTACCTCGCCCCGCCGCCGCTGTCGGCCTCCCGGGACGGGATCTTCTTCGTGCCGTACACCCCCGACGGCTTCACCGAGGAGCAGGTGCGGCAGCGGCTGCGGACCAACTCGCGGGCCCAGATGCCCTCGATCAGCGTCCACGAGGCCTACCCCGGCCACCACTGGCACCTCGGGTGGATGGCCGGCAATCCGCGCCGGGCCCGCAAGATCTTCCGTACGCCGTACTTCGTGGAGGGCTGGGCGCTCTACGTCGAGAAGGTGATGCACGAGCAGGGCTACTTCGACACCCCGGAGACCGAGCTCGCCCACCTCGACTGCCGCATCTGGCGGGCCGCCCGCATCGTGGTGGACACCGCGCTGCACTGCGACGACATGACGCCGGAGCAGGCGGAGGAGTTCCTCACCACGAAGGCGTCCCTGTCGCCGGGGACCGCCGCGGGGGAGGTCAGCCGCTACTGCGCCTGGCCCACCCAGGCTCCCTCGTACCTCACCGGCGCGCTGGAGATCGAGCGCATCAGGGCCGGCTACGCGGGCGACCTGCGGACCTTCCACGACACGATCGCCGGGTCGGGCGGCCTGCCGCTCGGCCTCGCCCGGAAGGCCGTGCTGGGCTGAGCCCTGTGGCTGCTTAGGTTCTGGGCGCGGGGTCAGCCGGCGAGCGCGCGTTCGATCACGGCGGTGAGCTGGTCCTCGGTGAGAACCGCGGGCCGGCCCACCCCCAGGGCGCGGACGTAGACCTCGCACAGCCATTCGAGCAGGCGGGTCGCCTCGAACGCCTGCTCCAGGCCGTTCCCGATCGTCACCGCGCCGTGACTGGCCATCAGGGCCGCCTGCCTGCCCTCGATCGCGGCGAGGACGCCCCGCGCCAGTTCCGGCGTGCCGTACGTCGCGTACGGGGCGACCCGGACCGTGCCGCCGAGCAGCAGCGTGTTGTAGTGGATCGGCGGCAGTTCGGTCATGGTGGAGGCCACGACGGTCGCGAAGACCGAGTGCGTGTGGACCACGGCCCCCGCGGAGGTCGCCTCGTACAACGCGAGATGCGTCGGCGTCTCCGAGGAGGGCCTGGTCCCGCCGTCGACGACCCGGCCGGTGAGGTCGAGGACCGGGCAGTCCTCGGGCCGGAGCCGGTCGAGCGCGACCCCCGACGGAGTGACGACGACGAGGTCACCCTTCCGGGCGCTCAGGTTGCCCGAGGTCCCGATGACCAGGCCGAGATCCGCCGCCCTGCGGCCGTACTCGCACAGCTCACGCCGCAACTCGTCCATCTGCTCATTCACCTGCTCGTCCACGTCGGCGAATCTACACAATCGGCCGGTTTTCGTGATGTCCTGAACCTATGTACGAGGCTTCCGAGTGGCGCCGCGAGGGTGACACGATCCGCAGGACCGTCGCCGCCCGCGACTTCCGTACGGCCATCGCGATCGTCAACGACATCGCGGAGCAGGCCGAGGCGCTGAACCACCATCCCGACATCGACATCCGGTGGCGCACCCTGCATCTGGCGCTGACCACCCACGACGCGGGCGGTCTCACCGACCTCGACTACAAACTCGCCGCCCGCATCGACGCCATAGTCGCCGACCACGAGGCGGAGTCCCCCCAGCCCTGAACCAGCCCGGCCGACCGGCCTGGTGATGAGTCGTCACGGTGATGAGTCGTCACGGTGATGAGTTGTGGCGCCCGCACCCGTCACACCTACGAAGGGACACGACGAGGCGGAAGGACGCGACGTGATGAGTGCGGACACGCGGCTGGAGGAGCTGGGCGTGAGCGGGCTGGGCGTGAGCGGGCTGGGCGTGAGCGGTCTGGGCGAGGTCGACGAGCCGGCGTTCTCGGGGCTGGCGGAGCGGCACCGGCGGGAGCTGCACGTGCACTGCTACCGGATGCTCGGGTCGTTCGAGGACGCCGAGGACACGGTGCAGGAGACGTTCCTCCGCGCCTGGCGGCGGCGGGAGACCTTCGAGGGGCGGTCGACGTTCCGGGCCTGGCTGTACCGGATCGCCACCAACGCCTGCCTGGACCTGCTCGCCAAGTGCCGCCCGGAGCCCGCGAGCGGCGGCGAGGTGCTGTGGCTGCAGCCCTACCCGGACCGGCTGCTCGACGAGCTGCCCGCGGGCGACGCCGACGAGCCGGAGACCGTCGCCGTCGCGCGGGAGACGATCGAGCTGGCCTACCTGGTCGCCGTCCAGCACCTCGCGCCGCGCCCGCGGGCCGTACTGATCCTGCGGGACGTGCTCGGCTGGCCGGCGAAGGACGTCGCGGAGCTCCTCGGCGACTCCGTCAACTCGGTGAACAGCGCGCTGCAGCGGGCCCGCGCCGGCATGCGGGAGCACCTGCCCGCCGAGCGTCAGGACTGGACCGGCGGCGACGAGGACGCCGGGACGCGCGCGCTGGTGCGCCGCTACACCGACGCCAGCGTGGCCACGGACGTCGACCGGCTCGCCGCACTGCTGCGGGACGACGTCCGCTTCTCGATGCCGCCCACGCCGGGCCTGTACGTCGGCCGCGACACGGTGGTGAACGGCTGGGTCGCGGGCGGCTTCGAGGACATGAAGCCCATGCGTGCCGTCCTCACCTGCGTGAACCGGCAGCCCGCCGTCGCCTTCTACCTCTGGCGGAAGCGAGAGGGCGCGTACCTGCCGCTGGCGATCGACGTCCTGCGCGTCACCGGCGGGGCGATCACCGAGATCGTCACCTTCCACGACGACCGGTTCCCGCAGCTCGGGCTGCCGGAGCGCCTGCCGGCGTACGGCACGGAGTAGTCCCGGTGCGGACGCTCGCGCTGCGCGGCGGCGCGCGTGTCGCGGTGGTCGCGGCCGAGTGGCACGACGCGTTCGGCGTCGTCACCCGCGGGCGGGTGCAGCTGGAGCTGCGCGACGGCGAGCCCGGGCCGGTCCTCGGACGCGACGCCGGGTTCTGGCTCCGCGGCACCGGCGTCCGCGCCCTGCGCAACCCCGGCCGTCGTACGGCGAGGGTCCGCGTCGTCACCCTCAGAGGCCAGGACCGTCACCCACCAGTCAACGCACCCCGTACGCCGGCTACCGGACAACAGAGGAACCACATGAACAGCATGAACGACACCAGGGTCGGCGCAGGCCCGGCATCGGGCCGGACCGGCCGCACCCACCGACTCCGCGGGCTCGCCGGCACCGGCCTCATCGCCACGCTCGCAGCGATGACGGCCGCCACCATCGCCGCTGCGGTCGCCCAGGCCGTCGGCGTCGACTTCGCGATCCCCGATGGTGGCGAGACGATCCCGTTGCCCGGGTTCGCCGTGGTGACCGGTTTCTTCTCGGCCGTGGGCATCGTCATCGCGGTCGCCCTTCTCCGTTGGAGCGCTCGCCCCACCGAGCGATTCGTGTGGACGGCGGTGTCGCTGACCGCGATCTCGTTGGTCCCGCCCCTCCTCTCCGGGGCGAACACCGCCACCACCATCGCCCTCCTCGGGCTACACCTCGTCCCGGCGACGGTGATGATCCCCACCCTGGCCCGGGCACTCCGCACCCGGACCGATTGACGATCCCGCGACAGGACATTGCGCGGCGCAAGGGCGCGCGCAAGGCTGCCACCCCCGTAGCCGATGGGGCAGGGAGCGCTCTGTGCGGCGTGGGAGGTGGGAAGGAATCGGCACATACCTGTTGGGCTGGCTCGGAAGTTGACGACAATTCCTGTCCGTGTGGTTACATACGCCGAATTGTCTAATTCGCTGACGCTGTGTCGGCCGATGAAAAGTATCGCGACCCCCTCCCGGTGGGCAGAATTTCTGTGTGCCTGTGATCCCAACAACTTGCCGCTCAGGGGTGTTCACGATGCGGCAGCATGAGAGAATTCATACATAGTTTCGATTCCCTCGGGGAGGTGCGATGGATCTGTTTGATTCTGATCCTGGCCACCTCCAGCGTTCTAATAATATCGGCGACGATTGGTGGGATCAGCTCACCACCGGCTCGCCCCTGTGGTCACCCGAAGACCCGCTCGCCCGCGAATATGTGCCGATTGCCGACCCTGGGACGGCAAAGCGCACGAGCCGGCTCGATAACTCGGCGGAATCGCCCGGACCTGCCCGTTCATTCACGACTCGTGGTGGTACGGCGTCCGATGCCGAATCCACCCACGACGAGACCACGCGTGATGCTTCTCCTGATGGCGCTGGGGGTGCCGGCAGCGGTGATCCCGCTGGCACTCTCGGCGACGCGTCCGGCAGCGCTTCCGCTGATACTCCCGGTGGTGCGCCTGGTGGTGCGTCTGATGGCGCCTCCGGCGGTGGTGCTTCCGGCGCGGGGTCGTCGTCATGGGTGGCGGTGGCGGCGGTCTGTGAGGCGGCACGGGCGGTGGCGCTGGTACCGGTGCCCGAGGCGGCGGCGGTGTGCCTGGTCGAGGCCGAGGAGTTGTTGTCGGCCCGGGACCGGATCACTTCGGCGTTGGCCGCCCGGGTCGGGCGTGTCCATCGGGCCGGGGAGGCGAAGAACCACGGGCATGCCTCCACCAAGTTGTGGTTGCGCTCTGCTGGGGGGATGACCCCTGCGGGAGCCGCCCGGTTGGTGACGATGAGCATGGAACTGCACCGCCTCCCGGAGGTGCGCGAGCGGTTCGCCGAGGGCACCTTGCCCGAGGGGATCGTGGAGGCGATCTGCACCGCCACCGCCGGGCTGACCGACGACCAGGCGACCACGGCTGAGCGGATCCTGCTGGAGTTGGCGAACTCGGCGGGTGCGGCGGAGGTGGCCAAGGCCGGGCGGTATCTGCGCGCGGTGCTGGACCCCGACGGGCACGAGAAGGACGAGCAGGCGGACTTCGACCGCCGGTTCCTCCGGGTGCGCCGGCGCAGGAACGGCGGTGTGGAGGGGGAGTTCTACCTGCCGGTGGAGGCCGCCGCGCGGTTGCAGCAGATGCTGGACGCCTATGCCAAGCCGAAGGCTGAGGGTGATAACCGGACGTTGAGTGTGCGGAATGCCGATGCGCTGATCGCGTTCCTGGAGAACAAGATCGCGACTGAGCTTCTGGTACTGGTCAACGCCGAATCCCTCCCCGACGACCCTCCAGCCGAGGACTGCGCAACCGAGGACCCTGCAGCCGGGCATCCCGCAGACAACCTCGCCCGCACGGCCGCGTCAGGCAGGGATTTCTCGGGGGGCCATCCCAAAGACACCGGCCCCCTGAGCGGCTTTCCCTCGGACGAGGGCGAGCCCACCGTTGAGGAGTCCGATGGCGAAGAGTCAGAGGGTGCGGAGCCTGGCGCTCGGCCATCGACCGTCAGCCCCGAACACACGGCCACAGTGCCCCCGGCGGGCGGTGATCGCTCTGCCGACGATGATGGGTGCTCGGCCGTTGCGCCCTCCGCAGGAGACGACGCCTCGCCTGCCACCTTCCCTGGCGCCTTCCCTGCCGCGTCCTCTGCCGCCGCGGGTCTGGGCGCTGCCGGGCAGGAGCCTGCTACCGGTCGCGCAGCCGCCGGTAGCTCGCCCACGGACGGTCCGGCTGTCGCCTGGCCGCACGTCGACCCAACCCAAAGCGACGAGCGCGGCGACCTGCGCGACGGCGATGACATCCAGCAGGGCCACGCCAACGGCCCCGACGACCCCGACGCCGACCCCGGCTCTCAAGAAGAGGGGATCGAGCGGGGACACCGCAGAAACCGAGCGCGGCGGTCGCAGCAGGCACCCCCGCAGCAGGCGCATGCCCCTGATCCTCCACCGGAGCACGACGCTCCGCCGGGCGCGGAACCACCCGGCGACGATGCCTGGCCGGTAGACGATGCCTGGCCGGGAGGTAACGCCTGGGCGGGGGCGGAAGCCGATGCCCCTTCGGGCACGGACCCCGACGCTCCGCCGGGGGCGGGAGGCCGCGCCTGGCTTGGCGGTGAGGGCTGGGCGGGTGTGGGAGCGGATGCTCCGAGGGGAGGCAGTCCGCCGGGGGTGGGGGTGAATGGTCCGCCGGGGGTGTGGTTGCGGGGGTTGCCGGGGCTGATCCTGGCGACCGGGCATCTGCTGCCCGTCTCCAGCGTGCACCGGCTGGCTCGCACCAGCACTCTGGTGAGGATCGTCATGGACGCCGCCGGGCAGGTGCTGGACATGGGCCGTAAGGTCCGCCTGGCCACGCCCGCCCAGCGCCGGGCGGTCTTCGCCCGGTACGCCACCTGCTGGGTCGACGGCTGCCCGCTGCCCGCCACCCTGTGCCAGATCGACCACGCCGACGACTGGTGCAGCGGCGGGCTGACCGACCTCAAGCTGCTCGGGCCGGCGTGCCAGTTCCACAACCGAGACCGCTACCGCCACCCCACCCGCTACACCCGCCGAAAGATCGCAGACGACCGCTGGGCCTTCACCTACCGCAACCCCCGCACCGGGAGACGCCGATGACGGCGGGTCTGTTGACACCTCTGGCCGGTCAGCCGAACAGGTCAGCCGAACAGGTCGGCCGGGGGCACGGGAGCGAGGACGGCGTCGCCGTCGTTGATGGGGGCGGCTCCGGCGACCAGCCGGGTCAGGTCCTCACCCGCGACGCATCGGGCCTGGGTGAGGCCGCCCGCGGCCCGGCGGGTCAGTGCCTCGACGGGCAGCTGCCCGGGGGCCGCCGTCAGGATGACGTTGCCGAACCTGCGGCCGCGCAGAATGCCGGGCTCGGCGATCAGCGCGGTGTGCGGGAACACGCGGGCAACCGTGGAGACGACCCGTTTGACGAAGGGCAGGCCCTTGCCGTCCGCCACGTTGATCAGGGCGGTTCCGGAGGGCCGCAGCACGCGGGCGATCTCCGTCATGTATTCCATGGTCGCGAGCTCGACCGGCATGGTCGCGCCCGTGAACGCGTCGAGCACGAACAGGTCGGCCGAGGCGTCCGGCAGGGCGGCGGTGGCCGCGCGGCCGTCGGCCACCCGGACCTTCAGCCGGGGCACGGACTTGAGACTCAGCTGGTCGCGTACGAGCTGGACCAGCCCGGCGTCCGGTTCGACGACGATGTGCCGGGACCCGGGCCGGCGGGCGGAGACGTAGCGCGGGATCGTGCAGGCCCCGCCGCCGACGTGCACGGCGTCGAGCGGGCCCTCCGGCAGGCAGTCGATCACGGCGGCGATGAGCTGCACGTAGGAGAAGTCCAGATAGGTGGGATCGGTCAGGTCCACGTACGACTGGGGCACGCCGTCCCTGATCAGCATCCATCCGTCGGGCCGGTCGAGGTCACGCAGGAGCTCCACCTCGCCGAAGGTCACTTGATAGCGGCCTGGCAACGGTTCTTTGCTCCTTGCCACCTTTGACTCCTTTCGCGTGATATGAGAACCGTATGCGGAACAGGGCCCTGCTCGCCCTCGTCACGGTCGCCGCGGCCATATTCGTCTTCGGCGTGGTCGGACTCGTGGTCTCGGGCAGGCAGGAGCCGGTGATGGTCGCCACGCCGGTCGCGTCCCCCACCATCCCGCGGACGCTCGCACTGCGTCCCGACGGCTCGCCGGACGAGACGGCCGCCGCCTACTTCGACGCCTGGGCCAAGGGCGACTACGAGGCGATGCGCGATCTCGTCGACGAGCCGCCGGCCGACTTCGCCGACCAGCATCGCGAGTTCGAGGACGCCGCCCTGTCGAACTCGATGCGGATCACGCCCGGGGCCGTCAAACGCGACGGGGACGAGACGGCCGAGGTGCCCTTCACGCAGGAGCGGGACGAGCCGGACAAGGGGCCCTGGCGTTTCGACTCGGTCCTGCGCCTGGCCGTGCGGGACGCGACCTGGAAGGTGCTGTGGACGCCGGCCGTCATGTTCCCCGAGATCGAGGCCGGCGGCCGTCTCGTCAGGACCACGCCGATGACCGGGCCGCTGCGGCCGGTGACCCGGGAAGGGGAGGAGTTCCCCCAGGACTCGGACGCCGACGCGTATCTCGACGGGCTCACCGGCCATGCAGTGGTGCCGACGAACGGTGTCGAGGTGGGGTGGGAGCTGCGGGTCGATAACCCCGGGTCGCCGTCGAAGGCCGTCCTCGCCTACACGCCCAAGCGGGAATCGACCGGCGTACGGACGACCATCGAGTGGTCGGTTCAGGCCGCGGCGGCGCGGGCGCTCGACGGCGTGCCGCAGCGGGCCGCCATCGTCGCCGTACGGCCGACCACCGGGGAGATCCTCGCGGTCGCCGACCGCCTGGGCGGACGTGGCGCGTTCGAGCGCAAGTACGCCCCCGGTTCGACGTTCAAGACGGTCACGGCCGCCGCCCTGCTCGGCGGAGGGCTGGCCCCCGACACCACGGTGGAGTGCCCGTCGGTCTACCAGATCCCCTTCCACCGGGCGATCCCGAACTACCACGACGAGGACCACGGAGCGGTCACACTGCGCCACGCCTTCGCCCTGTCGTGCAACACCACCTTCGCCCGGCTGACGATCGAGCGGCTGAACGCCGACAGGCTGGTCGAGCAGGCGAGGGCGTTCGGCTTCGGCGTGCAGGGGGAGAACGGCGGCGGCCAGGGGAGTGGACAGGGCGGCGGCTACACGTGCGGCAGCCTGAAACGGCCGGAGAACCCCGACGCGCTCGCCGAGGACTCCTTCGGCCAGGGCACGGTCGAGGCGACCCCGCTGTGCATGGCGCTGGTCGCGGCGGCGGTGAAGAGCGGTGAGTGGCGGCCTGCCCGCCCGCTGGCGGAGGAGGCGTCCCAGGGCGAGCTGCCGCAGAGCGTGCCCCTGCCGTCGAACGTGGCGGAGGGGCTGCGCGACCTGATGAGCGCGGTCACCGTCGACGGGACCGCCGCCGAGGCGCACCTGCCGGAGGGGGTGGCCGGCAAGACCGGTACGGCGGAGGACTGGCAGGGCGGCCAGGACCACGCCTGGTTCATCGGCTATCAGGGTGACCTCGCCTTCGCCGTGTTCGTCGAGCACGGCGGCACCGGGCGCAGCGCCGCCGTGCCCATCGCCGCCCGCTTCCTGCAGGCTCTCTAGCCCCTCCAGACCCCTCAGACGCCGGGCCAGGCGAACCGGTGGGTGTGGATCCCGAAGTAGGTGAACGCCTCGGCCCTGGTCACGCCGGGAACGCGTTTGACGTGGTCGTTGAGCACCGCGAGCAGTTCGGCGGGCTCCCGGCACACCACCTCGGCGAACAGGTCGAACGAGCCCGCCGTGAGCACCACGTAGATCACGCCCGGCAGCTCGCTGATCCGGTCGGCGACCTCGTGCACGTCGCTGTCGACGCGTACGCCGATCAGCGCCATGACCGGAAGGCCCAGCGCCATCGGGTCGGTGACCCCGACGATCTGCACGACGCCCTCGTCGCGCAGCCGCTGCACCCGCTGCCGTACGGCGGGGGCGGACAGGCCGGTCGCCTCGGCGAGCGCGGTGTAGGAGGCCCGGCCGTCCCGCTGCAGCTCGCGCAGCAGGACCCGGTCGATCTCGTCGGGGATCATGCGACCAGCTCGGCGACCGCCGCCGCGAACACCTCGTGGTGCCGGTCCACGTCGGCCTCGGTCGTGGCCGGGGACATCAGCGCCATGTTGTGGAACGGCGTGAGCAACACTCCCCGGTTGGCCAGGTGGACGTGCAGGTAGTCGTCCAGCTCGGGATCTCCGGCGGCGTTCGACTCACCGCCGTCGCGTGGGGCCGGGCTGGTGAAGCGATACTCGGCGCGCGCGCCCAGCTGGGTGACCGACCACGGCAGGCCGTGCGCGTCGATGATCTCCTGAACCCCTTTGGTGAAGCGGGTCGCCAGCTCGGTCATGGCGGCGAACGCGTCATCGGTCAGCACGTGCTCCAGCGTGGCCCGCATGGCGGCGACGGACAGGGGGTTGCCCGCCAGTGTGCCGCCGACCCCGCCCATGTCGACCAGGTCGAGCCCGTCCATGGCCTCGATCTGGGCGGCGACCTCGGCCGACAGGCCGTACCCGCCGCTCGGGATGCCGCCGCCGACGGCCTTGCCGATCGTCACGATGTCGGGACGCAGGTTCCAGGCCTTCGTGCAGCCGCCGGGCCCGGCCGAGAAGGTGTGGGTCTCGTCGTTGATCAGCAGGCTGCCGTACCGCCGGGTCAGCTCGCGCACGCCCTCCAGGTAGCCCGGCTCGGGCAGCACGATCCCGATGTTGGTCAGGGCGGGCTCCATCAGGACCGCCGCGACGTCGCCGTACGCCAGCTCGCGCTCCAGCGCGGGCAGGTCGTTGAACTCCACGACGCGGGAGGTGACAGCGGGGTCGACCGGCGCGCCGACGTTGCCCTCACGGGACACCTGCCGGCCGTCCGGGCCGACCACGATCAGCACCTCGTCCACGCTGCCGTGGTAGCAGTAGCTGTTCACCAGGATCTTCGGCCTGCCGGTGATCGCCCGGGCCAGCCGGATCGCCCACCGGTTGGCGTCGGTGGCGGTCAGCGAGAAGCTCCAGTACGGCAGGCCGAACCGGCGGCCGAGCTCGGCGCCGACCCAGGCGGCGTCCTCGGTCGGCATCATCACCGTGGCGCCGCCCCGGCGGCCGAACCGGTCGGTGACCGCCTCCACGGTGGCCTGCGGGGAGTGCCCGGCCATCGCACCCGTGTCGCCGAGGCAGAGATCGACGTACTCGTGGCCGTCGAGGTCGGTGACGCGGGCGCCGTGGGCCTCGGCCAGGTACAACGGGAAGCCCGCAGCTGTCTTGTTCATCCACGTCATCGGCACGCCGCCGAAGAGATGCCCCCTCGCCTGCTCGTACGCGGCGGCCGAGCGCGGGTTCCGCTCCCGGAAGAGGTCCCGCTCGCGGTCGAGCAGCCGGGCCAGGCGAGTACGGTCGATCATGTTCCCTGCCTCAGAAAAGCTTGCCGAACTCGGTTTCAGCCACCGAATCTGAAGCAAACGTACACAACCACGTCCGTTTCGTCAGCACTGGGGTGGGTGCGTCTGTGGTCGGACAATATCCTTCCTGGATGGTATTAAGGCGGAAACCATTCACATAGATGACCACCTGTGAGGGAATCATCTCGTCTCCCGGCCTGACGCGGAGGCGACATGGACCCCAGCGCTGTGCACGACGCCCTCGCACGGCACCTGCTCGTCGACGGTTTCCGGCTGGTGCTCGACCTGGACCGGAGCGCGGGCTCCTGGCTGGTCGACGCCCGTGACGGGCGGAGGTACCTGGACTTCTACACGTTCTTCGCCTCGTCGCCACTCGGGCTCAACCCCTTCGCCGGCGAGCCCGAGTTCGTCGCACTGCTCGGCCGGGTGGCGGCCAACAAGCCCGCCAACTCCGACATCTACACCGTGCACCTCGCCGAGTTCGTCGAGACGTTCCGGCGGGTGCTCGGCGACCCGGAACTGCCGCACCTGTTCTTCGTCGAGGGCGGCTCCGCGGCGGTGGAGAACGCGCTCAAGTGCGCCTTCGACTGGAAGAGCCGCTGGAATGAAGCCAACGGCCGCCATCCGGGCCTCGGCACCCGGGTCCTCCACCTGACCCGGGCCTTCCACGGCCGCGGCGGCTACGCGCTGTCGCTCACCAACACCGACGCCGTCAAGACCGACCGGTTCCCCCGGTTCTACTGGCCGCGTGTCGACGTCCCGGCGATCCACCTCGGGGACGTCGAACGCGCCGAGGAACGGGCGCTGGCGCAGGCGAGGGAGGCGTTCGAGAGGTTCCGCCACGACATCGCCTGCTTCGTCGCCGAGCCGATCCAGGGCGAAGGGGGCGACAACCACATGCGCCCGGAGTTCCTGCGGGCGATGCAGGACCTGTGCCACGAGTACGAGGCGCTGTTCGTGCTGGACGAGGTGCAGACCGGGGTGGGTCTCACCGGCACGCCCTGGGCGTACCAGCAGCTCGGGCTGGCCCCTGACATCGTGGCTTTCGCGAAGAAGGTCCAGGTCGGCGGCATCATGGCGGGCCGCAGGGTGGACCTGGTGCCGGACAACGTGTTCCGGGTGAGCGGCAGGATCAACTCCACCTGGGGTGGCGGACTGGTCGACATGGTGCGGTCCCGCCGGATGCTGGAGATCATCGAGCGGGACGGGCTGATCCCGAGGGCGGCCATCCTGGGCGAGAAACTGCTGGGCGCCCTGCGGGGCCTGGAGTCCGACGGACTGGTCGCCAACGCGCGGGGCCGCGGGCTCATGTGCGCCTTCGACGTCCCCGACCCCGGCGGGCTGGTCACCCGGCTGCGGGAGGAGCGGGCGATCCTGGTCCTGCGCTGCGGCGAGCGGTCGGTGCGGCTACGCCCTGCCCTGTCCGTCCAGCCCGACGAGCTTGAGCACGGCCTCGCCGGTCTCCGCGCCTGCCTCGCCGCCGTCTGAGCAGGCGGTGTCTGAGCACGCGGTGTCTCCGGACGGGTCCGCCTCGCCGCGCCAACGGCAGATGGCCCTGACCCGCGACTCCACGCCCAGCTTGGCGTAGATGCGGTTCACGTGGTTCTTCACGGTCTTCTCGCTCAGGAACAGCCGCTGGGCGATCTCGCCATTGGAGTGACCTGTGGCGATCAGCTCCATGACCTCGCTTTCCCGCTTACTCAACCCAAGGGCGGTGTGGTCGTCGCCTCTCATCCGGCCTCCGTCGAAGACGTCAGAGATCGCCGGGGCCCCCGCGCGGCGGTTGTCAGGCAGCATAACCCGCTACGTTCACCTTTTGGGAAAAATGCACTGACTTGCCCGGGTCAACTCCTCCCGTGAACCGTGACGGTTCCGAGATGCGGATCCGCGGCGATCTCGGCCGGGGTGAAGCGCTCGGTCACCCACCCGCCGCGCGAGAACAGCGCCGTCTGGTCGGTGTGATGCGGCGACGCGGGGTTGGCGGACAGGGAGTAGGTGAGGACGGTCCGCGTGCGGGGGCCGTCCTCGGTGAGCTCGACGGCCATCATGAAGCTGGAGCCGGTGTTCACCTCCGGATAGCGTCCGTCCGTGCCCAGCGGCCCGCCCGTGCGCACCCGGTCGAAGCAGCCCTCCCCTTCCGTGCAGCCGGGAATCGGGATCGAGGAGTAGCTCTGCGCCTGCCCGGGGGTGAGCGTCAGCGGGATCCGGTTGGACCGGAAGAAGAGCGCGGCGTCGGCGAGGGCCTGCCGTACGCCCGGGTCGTCGATCTTCAGCCCCCTCGGGGTGGTCAGCGGGCGCGCGGGGTCGAACGGCACTCGCCACGGGCTGAAGACCGGATCTCCCGGCTTGGCGGGACGGCCGAGCCGCGTGAAGAACTCGCGCCACAGGACGGCGCCCGCACCGTCGAGGGTGGCCCGCCCGTCCCACTTCCCCAGCGTCCGGCAGGCGTCGCGCACGTCCGCCCCAGAGCCAGAGGAAGAGCGGTGGGTGCGGCACAGTCTCAGCAGGTCGTCGCGCATGAGCTCGAAGGTCAGGTTGCGCTTGCCGCGCACCGTGGCCTGTAGCGTCTCCAGGGTGAAGCCGGGCGCGCCGAGCCCGTCGGCGCCGGACAGCCGCTGGGCGATCATGTCGAGGCCGACCCGGGGGCGCGGCTCCAGGTCGGTGCCCGTCTCGCCGTACGCCTTGGGGTAGCCGGTGAGCGGCTTCGCCGGGTTCGTCATCCAGTAGGTGTTGTTGGAGTTGGCCACATAGTCGGCGCGGGCCAGCCTCGGCTGGTTGCCCGGCCCGAAGACGCCCGGCACGACGGCGTCGCCGTCCCTGCCCCACAGGCACGCGGACGTCGAGCCGTCCAGGACGTACGCGTCCAGCCCCGGAACGGGCGAGGGCCCGGGAGAGGACGCTGCGCAGCGCTTCGCCTGGGCGTCGCTGACGTGGGGGACGAGCGAGGTGTCGGCGAAGTAGGCGGTCCCGCTCACGTCGGTGGCGAGGGTGTGGACGAACGGCATCCCCTGGTAGGTCCGCTGGGCCGCGCGCAGCTCGTCGAGGCTGTCCGCCCTGGCCATCGCCAGCCACTCGTCCGCCGCCCGCAGGTTGGCGGCGTTCGCGTCGGCCAGCGCGTACGCGGCCTCGTCCGTCTGGCCGACGGCGAGCACCGGGCCGTAGCGGGAGGTGAGGAGCGTGTGGCCGGAGACGGTGCCGTCCGGCAGGGTGACCTCCACCTCCTGCTCGCCCATCGGCTCCGCCCGGCCGTCCACCAGGTAGCTGTGGCCGCCCGCGAGTTCCAGCCGGTAGACGGTGAAGTGCTGGGCGTGGGAGACGGTGTGGGTCCAGGCGACCTTGGCGTTGTGGCCGATCTGGACGACCGGGGTGCCGTACAGGCTGCCTCCGGAGACGTCGAGCACGCCCGGGATGGTGAGCTGGACCTGGTAGAAGCGGCGGATCCCCTGCCAGGGGAAGTGCGGGTCGGCCAGCACCATCCCGCCGCCCCCGCGTGTGGCCTGACGGCCGAGCGCCCAGGCGTTGCTGCCCGCCGCCGGCTTGGGCTGTGCTCTCTTGTCTTCCGGTGGCCCCCCGGCCTCGTCCTCGGGCTCCGCGATCCCGGTGATGGCGTCCTTGAACGAGGAGCTCGACGTCATGCGGTCGAGGTCGAGCAGGTTGTTCCACATGTCGGTGGCGGTGATCGGGCCGACCCACGCCCTGCCCCGGCAGGTGGGGTCGGGCAGGTTCGCCACGCCGGTGTCCTCGAGGTAGCGGTTGTATCCGGCGACGTAACCGTCGACCAGGCGGCGCAGCTCGTCGCTCGGGCCGACCGGCGCGGGCCGGGCCAGCAGCCGCCGTACGACGCCGGAGCCGGCGACGCTCTTGTGGTAGACGTCGCTGGCGAGGTTGGAGACCGGGCGGACCGGGTCGTCGGACTCGGCCTTCGGGCCGAAGTAGCGGGAGCGTTCGCCGCGCAGCGTCACCACCCAGGAGGCGAGCGTGCACAGGTTGTCCTGCGCGAAGGCGTAGCCGTACCCGAATCCGAGGCCGTCGTAGTCCTTGGCGGTGATGTGCGGGATGCCGTACTCGGTGCGCCGGATCGTGGCCGAGTAACTCCCGCCGGCCGCCGTCGCGGGCGCGGCCGCGACGGCGGGGGCGAGTAAGGCCAGCACGATCACGATAGGTCTGAGCTTCATCGATCTCCTATTCGAAACGCGCGTTGCCGGGCGTGGTCATGCGCCGCAGCAGCGGCAGCGTCGTGAGGATCACCAGGAGGGAGGCGGCCAGGCCACCGCCCAAGGAGGCGAAGTAGACGGGTCCCGGCATCGCGATCGACGCGCTCCTCATCGCGAGGGCGTCGATGAGCGGCTCGGCCACGCCGAAGCCGGAGCCGGCGGCGAGCGCGGCGGCCAGCACGAGCGGCAGCGCCGACTCCAGCAGCACCACCGCGGCCAGGGTGCGCGTGGGCGTGCCCGCCAGCCGCAGCAGGGTGAACGGCTGCCTGCGCTCCACCAGCCCGCCGGCGGCCGCCACCACGAGGCCGCAGGCACCGGCGACCAGGGTGAGCCCGACCATGGCCAGCGCGACGTTCTCCGCCCGGACGTATAGGTCCGCCCTGACCTCGGCGACCTCGGCGAAGGTCATCGGCGCTTCGACGGTGTGGCCGGACAGCAGGGTGCGCAGCCGCTCCAGCGTCGCGGGATCGCGTGTGGTGATCATGACGGCCGCCAGGCCGAGCCCGTCGGTGGAGGCGGTCGGGCTGGCCGGGCCCGCCAGCGGAAGGAGTCTGTCGACGGTGAGAGGGTTGTCGGCGCCGACGATGCGGGCGAAGTTGCCCGCCACCGCCCGGGCGTTCCTGCCGTCGATGTTCACAGGGCAGCGGCCGAGCGCGGGGAAGCGGGCCAGGTCGGCGCACTCGACGGCGTACGGCGCGGGCGGCGATCCGTCGGGCCGCGGGCCGGCATCGATCGGCAGAGCGTAGATCGGCAGCACGTCCACGCCCGGGCGGGCGTGCAGCCGGTCGAGGAGCTCCGTCCCCGCCCGCGGTGAGAGGCCGGAGACGCCCGGCCGGTCGAACCTGGCGCCCAGAACGTCGTTGAGCGTGCCCCCGGCCACCTTCTGCTGACCGGCGACCACCGTCGGCACGAGGGCCGCGATCGTCGTCCCGATGAACACCGCCAGCACCAGCCCGCTCACCGACCTGAAGGCGGTCTTCGGATCGGCGGCCAGGCGGCGCGCGGCCAGCAGCGTCGCTCCGCCCCGGGTCAGCCGGGCGGCCAGCCGTGCGGCGGCCATGGTCAGCCAGGGACCGGCC
The DNA here is from genome assembly GCF_008728085.1 of Microbispora cellulosiformans. Lineage (NCBI taxonomy): Bacteria > Bacillati > Actinomycetota > Actinomycetes > Streptosporangiales > Streptosporangiaceae > Microbispora > Microbispora cellulosiformans. Next base: position 285,792 of record NZ_VYTZ01000007.1, on the reverse strand, counting down.
AGCATCAGCCCGGCCATGACCAGCGCGAGCGCGACGACGGCCAGTAGATCGTCGGGCTTGCCGTTCCGGTACACCGGACCTGTGAACATCCCCAGCCCCGCCAGCAGCGGGATCACCCGCCACGCCCGCGGCGGGGACGCGGCGGTCTTCCGCGCCACGCCGAGCGGCGAGATCCGCACCCGGCGCAGCGACCACAGGGCGGCGCAGGCCGCCACGACCGGCACGCCGCCGAGCACGGCCGCGTACTGCCAGGCGTGCGGGGCGACCAGTTCGGGGAAGAACCGGGCACCGGTGATCCGCACCCCGGCCACGGCCGGCCGGACGAGCTGGAAGATCGCGAGGCCGGCCAGCGCGCCCGCCAGCCCGCCCAGCGCGGCGTCCACCGTCGCGAGCACGTTGATCTGCCGTGCGGTGGCTCCGACCAGGCGGATCGCGGCGAAGCGGGTCTCGCGGCGAGCCGCGGCCAGCCGGGTGGCGGTGCCCACGAGCACCAGCAACGGGACGATCAGCCCGACGGCGGCGACGCCGAAGCCGAACCGGTAGACGTCCGCGCTGTCGTCGACCGCCTGCATGGTGGAGACCGCGGAAACCGTGTCGACCTGCCTGGCACCGGGCATGGCGGCGACCTGATCCGGCGTCTGCCCCACCACGATGACCAGCTCGTCGGGCCCGGACAGCGCCACGTCGCCGATCAGCCCGGCGCGCGTGCCGGGGAAGCGGGCGGCCAGCTCCTCACGCGGCGCCGAGTCCAGCAGCGCGGCGAGCGCGGGCGAGGCATAGTACTGCCCCGGGCCCGGCATGCGGGACAGGCCGGGGACGACCGGCGCCCGCGTGCCGAGCGCGGCGGCGTCGAGTCTCTTGATCGTCCGGCCCGCGTAGAAGTCCTCGTGGTAGTTCCACAGCGCGCCGTCGGCCGTCGCGTCGAGGGCCCAGCCGCTGGGCGCCGAGCCGGTCGTGCACTCCCAGCAGGGACGGCCGTCGGTGGCCTGGAAGGCGTTGAACAGCGACAGCGTGGCCAGCAGCACCGCGACGCCGGCCGCCACCCCGACGACGATCAGCGCCAGCCTGGCCGCCGCCTCCCTGCCGCTGCTCAGCGACAGCCGCAGGCCCAGCCGGATCATCGGGCGGCCCCGGTCGTGTGCGGGTCGGAGACACGGCCGTCGCGCACCACGACCTCCCGGTCGGCGCAGGCGGCCACCCGGGCGTCGTGGGTCACCACGACCACGGTGGCGCCCTCCTCGCGGGCCAGGCCCACCAGCAGGTCCATCACGTGCTCGCCGGTGAGCGTGTCCAGCGCGCCGGTCGGTTCGTCGGCGAACACGACCCGCGGCCGGGTGACCAGCGCCCTGGCGATCGCGACGCGCTGCGCCTGCCCGCCGGACAGCTCCCCGGTGCGCCGGCCGCCCAGGTCGGCCAGCTCCAGCCGCTCCAGCCATTCGGCCGCCCGCCGCTCGGCGTGCTTTCTCCTGGTACGGCCCAGCAGCAGCGGCAGCATGACGTTGTCGGCCGCGGTCAGCTCCGGCACGAGCTGGCCGAACTGGAAGACGAAGCCGAAGGCGGTGCGCCGCAGCTCGCTGCGACGGCCGTCGTCCAGGGTGTCGAGGCGGCGTCCGTCGAACCGGACCTCGCCGCTGTCGGGCGTGAAGATGCCGGCCAGGCAGTGCAGCAGCGTCGACTTCCCGGAACCGCTGGGACCCATGATCGCAACGATCTCGCCCGCGGCCACCGACAGGTTCGCCTCCCGCAGTGCGGGCGTGCTGCCGTAGGAGCGGCTGACCCCCCGGGCCTCGATGATCACGATGCGCGCACCATCTCGGCCAGGGCCCCCAGCCGGGCCTGGGTGACGTCGATCCACCGCAGGTCCGCCTCCAGGTGGAACATGGCGTGGTCGGCCAGCAGGGCGTCGGTCAGGGAGCCGCCGCGCCTGACCTCCGTCAGTTCCCGCATGCGCCGCATGTGCGTGGCGCGCTGCGCGTCCAGGTAGCCGGCCGCGTCACGGCCCAGCATCAGCGCCAGCACGACCTTGGTGAACAGCACCGTCTGCAGGTAGGGCTCGGCCGCGACCGGCTCGGCCAGCCACGTGCCGACCTCCTGCCTGCCCAGGGGGGTGATGGCGTAGCGCTTGCGGTCGGGCCCGTCGCCCGGTTCGCTCTGCCCGGTGACCTTGCCGTCCCTGGCCAGGCGGCCGAGCGTGGAGTACACCTGCCCGAAGGGCAGCGGCCTGCCCCGGCCGAAGAAGGCGTCGTAGTCGCGTTTCAGGTCGTATCCGTGGCTCGGCTCCCGCTCCAGCAGGCCGAGCAACGCGAGGGGAACGGTCATGCCCGCACTGTATACCTTGAGTGTATATACGCGGGGGATAAATGCCGATGAAAAACGAACGGCCGGTCCGTGAGGACCGGCCGTTCGCTACTGGGGTGAGTGATGGGACTTGAACCCACGACATCCAGGACCACAACCTGGCGCTCTGCCAGCTGAGCTACACCCACCATGTCCGCCGCTCGCGGCGTACGAAGAAAGTGTAGCGGTATTTTCGAGTCCTCCGCGCCCGCGATACCTGTCTGCCTACGATCCGGAGACGGCCTCGGCGACCTCGCGGGCGGTGGCCGAGTCGGGGCCCGGCTGCGGAACGAAGACCGCGGCACGGTAATAGCGCAGCTCCCGGATGCTCTCGGTGATGTCGGCCAGCGCGCGGTGCCCGCCCTGCTTCTCGGGGGAGGCGAAGTAGACCCGGGGATACCAGCGGCGGGCCAGTTCCTTGATCGACGAGACGTCGATCATCCGGTAGTGCAGGTGGCCGTCCACCAGGGGCATGTCCCGGGCGATGAAGGCACGGTCGGTCGCGATGGAGTTGCCGCACAGCGGCGCCCGCTTGGCCTCGGGGATGTGGGACCGGATGTAGTCGAGCACGACCGCCTCGGCCTCGGCCAGCGTGACCCCCGTCGAGAGGGCCCGCAGCAGTCCCGAGGCCGTGTGCATCTCCCGCACGACGTCCGACATCTGTTCCAGGGTCTCGGCGGGCGGCTTGATGACGACGTCAACGCCCTCGTCCAGCTGGTTCAGCTCGCCGTCCGTGACGATGCAGGCCACCTCGACCAGCGCGTCACGGCCCAGGTCGAGCCCGGTCATCTCACAGTCGATCCAAACCAGCGGGTCAGTCATGCCTCAAGCGTAATAGGGACGTCACTGGGCTTGGAGCGAGTTCAGCACCCGCTTGACGACCGACTGGTCCAGGTTGTCGGGCACGGAGACGTACAGCATCGCCGGTTGGACGCCCTGGCCGCGGTCCACGAGGACGAACGCGCCCCGCTCCGTCTTCCAGTCGAGCTTCTGCGCCGTGGCCGCCTGGGAGAAGTCCATCTCGAACTCGATGATCCAGCCCTGCTTGCCGCTCACCTTCAGGGACTCGCTGCGCAGGACCCTGCGCTTGTGCGGGAGGCCGTAGAAGGCGGGTTCGTACGCGACGAGCATCGCTTGGGACAGCCGCTCGAAGTCCTGGGGGCCGGTGTAGGGGATGACCTTGGGCAGCTCGGCGGCGAAGACGCTGCCCACCCAGCTCGCGCCCTTGCCGTCGTAGTTCTGCTGGGACATCGCCTGGTAGCCGCTCGTCCACAGGGGGAACTGGTCGTTGGACGGGTTGTTGATCTCCTGCGACTTCGGCACCACCCACTTGCCGCCCGGGAAGGCGTAGGACAGCCCGGTCACCGAGTCGTTGATCCGGCCGCCGGTCGGCTCCGGCAGCGTGGGCAGCGGCCGGGTGGACTGCTCCGGACTCGGCTCGGGCGGCACGGTCTGGTCCAGCGGCGGCGGGGCCGTCGTCACCGGCTCCGGCCGGGCGGTCACCGTTCCGGCGCGGTCGCGCAGGAGGACGAACGCGCCGCCGACGAGGAGCGCCAGCACGACCACCGCCGCGATGCCCCCGACGATCCAGGGCCACACCGCCGTGCTCCGCTGCTGCGTGCCGAACTCGGGCACGGGAAGCTGGGCTGTGGGCGCCCCCTGCCCTCCCGGATAGCCCGGCCGGCCCCACGGCGCCTGGCCTCCGGGACCGTAGCCCCCAGGACCTCCAGGACCTCCAGGACCTCCAGGACCTCCAGGACCTCCAGGGCCCCCAGGACCCGGGCCGCCGGGGCCGTAGCCTCCAGGGCCGTAGCCTCCGGGACCGCCCGAGGGCTGGGTCCACTGCTGCGTCGGCGCCGCCTGGGACGGCACAGTCTGGGCCGGCTGGGCCGGCTGGGCCGGCGCTGTCTGGTCGGGCGCGGCCGCGGCCTCCTGCCCCGGCTGTCCCGGGGAGTGGGTGGCGTCGGTCCACTGGTTGCCGTCCCACCATCGCAGGAGGGGGGAGCCGTACGGGTCCGGATACCAGCCGGCAGGGGTCGTCGTCATGCGCGCCACACTAATGAAGTCAGCATTTGTAGGTAAAACTTGCCGTGTCCTGAATCGGTTTTCCGGTCGTCGTGGGAGACAGGACACGGAGCGTCGCCGATCCCTTGAACGATCCGGGGCCGGTCACATTCCAGTGCAGGGGGAGATGTACCGACGTGTCCCCGGAGGATACCCGCTGCTCCTTCTCCTGCCGTGTGCGGACGTCGCTGCGGATCCAGAGGTAGCGGATCGTCCCGGCCCCGCCGTTGGTCGTGACCACCCCGACGAAGTCGGCCGTGCCGTCGCAGCGCACCGTCTTCTTGGCCACCTTGACGTCCACGCCACTCACCGCAACCTCCACGGCGGGCGGTTGACGCAGCCAAAGGATCACCGCCGCGACCAGGATCGCGAGCAGCACGGTGCCCGCCCAGGCCGTCGTACGCCGGCGGCGCCGGGGCGGGGCGGCCGGCGGGCGGGCCTGGGTGACGGCGGAGGTCCGGCCCGACCGCCAGATCTGCGCCGCCGTGGTCCTGCTCGGGGTCTCGGTCGGCACGCCCGGCCCGAACCGCATCATCACGTCGTCGTCCGCGCCGGGGGGCAGATCGGAGGGCACGTCGGAGGGCAGATCGGAGGGAAAGTCGAGCAGGGTCACCGCCTCACCCGCGGCGGGCACGACCGGCACAGAGGCAGCCGCAGAGACAGGCGCAGAGCCGGGACCAGAGACAGGCACGGGGCCTGGAACAGGGCCGAGGAAGTCGCGCGAGGCCCGGGCGAGCCGGTCCCGCGTCATGAACCCGGGCGGCAGCCCCTCGCGCCCGGCGAGCAGGGTGTCGCGGGCGGCGGCCAGTCCGTGGACGGTGGCGGCGGTGATCGCCCGGTGCAGCAGATCCGCCTCGGGCCCGTTCATCTGTCCGGCGGCGAGTTGCCGGGCGAGCGTCACCCAGGCGGTGACGTCGCGCTCCGGCGGCACGTGCTCGCCGCGGAGCGCCGCCACCAGGCCGCGCTCCGCCAGCAGCGCCGCGCCGTCCTCGGTGACGACGACCGTTCCGGCGCCGAACGCGCCGTGCGTCAGCCCGGCGGCGTGAACGGAGGCGAGCGTCTGCGCCGTCTCCAGGAGGACGGCCGCCACGCTGCCCGCGTCGAGATGCCCGCCGTTCCGCCGCAGCAGTTCGTCGAGGGCCGGCATCGCCCGGCCGGTGATCAGCCACACCTCGTCGCGCGCGGCCACCAGGTCGACGACGGGCAGCAGCCCCGCGGCCCCGCCGCGCTGGAGGCGCAGGTCGTCGGCGACCGTCGCGACCAGCCGTTCCCTCGCCCGGGCCGCCGCCGCGGGATCGAACCGCAGCACGCCGGACGGCCTGCCGCCGGGGGAGACCGCGTCCGTCCAGACGCCCGCCTCGCCGGCCCGGGTGCGGCCGGTGAGCCGGTGCCCCGCGACCGTCACGCCTTCTCGCATCTGCGCCGCCTCCGGTGCCGTCCGCGCCTAAGCTCCATGGCAAGTGTGGCGGGAACGAGGCCGGTCGTCACCGGGGAACATCCTGCGGCGGTGAACTGCCGCCGGGCTCGCTCACGGTCGGGGTGGGCCGCGTCGTGGGCGGCGCGGTGGTGCGGGTGGCGGTCGGCCGGGAGGTGGGCCGCGTCGTGGGCTGCGGGTCTATCGTCGCGGTGACCGTGGGGTCGGGCTGCGAGGTGGGCTTCGCCGAGGGCTTCGGCCGCGTCGTGGGCCGCACAGTGGGTTTGACCGTGGGCCGCACGGTGGGCTTGACCGTCGGTTTCGCGGTCGGCCTGCGCGTCGGCCTGAGGGTCGGTTTCGCGGTGGGCCGCACGACCGGCGTCGGCGAGGCGGCCGGCTTCGGGCTGGTGGAAACCGGGGAGGGCTCGGGAGAAGGCTCCGAGTCCTCCGGCTCCTCTGTCGGGGCGTCGCCGGCCGACGACGGATCGAGTGCGAGGGGGCTCGGCGTCTCGATCGACGTGCCCGCCTGCAGGGTGGTCCCGCTGACCGTCTGCACCAGCGCCACGGTTCCGGCCGCGATCACGACCATGCCGGCCAGAGTCAGGCCGATCTTCATCCGGGCCTGGCCCAGCAGGCCGCCCAGCCGGGTCTCGGCCAGGGCCGTGCCCGCCTCGGGAACGTCCTTCTTGAGAGGGAAGAACGGCACCAGCAGCCCGGCGAGCGCCGCGAGCCGCCGCCGTCCCCTCTCCTCCCAGGCCGGGCCGTACGCGCCGGCGGCGACCGTCTCCAGCTCCCGCAGGAACTCCTCGGCGGAGCCGTACCGGTCCTGGGGCCGCTTGGCCATGCCGCGCTCCACGAGCCCGCGCAGCGGCGGCGGCACCTCGTCGACCGGCGGAGGGGTGGCCTGGTGCTGGCGGGCCAGCGCGGCGATGTTCTGGGCGCGGAACGGCCGGCTGCCGGTGAGACACTCGAAGAACACGACGGTGGCCGCGTAGACGTCGCCGGCCGGGCCCGCCCTGCCGCCCGACCACTGCTCCGGCGCCATGTACGGCGGGGTGCCGGAGGCGCTCACGCCCTCCCCGGCCTGGACGGCGATGCCGAAGTCGACGAGCTTGCTGTTGCCGTCGGCCTCGACCATGACGTTCTCCGGCTTGTAGTCCCGGTGAACGACCCCGATCTCGTGCGCCGCGGCCAGGCCGAGCAGCGAGCCCTTCAGCACGGTGAGCGCGGCCTCGGGGCCGGTGGGCCCCTCCGAGCGCAGCATCGCGCGCAGCGAGACGCCGTCGACCAGTTCCATCACGATGGCCGCGCCGCGGGAGGTCTCGGCGTACTCGTAGAAGCGGGCCGCGTGCGGGTTGGGATCCATCGCCGCGAGCAGCCGGGCCTCGTGCCGGAACCGGGCGACGAAGTGGAGGTCCGTCATCAGCTGGTCGGACAGATACTTGATCGCCACAGGGATGTCGTCGGCGTCGTGCCGGGCGAGCACCACCCGCCCGCCGCCCCCTACGCCGAGTTCCCTGATCTCGGTGTAGCCGGGGACGCGCCAGGCGTCCGTATGGCCGTACATAACGGTCTCCTCATCGCCCGGGGCCCCCGCCGAATCCGAGACCGTAGCTTAGTGACGACCCAGCCATTACGATGAAAAGTCACGATTTAGTCAGACTTGGTTGTCAATAATCACCTGAGGTTATTTGATGCACGAATCCGTCTGCCGGGTGATCGTGGAGGCACCGCCCGCCGCGGCCGGGGAGGTCGACGCGGTCACCGCATAAGAGTCGCAGGGCCATCGGGAGTAGGTGTACGAGGCCGTGACCGTGTAGCTGGTCTTGCCCGACAGGTTGTAGGTCTGGGTGGACACCCGCTCCCCGCCGGACAGCCAGGTGAGGTTCAGCCGTACGGCGGAGGTGTTGCCCGCGGTGACGGCGATCGTGGCGGTCGCGGTCGTGCCCGTAATCGACAGGTTCTGCACGCTCACCCGGCTGACCGAGGCGGGGCAGCTCGCCGTGACCGACCGCGCCGCCGAGCCGCCGGAGGCGGCCGGGCTGGTCGAGGCCGTGATCGTGACGGTCCCACAGGGGCGGCTGGAGAAGGTGTACGACAGCGTCCGCGTGTAGGACGTGGCCCCGGACAGGTTTACCGTCCGCGTGCCGCCGGTCGCCGAAGCCGCGGCGAACCGGCCGGTCAGGGTCACCGGGCCGGTGCCGTCGGTGGTCACCGTCACCGAGGCCGCCGCCGCTCCGGTGGAGGACACCGTCAGCGTGCCGACCTTGATCGCGGTGACGGTCGTCGGGCAGGCCGGCACCTTCGCCGTGGCCTCGCCGGCGCCGCCCGCCGCGGCCGGGCTGGTGGACACGCTCATGCCCCAGGTGCCCGAGCAGAGGCGGCCGAGGTCCGCGGACACCGTACGGGTGTAGGTCGTCGCGCCGCTGAGCGTGAGCGTGCGGGTGGCCTTCACCGTGCCGTCCGCGGTGAAGCGCACGGCGAGCCGCACCGTGCCGGGGCCGTTGGTCTTGACGGTGACCGTTCCGCTGCCCGCCCCGGCCTTGTACGTCAACCCGCTCACCCCCAGATCGGCGACTTTCAACGCGGCCGTGGAGGGTGTCGGCGACGGCGTGCGTGACGGCCTCGGGGTGGGGTGCCCGGTCGAGCCGGGCGCCGACGCGGACGGCCGCGCGGTGCGCGTGTGCGACGGCGTCGCCGAGGGCCGCCCCGACGGCGACGCGGGTGACGGCGTATGCGACGGTGTGTGTGACGGTGTTTGTGATGGTGCCGCGGAAGGGCTCTCGGCGGGCGTCTCCTCCGGTGTCGTCTCGGGTGTCCCCTCGGGGGCCGTCTCGGGAACGACCGGCGTCCCCGGCCCCGTGGCCGCCACGACCGGGTCCCCGATCGGGGTCCCGTACCCGGCCGAGCCCAGGGCGTACGCGCCGATGCCGCCGCCGGTGAGCACCAGCAGCACCGCTCCGGCGGTGAGCAGGAATCCCTTGCTCCGCACCGAGCGCAGTGAGCGCAGCGCCGTCGTGAACAGCGAGGTGCCGGCCTCCAGGGGACGCACCCGGTTCAGCGGGAACGTCGCCGCGAGGGCCGCGGCGAGGGCGGCGAGCCTGCGACGGCCCCGCTCCTCCCAGGCCGGGCCGTACGCGGCGGTCGCGGCCTCCTCCAGTTCGGCGACGAATCCGGCGGCGCCGGAGGGCCGCGACACCGGGTCCTTCGCCATCCCCCGCTCGACGAGACGCCGCAACGGCTCGGGGACCTCCTCGACCGGCACCGGCGCCGTCTGGTGCAGGTGGCGCAGCACGGCGTGCTCGGTCGCCCGGTACGGCCGGTGTCCGGTCAGGCACTCGAAGAAGACCGCGGTCGCGGCGTACACGTCGGAGGCGGGCGAGGCGGGCACGCCCGCCCACTGCTCCGGCGCCATGTACGGCGGCGTGCCGGCCGCTTCGCCCCCCTCCCCGGCCCGTACGGCGATGCCGAAGTCGGCGAGCTTGCTCGTCCCGTCGGCCGTGACCAGCACGTTCTCGGGCTTGTAGTCACGGTGCACGAGGCCGGTCGCGTGCGCCGCGGCCAGGCCGAGCAGCGAGCCCTTCAGCACGGCGAGCGCGGCCTCGGGGCCGGTCGCGCCCTGCTCGCGCAGCAGTGCCCGCAGCGTGGGGCCGTCGACGAGCTCCATGACGATGGCGGCGCCCCGCGCGGTCTCCAGGTACTCGTAGAGCCGTACGACGTGGGAGTTGTCGAGCTCCACGAGCAGACGGGCCTCCCGCCGGAACCGGGCGACGAAGCCCACTTCCCGGCGCAGCTCCTCCGAGAGGTACTTGATCGCCACCGGGGCGCCGGACCGCTCGTGGACGGCGAGGACGACGCGGCCGCCGCCCCCCGCGCCCAGTTCGCGGGTCACCGTGTAACCGGGCACGTCCCAGTGCTCGGCGGAACTCATGAGGCCTCCCCAGGTCTGACAGGTTGGCCGCAGTGTCGATGAAACCGCTTGCAAAGCGCTTAACAGCGGTCTCTGACGTGCGCGGGGACCGGGATGCCGGGGGTGAGGCGCGGGTCGGGCTCGGGGACGCCCCAGGAGACGGCGAGCGGCAGCACGCCCGCCCAGACGGGCAGGTCGTAGTCTTCCTCGTCGTCCTTCGGCGGTCCCTGCCGCACCTTCACCGACGCCTCCTCCAGCGACAGCGCGAGCACGGCCGTGGCGGCCATCTCCTTGCGGTCGGGCGGGCGGACGACGTCCCACTGGCCGGGCGCGAGCTGCTCGGTGATCGCCCGCAGCCCCGCGAGCCGCTCCTCGGGGTCGTCCACGAGCCGGGCCGTGCCGTAGACCATGGCGCAGCGGTAGTTCACCGAGTGGTGGAACGCGGAGCGGGCCAGCACGACGCCGTCGAGGTGGGTCACGGTGACGCAGACCTGGCCGCCGGAGCCGGCCCGGAGCGAGGTGGCCCCGGTGGAGCCGTGCAGGTAGAGGGTGTCGCCGATCCGCCCGTAGCCGGTGGGGATCACCATGGGGGAGCCGCCGGCCAGTACGCCGAGGTGACAGACGAGACCGGCGTCCAGGATGGCGTACAGGTCGGCGCGGTCGGTGCGGGCGCGGTCCTTCGCGCGGTTCAGGGTGGTGCGGGTGGTCGCGGAGAGCATGTCCGTTACGTTATGTCCAGGGTGGACTGGTGGAACATGTCCACTTCTGGCCGCCGGGGGGAGACCACTTTTGCGGAGAACACTGTTTTTGCGGAGAACACTGTGCGCCTGACCATCGACGTGCCGGTGACGGTGGACCGCGCCGGTCCTGTGCCGCTCGCCGTCCAGGTCGCCGCCCAACTGCGGGAGGCCATGCGCACGGGCGGGCTCAAGGCGGGGGAGCGGTTGCCGTCCACCCGGAGGCTCGCGGTCCTCCTGGGGGTGAGCAGGACCGTCGTGACCGACGCCTACCAGCAGCTGTACGCGGAGGGGTGGCTGGAGGGGCGGCACGGCTCTGGCACCTACGTCGCCGAGGACGCGCTGCCGTACGAGTACCCGTCCCCGGACCACGCCTCCCCGGCGCCGGCCGCTCCCTGGGACCCGGTGATCAGCAACCCGGTGATCGGCGACGTGGTGGACCTTCGGCCGGGGCGGCCGTGGGTGTTCGGCTATGACACGGCGGCCTGGCGGCGGGCCTGGCGATCCGCCGGCGACCTGCCGCTGAACGCCTTCCCCGACCCCTACGGCCACTCGGAGCTGCGCGAACTGCTGGCCGGGCACCTGCGCAGGGCGCGGGCGGTGCCGGTGGACGCGGGGAACGTCATGGTGACCCGGGGCACCGGCAACGGCCTCGACCTGGTCGCCGCCACGCTGCTGGGCCCGGGGACCCGGGCCGGGGTCGAGGAGCCGGGCTGGGGGGCGGCCCGGCGCGTGTTCGCCTCGCGGGGGGCCGAGGTCGTGCCCTGCCCGGTGGACGAGCAGGGCGTGATCGTCGAGGCGCTCCCCGACGACCTGCGGGTGCTCTACACCACCCCCGCGCACCAGTTCCCGCTGGGCGGCAGGCTGCCGATCCCCCGCAGGGAGCGGCTGCTCGCCTGGGCCCGCAGGACCGGCGCGATCGTCGTGGAGGACGACTACGACGCCGAGTTCCGCTACGACGTCGCGCCGCTGCCCGCGCTCTACGGGCTCGACCCCGCGCGGGTGGTGCTGCTCGGCACGCTGTCGAAGTCGCTCGGCCCCGACGTGGGACTCGGCTGGCTGGTCGCCCCGGCGGGCCTGCTCGCCAGGGTCGCCGAGCGCCGGGCACGGGTCGCCGACCGCACGTCGGGGCCGGTCCAGCGGGCCGTGACGACCCTGCTGGAACGCGGCGACCTCGACCGGCACCTGCGCAGGATGCGGCTGGAGTACGCCCGCCGCAGGGCCGCCATCGTCGAGGCGCTCGGGCCGTACGTGCGGGGCGACACGGCCGGGCTCCACGTGATGGTCGCGCTGCCCGCCGCCGTCGTCCCCGGCCTCGTACGGCGGGCCGGGGAAAACGGCGTGCTCCTGGACACGACCGAACGCCACCACCACGGGCCGCCCCGGGTGCACGGCCTCGTGCTGGGGTACGGCTCCGCCTCCCTCGCCGGTGTGCGGCGCGGATGCGCGGTGATCGGGGCGCTCATACCTCCTGGAGAAGCCTGAGCCCGCCCCGGGGGAGGGAGTCCTCCAGGCCGGGCGCGTCCTCTCCGATGATGCGGCCGATGTCGATCGACCCCGGGTCGCCCTCCCGGGTGCCGGGCACCTGGGAGTGGCCGAAGTGCCCGCCCCGTGCCCACAGGCGCCTGCTGCGCTCCGCCGCCAGGGAATGGGGATAGGGCAGCGGGGGGCCGGCCGGCCAGCGGCGCGGCACCCCCCAGGAGTCGAGCCAGGCCAGGATGTCGTCCAGGCCGTCGAGCTTGGTGTCGGTGAACGGTTCCCTCGCCGAACCGATGACGTGGATCTGCACGCAGACCCGTCCGTTCCTGCCCCGGTCCGCGGCCAGCGCGCCGCCCGCCCGGGTGGGCGGGAGCAACTGGACGATCTCCCCGGTCACCGGGTTCCACACCAGGTGGGAGGGCCGGCGGAGTTGGAGCAGCCGCTGGGCGACGGATCTGGCCGAGACCCCGTGGGGATCGGCGGGCCAGATGAACCAGACGGTCCTCGGGGCTCCTCCGAGCATCGATCCGGAGTCCCCGGGGGAGGGAAGTCGGCTTGCGCCGGGCAGCCATGCTTGGGCCACAATGCCCCCTCAAATCCTCGGTCGCGTCGTTTTTCCCCTTTCAAACTTTCATCGACACCTCAGGACGCGTGATTGTTACCGCCGGGTGCGGATCTCCTCACGGGGAGGGAGAGGGTGCCGGATCGCCGGCGGGAGACGGGCCGGTCGTGGCCCCGTCGCCGTGACCGTCGTCGGGGTCGTCCGGCCGGGTGGTCGGCCCAGGCCCGTCGTCGCCTTCCTGCCCGTCCCAGGAGAGCCGGCAGGACGGCCGGCCCGCGGCCGACTGGAAGGTCACCACACCGCTGCCCGGGACCGCCGGATCGGCGACGGCGAGCGTGATCCGGCCGCTCGCTCCCGCGCGCAGCCTGCCCTGCCGCGGGGAGACGGTGATGCCGCCCGACGCGCCGGCCGACCACTCGATCGCCGAGCCGCGCGCGGCCAGCGTGATCGTCGCGCCGGTGGCCGCGCCGAGGTCGCCCGGGCACAGGGCGGTCAGCGACGGCTTCGGCGCGCGGGTCGTACGGGTGGATGTCGGCCGCGACCGCCCCGGCGGTGGGAGGGTGTGGGGCGGGGCGGTCGCGGCCGGGTGGGGGGACGACTGGGGGGAATCGGGGGAACCGGGGGAATCGTCCGGAGGGGCGGAGGGCTCGTCGGCCTGCTCGTCCAGCGGGTCCTCGTCGGCCGGTGGCTCGCCCTCGTCCAGATCCAGCGTGGGGTCCAGTGCGGGGTCCGGCACGGGAGAGGCCGCAGGAGAGGTGGTGGGAGGCACGCGCACCGCCTCCAGGCGATCGGCGGGGGACTCCCCGGAGACCAGCGCGAGCCCGCCCGCGGTGGCGAAGACGCAGGCGGCGGCGAGCAGCACCGGGGCGACTTTGAGCGGACGGGGTCGTCTGCGCACGCGCCCACCCCCATGCTCACCGCGGCGCCTGCGCCCGGCGCGCCCCTGTGCCCGGCCCGGCGACACGGCGGCCGGGAAGCCGCGGTCGTCGAGGGGAGCGGTGGCGTCACCCGGGGGGCCGGCGCGCAGGATCGAGTCGATCACCTGGCGGCGGGCGGACAGCGGCGGATACGCGACGGGGATCATGTCCAGCAGCCGCTCGGCCGACACGTGCCTGCCCCGGCCCTCCCTGCAGATCTCGCAGCCGGCGACGTGCCTGCTCAGCCGCTTGCGCAGTGTGTCGCTCAGCGGCCCGTCGCGCCAGTCGGCGCCCACGCCGTTGTCCACCAGCGCCGACAGGCCCGGACAATGGGCCCGGCCCACCCGGGCCAGCACGAGAGCCGCCGCGCCGTTCTCCAGGTGGTCCCGGGCACGGGTGAGCCGCGCCGACACCTGCCGGGAGGAGAGCCCGAGGACCGATCCGGCCTCGGCGGGCGTCAGGCCGTGCCGTACGGCGAGGGTGAGCACCTCGCGCTCGGCGGCGCCGAGTTCTCCCAGCACCTCCTGCACGAGCGCCGCGAGCGGGGGATCGGCCGACTCGTCGAGAGCGATCACCGGTCCGGTGTGGCCTCCCGTGGTGTCGGGCGCGGCGCACTCGGACCGGGTCAGCGCGTACAGCCACGCCCGCAGCCGGGCGGGCTCGGTCAGCCGCTCCGCGTGGCAGGACCCGGCGACCAGCGCGTCGTGCATGGCGCGCGCCGCGGCCTCCAGGTCGCGAAGCAGGGTGTAGGCGTAGTCGCTCAGCCGGTCGGCGTACGCGTCGTACAGGGCGGGCGCCGCCTCGGCGTCGCCGCGCCGCAGCGCCTCCAGCAGTCGATGGTCGTCGGCTCGCCCGACGCCGGGCCATTCGGGCAACGGATGTTCCTCCCCGTGTGACGGAACCGGATATCGCCGATCCCCACACGAGTGGGACGCCGCCCTGACGGGCGCCGTTTACGGGTCGCGCGGCCGTGCCCGAAGCCATGCCCAACCGGCATGACCTGCGAAAACAGTGACTCCTGCGGCTCTTGTGAATCAGGAGGTCACCGGGAGATCACTGCTGCCCGCCGTCCCCGCAGTCGGGCGCGCAGAGGCGGCGCGCGATGCCCTTGAGGAAGATGTTGCGGATCTCCAGCACCGTCTGCGGGAAGAACGCGGCGCCGCCCGTGGCCTTGGCGATGGAGGTCATCTGCGTCCGGTCCTCGTCCTTCTGGGTGTTGTAGGAGATGATCAGGAGGCTGACCGGCCGCTTGGGATCGAAGGCGCCCTTCAGCTTCCGCAGGATCTCGGTGTTGGAGATGCCGCCGTTCGGGTCGTCGTTGCCGACGCCGTCGGTGAACAGCAGGATCGTGTTGACCTTGTCGGGCTCGTACTCCTTGGTCATCTTCTGGTAGGCGGCCCACAGCGTGTCGTTCAGGCCGGTGTTCCCGGTGGGGATGGCCCGCGAGTTCCGCAGCGCCTGCGTGATCACGTCACGGCGGGTCACGCCGTTGATCTGCTGGGCCAGCGGCCCGATGTGCACGATGGGCTTCCAGTCGACGCCCTCTCCCCGCAGGTTGTCGGAGAAGGCCCAGATGCCGATCTCGGCCTTGTCGGGGAACAGCTTCAGGCCCTCGACGCTGATGTCGGTGATCGCGCGCATCCGGGTGATGCCGCTCTTGTCGGCGGGCAGCGCCATGGTGCCGGAGATGTCCATCAGCGCGAGCAGCTTGGTGCCGAGCTTGATCTGGTGCCAGGCCTGGGAGAGGCGGGCGACGGCCGCCGCGTCCGGCAACGGGATCGTGGCCGGCTTCTTGGCGCTGACGCCGTTGTCCGGCTTGAGCAGGCTGCCGCCCTTGCCGTCCGGCGTGCGGAACCCGTAGTCCTGGACGGTCTTCCTCCCGCTGGGCGAGGAGACCTCGGTCGCGAAGGCCTGCGCCGCCCTGCGCGCCGCGGTGTCCCCGGCCGTGACGACCATCGGGTAGTCGAGGCTGACCGTGCCCTCGGCGGGGTAGAGCGCGACCGCCGGGTTCGAGGGGGTCGTCGTCGTGTTGTACGACCAGACGGCCTGCTCGGAGGTCACGCCGACGGGAATGCGGGCCGTGGCCTTGGTCAGCGTGGCGAACAGGCTCTCCGGCGACGGCACGGTCGACTCCGAGAGCCGCCGCAGCACGCCCACGAGGGTCTCCTCGCTCCCGCCTCCCTGGTTGAGCACGGCGGCCCCGGCCAGCAGCGCGCCGAGACCCGCGGCGTTCTGGGTGGGGTCGAGCGCGAGCACGCGCACCTTCTTCGCCAGGCCGTCGGGGTTGGCGGCGTTCGCGGCGCTCATCAGGCCGGTCCAGCTCGGGCTGAAGGCCGACTGCAGCTTGTCCGCGCCGGCCCTGGACGCGGCCAGCACGACGGGGGTGCTGGCGGCGTTCGCCGCGGGCTTGGGTGCGCTCTTCAGGCCGGACAGCCAGAGGCTGGAGTCGGGGATCCACAGGTCGGGGTCGAGCTTGCCGCTGGTGGGCCCGGTGCCGGCCAGCCCGTTGGCGACGTCGGCGGACTGGGCGGCCTTGACCGTCACCGCGACGCACCTGCCGTCCACGGACTTGCCCGCCTGGCCGAACCTTGAGGCGATCTTCTTGATGGCCGGCTGGATGTCGGGTGAGGCCACGACGGACAGCGACACCTTCTCACCGGCGCAGCCGGGGCTCTTGTTCACCACCACGTACGCCGCGACGCCGAGGAGCACGGCCAGGGCGACCGCGCCGGCCAGGGGGACCAGCACCGAGCCCCGCCCGGCCCGCCGCCGCGGCGACGGCTCGTACGGCTGCTCATACGCGGGCCCATACGCAGGCCCATATGGGGGCTCGTACGGGGGCTCGTGCGGTGGTTCGAAGCCGCCATCGAGCTCGTCTGTACGGTGCCGTCCGCCCACGGTGCCCTCTTTCTCCGTATTGCTAACGGGAAGATACTGGCAGGGCGAAGCACGGTGATACGGCCGTTTCTCCGTCTGGGCATGGTTCTGTCAGGCATGGGTCCGGGCAGGGCCGGCGGACGGCGTACCCTGGGCCGGTGGTCATCCCGGTCGAGGACGCCGCCGACGCCCGTCTGGCGGACTACATGCGGTTGCGCGACGTCGACCTGCGCAGGAGCGTGGAGAGCGAGCGCGGGCTGTTCGTCGCCGAGGGCGAGAAGGTGATCAGGCGCGCGATCGGGGCCGGACATCCGGTGCGCTCGGTGCTCACCACGGCCAAGCGGCTCGACGCGCTGGCCGACGTCGTCGAGGGCGCCGCTGGGGAGACCACCGTCTATCTCGTCTCCGACGAGGTGATGGAGGGGGTCACCGGCTTCCCTGTGCACCGGGGCGCGCTCGCCGCCATGGAACGGACCGAGCTGCCCTCCGTCGGCGCCCTCCTGACCGGCGCGGAGAGGATCCTCGTCCTGGAGGACCTGGTCGACCACGGCAACGTGGGGGCGATCTTCCGCTGCGCGGCGGCGCTCGGCGTCGGCGCGATCGTGCTGTCGCCGCGCTGCGCCGACCCTCTCTACCGCAGGGCCGTCAAGGTGTCGATGGGCGCCGTGTTCGCCATCCCGTACGCCCGGATGACCGACTGGCACGGCGGGCTGGCGGAGGTCAGGGCGGCCGGGTTCCGCCTGCTGGCGCTCACGCCGGACCAGTCGGCCGTGCCGCTCGACGAGGTCCCGCTGTCCGGCCGGGTCGCCCTCATGCTCGGCTCCGAGGGCGACGGGCTGTCGTCCCACTGGCTGCGCGAGGCCGACCAGCCCGTCTGCATCCCGATGAGCCCGCGCGCGATGGACCTCGGCGTCGACTCGCTCAACGTGGTCGCCGCAGCGGCCGTCGCCTGCCACGGCCTGCTCAGGAACCAGGTCCCAAACCGGGTCACGGGGTGAATCAGGGAAGCGCGAGCCCCTCCTCGTCGATCCAGTCGAGGAGCTTGCGCGCGGTGGTGTAGCGCGCCTTGTCGCTGCGCTCGCCCAGCAGCACCCCGACGTACGTGCGGTCGTCGCGGGTGACGGCGAACGACAGGCAGTATCCGGCCTGGCGCGTGTAGCCGGTCTTCAGCCCCACCGCGCCGTCCTTCAGCAGTTCGTTGGTGTTGCGCCACACGTGCGCCCGGTGGAGGCGCGACTTCGTCACCGCGCGCTTGGGGCTCCTGGCGACGGACGCGATCACCGGGTCCCGCAGCGCGGCCACGGCCAGCGTCGCCTGGTCGCGGGCGGTGGAGTAGCCCTTGGAAGGCAGCCCGTCGGGGTTGGCGTAACGGGTGTCGCGCAGCCCGAGACGCTTCGCCGTGTCGTTCATCTGCGCCACGAACTTCGCCGTTCCCGGGCCGTACCGCTCGGCCAGGGCGTGTGCGGCGTCGGCGCCGGAGGGCAGCATGAGCGCGTAGAGCAGGTCGCGCACGGTGAGCCGCTCGCCTGCCCGCAGCCCCGCCGCCGAGGCCCCGCCGGCCAGGGCGTGCTTCACGTCGGCCTTGGTGATCGTCACCACGTCGTCCAGCCGGGCCCGGCGGCGGACCACGTACGCGGTCATGACCTTGGTGAGGCTCGCGACCGGCACCCGCCGCGTCTCCCGCTTGGCGAACTGGATCGTTCCCGTCGTCACGTCGACCAGATAGGCCTCAGTGGCCGTCACCGACGGCGCGGCGGCCTGTGCCGTGGACACCGTGGCCGACACCGGGCGGGCGTCCGCGTGCGGAGCGGCGGCCCCTGCCGTGACGAGGGCGGCGGCGGTCAGCGCGATGAGTACCCCGTTACGCATCCCGACATGATCGCACGGCTTCGGGGGCGGGGGCACCGCGCCGGTTCCTCCGGCGCCGCAGGAGCAGGGCGACCCCCACGGCCGCCGCCAGCACGGCCGCGGCGGCCAGCACCGGGGACCGGGCCGCGAGCGACAGCCAGGCCCAAAGGAGCGAGTAGAGACCGAAGGAGGTCACCGGCACCCATGTCAGGCAGCCGAGGGCGCTCGCCACCAGATACCAGCGGTAGTCCACCCGCAGCGCGCCGGCCACCCACGGCAGGGTGTGCCGGAGCCCCGGCACCCAGAAGCAGCCGTACACGGCGAGCGCGCCCCACCGGCGCACCACGCCCTCCACGCGCTCGATCCGCTCCCGGCCGATCCTGCGGCCCATCCGGGAGCGGTAGAGGGCGTCGCCGAGCCTGCGGCCGATCCAGTAGTACACCTGGAACGCGCCGAACAGGGCGACCGCGCCGACCGCGACGACCAGCCACAGGGGCAGGCCGAACACCGAGGCCGCCGCAGGGTCAGGGATTCGCACGTGGCCTCACCTTAGCGTCACCGAACGCCACGTTTGCAAGCAGATGGCAACTCACGGTCAATCCACCCTCCGTACACCTGAGAGTGACGAAACACGAGGCGAGGGGTTCGCGAAGTAGTGCGGTGTGGCGCGATCGGGGGACGCGCCCACCACCGACAGGGGCCTTCGCGAACTCGCCTCCCTCACTCCGGATCACGACCGGGGCTCATCGGCCGAGCGCCGCGCCGGCCTCGGCGACCCAGCGCGGCACGCCCACCCGTTCGGCCACGGCCAGCGCCTTCTCGTAGTGCTCCCGGGCCGGCAGGCCGAGCCGTACGGCGAGGTCCCCGAGGGTCCTGGCCACCGGCCAGAGGGCGACCACCCCCGTGCCCGCCCCGGCGATGCGGTCGTGGAAGGGGGTGAGCTTCTCGTACGCCTCGCGCATCCTGCCCTCGTCGTCGAGCAGCATCCCGGCGAGGGCGCGCCAGATGAGCGTCAGCTCGTAGAGGAAGTCGGTGCGGACCGGCTCCCGGCTCCCGGCGACCACCCGGGCGTCCCTGTCGTGGCCGGCGGCGGCGAGCGCCACGGCGTAGGCGTCGAGCGTCCACTTTGCGCCGCGCTGGTGGGCCTCGCTCAGCGGATCGACCATCTCCGCGGCCCGTCCGTCCACCAGGTGCAGGCAGAACGTGGCGATCAGCGGGAGGTCCTGGCGGCCTTCGAGCATGCCCGCCCGCGCGGTCAGCCGCGCCGCGTTCCGGTAGGCGCGCTCGGCCCCCGCGTAGTCGCCGGTGATCATCAGCCGCTGCCCGGCGTACCACGCGCCGACGGCGGCGGGGGCGGGCAGGTCGTAGCGCCGCCCGAGCCGCTCGGCCTGCGCGAGGTGCTCGTCGGCCTCGGCGAAGGCGCCCCGCGCCGCCGCGCACTCCAGCAGCACGAGGTGCGCCAGCGTCTGCACGGCGATCTGGCCCGACTCCGCGCCGACCCGCAGCAGCTCGCGGCCGATCGTCTCCCGCTCGTCGACCTGCGTCAGCGTGTACGACTGCCGCAGCCGGCCGCTCAGCGCCATGGCGAGCAGCGCGGGGTCGCCGCTCGACCTGGCCAGCTCCTCGGCCTCCAGCGACGCCTGGTAGCCGCGCTCGGTCGCCGACCCCTCCAGTTCGAGGGCGAGCGTGGCGAGCAGGCTGGCCCGCAGCGACTGCTCTCCCGCGGGCAGTTCGACCAGGGCCTTCTCGGTGACGTCGACGATCTCCCAGGCCGTACGGGTGAAGTCGCGGGCGATGCCCTTGTGCGGCACCGCGAGGGCCGCCGCGACGCGGGCGGTCAGCTCCAGGTCGCCGAACGGCAGCGCGACCGCCATCGCCTCTCCGCGGTGCGCGCGGGCGGCGGTCATGTCCCCGCACAGCGCCAGCGCCCTGATCAGCCGCAGCTGTAACTCCAGCCGGTTCCGTACGGGTTCCCGGCCCGCTTGCGCACGGCTTGTGTGAGCACGGTCGAAGGCGGCGATGGCCTGCTGCCACAGCGTGGCCGCCTCGCGGTGGGCGAACCTCCGCTCGGCCTGCTCGGCCGCGAGGCCGGCGTACCGCACGGCCTTGGCGGCGGTCTCCACCGTGCCCGCCGCGTCGTAGTGGTGGGCCAGCGCGGCGACGTCGTTCGGGCTGCGCTGCTCGATGACGGAGGCGACGGCCGCGTGCAGCCGCGACCGGCGCAGCCGGGAGGCGTCGGAGTAGATCGTGTCCCTGACCAGGTCGTGGTCGAACCTGAGCTTCCCGGGGCCGGGCTCGGTCACGAGACCGGCGAGCAGCGCCGCCTCGACGGCGTCCACCACCGCGTCCTCGTCGCCGGAGACGTCGACGAGCACGTCCACGTCCACGTCGCGGCCGATCACCGCGGCCTGGAGCAGCACCTGCTGGGCCCGCTCGGGGAGCCGGGCGATCCGCCGCCGCAACACGTCGCGCACACCCGAGGGCACCACGGAGATGTCCGACTCGGCCTCGAACAGGCGGGCCGTCTCCTTCACGAAGAACGGGTTGCCCCCGGCCCGCTCGACGATCGTGCTGACGACCTCCTCGTCCACCTCGTGCACGCAGGTCGCCCGGACCAGTTCCGCCACCGCCGCGTCGTCGAGGCCGCCGAGGCCGACCCGCACCGGGTCGAGCCGCGCGAGCGCGGCCAGCACGTCCTGCTGCTGGTCGTTCAGCTCGCCGTCGCGGCAGGTCACCACGACCAGCACCCGGCTGGCGGCGAGCAGGCTCGGCAGCGCGCGCAGCAGCGCGAGCGTCTGGTCGTCGGCCCAGTGCAGGTCCTCCAGGAGGATCAGCAGCGGGGCCTCCCTGGCGACCGCGGAGAGGTAGCCGCCGACCGCCCGGTGCAGCCGGAAGCCCCCCGACGTCTCGTCGTCGCCCGTGTCCGGGGCGGCGTCGTCCAGCAGCGGCGCGAGCAGCGCGGCGTACTCGCCCGCGCCCCTGCGGGAGATGAGCGTGCGCAGCACCTCCACCCAGGCCCAGCCCGGCGGGGTCGCCGTGCTGTCGGGGCAGCCGCCGGTCGCCCCGATCCAGCCCTCGTGCTCCAGCCGCTCGAACAGCCGCCGTACGAGTGTGGTCTTGCCCGCGCCGGGGTCGCCGCTGACGACGGCGACGGTGAACCGGCCCGCCTGGGCGCGGGGCACGGCGGAGGCGAGCGCGGCCAGTTCGGCGTCGCGGCCGACGAACGGCTCGGGCTCCAGCGGCGGCGCGTCCCCGGTCGCGACCGGGCGCGGCGGCCAGGTCGCGGTGATCTCGACAGGCCTGCGGGGCGCGGGCAGCACGAGGTCGAGCCCGGGATCCTGGGCGAGGATGTCCGACTCCAGCTTCCGCAGCGCGGGGCCGGGGTCGATGCCCAGCTCGTCGTCCAGGATCGTGCGGGCCCGGCGCAGGGCGGCCAGCGCGTCGCCCTGGCGCCCGCACCGGTAGAGGCCGAGCGCGAGCAGCCGCCAGCCCTCCTCGCGCAGGGCGTGCTCGGTGGTCAGCGCCTCCAGGTCGGGCACGGTCTCGGCGTGCAGGCCCATCCGCAGCCCGGCGTCGGCGTGCCGTTCCCTGGCCACCAGGCGCAGCTCGCTGAGCCGCGCCACCTCCGCCTCGGCCCACGACTGGTCCGCGAAGTCCGAGTAGGGCGTGCCCTGCCACAGCGCGAGTGCCGACTCCAGCCGGGCCCGGGCGGACTGCGGGCTCTCCTCCAGCCGCTCTCCGGCCGACCGGACCGTGGCCTCGAAGCGCAGCGCGTCGACCTGTTCGGGCGCGGCGCGCAGGGCGTAGCCGGACGCGACGGTCACGAGCAGCCGGTTCGGCCCGCCGCGCGGGCGGTTGGGCTCCAGCACCCGGCGCAGCCGGGAGATGTACACCTGGAGGCCCGACTGCGCGCCCTTGGCGGCGTCGTCGTCCCACAGGTCGAACAGCAGGGTGTCCACCGGCACGACCTGGCCGCGCGCGGCGAGGAGGCGGGCCAGCACCGCCCGCTGCCGCAGCCCGCCGAGGTCGAGCTCGGCGGCGCCGTCGTGCGCCCCCACCGGCCCGAGGACCCGGAACGTCACCGGGCTCGTCGGGGGAGTCATGGGGCGCTCCTCTGCTGCTGTCGGGTGCCGGATGTCCGGCCTGTGCCGGGGACGTGCTGGGTTGCCGGGCCTCTGCCGGGCGGTCTTTCGGGTGGTTCTTTCGGGTGGTTGTTACGGGCGTCTTTCAGGCGTCACCGTATGCGCGCCCCGAAGCGGGCACAAGACTTTCCCCAAGCCGTGCGCCCTCACCTTCTCGCCCTGCGATATTAGGCGATCAACCGGGTGATCACGGGCGATATCCGGGTGAGTCTCGCGTGAGACTCAGAGGGCGCGGGAGCGCCGCGCGGCGGCCGTGCCCGGACCGGCGTCGGGGCCGGTGTCCGGGCCGGTGTCAGAGTTCGTGCCCGGGCCCGCGGCCCGCGCCTCCCGCCTGCGCAGCAGCGCCCAGCCGCCGAGCGCGAGACCGCCCCAGGGGATCTCGATCGTGTACGTCCAGAAGCCGAAGAGCACGGCCGCGGCGGTGGCCCCGCCCGCGGGCTGGCCGAACGCCCCGATCAGCAGGGTGGCGACGCCGCCCTCCATGATCCCCGCCCCGCTCGGCGTGACGAGGGCGGTGGTGAGGACGCGGCTCAGCGCGAACACGGCGACGGTCTCGGCCGGCCCCGGATAGGAGTCGGTGGCGACCATGCAGGCGGCCATGATCAGGCACTGCAGCGCCAGGAACGCGACCATCCCCAGCGACAGCCCGGCCCACCGGGTGTGGATGATGCCGGCCGTGTCCCTG
Source organism: Microbispora cellulosiformans (assembly GCF_008728085.1). Lineage (NCBI taxonomy): Bacteria > Bacillati > Actinomycetota > Actinomycetes > Streptosporangiales > Streptosporangiaceae > Microbispora > Microbispora cellulosiformans. The sequence continues at coordinate 262,820 of NZ_VYTZ01000007.1, read as the reverse complement.
CGCAGCCGTTCGATCGCCGCCGACACCGCGTGCTCGGCCGGGCGGAACCGCCGGGGCGCGAGCCGTACGAGCCGGTCGAGCGCGCGGCCGAGCACGGCGGCGGCGCGGTCCCAGTAGAGCGCGGCCGCCACCACGGCCACCAGCGCGAGGATCGAGACCGCGCCCACCCAGCCCGCCTTGGCGACGGTGGGGTTGGTGGCCTTGCCCGCGATCAGCAGGCAGGCGATCCCCACGGCCGGCAGGATGAACCGGAACAGCGAGTTCCAGATGCCGGTGACCAGTGTGTAGACGACGATCGGCCGGTTCGCGAAGCCCCAGCCGCGGGTCATGCCGAACGTCAGGGCCACCCCGGCCGCGCCGCCGAACGGCAGCAGGTTGCTGACCGCGCTGCCGGCCGCGTTGAGCGTGAGCGCCTGCGGGTGGGTGAGGCCGGGCAGGGCGGAGGTCATCACGTACGTGTACGCCCACAGGCTGGCCAGCCAGAGCAGGGTCATCAGCGCGATGGTCTGCCAGCCGAGGCCGCCGAACCGGCGGCCGATCTCGTGCCAGCTCACGGTGGCGCCGGTGAGCGTGTGCACGATCTGCGGCAGGTAGACCACCAGGGCCACGGCCAGCCCGAGCGACACCGCGGACAGCGCTATCTGCAGCCACTTCCTGTTCACCCGCGAATGCCCCCAGTCCGGTCTCCGGTCGCCTCCAGTCTGCCGGTCCGCGAGAGCGCCCGGCTCCTCCTGACGGAGGATCACGTCCCTTAGGGGGAGTCGAACGGATGCCGGAGGCGGGTGCCTCTGGGCAGCCCCCGGCGGACGTACCACTCGGTGCCGAAGACGAAGCGGTAGGCGGGGCCGGGGATTCTCAGCATGGCCCCCAGCGTGCGGTCGCCGTCGCCGCCGGTCGCCTGGCTGGCGTGGGCCGCCATCGACGCCCGCTTCGCCTTGGCGTACCTGCGTACGCTGACCCGGTGGGTGATCGCCTCGCGCGGCGAGTACGCCCGCTCGAAGCTCCGCACGTCGATCGCCGGGTAGAACCGGGCGGCCAGCCGTACGCCCCTGAGCAGCAGGTCGCGGTCGACCGTCGCCTCCAGCACGATGGACGTGCCGGCGATCTCGGCGGCGCGGCTGCCGACCCGGTAGACCTGCACGTGGTCGGGGTGGCCGTAGCCCCCGGCCGGGTCGTAGATCGTGAGCAGGTCGGCCGCCTCCTCCTTGAGGACCGAGGCCAGCCGCTGCGCCGCGTCCTCGACGTCGGCGTCGATGAACGCGTTGTCGGGCCGGTCGTCGGCCACGCCGCCGTCGATCGCGAGGCCGGAGTCGCCGTAGCCGAGCAGCACGACCCGGGCGCAGCCGAGGGCCGCGGCCGACCGGTACAACTCGTCCATTCTGGTCCTGCCCAGCTCCTCGCCCCTGGGCAGCTCGGCGAGCCCGCGCTCTCCTGCGGTCGCGACGACGAGCACCACCCGGTGTCCCTCGTCGGCCAGCATCGCCATGGTTCCGGCGGTCAGCAGCGCCTCGTCGTCGGGATGGGCGTGGAAGAACACCGCTGTGCTCATCGCGCCCCACGGAACGTTGTCATAGTGTGCTCCACCACGTGTCGTCCTCGTGCCATGATCCCACGTGGTCCGCGTCCCGCGACGCCACCCCTGCCGGGGAGCGGCCGGTTTGATGGGCATCGCGCGCTCTGTCAGGCTGACCCGGTGAGGATTCTCCACGTCAGCGACTGCTACCTGCCGCGGCTCGGAGGCATCGAGGTGCAGGTCGCCGATCTCGTCAGGGCGCAACGTGAGGCGGGTCACCTGGTCGAGGTGGTGACGGCGACGCCGGGGGAGCCGCTGCCCGGCGTGCACCGGGTGGTCGCGAACCTCCCGTTCGACCTGCCGGTGCACCCGCGCGGGACCGCCCACCTGCTGCGGATCATGGCGAGCGGGCGGTACGACGTCGCGCACGTCCACACCGGGGCCGTGTCGCCGTTCGCGTGGATGGGGGTGCGCGCGGCGGTGCGGGCCGGGCTCCCGGTGGTCGCGACCGTGCACAGCATGTGGGACCCGGTCACCCGGGGGATGTACCGGGCGCTGCAGGGCGCCTTCGGCTGGCGGCGCTGGGGGCTGGTCGTCAGCGCGGTCAGCGAGGCCGCCGCCCGGCCCATCCGCGAGGTGGCGGGCCCGCGTGTGCCGGTGCAGGTCGTCTCCAACGGGCTCGACGTCACCTCCTGGCGGCCCGGCCCGCACGGGCCTGTGGATGGGCCGGTGGACAGGGCCGTGCACGTGGTGGCGGTGGGCAGGCTCGCGCCGCGCAAGCAGCCGCTGCGGCTGCTCAAGCTGCTGGAGGCGGCGCGCTCGCGGGTGCCGGGGGACATCGCGATGCGCGCGACGATCGTGGGGGACGGCCCCGCCCGCGGGCGGATGGAGCGTTATCTGCGGGAGCGGCGGATGGGCTGGGTCTCGCTGCCGGGCAGGTACACCCGGGAGCAGATCAGGGCGCTGCTGGCGGTGGCCGACGTGTTCGTCGCCCCGGCCCCGCGCGAGTCGTTCGGGCTGGCCGCGCTGGAGGCCCGCGCGGCGGGGGTGCCGGTCGTGGCACGGGCGCAGAGCGGGGTGGCCGACTTCGTCAGGCCCGGCAAGGAGGGCCTGCTGGGCCGTACGTTCGACGACCTGGTCGCCTCGGTCGTCCGGTTGACCCGTGACTCCGCCCTGCGGCAGTCGATCGCCGAGCACAACCGGGAGACCGAACCGGTCAGGTGTTCCTGGCCCGCGGTGCTGGAGGGCTTCGCCCGCTGCTACGAGCTGGCCAGGGGCTGACCAGGGCCGTGCTCAGAACGGGAGGACCCTTCCCGAAGGGGTGCGCAGGTCGACCGGGGCTGGCGTTCTCGGCGGCCGCGGTCGCTGCACGATCTGCACCTTCTTCATCCGGCCCTCCTTTCGGCGGTGTCCGCTCGGCTGGTGCCGTCATGATTCCCATGATTTGGCCAGGATTACCCTCCGTGCGTCAGTTCTTGTTCTTGTAACATGCGCCGTCCGGTCACCCCGGCGTCTCCCGCCGCCGCTTACTGTCCGGGAGACGGGGCGTTGAAGGACGGGGCGCGCTTCTCGAGGAAGGCGCGCATGCCCTCCGACTGATCCGGGCCGCCGAACAGCGCATGGAAGACGCGCCGTTCGAAGAGCACGCCCTCCCGGAGAGAGGTCTCGTCCGCCCGGTTCACCGCTTCACGGGCGGCGACGACCGCCGGCTTGCTGAACGAGGCGATGGTGCCGGCGATCTCCACCGCCTCCTCCATCAGGCGGTCGCCGGGGACCACCCGGGAGACCAGGCCGGCGCGCTCGGCCTCGTCGGAGCCGAGCGTGCGCCCGGTGAGGATGAGGTCCATCGCCTTGGCCCGGCCGATCAGCCGGGTGAGGCGCTGGGTACCGCCGATGCCGGGGATCACGCCCAGCCGGATCTCTGGCTGGCCGAAGGTGGCCGTGTCGGCGGCGATGATGATGTCGCACATCATCGCCAGCTCGCAGCCGCCGCCGAGCGCGTGCCCGGCGACCGCGGCGACCTTCGGGGTGCGCAGCGCGGCGAATTCCTCCCAGCCGGCGAAGAAGTCCTCCTCGGCCATGTCGGCGGCGGTCCTGGCCGCCATCTCCCGGATGTCGGCCCCGGCTGCGAACGACCGGCCGGAGCCGGTGATCACGAAACAGCCGACCCCCGGGTCGCGGTCCAGCGGTCGCAGCGCGTCCATCAGGTCCGTCATCAGCTCGGTGCTCAGCGCGTTCAGCACCTCGGGGCGGTGCAGGCGCGCGATGACGACGCGGTCCACGCGCTCGATCTTCACGTTCATCGTTGCCCTCTCAGGAGTCCCAGATCGCGCCGTAGGCGGGGATCCCACGGCGCTCCAAGCCGTGCACGACCTGCCACGTGAGCTGCTTGTTCGAGATACAGATGACGGCCTCGGCGCCGAAGTCGGCATACGCTTCGTAGGCCAGCCGGACCATGTCGGGCTTGCCGTGCTCGGCGGTGTCCCACAGGACCGCGTCGGGCTGGACGGCAAGGATCTCGTCGACGAGCGTGTCGCCGTAGGTGTCCCGGTGCCGGCGCGCAGACCACACCAGCCGCGAGGGGACGGCGGCCGCCAGGAGGTGGGGCAGGCAGGGCCCGATCCCGCTGCCGGTCGCGACGTACACCACCTTGGTGAACAGGCTTTCGACATTGGCCACGCCCGCGGTGGTGATGCCCTTGACCCACACGTGCGACGGCAGGTCGTCGATGAAGGATCCTGTCCAGTCGCCGGCACGAGAGATCGTGAGTCTGAACCCCGACCGGCCGGGGGCCGGGACGTTGGCGAAGGAATGCCACTCCAGCAGCGGACTGCGGCTGACCGCGGTGGACGAGCCCGCGAACGGGGTGACGCCGTGGTCGAAGTGGACCAGCGCCACATGCGAGGAGGGTCGTTCGACGACCACCGGCACCCGGCGCAGCCGCAGCCACGGCAGTGCGATGCTGAACGTGATCACGGCCAGGATCCAGACGCTCGGCGCCGTCGCCGGGTCCTCCCCCGTGGCCCCTGCGAAGAGCATCGCCTGGATCCAGAAGAGCGCCAGCGCGGTCCAGCCGCCGAAGCGGTGCACGCGCTCGAAGAGGTCGTGGAATCTGGATCGCAGTGGTGGCGACGCCGTGACGACCATGCCCGCCAGCAGCGCCACCAGCGTGTAAGAGACCGCGACGGTTCCGGCCGACGCGCCGCCGCCCAGACCGTTCACGGCGTGGTAGGTGAGCCCGCCGACCAGGGCGAGGAACCAGAGCGTCCCGGCCAGGACGCCGCCGACGTGCAGCCCGCCGAAGTGGTAGACCTTGGCCAGCGTCCACCGGACCCGTAGCGGCCAGGTGGTGGGCGCCAGAGTGGCGAGCCTGAACAGCAGGTTGATGACGTACTGCTGGCGGATGACGATGCCCAGTGCGAAGTTGCCCAGCGCGGCGTGGGAAAGGGCGCGCAAGTCGACGCCGCCGCTCGTCCACCAGCCTCCCGGACCCAGGCCGTGCGCGAGCACGACCAGGTTCGCCACGAGCACGAGGACCGCCAGCCGGTTGTAGTGCATGAGGCGCGGATGTTTGAGGAGGCGCCGTGGCGGCGAGATCAGCTCGGGCAGTTCGATCTCGTGCGCTCGACGCGCGGCGTCGATCGTCATGACGCCACCTCCGCCAGGGCCAGCCTGAGCAGGGCGTCCTTGTCGACCTTGCCACGACTGGTCATCGGCAGCGCGACCATCGGATGGACAGCGGCCGGAACGCAGTAATAGGGAAGGGCGTCGGCCACGGCCTTCCTGGCCGCTGCTTGATCCAGATGGGCCGGGGCGACGAACGACACCAATGTCCTGTCGTCAAGCTTGAGCGTCGCCGCGCGGCTGCATCCGGGCACGGACTCCAGCACGGCCGAGACCGAATCCAGCTCGACCCGGAAACCTCGGATCTTGACCTGGTCGTCGCTTCGCCCCAGGTGTTCCAGTTCCCCGTCGGGTGTCCAACGCCCCAGATCCCGGGTCCTGAACATCATCCGGCCCCCGCCCAGGAACGGGTCGGGCGCGTAGCGTTCGCGGGTCAGCTCGGGATTCCGCAGGTATCCGGCCGACACGCACTCGCCCCCTGCCCACATCTCGCCGGCCTCGCCGATCGCGCACGGGTGGCGGTCCTCGTCGAGTACGTACACCGTGTTGTTGGGGGTGGGCCGGCCGATGGTGAGCCGGATCGCTGCCGGATCGTGGCGCTGCATCGTGTTGACGATGGTCGTCTCGGTCGGGCCGCACGCGTTGTAGAAGGCGCCGACGCCGGCCCACCGGTCGGCGAGCGCACGCGGGCAGGGCTCCCCTGCCACGGCCACGACCTCCACCCGGCGGCAGCGCCCGGGGTCCACCGAGGCCAGGATGGTGGGGGTGGCGATCACCACGTCGACGCTCTCCACGGTCTCCGCGATGTCCTTGCCGCGGATGACGAGCGTGGCGCCGTGGCTGAGGGCGCCGAGGATCTCCCAGGCCGCCATGTCGAACCCGATATTGAGGATCTGCCCGACGAGCAGGCCCGGGCGCATGCCAAGGTCGCCGGGCTCGGTGAGCAGGATGTTGCAGACGTTGCGGTGCGTGACCACGACCCCGTTGGGCGTGCCCGTGGTGCCCGAGGTGAACAGCACGTAGCAGCCGCCGTCCGGATCGATGCCCTCGGCGTCGAACGCGTCGTGGCCGTCTCCGAGGGGCTGGTCCATGACGGTGTCGACGGGGATGCACACCTGCCCGCCTGTCGCCGGGATGGTGGCCGCGACGTCCGACAGCGTGAGGATCACGCGCGTGTCCGCCGTCGCGATGACCTGCCGCAGGTGGGCTACGGGCGCGATGCCCACGTCCTGCGGCACGTACGCCGCGCCCGCCTTGAGCGCGGCCAGCAGCCCGGCGACCATGGGGATCCCGCGCCGGGCGAAGAGCCCGACGTTGTCCCCCGGGAGGACGCCGTGCCGGGCCAGCAGCGCCGCCAGCCGGTTGGCCTGGCGGTCGAGCTCGCCGTAGGTGATGGTTTCGCCGAGGTGGGTCGCGGCGACCACGTGCGGCGTCGCCGCGGCCCATCGCTCGAACGCGTGATGGATGTGCGAATGGGGGACCGCCCAGCTCGGGCCCTGCCCGAATCGCTGGAAGAGACGGCGGTCCTCAGCTGACAGCAGGTTCAGCAGCGGCGTGGACCAGGGTCGCTCGCCGGCCTGCGGGTGAGCTGTGGCACGGTCTTCTGGCCGGTGACTCGGATCACTCATATCCCAGCCTTCACATCGGGAAACAGAGATCGCCATGAGACCAGAGGACTGATCTTCAAACACTTTCGATTTGCTTACGGAACTCCTCCGTCGCAGAGGCCTGAGAGCGCGGACTCCGACCGGCCCGCGCCGGCCCGGCCCCCGGAGGAGACGCGGAGGGAGACATGGTGCGGCGGACCGCGCCGGCATGAATGATCTATCTGATAAGCACGGGGTGCTCGATTTGGGAGCGATTAGCGAGCGTCGTCTCGATGTGCTGTTCCATGGCCCGCGCCCGATCGTGATCACCCTGCCGGGCGCTGGCGGAGGCGAGATTGCGAACCACCCGCAGCACCGCTCCCGCGACTTCCTGCAGATGCGTTTCCCGGTGCCAGTTCGCGCTGAGCGGGTCGAGACCGAGGACATTCAGCATGGCCCGGGCCGAGCGGCATTCCCGCGCCGCCCTCTCACGGTCCCCGGCGGCCAGGGCGGCGTTGCCGTCCGCCACCGCCGCGTGGACGGCGGCCAGGGCCTGCGGCACGTTCAGGTCGCTGTCCATCGCCGCGCTGAACTGCGTGGGAAGGGGGGCGGGAAGAGGGCCGGACGGGGGAGCGGCGTCGGGGCCCGCCCGCACCACGAACCTCTCGACGCGCCGGTAGGCCGCGGCCGCCTCGTCCAGGGCGTCGAGGCTGAATTCGACCGGAGACCGGTAATGGGCCGCCGCCAGGTAATAGCGGAGTTCGGCCGGCCGTACGCGGTCGAGCAGGGCCGGGAGGGCCAGCGGGTTGCGCAGGTGTTTACGCACTTTCTCGCCGCCCTGGGTGACCGGGCCGTTGTGCAGCCAGAATCGCGCGAACGCGTCCCCGGCGGCGCGTGACTGGGCCATTTCGTTCTCGTGGTGCGGAAATATCAGGTTGACCCCGCCGCCGTGGATGTCGAATTCCGTGCCGAGATATCGGCGGGCCATCGCGGAGCATTCCAGATGCCACCCCGGGCGCCCCTCGCCCCAGGGTGAGTGCCACACCGGCTCGCCGGGCTTGGCGCTCTTCCACAACGCGAAATCGCGCGGGTCGCGTTTCCCGCGTTCGTTTTCCTCGGCCCCCCGCAGATGCCGGGCCTGCTGCCGGGAAAGGGACCCGTAGTGCGGATAGGAGTCGACCGAGAAATAGACGTTGCCGTCGGCCTCGTAGGCGTGCCCGGCCGCCACGAGTTCCTCGATCATCTCGATCATCTCGGGGATGTGCCCGGTCGCCCGGGGCTCCACGCTGGGGGGAAGGCAGCCGAGGGCGGCGTAGGCGCGTACGAAGGCGCGGTGCACGGGATCGGTGATCCGCCACCATGGAATTCCTTCGGTAAGCGACCTGCCGATTATCTTGTCCTCGATGTCGGTGACGTTCCGGCAGAGCAGGACCTCATATCCGCTGTTTTTCAGCCAGCGGTGCAGAATATCGAAGTTCACCTGCGACCTGAGCTGTCCCACGTGCGGCGGAACGACGACGGTGGGACCGCAGAGATAAATCGACACCTTTCCGGGAATTCGGGGGACGAAATCGCGGACGGCGCGGCGATGCGTATCGTAAAGGCGAAGACCCACCTAGCCGAGGGTAAGCGACTAATCCGCTCGCTGTCGATAGTGCGGGCCGACCGGGGTTCGCACACCGGGAAATGTCGATTGTGAGGGTGTGTGCGGGTGGGGGAATAAGGACGTCTCGCCCGCTCGTTGCCGCTGCCATGGAGCCGACGAAACGGGGCCGTGTCCGGGTGGAACCGACGGCCAAGCGCGTGCGCGTCTATGTCGAGGGACTGCCGGTGGCCGACACCACTCGCGCCCTGCTGGTCTGGGAGGGTCCCTACTACCCGACGTACTACTTCCCGGTGGAGGACGTCCGCATGGACGCGCTCAAGGCCACCGGCGAGACGCGGCACTCGCCGAGCCGGGGCGACGCGCCGGTCCACGACGTGGCGGGCAGGCCGGGCGCCGCCCTGGTTCACGGCGACGACGCGCCGCTGGAGGAGATCCGCGGGCACGTCCGCTTCGACTGGGACGCGATGGACAACTGGTTCGAGGAGGACGAAGAGGTCTTCGTGCACGCCCGCGACCCCTACACCCGCGTGGACGTCCTGGCCAGTTCGCGCCACGTCCGCGTCGAGGTGGGCGGCGTCACCGTCGCCGACTCGCGCAGTCCGCGCATCCTGTTCGAGACCGGCCTGCCCCCGCGCTACTACCTGCCCAAGACAGACGTGCGGCTGGATCTGCTCCGCCCGTCGGAGACCGTGACACGTTGCCCGTACAAGGGACGGGCGGAGTACTGGTCGGTCGGCGAGGACGAGCCGGGCAGGGACCTCGTCTGGTCGTATCCCACTCCGCTCCCGGAGTCACAGAAGATCGCCGGCCTGGTCGCCTTCTACGACGAGAAGGTGGACGTCTACATCGACGGCGTGCTCCAGTCCCGCCCGAAGACCAAGTTCGCCTAGCGACCGGGTTCGCCTGACCCCGCCGGTCAGCCGTGCAGGCTGAACGGATTGAGCACGGAAACTCCGGTGCCCTCGAAATCCTTGACGTTCCGGCTGACCAGGGTCCAGCCGTTCACTCTCGCTGTGGCCGCGATCAGGCCGTCCGCGGTCGGCAGTGTCCGTACGGCGTTGAGCCGTCCCCACTCCTCGGCCACCTCAGGAGTGACGGGGACGATCCGGTCGCCGAACCGACGGAGCAGGGCGTGCAACCAGCCTTCGAGCACGGCCGCCTGGGCAGGGTCGTTGCGCCTGCGGAGTTCGACCCCGCAGCGAATCTCGCCGACAGTGAGGCTGCTCAGATACAGCGTGGGACCGTGTGCGGCACCGATCCAGTCCCTGACGGCGACGCTTCCGTTGCGCTTGCGCACCTCTGACACCACGTTGGTGTCCAGCAGATAACCGGCTGCCATCAGCCGAGATCCACCTCTCGCGGCAGGTCCTTGTTGCGAGGGAACTCGATGTCGTCGTTCCAGTCGGGATCCGCGAGGAGGAAGTGAGCAAAGTCGGGAGGGTCCCCATGCAGGCGGCGATATTCGACGATGTCGATGACAACCGCGACCTCCTCACCGTGCCTGGTGACCACCTGGGGGCCCTCGTCCAGCGCGCGGCGCACCACTTCGCTGAATCGTTGTTTCGCCTCCTGCACCTGCCAGGCGGTCATGGCGTGCTCCTGTCTAGTCTGTCCAGACTGGATTATAGGAGCCGGCGGACGGCGGCGCGGTCGATGTGGAGGCGTTCGATCAGTTCGGCGGCCGGGTCGGGGCGTTCGAGTTCGAGCAGGGCGGTCAGCAGGTGACGGGGGGCCAGGTCGCGGCTCCCGGTCGGACTGGCGTCGACGGCCCGGTGGACGGTGGCACGGGCCCCGGTGGTGAGCGTGCCCACGGACAGGGCCGGGTGCCGGCGGGGGGCCGCCGACGGCGGGAGGTCCGCGACGCGGACGCCGATGGCCTCCAGTGCCTCGCGGTCCATGCCGTCGAGGGCGGCGCGGGCGTCGTCGAGGCCCGCGCCGAGGGCGCGGGCGGGCTCGGCCGCGGGCTCGGCGAGCAGGCCGAGCAGCAGGTGTTCGGTGCCGACGCGCCGGTCTCCCCGCCGCCTGGCCTCTTCCTGGGCGGCGGTCACCACCCTGGCGAACGGGCTCTTCTTCGTGAATCGTCCGAGCATCGCATCCTCACTTCCCGTACTTCGCGTGCACCGACTGCCGGGACATCCCGAGGGCGTCCCCGATCTGCTCCCATGTCCAGCCCTGTTCGCGGGCCCGGGCGACGGACGCCGCCTCGACCTGCTCGGCCAGCCTGCGCAGGGCGGTGACGGCGCGCAGGGCCACGGCCGGGTCCGCGTCGGCGACCCGCTGCGAGAGAACTTCGGGATCCATGCCTGTCAGTCTGGGCTGACAACGAGCGTTGTGTCAACCCAGACTGACAGAGCGATCGGTCTGGTGCCGCGAGCTCCCGGCGGAAGCGGACGGAGGCTCCCCGTCATGCGGACGGGCGAGGAGCGGGACGGGTGAGGCGTGGCTGGTCCGGCCGGACGGGACCGTCGGGCGGGCGGGGGACCGCTGCGCCGGGGGCCGGCCCGGCCGGCGCGCCGTCCCACTGGTTCGTCCCCGCGGCGCCGTCCGGCCGGCGTTCGAAGCGTCCGGTCAGCGGCGGATGACGTGCAGGACGCTGGCGATGCGTTCGGCGGCGGTGACGACGTCCGAGGCGTGGCCGATGCGGCCCGCCCAGGACAGCCAGTACCACCACTCGCCGTCGCTGGCGTTGGACGCCAGCACGTCCTCGGCCATCGTGGGCTCCATGGGGTTGATGACACGCAGACGCGGGTAGAGGCCCGCGGGCGCAGTCATGCGTACCTGGAACGAGTGGGCCTCCAGTTGCGCCGCGAGCCGCTCCAGGTGGTCCATCGCCGCACTACGGTCTACCGTCGTCATCGTCGCCTCCGGGGAACGTTGGACCTATCACCGGAAAGGGTGAACCCGCTACGACACACCGGCAATCGTCCGGATCCCGCGAAACCGCGCAATAACCAGGGAACTCGCCCCGATTCCGTGGAACAGACGCGGGTTCCCGGCCACGAACGCATAACAGTCGCCGGGGGTTGGGTGCCTGCTCCTTTACGTTGGGGAAACAACCGTAAACGGGGACTCTGCACAAACGGAGGGCGTGTCCATGGCCCGCGGAGAGCACTCACCCGCTTGCGCGCGACGCTGGCGCGAACAGGCGCAGATTCGGCAGTGGACGCTGTGGCAGACCGTCCAGGCGATCCACGGGTGCTGCGGCGTCAGCCTGCTGAAGGCCCACCGCCTCGGGCGCGGCTGGTCGGCCCGGCAGGCCATCGAGGAGCTGGAGCACCTGTGTGACCAGCAGGACCTCGGGCACCCGCACGCGAGCATCGACCTGCTGAACGCCTGGGAGAACAACCGCGCCCGCCCCCGCCCGCAGACGATCGACCTGCTGGCCCGCTTGTATCGTGCCAACGCCGTACGGCTCGGTCTCGCCGCCGACTACTGCGAGGACACGGGCGGGCAGCGGATCGTCGTGGTGGGGCCGGGCCAGACCGGCGAGCAGGCCCGCACGGAGGACCTGACCGCCGACGACGCCGAGCGCCGGGCGCTGTTCCACCAGGCGATGCTGCTGGGCACGCCGAACGGCCGGTTCTTCGCCGAGGTCGAGGGCATCCGCCACGAGCTCGACCGCACCCTCGCCATGGGCACGGTGAACGAGGACCAGCTCGACCGGCTGGACGAGCAGGTCCTGCGCTACCGCCGTGAGTACATGACGACCCCGCCGATGCCGATGCTCTGCCGGGTCATGCTGGAGATCTCCGACGTGCGCCGGCTCAGCGCCGCCCGCCAGCCGTCCTCGGTGCAGCGCCGCCTGCTCACCGCGACCACGATGCTCACGCTGCTCGCCGCCGACGCGCTGATGAAGCTGGGCGACACGCGCCAGGCCCACACGTGGTACGGCACCGCCCGGGCCGCCTCCGACGACGTGGGCGACCTGCGGCTGCGCGCGCTCGTCCGCGCCCAGCAGACGATGCTCCTGTACTACTACGGCGACCTGAACGAGACCGTCCGCCTCGCCCGCGAGGCGCGGATGCTGGCCGGCTCGGCCCCCAGCTCCCCGGCGGCGCTCGCGGCGGCGGCCGAGGCCCGCGCGCTGGCCAGGATGGGAGACGGCAAGGCGGCCAGGATCGCGCTCGCCGAGGCCGAGCAGATCTTCGCCCGGATGCGCGGCATGAGCCAGGACGACCTGGCCTTCGTCTTCACCGAGAAGCGGATGACGTTCTACCGCACCGGCACCCTGATCGAGCTGGGGGACGCCCAGAAGATCCAGGGGATGGACACGTTCCCGCCGGGGTTCCAGACGATCGACCCGGCGCTGATCCTGCTCGACCAGGCGAGCCACCTCGCGAGGAGCGGCGACCACGAGGAGGCGTGCCGGATCGCGGCCGAGGCGCTGCGGCAGGTGCCGGCCGAGCACCGCACCTCGATCGTGGTCACCCGCGCCAGGGCCCTGCTCGCGGACGCCGACCCCTCCCTGCCCGCCGTACGGCGCCTGCGGCAGGTGCTGGCCGAGTCGTCGCCCGCGCTCGTGCTGAGCGGGCTGTTCCCGTCCGCAGAGAACGCCTGACGCCGTCGTGAGGACCTCCGGCATGAGGATCATGGAACGCCCGTCGCTGGCCGAGGAGGCGTTCGAGGTCCTGCGCGAGGTCTGCGCGCGGATCGGGGTCGACGCGCGTGGCGCGCAGCTCATGCGGCTGCGCAGCAACGCCGTCTTCAAGCTGCGCGCGACCGCGCCGGGCTGGGACAGGGCAGGCGGTGGCAGGGCAGGCGGTGACACGGCAGGCGGTGACAGGGCGAGCGGCGAGATGGTGGTGCGGATCGCGACGGCGCCGGACGCGCTGACCCGCCTGCCGGTGGTCCTGGCGGTCGCCCGCTGGCTCGCCGACCGGGGCTTCCCGACCGTGCGGCCGGTCGACGAGATCCCCGGCCAGCCCATCGTCCACGAGGGGCGGGCGGTGACCTTCTGGCGGTACGTCCCCTCCCGGGGCCGTCCGACGACCCGGCAACTCGGCCGGGTGCTGCGCAGCCTCCACCGCGAGCCGGTGCCGCAGATGGGGCTGCGGACGCTCACCGACCCGCTGGCCGAGGTGCGGCACGCGGTGGAGCAGCGGGCCGAGGTGCTCACACCCGGGCAGCGGTCCTGGCTGAGCGACCGCATCGAGGAGCTCACCGGGCGCTGGCGCGACCTGGACACCGGCGCGCCGGTGCTGCTGCACGGAGACGCCTGGATCGACAACCTGCTGCGCTGCCAGGACGGGCACGTGGTGCTGTGCGACTGGGACGGCGTGGCCGTCGGGCCGCGCGAGTGGGATCTGGTGCACACCTATCACGGGCAGCGCCGGTTCGGGCTGTCGACGGACGACGTGGACGGCTTCGCCCACGCGTACGGCTCCGACCTGCGGCAGTGGCCGGGCTACGGCACGCTCATGGAGGTGCGGGACATGTACGCCGTGGGCATCCACATCCGCAACGCCGCGGGAGACCCGTTCTCCCGGCAGGAACTGCCCCGCCGGCTCGACTCGCTCACGCGCGGTGACGGCCACGCCCGCTGGTACATGGCGGCACCGGCATAGCCTCAGGTAATCGCGGGTACTGTCCGTACAGGCTGTGAGTGTCGCAGTGGACGATTTCCAAAAACGTGGTCTGTGAAAAGCGCACCCGGGTTGCTCCCGGCGGCGGGCGTGCGTGCCATTCCAGCGTCCCACGCGGATGGGCGACGATTCCGCTACGCAGCCTCATGCTCCCGACCTGGGAACATGGTGCGGCTTCCAAGAAGGAGAAGCAGTTGTCTGAAGGCACTGTCAAGTGGTTCAACTCCGAAAAGGGCTTCGGTTTCATCGCCCCGGACGACGGCACCCCTGACGTGTTCGTTCATTATTCGGCGATAACGTCGAACGGTTACCGTACGCTGGACCAGAATCAGCGGGTCAGTTACGTGACCGTTCAGGGCACCAAGGGACCGCAGGCCGAACAGGTCACGCCGCTGTAGATCGTGACCCTCGGTGACGGTGCGGCTGTGATCGGCCGCACGTGCGGTACCGCGTCGGCCCGCGCCGTTCCGGCGGCGCGGGCCCGATGTTTTGCCGTTCCTTTGCCGGGAAGCGGGAACGGTCATGAGACTCAGCATGACCTCCGACCTCTGGTGGAAGAACGCGGTCGTGTACTGCCTCGACATCGAGACCTTCGCCGACGGCAACGGCGACGGGATCGGCGACTTCCGGGGCGCGATCCAGCGCATCGACCACCTCGACAGGATGGGTGTCACGTGCATCTGGCTGATGCCGTTCTTCCCGACGCCTGACAAGGACGACGGGTACGACATCACCGACTTCTACAGCGTCGACCCGCGCCTGGGGACGCTCGGCGACTTCGTCGAGTTCATGCGGGTGGCCAGGGACCGCGGCATCAGGGTCATCGCCGACCTCGTGGTCAACCACACCTCCGACCAGCATCCCTGGTTCAAGGAGGCGCGTTCGAGCCGGAACTCCCGCTACCGCGACTGGTACATCTGGTCGGACAAGCCGGAGCCGGACGACCCCGAGGGCGTGGTGTTCCCCGACAAGGAGGACAGTCTCTGGGAGTACGACGAGAAGACCGAGCAGTATTACTACCACCGGTTCTACCGGTTCCAGCCCGACCTCAACACCGCCAACCCCGAGGTGCAGGACGAGATCTCCCGCATCCTCGGCTTCTGGATGGAGCTCGGCCTGTCGGGGTTCCGGGTGGACGCCGTGCCGTTCCTCATCGAGCAGGTCACCGACAGCGGTGACGACCTGCCCGACCCGCACGAGTTCTTCGCCTGCCTGCGGGCGTTCCTCAGCCGTCGCGACGGCAGCGCGATCCTGCTCGGCGAGGTCAACCTGCCGTACCCGGACCTGGTGAAGTACTTCGGCAACGACCTCGGCGACGAGCTCACCATGTGCTTCGACTTCATCAGCATGCAGCGGACGTACCTGTCGCTCGCGCGCAAGGACGCCCGGCCGCTCGCCGCCGCGCTGCGGGAGCGGCCCAACCCGCCCAGGGACAGCCAGTGGGCGACGTTCATGCGCAACCACGACGAGCTCACGCTCGACAAGCTCAGCGACTCCGAGCGCGAGGAGATCTTCGCGGAGTTCGGCCCGGACAAGGACATGCAGGTGTTCGGGCGTGGTCTGCGGCGCCGCCTGCCGACGATGCTCGGCGGCGACCTGGAGCGGATCAAAATGGTCTACAGCCTGCTGTTCTCCCTGCCGGGCACCCCTGTGCTCTTCTACGGCGAGGAGATCGGCATGGGGGAGAACCTTGAGCTGGAGGGCCGTCTCGCCGTACGGACGCCCATGCAGTGGACCCCCCATCGCAACGGCGGCTTCAGTGAGGCCGACCCCGCGAAGGTCGGCCTGCCCATCACGAAGGGTGACTTCGGCCCCGAGAAGGTGAACGTCAGCGCGCAGGAACGCGACCCCGACTCGCTCCTGGCGTGGATCACCCGCCTGATCCGGCACTACCGCGACTGCCCGGAGTTCGCCTGGGGGAAGTACACCGTGCTCGACACGGGCGTGGACGCGGTGTTCGCGCACCGCGCGGACTGCGACGGCGAGACGGTCGTCGCCGTGCACAACCTCGGCGACGCCGAGACCGAGGTGGAGCTCGCGCTGGAGGGGCTCGACTCGTCGAAGGTGCTGACCGACCTGCTCGTGGACGGCCGGATCGAGATCGGCGACTCGGGCCGGGTCAGCTTCCCCATGGGCCGGTACGGCTGCCGCTGGTTCCGGGCCTCCACCCCCGAGACCGCCCCCGCAGACTCCTCCGACCCTTCCTAGGGGACGCCTCAGGGGCGGCTCCGGTGGATCTCCGATGGGCCGCCGCCATCCCCATGGCCACAGTGGGGAGCCATGGGGATGGTCTTGGGATACGTGCTGGTCGCCGCCGGCTCCGCCGTGATGTTCGTGCTTCATCTGACGGCCGGGCTCGACCCGCTGACGGACATGATCAGTGAGTACGCGTTCGCGCCGCACGGCCTGCTGCTGCCCGTCTCGCTGACGCTGCTCGCGGCCGGCTCCGCCGTGCTCGCCGTACGGCTGGCGCGGCTGGACCGGCGCGCGGCCCTGCTGGTCGGCGCGTGGAGCGGCTGCCTGCTGCTGGTCGCCGGGTTCCCGACCGACCGGCCCGGGCTGTCGCTGTCGGTGTCCGGGGGCATCCACCGCTACGCGGCGTTCGCCGCGTTCGTCAGTCTTCCGCTGGCCGGGCTGCTCGTCGCGAGGGCCACCCGCTCGCGGCCGGTCCGGCTGCTGTGCGCGGCCGCGCTCGGGTCGCTCGTCCTGGTGCTCGTGCCGTACGCCCTCCGCGCACTCGGCCTCGACCCCGGCATGGTGCCCGCCGGTCTCACGCAGCGCCTGACCGTCGTCTCCGAGGTGGTGGCGCTGCTGGTGATGGCGGCCTCGGCCGCCTCCGCGGTGTCAGCCGCCGCAGCTCAGGTACGCGAAGGCGCCGGACCGGACCTTGTAGGAGTCGCGCACCCGGGTCCGGCCCGTCTCGGTGTCGACCCTCAGGACGGTCACCACGTCGCGGGATCCCCGCGCCCGGACGAGGTGCAGGGTCACCTCGTGCCCGCCGGTCCAGTCGATCATGTCGAGCGCGGCGTCCTCCGGCAGCGAGAAGCCGACCGAGCCCGTCGGCTGGTCGGTCGCGACGTCGTAGAAGCGCAGCCTCGCCTTCTTGCCGAGGCCGGTGACGAAGGCGACCGTGCGGTCGTCGGCGGACAACGCCCACGGGCCGTTGTTGGCCACGATCTGGGGCGGGACGGCGGCGGCCAGCTCGGCGCCCGTGTCGTCGTGGACGGACAGCCCGATGGTGTTCGCGTCGCCGGCCCGCTGCAGGAGGACGGCCGAGCCGTCCCCGCTGAAGCCGGAGAACGCGTCCGTCTCCGGGGTGGTGCCGGTCGCGCTCGCCCGCGCCACGTCGAACAGGCGCACCCGGGTGCGGCCGTCCTTCGTGGTGTAGCCGAGGGCCAGGCGGTCGCCGTCCTGGGAGAGCTTCAGCCAGGCCTCGTTCATGCCGACGCCGCGCGGCAGCGGATTCCGCGGCATCACGCGGACCGCGCTCCGATCCCCGTGGAACTCGCGTACGACGAGCCGGTGGTCGGACCTGCGGAAGTAGGACACCGACTCGCCGTCGCCGCTCACGGTGAGCGGGGCGCTGTTGGTCCTGTCGGGCCTGCCCTTGGCGGTCAGCGGCCACAGCATGGCGTCCTTGAGCGCGACCCGCCTGCCGTCGAGCAGGTCCAGCCGCCAGGTGTGGCAGGGCGTGGTGGTGCCGTCCCTGCGCGGGCAGGAGTCCACCGACGCGTAGCGGATCATGTGGTGGGAGGCCCGTGCGTGCGCGGCCGCCGGGACGGTCAGTGCCGGAACGGCCAGCACGGTCAGCATCGTCAGCGTGGTCAGGGCGAGGCCGGTCAGTCCCCGTGTGATCGGCCGGGTGGGGTGCTGCATGATCATCTCCTCTCTGGGATGTCATGCATTGGATCCGCCCTGGACCCGGCCGGTTCTGTCACGTGTTGATATCGGCCTGCCGGTGGTCGAGGGTCTCCAGCGCGTCCTCGACGGCACGGTGGAAGGTCGGATACGCGTACATCATGTGCCGCAGCCGCGCGGTGGGGATCTCGTTCTGCACCGCCACCACGAGCGCGCCGAGGACCTCGCCGCCCGCCGGCCCGCTGCTGGTGGCGCCGACGAGCACCCCGCGCCGCGCGTCCTCGACCAGCTTGACCAGGCCCTCGTGCCCGGGCCCGTGGATCCAGCCCCGGGCCGAGTCGCCGAGGGCGGCGAACCCCACCCGCACCTCGACGCCGGCCTCCCGGGCCTCCCGCTCGGTCAGGCCGACCGCGCCCACCTCCGGGTCGGTGAACGTGACGCGCGGCACCGCGCGGTAGTCGGCGGCGGGCCCGCCCTCGCCGAGGATGTCGCGGGCGGCGATCCTGCCCTGGTAGACGGCGACGTGCGTGTAGGCTCCGCGGCCGGTCACGTCGCCCACCGCCCAGACGCCGTCGGCGGCCCGCATCCGCTCGTCCACCTCGACGAAGCGGGCCTTCTCGTCCAGGCCGGCGTTCCCGGCGCCGATCGCCGCGAGGTCGATGTCGCGCCCGGTGGCCACCAGCAGGTGCTCGGCGCGCAGGGTCCGGCCGTCGCCGAGCGTCAGTGTGAAGCCGTCGCCGTCGTGCCGCACCCGCTCGACGGCGACCCCGATGCGCGTCTCGACGCGTTCCCCGGCGAACACGCGGGCCAGCAGCGCGCCCGCCTCCGGCTCCTCGCGGGGCAGCAGGCGGCCGGCGCCCTCCACGATCGTGACCCGGGCGCCGAACCGGGCGAAGACCTGGGCGAGCTCGCAGCCGACCGGTCCGCCGCCGAGCACGATCAGCGACTCGGGCACCCGCCGCGCCACGACGGCGTCCCGGTTGGTCCAGTACGGCGTGCCCTCCAGGCCGTCGATCGGCGGAACGGCGGGAGTGGTGCCGGTGGCGACGACGATCCCCCGGCGGGCGCGCAGCCGGCGGCCGTTCACGGTCACCTCGCGCGGGCCGGTGATCCGGCCGCGGCCGCGGACGACCTCGACCCCGGCGCTCTCGAAGTGCTCGGCCTTGTCGGCGTCGCTCCAGTCGTCGGTGCCCTCACCGGTGATCCGGTCGATCACCGGGGCCCACGCCGGGGTCACCCGGACCGACCCGGCCACGCCGGGCACGCGACGGGCCTCGGCCAGCAGGCCGGCCGCGCGCACCATCATCTTCGAGGGGACACAGCCCCAGTAGGCGCACTCGCCCCCGATCAGACCGGCCTCCACGGCGGCCACGCCGAGCCCGGCCTCCGCCAGCCGTCCCGCGACGCCCTCGCCGCCGGGTCCCATGCCGAGCACCACAACGTCGTAGGCGCCGTCTGCAGTCATGCCCGTCCACTGCCCGCGGAAGGCCACAGCGCACCCGATGCACGGTAATGCCGGGAAAAACGTGCGGGGGCGGGCCGTGACCGGCCCGCCCCCGCCTCACGCGGTGTGTCAGATGAGGTCTGTCAGATGAGGCCGAGCGCCTTGACGGCGTCGCGCTCCTCCACCAGCTCGCCGACCGAGGCGTCGATCCGCTCCCGGGAGAACGCGTCGATCTCCAGGCCCTGGACGATCTCCCAGCGGCCGTTCCTGGACACGACGGGGAAGGACGAGATGAGGCCCTCCGGCACGCCGTACGAGCCGTCGGACGGCACCGCGGCGGAGGTCCAGTCGCCCTCGGGCGTGCCGTTCACCCAGTCGTGCACGTGGTCGATCGCCGCGTTGGCGGCGGACGCGGCCGAGGACGCACCGCGCGCCTCGATGATCGCCGCGCCGCGCTTGGCGACGGTCGGGATAAAGGTGTCGCGCAGCCACTCCTCCTCGACGAGCTCGGCCGCGACCTTGCCGCCGACCTCGGTGTGGAAGAGGTCCGGGTACTGCGTCGCGCTGTGGTTGCCCCAGATCGTCATCTTGCTGATCTCGGTCACCGGCACGCTCAGCTTGCCGGCGAGCTGCGACAGCGCGCGGTTGTGGTCGAGGCGGGTCATCGCGGTGAACCGCTCGGCCGGCACGTCGGGAGCGGCGGACCGTGCGATCAGCGCGTTGGTGTTGGCCGGGTTGCCCACGACGAGCACGCGGATGTCGTCGGCGGCGTTGTCGTTGATGGCCCTGCCCTGCGGGCCGAAGATCCCGCCGTTGGCCTCCAGCAGGTCGCCGCGCTCCATGCCCTTCGTACGGGGCCGGGCGCCGACGAGCAGCGCGACGTTGGCGCCGTCGAAGGCCTTGGCCGGGTCGTCGGAGATCTCGATGCCGCGCAGCAGCGGGAACGCGCAGTCGTCGAGCTCCATCGCCGTGCCCTCGGCCGCCTTCACGGCCTGCGGGATCTCCAGGAGGCTGAGCTTCACCGGGGTGTCGGCCCCGAGAAGCTGGCCCGAGGCGACGCGGAACAGCAGCGCGTAACCGATCTGGCCGGCCGCACCGGTGACGGTCACTTTGACGGTCATGACGATCCCCATTCGCGATATGTGTGACTCACGGATGCTACCCGCCGGACCCCGTCCCCTCGTGACCAGGTCAGGTTCGCGTCCGGCGGCGTCCGGCCCGGCGGAACGCCGAGGGGTCCCGGTTGACGCGCCGCAGGGCCCTGGCCACGTGTTTCGCGGATGAATGGGTGAAACTTTCACGTAACACGCAGGCGTCTTCGGGCGTAACGTCACCATGGATGCCCTGTTCGGGCGGCCGGTACACGCCGGGTGGCCTATTCGTGGCGGTGTGGGTCTTGACGGGTCTCTGTACGCCGCCGGGGGTGGTGCCTATGGTTCGTGGGAGCGCTCCCAAGCGCAGCAACCACCGCCAGGAGGACCTTCCCAATGAGATCCACCCCCCGACCGGGAGCCGTGAGCTCCACGGTGCGCCGCGGCCTGGTCGCGGCGGCCGTGCTCGCGATCGGCTCCACGGCGGCCGTGGCCACCGCCACTTCGGCGAGTGCCGCGGTCTCCTGCAAAGTCACCTACTCCGCCAGTCAGTGGCAGGGCGGCATGTCCGCCAACCTGACCGTCCAGAACCTGGGCGACGCGCTCAGCAACTGGACGCTCACGTTCACCTTCCCGAACAGCGGCCAGAAGGTCGCCCAGGGCTGGTCGGCCAACTGGAGCCAGTCGGGCAGCAACGTGACGGCGACCGCGCTCGACTGGAACAAGTCGCTCGCGACCGGCGCCTCCACGAGCCTCGGCTTCAACGGCACCTGGACCAGCAGCAACCCGTCGCCGACCGACTTCAAGATCAACGGCGTGAGCTGCAACGGCACCCCGCAGTCGCCGTCTCAGTCCCCGTCTCAGTCGCCGTCGCGGTCGCCTTCGCAGTCGCCCTCCCAGTCGCCTTCGCAGTCGCCGTCTCAGTCCCCGTCTCAGTCGCCCTCCCAGTCGCCTTCGCAGTCCCCGTCCCAGTCGCCGTCGTACTCGCCGCCGCCGCCCGGGACCCACGTGGACAACCCGTACGCCGGCGCCACGGGTTACGTGAACCCGGACTGGTCGGCCAGCGCGAAGTCCGAGCCGGGCGGCTCGCGGGTGGCCAACCTCTCCACGGCGGTCTGGCTTGACCGTATCGCCGCGATCAGCTCCGGCTCGGCCGGCAACAACAGCATGGGCCTGCGTGACCACCTCGACGAGGCGGTCAAGCAGGACGCGGCCAACGGCAGCGCGCCTCTCACGATCCAGGTCGTCATCTACGACCTGCCGAACCGTGACTGCTCGGCGCTCTCCTCCAACGGTGAGCTGAAGATCGCGAACAACGGTCTCGCGCGGTACAAGACCGAGTACATCGACGTGATCGCCGGGATCATGGCGGACTCGAAGTACTCCAACCTCCGCATCGTGACGGTCGTCGAGCCCGACTCGCTGCCGAACCTGATCACCAACGTCAGCAACTTCCAGGCGTGCCAGGAGGCCCAGTCCTCCGGCGCCTACGTCCAGGGTGTGCAGTACGCGCTGAACAAGCTGCACGCGATCCGGAACGTCTACACCTACGTCGACGCGGCGCACCACGCCTGGCTCGGATGGGACACCAACTTCGGCCCGGTGGTGAACCTCTTCCACCAGGTCGCGTCCGGGACCACCGCGGGCGTGAACAGCGTCGACGGCTTCATCGTGAACACCGCCAACTTCGGCGCGACGGTCGAGCCGTACTTCACCATCAACACCTCGGTGAACGGCCAGTCGGTGCGTCAGTCCAAGTGGGTCGACTGGAACTACTACGTGGACGAGCAGTCCTTCGCGGTCGGTCTCCGCAACGCCCTGGTGGCGAAGGGCTTCCCGAACACGCTGGGCATGCTGATCGACACCTCCCGCAACGGCTGGGGCGGCTCGGCCCGTCCGACGGGCCCGAGCACGTCCACCAACGTGGACACCTTCGTCAACGAGTCCCGCGTCGACCGCCGGATCCACGCCGGCAACTGGTGCAACCAGTCCGGCGCCGGCATGGGTGAGCGGCCGAGGGCGAACCCCGTCGCCGGTCTCGACGCCTACGTCTGGATCAAGCCCCCGGGTGAGTCCGACGGCTCCAGCTCCGCCATCGACAACAACGAGGGCAAGGGCTTCGACCGGATGTGTGACCCGACCTACACGGGTAACTCGCTGAACGGCAACAACATGTCCGGTGCCCTCGGCGGCGCCCCGGTCTCGGGCCACTGGTTCTCCGCCCAGTTCCAGCAGCTCATGCAGAACGCCTACCCGCCGCTCTCGTAACCCGAGGAACCGCGTAGGCGCACAAGAAGGCGGGCCCCGTCGCGATCGCGACGGGGCCCGCCCCTTTTGCTTGTCCTGCTTGTGTGTCCTGCTTGTGCGTACCGGGCTCGGTCAGGTGTAGTGGCTCGACCCGCTGCTCCGGGTGAGCTTGAACACGACCGACACGATCAGGGCGATCGCGCCGATGATCAGGACCCACTTCAGCGCGCCGAAGATGAGCCCGATCACGGAGCCGAGAAGGAAGAACCCGACGACGACGGCTGCTGCGATGAGGAGAATGCGTCCCATGCCTTCACGGTACGGGCCGCACTCCCCCCGCTCACAGGGCCGAAGGCCAAGTTCAGGGCCAACTCAGGGTCATCTCAGGGTGCGGCTCAGTAGGGCGGGCTCGGCAGGAGAGATCAGTCGTTGGCGTGCAGCGCGGCGTTGAGCTCGATGCCCCTGCTGTCCCTGGCCACCGCCTCGACGGCCCCGGTCGTCGAGTTGCGGCGCAGCAGCAGGCCCGACTTGCCCGACAGCTCCCTGGCCTTCACGACCTGCCCGTCCGGGAGGGCGACCTTGGTGCCCGCCGTGACGTACAGCCCGGCCTCCACCACGCAGTCGTCGCCCAGCGAGATGCCGACGCCGGAGTTGGCCCCGAGCAGGCACCGCTCGCCGATCGAGATGACCTCCTTGCCGCCGCCGGACAGCGTCCCCATGATCGAGGCGCCGCCGCCCACGTCGGAGCCGTCGCCCACGACGACCCCGGCGGAGATCCGGCCCTCCACCATCGAGGCGCCGAGCGTGCCCGCGTTGTAGTTGACGAAGCCCTCGTGCATGACGGTGGTGCCGCTCGCCAGGTGCGCGCCGAGCCGTACGCGGTCGGCGTCGGCGATGCGCACTCCCGCGGGCAGCACGTAGTCGACCATCCGGGGGAACTTGTCCACGCCGTACACCGTCACCGGGCCGCGGGCCCGCAGGCGCAGCCGCACCTCCTCGAAGCCCTCAACCCGGCACGGGCCGTGGTTGGTCCACACGACGTTGGCCAGCAGCCCGAAGATCCCGTCGAGGTTGAGCGCGCGCGGCCGGACCAGGCGGTGGGACAGCAGGTGCAGGCGCAGGTACGCGTCGTGCGCGTCGGACGGCGGGGCCGACAGGTCGGCGATGCCGGTGCGCACGGCCTCGACCTCGACGCCGCGGGCGGGGTCGGGGCCGACGAGCTCCGCCATGCCCTCGCCCAGGTCCTCGTGGGAGATCGGCTCGGTGCCCACGGCCGGGGGCTCGCCCAGCGCCGGGAAGGGGAACCAGGTGTCGAGCACGGTGCCGTCCGCGGCGATCGTGGCCAGGCCGATGCCGTACGCACCAGAGGTGGAGTCGATAGCTGTCATGGGCACCTACGCTACCCAATTCGTCCGCGGTGCCCGGCCCTCACTTCTGGCCGGGGGTGAAGCGGACTCTCCCGCGTAGCGGGGTAGGGATAGCTGATTCGCCGTCAAGGTGGATCGGTGTCCAGATCCACGTGAGATGCAGGACGACAACATAGCGCCCACTGGTTCTGACGCCTCACTGTGATCGATCACTCACTCAATGTAAGATCATGGGGTGCAGCTCAGGTACAACTTCCGCCTCTACCCGACGCCTGGTCAACGTGCCGCGCTGGCACGGGCGTTCGGGTGCGCGCGGGTGGTGTTCAACGACGGGCTGCACGCACGGCAGGAAGCCAGGGAACAAGGCGTGCCGTACATCTCCGACGGGGAGTTGTCCAAGCGGGTCATCACGCAGGCTAAGAAGACCCCCGATCGCGCCTGGTTGGGTGAGGTGTCCGCCGTGGTCTTACAGCAGGCGCTGGCGGACCTCAACACCGCCTACCGGAACTTCTTCGCCTCGGTCACCGGTGAGCGGAAGGGACCCAAAGTCGCTCCGCCCCGCTTCCGATCCCGCAAAGACAACCGGCAGGCGATCCGCTTCACTCGCAACGCCCGCTTCTCCATCACTCCCTGAGGGAAGCTGCGCCTGCCGAAGATCCGGTCCGCTGGTCACGGGGCCTGCCCGCTGAACCGTCCAGTGTGACGGTGGTCAAGGACGCAGCCGGTAGGTACTTCGCCTCGTTCGTCGTCGCCACCAGCGATGTCCCGCTCCCGGAGTCGGCCGCCGACGTGGGGATCGATCTGGGCCTGTCCCACTTCGCAGTCACCTCCGACGGCCGCAAGGTGGACAATCCGCGTTTCCTGCGCAGAGCCGAGCGACGTCTGCGTAAGGCACAGCAGGATCTCAACCGGAAGGCCAAGGGATCGAACAACCGCAAGAAAGCCGTCGTGAAGGTTGCCAAGGCGCATGCTCGTGTGGCCGACACGCGCCACTTCGCCAAGATCGACCGGTGGTTCCCCAGTTCGAAGTTGTGCTCGGAGTGTGGGGCACTGACCGAGTCGATGCCGTTGAACGTCCGCTCGTGGGAGTGCCCATGCGGGGCGATCAACGACCGGGACGTCAACGCGGCCCGCAACATCCTGGCCGCCGGACGGGCGGACAGGCTAAACGCCTGCGGAGGGACCGTAAGACCAGCCGCTTAGCGGAGGGCAGGACCTGATGAAACAGGAAGCCACAGAGGTGCCGCACGCGCGGCACGGGTTGAATCCCCGGCCTTCAGGCTGGGGAGCGCGTCAACGGCTCAGGCACCGGTGTCCCCTGGGCGGACCAGACCCGACTCGTAGGCGTGCCGTACGGCCTGGGCGCGGTCGCGCAGGCCCAGCTTGGCGAGCAGCCGGTTGATGTGCGTGCTCACCGTGGCCTCGGCGATCGACAGCGTGGCCGCGATCTCGCCGTTCGACAGCCCCCGCGCGACCAGGCGCAGCACCTGCTCCTCCCGGGCCGTCAGCCCCGAGTCGCCGGGCGCCGGGGCGGGCCCCGCGCGCCGGTAGGCGTCGACGACCCGCTCGGTCACGGCGGGGTCGAGCAGGACCTCTCCGCGCGCCGCGCTGCGGATCGCGGCGAACAGGTGCTCGGGCGGCGAGACCTTGAGCAGGAAGCCGCTCACCCCCGAGCGCAGGGCGTGGTCGAGGTTCTCGTCGGTGTCGTACGTCGTCAGCATGATCACCCGTGGCGGCTCCGGGAAGGCGAGGATCCGCCGGGCCGCCTCCAGGCCGTCAAGGCGCGGCATGGCGATGTCGAGCAGCACCACGTCGGGCCGCAGGCTCCGGGCCAGCTCGACGGCGCGCTCGCCGTCGGACGCCTCGTCCAGCACGGCGAGGTCCGGCTGTGTTCCGATGACCAGGCGCAGCCCGGCCCGGACCATCGCCTGGTCGTCGGCGATCAGGATCCCGACCAAACCCCCGCTCACAGCGGCAGCACCGCCCGGACGCCGAAGCCGCCCGAGGGGAGCGGCGCCGCGGTGAGTGTGCCGCGGAACAGCGCGGCCCGCTCCCGCATGCCGATGAGCCCGTGCCCGCTCCCGCGCGTGGCAGGCCGGGCACGCCCCTCGCGGGGGCCGTGGTCCACGACGTCGAGGCGCAGCTCCCGCGGGGTGTAGGCGACGGTCACCTCCGCCCGGGTCGCGCCGGCGTGCTTGAGCGTGTTGGTCAGCGCCTCCTGCACGATGCGGTAGGCCGACAGGTCGAGACCCGCGGGCAGCGGCACCGGATCGCCCCGCACCTCCAGGGTCACGTCGAGCCCGGCGGCCCGGACCTGGTCCAGCAGGTCCCGCAGCCCGTCGAGGCCGGCCCGCGGCCCCGGGACCTCGGCCGGCGATCCGCGCAGCAGGCCGAGCATCCGGCGCAGCTCGTCCACGGCGCCCCGGCCGGTCTCCTCGACGGAGGTGAGCACCTGCCGCTCGCGTTCCTGGTCCTCGCGCAGCATGAGCCGTACGCCACCGGTCTGCATGGTCATCACGCTGACGCTGTGGGCGACGATGTCGTGCAGCTCGCGCGCTATGCGGGCGCGCTCCTCCGCCACCGCCTCACGGGCCAGCAGTTCGCCGCGCTCGGCGGCCTGCTCGGCGAGCGCGCGGTGCCGGCGTACGGCGAGGCCCGCGCCGGCCGCGATCGCGCACATGACCAGCGCGACGGCGACGTCGCCCGGGCCGGACGGCGGGGACGAGGCGGCCAGCATGGCGGCCACGAACGCAGCGGTCGCGCCGAGGCCGCACACGGCCTTGACGCCGCGCGGCCGGACCTCCGACAGGAGCGTGAACAACAGCACGAGCTGGGTGTAGAACTGCCAGGCCGCCGCCATCTGGGGGGTCAGGACGAGCAGCGCGACGTTGGCGGCGGAGTAGACGGCGAGGATCGCGAAGGGGGCGTGACGCCGGAACAGCACGCCTGCGGCGGCGATGAGCCCGGCGGCGATCCAGAGGGACAGATGGCCGCGCGAGGGGGCTGCCGTGCGCCCGCTGACCTCCTCGGCGACCGCGAACAGGCCCACGACCACCGCGACGAGCCAGTCGACGGTTGTGGGGGGACGGCGGTGGAGCATGAGCAGAGGGTAACCCCGCCGTGTACCGTTCCACGTCCGCCTGAAGCTCGCCGAAAATCCCCCTATAGGGGGACAGAGGGTCAAAGAGTGCTTTGACGACGGGTCCCGGGTGCGCTCCGTACGGTCCTCCGCATGCTTACCAACGCGAACTCCTTCCGCCGCGTCGCGGCGGGCGCCAGCCTCGTCCTCGCGCCGCTCTGCCTGCTCCTCGGCATGGCCGCCGACCCGTCCGAGCCGGGGGTCGAGGACCCCCTGGTGTACGCGCACAACCCGGGCGCCGTGGGCGTCAGCGCGACCCTCCTGCACTACGCGTGGATCCTGTGGGTCCCCGGTGTGATCGGCCTCGTCCACCTCGTCCGCCGGAAGGGCGTGGTGCTCGCCCACATCGCCGGGGTGATCGCGGTCCTCGGCCTGATCAACTTCTCGGCGCTCATGATCTCCGACTTCTTCGACATCGTGGCGTACCAGATGCTGCCGCCGGCGCAGGCGGAGAAGCTCATGCAGGACGCGGCGCAGCCCGCGATGATCGCCGCCTGGCAGATGCCCGGCCTGATCGGAAGCTTCCTCGGGCTCGTCCTCGTCGCCGTCGCGTACGCCCGGGCGGGCCGGGCGGGATGGTGGTTCCCCGCCGGAGTGCTGGCCGGGATCGTCGTCTGGCTGTTCGGCGCGAGCGCCTGGAACCTCGTCCTGGGGCTCGGCGGCCCGGTCATCCTGCTCGTGGTCTTCGGCGTCGTGGGCGTCTCGATGATCCGGATGCGGGACGAGGAGTGGGCCACGACCTCCGCGTGACCCCGGTCGACTCCCTGTTTGGCCGGTTCTCAGGTTGAAAGAGGCATTTACGGGGAAAGTTGACTCGGCACCACCGAGTCGTGTGAGGCGGGTCGTGTGAGGCGAGGGGGGCGGATGACCGACGTGCAGGGGTACGCTCGGGACTGCTTCCGCGGAGCCACGTCGAGCCGGTTGGGCGTCGAGCTGGAGTTCCTGGTGTTCGACGCGATGGACCGGGCGAGGCCGGTCCCCGTCGCCAGGATCGAGGACGCGCTCCCGCCGCTCCCGGGCGGCAGCAAGGTGACCTTCGAGCCGGGCGGTCAGCTCGAACTGTCCGCCCCGCCGGACGTCCTGCCCGCCGCGATCACCCAGCTCACCGCCGACGTCGAGGCCGTACGGCTCGCGCTCGCCCGGGCCGGGCTGCGGCTGGGCAACCGCGGCCTCGACGTGCTCCGCCCGCCCGTCCGGCAGCTGACCGAGCCGAGGTACGAGGCGATGGACGCCTTCCTGGGCCGCCCGCACGGACCGGCGATGATGTGCTCGACGGCCTCGATCCAGGTCAACCTCGACTTCGGCGACGATCCGCGGGCTCGCTGGGAACGCGCCCACGTGCTCGGCCCGGTGCTCGTGGCCGCCTTCGCCAACTCGCCCGCCGGTGGGTGGGCCTCCGGGCGCCAGGCGGTGTGGAGCCGTCTCGATCCGACCAGGACCGCCCCGGTCGCACAACGCCTGGACGGCGGCGGCGACCCGGCGGACGACTGGGCGCGCTACCTCCTCGACGCGCGTCTCATGATGGTCCGGGAGGGCGACGCCTGCCGGCCCGTCCTTGACGGCTCGCCGTTCCGCGACTTCGCCCGGGTGGCCGGGCGGCCCGCGGGTGAGGCCGACATCGCCTATCACGCCACCACGCTCTTCCCGCCGGTGCGTCCCCGCGGCTGGCTGGAGGTGCGCTACCTCGACGCGCAGGGGCCCGCCGGATGGCCCGTGTGCGTGGCCGTCGTCCACGCGCTCGTGACCGACGACCAGGCCGCGGCGACCGCCCTGGAGGCCGCCCGGCCGCTCGCCGGCCGCTGGACGGACGCCGCTCGCCTGGGGCTCACCGACTCCGCCCTGCGCCGCTGCGCCTCCGTCTGCTTCCGCGCCGCCGCCGAGGCCCTGCCCCGGCTCGGGGCCGGGCCCCGGCTGGTCGCCCGGGTCCGCGCGTTCGCCTCCCGGCACATCGAATCCGGCCGCCCGCCGGCCGCCGACCGGATGGAGGAGATGTTCGCGTGACCGAACTCGACATCGGCATGACCGGTCTGAAGGACAGGATCGCGGCCGAGCTCGCCGCCGTGCGGGAGCGGTCCCTCGCCTGCACCGACGCCGACGACGACGTGCTGACGCGTCAGCACTCGTCGCTCATGTCGCCGCTGGTCTGGGACCTCGCCCACGTCGGCAACTACGAGGAGCTGTGGGTGCTCCGGGAGGTCGGCGGCATCGAGCCGCTGCGCCCGGAGATCGACCACCTCTACGACGCGTTCAAATATCCGCGCGCGGACCGGCCCTCGCTGCCGCTGCTCACCCCCGCCGAGGCCAGGAAGTACATCTCGGGCGTACGCGGCCGGGTGCTCGACGTCCTCGACCGGCTGGACCCGGCCGACCCCGACCCGCTGCGGGCCGGCGGCTTCGTCTTCGGGCTGGTCCTGCAGCACGAGCACCAGCACGACGAGACGATGCTGGCCACGCTGCAGCTGTCCCGGCGGCCGGGGCTGGTGCGCGACGGCGAGCTGCCGCCCGGCGGCGCTCCGGCCGCCGATCCCGAGGTCCACATCCCCGCCGGGATCTTCAGCATGGGCACGGACACGGTGGCCTGGGCGTACGACAACGAACGCCCGGCGCACCGGCGGCACCTGCCGGGCTTCTGGATCGACCGTCACCCCGTCACCTGCGGGGCGTACCTGCGGTTCGTCGAGGACGGCGGCTACCGCGACCCGCGCTGGTGGCTGCCGCAGGGCTGGGAGTGGGTCGAGCGGACCGGCGTGGACGCCCCGCTGTTCTGGACGAGGGACGGCGACACCTGGTGGCGTCTCCGCTTCGGCCGGGAGGAGCCGGTGCCGCCGGACGAGCCGGTCCAGCACGTCTCGTGGTACGAGGCCGACGCGTACGCCCGGTGGGCGGGCAGGCGGCTGCCGACCGAGGCCGAGTGGGAGAAGGCGTGCGGGGGCCGCGAGTATCCCTGGGGCGACGCCGGGCCCGCCGACCTCGCTTACCGGGCGAACCTGGGACACCGGGCCGCGCGGCCCGCGCCGGTCGGGGCGTACCCCAAGGGAGCGAGCCCGTACGGCGTCGAACAGCTCGTCGGCGACGTCTGGGAGTGGACGGACTCCTGGTTCCAGCCCTACCCGGGCTTCCGGAGCTTCCCATACAAGGAGTACAGCGAGGTCTTCTTCGGGGAGACCTACCGGGTGCTGCGCGGCGGCTCGTGGGCGACCCATCCCTCGGCGGTGCGGACGACCTTCCGCAACTGGGACCTCCCGATCCGCAGGCAGATCTTCGCCGGGTTCCGCTGCGCGCGATCCGAGGACTAGCCGGTGTGCCGCCACGCGGCGTGGCTGGGGCCGCCGCGGTCCCTGGCCTCGCTCGTCAGCGACCCCGAGCACGGCCTGCTGCGCCAGTCGTACGCGCCGCGCCTGCAGAGGTACGGCACCGTGAACGCCGACGGGTTCGGGTTCGGGTGGTACGACGCGGCTCTGCCGGGGCCGGTCCGCTACCGCCGGGCGGTGCCGATCTGGGCGGACGCCAACATGCCCGGTCTCGCCGCGGCGGCGCGCTCGTCGTGCCTGCTCGCGGCGGTCCGGTCGGCCACGACCGGCATGCCGGTCGAGGAGACGGCGACCGCGCCGTTCGCCGACGGGCGCTGGCTGCTCAGCCACAACGGCAGGGTCCGGCGGGAGGCCGTCCGGCCCCTCGTGACCGGCCTGGACGCCGACCCGGAGAGCGCGTGCGACTCGGCGTGGCTCGCCTCGGCGGTGTTCGCCCGCCTCCGCGACGGCGTGCCGCTCGCCGACGCGCTGTCCCTCGTCGTGCGCGAGGCAGCGGAGGGGGACCGGCACGCGCGGCTCAACCTGCTCGTCACCGGCGGCGCGGAGGTGGCGGCCGTCACCTGGGGCGACACCCTGTTCACCCATCTGGAGGAGGGAGTGCTCGTGTCCAGCGAGCCGCTGGACGACCGGCCCGGATGGCGGGCCGTGCCCGACCGCAGCCTGCTGCTCGCCTCCCCCGACGGCGTGGCGGTGACACCCATCTGACACCCATCCGACGGCCACTGACTGAGAGGCGGCCCATGTCATGAGCATGATCGATCACCTCGGCGGCGACTACCTGCGCCAGGCTCTGGAGAGCGACGTGCGCGCCGGGTTCACCTCCACACCCAAGTGGCTGCCGCCCAAGTGGTTCTACGACGCGGCCGGAAGCGAGCTGTTCGCCCGGATCACCCGGCTGGCCGAGTACTATCCCACCCGGTGCGAGCTGGAGATCCTGCGCCGCCGGGCCGTCGACGTCGCGGCGCTCAGCCGCGCCGACACACTCGTCGAACTGGGCTCGGGCACCAGCGAGAAGACCGTGCTCCTGCTCGACGCGCTGGCCGCCGCTGGGACGCTCCGGGCCTACGTCCCGGTCGACGTGGACGCCGTCACGCTGGAGGCCGCGGCGGAGCGGCTCGCCGTACGCTATCGCGGCCTGGACGTGCGGCCGGTGCGCGCCGACTTCGAGCGGCACCTCGCCCTGCTGCCGAGGACGGGCAGGCGGCTGGTCGCGTTCCTCGGCGGCACGATCGGCAACCTCACGCCCGTCGCCCGGGAGGTGTTCCTCAAGGAGCTGCGCGCCACGATGCGGCCGGGGGACACCCTGCTCCTCGGCGCCGACCTGGTGAAGGACCCCGCCCGGCTGGTCGCGGCGTACGACGACCCGCGGGGCGTCACGGCCGCGTTCAACCGCAACGTGCTCCGCGTGATCAACCGGGAGCTGGACGCCGCCTTCGAGCCGGAGGCGTTCGAGCACGTCGCGCTCTACGACGAGGACGACGAGTGGATCGAGATGCGGCTGCGGGCGGCCCGGCCGATGGAGGTCCCGATCAGGGCGCTCGGCCTGACCGCCGCCTTCGGCGCGGGGGAGGAGCTGCGTACGGAGATCAGCGCCAAGTTCCGCAGGGAGGGCCTGCTCGGCGAGCTGTCCCGGGCCGGGTTCGCGGTCGCCCGCTGGTACACCGACAGCGGAGGCGACTTCGCGCTGACCCTCGCCGCCGTGCCGATCGTCAACAGTTGAGCCGGCGACCCGCGGCGGCCGGGACTGCCGCGGACAGCGGCAGGCGCAGGACGAAGCGGGCGCCGCGCGGGGAGTCCTCGACGCGGAGCGTGCCGTGGTGTGCGTCCGCCGTGACGCGGCAGAGGGCGAGGCCCAGCCCGGTGCCCTTGGGGTCGCGGCGGCGCCCGTCCTTCAGCCGGACGAACGGCTCGAAGACCCGCTCGCGGTCCTCCGGCGCGATGCCGTCGCCGTCGTCGAGCACGGTCACGACCGCCTCGTCCCCGGCCCGCTCGACGCTGACCTCCACCTCGCTGTGCGCGTGCCGCTGGGCGTTGACCAGCAGGTTGGTCAGCACGCCGCACAGCTGGACCCGGTTGCCGAGGACGGTCACGTCGTCCCTGATCTCGGCGCGCACGGGCACCCCGTCCGTACGGGCGGCGGCCTCCTCCCGCGCGAGCGTCCCGAGGTCGACCGGCTCGGGCTCGGCCGCCGCGGCCGTGCGGACGCGGGCCACCGCGAGCATCTCGTTGATGATCGCCTGGCAGCGCTCCGTGGTGCGCACCGCCGTGCGCAGGGTCTCGTACGGATCGGTGTCGTCGCGGTAGAGCAGGGCCTCCTCCAGCTGCGTCCGCAGCCCGGCCAGGGGGGTCCGCAGCTCGTGGGAGACCATCGAGGCGAAGTGCCGCTGCTGGCGCACCGAGGAGTCGAGGTGTTCGAGCAGGTTGTTGGAGGCCCGGGCCAGCTCGGCGATCTCGTCGCGGCCGCGCGGCTGCGGCACCCGCAGGCTGAGGTCGCACACGGTGATCTCTTCGACCTTCTCGCGGATCTCCCGGACGGGACGCAGTGTGCGCCCCGCCGCACGCCAGCTCGCCCACGTCCAGCCGGCCGTCATGAGCAACACCCCGATCGCGATGAACAGTTCCAGCCGCCGCGTCGCCAGGAGGGCCGGCTCGGCCTTCCCGGAGTAGACGGCGTGCGGCTCGCCGTTCCAGAAGAGCCGGGTCTGCACCGGCAGCACCCGTACGGCGGTGACCACGACGCACCGCTCCCCGTCCCGGCACTCGATCCGGTACTGCAGGCGGTCCTGGTCGCCGGGCATGTGAGAGGTCAGCGGCGGTCTGCCGGTCGCCCCCCGGCTGGCGGTGATCACCCGGTTCCGCGAGTCGACGAGCTGCACCAGGTTCTCGGGCGCGGCGGGCGGCTTCGGGATGCCGTCGGGGCCCATCGAGGCGATCCATTCGGTGGCCACCCGCTGGGTGTCGATGAACAGGTTCGAGTGGATCCGGTTCCGGACCGCGAGGTCCAGGCCCACCCCGATCACCGTGAGAACCGTGAGGGAGAGGACCGCGCTCATCAGGGCGATGCGCGCCTGGATCGAACGCGGGCGTAAAAGGAAAGGCATGCGCCTGCCAGCCATGACCCCTCCCCGATTCCCCGTAATGCAATGCCCGTACAAAAAGGGTATGGGGCATATCCGAGATCGGGAGCCTCAGGACAAAAAGGATCACAAGTCTTACCAGCTCAGGGCCGATGCTTGGCCATTCCTTTGCCCGCGCCCCGCGCCGCTTTTCCGGACCGTGGGAATCGGGGTCGCGGAGGGGAAATCGCGCCGTATGTGAAAAGGGTGGCGGCGCCGGCCGCGAGGACGAGACAGGCGATCACCACCCCTGCGACCGCCGGCCAGGGAATGACCAGGGGGACGGCCGCTCCGGCCTTCTGGGACAGCCCGGCGCGCATCCCGAGCAGCGCGGGCACGGCCACCGCGAACCCGAGCGTGGTGCCGATCCCGGTGACGAGCACCGCCTCGGCCGCGGTAGCCGCGATCACCTGCCGCCGCGTCGCTCCGGACAGGCGCAGGACGGCGAACTCGCGTACGCGTGCCGACGCCGCCATCACCTGCGTGTTGACGATCGCCAGGCCGGAGTAGCCGGCCGAGACCCCCACCAGCAGGAGCGTGAACAGCCAGACGAGCCGGTCCTCCTCCGCCTGGCCGGCGGCCGCGCTCCCCATGGCGTACGCCGCGGCGGTCGTGCGCACCATCCCGGTGACGAGCACGGTGAAGCCCACCGTCAGCAGCACCGGGGCCGCCGTGGCGGCGGTGCGCCGCACGGCCGCCAGCGCGTTCCGCCCGGCCAGCATGCCCACGGCCGATCGCGAGACCGGCCACGCGAAGGCGCGCACGAGCGGCGGGAGGGTGACCGGTGAGAGCAGGGTGAGCCCGATGATGAGCGCCATCGCGGCGACCAGGACGTCGTTCACCAGGGCGTCCTCCCGGGCGGAGGCGCTCGCCGCCGCCAGGGCCAGGCCGCCGGCGACCGACGCGACGCCGGTGATCCACCGCAGGCGCGTCATCGGCGTGCCGCCCGCCGTGTGGTCGCGCAGGGCCTCCAGCGGGCGGACCCGGGCGGCCCGGCCCGAGGCGGACCACGCGCCGAGCAGGCCCGCCGCGATCCCGGCCGCGACCGCGCCGGCCAGGGGCAGGGGGGTGATGCGCACGTCGAACGACGCGGGCTCGAAGCCCGCCGTGACGAGCACCCCGCCCACGGCCGGCGCGACGGCGGCGCCCAGCAGGGCCCCGGCCACCGCCGCGACGACGCCCACGGTGAGCGCCTCGCCGTACACGATCAGCCGCACCTGACGGGAGGTCGCGCCGGCCACCCGCAGCAGGCCGAACTCCCGGCGGCGCTGGACGACCCGGAACGCGAACGTGGAGGCGACCACGAACACCGACACGAAGCCGCCGAGCAGCGCCATCGCGGTCAGCACCTGCATGCCGATCCACCGGGTCCGCGCGTCGGCGGCCGGCTCGGCCTCCGCCCTGTCCTCCCCGGCGAGCACCCGCGCCGCGCCGGCCCCGGCGTCGCGCACCGCACGCCCGGCCGCCGCCCGTACGGCGGAAAGATCGGCTCCTGGTTCGGTGCGCAGCCCGATGACGCGGACCCCGTCCGCGCCGTACGGCCCGGGGGCGCTGCGGTAGGGGAGGACCGCCGCGACGCCGGGCACCGACGCCAGGGCGCGGACCAGCGCCTCCGTCGTTCCGGGAGACCAGGGCGGGTTCTCGGCGAAGCCGTTCTCCTCCCCGGGCACGCCGGGGCCGCGCACGAGAAGGGGCACTGCGGCGTACCGCGCGGGCACTCGCGGGCCCGCGGACGTCAGCAGCAGCGCGCTCGCGGTGAGGATCGCGGCGCCGAGGCAGAGCGCGGCGAACGTGCCCGCGAGGCCGGTCCACCGGCCGCGGAGCAGGGAGACACTCAACGGCCGGTTCAGGGGCCGGTTCAGGGGCCGGTTGAGGGGACGGTTCAGCACGTCTCCTCCAGCAGCGCCACACGGGCGGCGATCTCGGTGGCGCTCGACCGGTCCAGTTCCCCGGCGAGCCGCCCGTCGGCGAGCAGCACGACCCGGTCGCCGTACGCCGCCGCGGCGGGGTCGTGCGTGACCATGACGACGGTCTGCCCGTGGGCGTCCACGAGCGCGCGCAGGAGTTCCATGACCACGCGGGACGCGGCGCGGTCGAGCGCGCCCGTCGGTTCGTCGGCGAAGAGCACGGCGGGCCGGGTGATCAGCGTGCGGGCGATCGCCACCCGCTGCCGCTCGCCGCCGGAGAGCTCGGCGGGCCGGTGCCCGGCCCGCCGGTCCAGGCCGACCTCGGCGAGCGCCGCGCGCACCTCGTCCCGGCCGGGACGGCGCCCGGCCAGGCGGAGGGGGAGCGCCACGTTCTCCTCGGCGGTGAGCGCGTCGACGAGGTTGTGCTCCTGGAACACGAAGCCGACCCGTTCCCGGCGCAACAGGGTGAGCGCCTTCTCGCCGAGCGGGCCGAGGTCGACGCCGCCGATTAGGACGATGCCGTCCGTCGGCCGGTCGAGCCCGGCGGCGCAGTGCAGCAGCGTCGACTTGCCCGAGCCCGAGGGCCCCATCACGGCCGTGAAGGTCCCCTGGGCGAAGCCGAGGCTCACGCCGTCGAGAGCGGTCACCGCCCCCGGCCCGGTGCCGTGGACCATGCGGACCGAGTCGAGCAGGACCGCCTGCCCGGTCGTCTGTGTCGTTCCGGTTCGTGTCGTGCCGGTTCGTCTCATGGAGCCGAGCCAACCGGGGGCGAGCCCGCGAGGCACTGGCGCTGGGACGAGAACCGGAGGTATCCCCAGCACTACCGACATCGGCGGGCCCGGCGGCTAGCGTCGATGCCGTGACCGCCCCCTTCCCCGCCGTCGCCGCTCTCGCGCCCCAGACCGCGTTGGAGGCGCTCGCCGGGCCGCCCCAGCGGTTCCTCGCCTCGGCCTGGCCGTGGAGGTCCCTGGCGTACCTGCTGGCCGGGCTCGTCCCCGGCTCCGCCTTCGCCGCCGTCCTCACGCCCGTCCGGGTGATGGGTGGTCCGGCGGCCGTACCGGTGTCCCTCGCGGTGGCGGCCGTGCTGCTCACGCCGGTGGCCCGGTTCGAGCGGTGGCGGCTGAGGTACGCGGACCGGCAGCCCCTACGCGGGCTGCCGGGCGGGTGGTGGCCGGGATGGCGGGAGGCGGGGCACACCCTCGTGGGACTGTTCGCGCTCTGGTGGGTCGACCTGCTGGTGGCGGCGGCCGCGATCGGAGGGCCCGTGGTGCTGATCCTCTCTCCGGTCGTGCAGCCGACCGCTCCCGAGGGGGAGGCGACGCTGGCGGAGACCTTCGCCGGCTCGGCCGTCGGGCTGCTGCTGGTGCCGGTCGCGGCGTACACGGTCAGCGCGTGGGCGGGCGCGCGGGCCGCGATGGCGCGGGCGATGCTGCTGCCGCAGGAGGCCGAGACGCGGGAGATCGCGCGGTCCCGGGCGCGGCTGGTGGACGCCTTCGAGGCCGAGCGCCGCCGCATCGAGCGCGACCTGCACGACGGCGCGCAGCAACGGCTGGTCGCGCTGTCGATGAAGCTGGGCCTGGCGGGGCTCGACCTCCCGCCGGGCTCGCCCGCGGCCCTGCGGCTCGACGAGGCGCGCGAGCTGGCCGGGCAGGCGCTCGGGGAACTGCGCGAGCTGATCCGCGGAGTCCATCCGCAGGTGCTCGCCGATCGCGGCCTGCCCGCCGCCGTACGCGACGTCGCCGGGAGGTCGCCGGTGCCCGCGCGGGCGGACGTCGCGCTGGACCGGCGGCTGCCCGAGCGGGTGGAGGCGGCGGCCTACTACGTCGCCTGCGAGGCGCTGGCGAACGTGGCCAAGCACAGCGGGGCCGGCTCCTGCACGGTGCGCGGCCGGCTGCGCGGCGCGCGGCTCGTGCTGGAGGTCGCCGACGACGGGCACGGGGGAGCGGACCCGGCGCGCGGCACCGGCCTGACCGGGCTCGCCGACCGGGTGGCGGCCGTCGGGGGCACGCTCACCGTCGAGAGCCCGTACGGCGGCCCGACCACGGTGCGGGCCGAGATCCCGTGCGAGTGGTGATCCCATGCGCGTGGTGATCGCCGAAGACTCGGTGCTGCTCCGGGAGGGACTCGCGGGCCTGCTCGAACGGTTCGGGCACGACGTCGTCGCGGCCGTCGGCGACGGTCCCGCGCTGATCGCGGCGGTCGCCGAGCAGGACCCGGACGTCGTCGTCGCCGACGTGCGCATGCCGCCCGGCTTCAGCGACGAGGGACTGCGGGCGGTGCTGGAACTGCGGGCGGCGCGGCCGTCCCTCGCCGTGCTGGTGCTCAGCCAGTACGTCGAGCAGACCTACGCCGCCGAACTGCTCGACCAGACCCAGCGCCCGGGCGGGGGTGGCGTGGGCTACCTGCTGAAGGACCGCGTCGGCGACGTCACCCAGTTCGCCGGCGCGGTGGCGACGGTCGCGGGCGGCGGCACGGTCATCGACGCCGAGGTCGTCCGGCAGTTGCTGCGCGGGCGCCGTGACCCGGTGGCCCGGCTCTCCCCGCGCGAGCGCGAGGTGCTCGCGCTCGTCGCGGAGGGCCGGTCCAACGCCGCGATCGCCCGCGCGCTGTTCGTCTCCGAGGCGGCCGTCGCCAAGCACATCGCGAGCATCCTCGCCAAGCTCGACCTGCCTCCGGACGCGGACGACCACCGCCGGGTGCTCGCCGTGCTCGCCTACCTGCGCGCCGGCGGGTGACGCCCCGTCAGCGGCCCGCGCTGGAGATGACCTTCTCGGGAACGACGCGTACGGTGACGCGCTGCTCTCCCGGCTGGCGGTAGGGATAGGTGTCCACCCCGAGGTACTTCTTCGCCAGGCCGTCGATGACCGTGTCCGCGCCGTCGAGCTCCAGCGTGGCGGTGCCGGAGACGCTGAGGAAGCGGAAGGCGTCGTTGGGGTCGAGCACGCTGACCGACACCTGGGGGTTGCCGCGCAGGTGCCGCTCCTTCGCCCGGCCCACGGCGGTGTTGAAGACGACGTCGTCACCGTCGACGGTGACCCACACCACGGTGTTGTGCAGCGATCCGTCCGGCCTGACGGTCGTCACCCAGGCGTGGATCGGTTCCCGCAGTAACGCCACGGCGTTCTCGTCCAGCTTGCTCATCCGGTTTCTCCTCGGTTCGTCGGCGCTGATCCAGATCGACAAACATGACAGCGCACGACGACATTCTCTTCCCGAGGACGGGGGACGTGATCGCCGCCCCCGGATCAGCGTACGGAGACGGGCTCGGGGGCGGGGATGACGGGGCGCCGGACCTCCTCCCGCAGCCGGGGCGCGAGTTCGGTGGTCAGCTGCGCCCTCTCGGCCCGCAGCCGGTTGAGCGCGAGCACGAGCGCGGTGCCCCACAGCAGGTGTCCCGCCAGCAGCGTGGCCTGGCGTCCCGGGCGGTCCTTCGGCAGGGGCGGGTACGCGCCGATGGCCGGCGCGAGGCCCCGGCAGCCGAAGTGCCACACCAGCAGCCCGTACGCCGTGCCGATCGGGACGGGCACCCGCTGACCCGCCGACAGCAGGCCCAGCACGGTGCCGCAGCTCGACCCGAAGGCGTAGTGCGCGATGGTCGAGAGCACGCTCTCACCCGGTCGGGGACGGCTCCCACGGCCCGGCAGGGCAACCCGGGCGAACCGCCGGGGCGGCGGCTCCTCCAGCAGGCCGGCCCTGTCCGCCGCCATCAGCATCGCGCTGTACACCGCCGTCGCGAGCGCGCCGCCGACGGCGCCGTTCACCAGGTTGCGCATCATGAGGAGCCTTTTCCCACCCCGGCCGGATCACCCGCCCTCGCGGTGCCCCGTTCTCGGTAAACAATCAAGCCCACCCCGGCCGGATCAGCTCGGGGCGATGGAGCCGAGGAGGCGGTCCCAGTCGGCGTGGAAGCGGTCGAGGTTGTAGCGGGCGAGCGCGGCGGCGCGGGCGGCCTTGCCGGCCTGGGCGGCGAGCTCCGGTTCGTTGGCGAACCGGTCGAGGGCCCGCAGCAGTGAGGGGATCTTGGTCGAGACGACCCCCGCCTCCGGCGGCACGGCCTCCACGGCCTCGGTGGTGGCGAGGGCGACGACCGGCATGCCGATCATCATGGCCTCGATCAGCGACAGGCCGAGCGAGGTCCAGCGGTAGGGGTGCAGGTAGACCCGGCGCCTGGCCAGTTCGGCGTGCATGGCGCTCTGCGGCAGGTCCTCGAAGGCCTCCATCGCCCCGTCGAGGCCGAGTTTGGCGGGCAGGTTCGCGACCTGCATGCCGAACACGTCGATCGGGGCGCCCGTGGCGAAGGTGGGCAGCAGGTCGGTGCCCGCCACCCGCCAGCGCCTGATCGGCTCGTTGACGACGACCCCCGCGCGGGCCAGTTCACCGCTGTAGAGGTGGCCGGGGTCCACCACGCCGTGCTCGATGACGTGGGTGGGCGCGCGGCCGGAGTCCCAGAAGAGGTCGTTGAAGTGGGTGACGTGGACGAGGGGGATGTCGTTCCGGTCCGCCAGCGGGTGGCGGGTCTTCGGCACGTCCCCGGCGGGGGTGTTGTGCTCGACGTAGACGCCCGGCACGTCGCGGCCCAGCCATTCGCGGGCGAGTTCGATCTCGTGCGGGCGCTGGTAGACGACCAGGTCGACGTCCTCGGCGGCCAGCCGGTCGTGGGGCACCTCCCGCACGGTGTCCGGCCAGGGATAGGTCTCCGCCCGGCCCCGCCCGTCGGGGCCGCGGTGAGGCGTGAGCGGCACCAGGTATTCGTGCCCCCCGTGCACGAAGGAGGTGGTCCACGAACCGTGGACATGCCAGACCATGATCTTCATCGCGTCGCTCCCCGTCCGTCCTTCTGCAGACCCTGGAACACCGTGCCTCCTGTCGCGCCTCCCCCCTGGGCGCGCCACCCCCCTGCCCCGCCCGGCCCCGCTTAAGGCTCCGCTGTCAGCGGAATCCTCGGCAGCACCAGATCGACCGCCGCCGCGAGGTCGGGCACCACCTCGAGCGCCGCGGCCACCTCCTCCGGCAGCGTCACCGGGGTCGGCACGAGGACCCCCCGCGCGCCCGCCGCGCGGGCCGCCTCCACGTCCCGGCCGATGTCGCCGATCACCACGCAGTCGACGGGCGAGACGCCGAGCCGGCGGGCGGCGCTCAGCACGAGGCCGGGGGCGGGCTTGCGGCAGGCGCAGAGGTCGCCGTCGTCGTGCGGGCAGATCTCCCAGACGTCGAACGGGCCCAGCAGGGCCTCCACCCGGGCGTTCACGGCCCGCAGGGCCTCCGGCGCGATCAGCCCCTTCGCCACCCCCGACTGGTTGGTGACCACCCCGATCGGGACGCCGGCCGCGCGGAGCCGGTCCAGCGCCTCCCGCGCTCCGTCGACCGGCGCCACGCGATCGGGGTCGCTGTTGTACGGAACATCGTGGACGAGTGTTCCGTCACGGTCGAAGAGCACCGCGGCGGGCGAGCGGGCGGGCGGGCTGGCAGGGACACGAACGGGCCTCCTGAGCGGCCTCTTGAGCGGCCTTCTGCGGGAATCGCCCGCCGGGCTACCCGGAGGGCTCAGGGGCAAACGCGCTGTGACCGCGCCCTGACCACCTGCTGACCCCCTCCAGGCCAGGGCATGTGACTACGCAGAGTAGCGGTTATTGAGCACATCCCCCACTCACGTCGACTTCTCTACAAAGGAGTGTTTAGCGCCACTTCTCTCGGTAACCAGACCGGCACTGCGCAACGGAGGGAAACCGATGCGGTTCTTGGGCATAAACGCGATATTCCATGATCCGGCCGCTGCGCTGGTCGTGGATGGCGAAGTGGTGGCCGCAGCGGAGGAAGAGCGCTTCAGCCGGCGCAAGCACGGCAAGCGGCCGGTGCCGTTCTCGGCCTGGGAGCTCCCCGAGCAGGCCGCGGCGTGGTGCCTGGAACAGGCCGGCCTGCGGCCCGAGGACCTCGACGGAGTCGCCTACTCCTACGATCCGGAGCTGGTGCTGCCCGGAGGGGAGGGGCAGGACGCGCGCTGGGAGGACATGCGCACCACCTACGCGCGCCGGGCCCCCAACTTCCTGGCGACCGCGCTGCCCGGGCTGGACGCCGCCCAGGTGCGCTTCGTCCCCCACCACATCGCGCACGCCGCGTCGGCCGGGCTGGCCGCGCCGTACGGCGAGTCGGCGGTGCTGGTCTGCGACGGCCGGGGCGAGGCCGTGTCGCACCTCGCCGGGCACTACCGGGACGGCGAGCTCACCGTCCTGGCGAGCCAGGCCCTGCCGCACTCCCTCGGACTGATGTACGAGGACCTCACCGCGCACCTCGGCTTCCTGCGGTCGAGCGACGAGTACAAGGTGATGGCCCTCGCCTCCTACGGCGAGCCGCGGTTCCTGCGGGAGATGCGCGAGCTGATCTACCCGACGGGCGACGGCGGTTTCCGGGTCGAGCAGATCGACTGGAGCGTCTACGCCAAGGCCCTCGGCAAGGGCGAGAAGTGGACCTCCGACCACGCCGACCTCGCGGCGAGCGTGCAGACGCGGCTGGAGGAGGTCCTGCTCGACCTCGCGACGTGGCTGCACGAGCGGACCGGCGCCCGTCATCTCACGATGGCCGGGGGAGTGGCGCTGAACTGCGTGGCCAACACCCGGCTGTTCGCCGAGGGCCCGTTCGAGGACATCTGGGTGCAGCCCGCGGCGGGCGACTCCGGCACCGCGCTCGGCGGGGCGCTGCACCTCGCGCGGGCCGGGGGCGACCGGGTCGCCCCGATGCCCGGCGCCGACCTCGGCCGCGGCTGGACCGACGAGGAGCTCGGCGCCTGGCTCGACGTGGCGAAGGTGCCGTACGAGCGGCCCGCCGACCTCGCCGCGGCCGTCGCCGCCGACCTCGCCGCCGACCGCGTGGTGGCCTGGTTCCAGGGCCGCGCGGAGTACGGCCCCCGCGCCCTCGGCCGCCGTTCCCTGCTCGCCAACCCCGGGAACCCCCGCAACACCGAGCGGCTCAACGACGTGAAGGGCCGCGAGCAGTTCCGCCCCATCGCCCCGATGGTCCTCGCGGAACGCGCCTCCACGATCTTCGGCAGGGGCCCGATGTCGAGCCCGTACATGTTGTTCGTCCACGACGTGAGGCCCGAGTGGCGCGACCGCATCCCGGCCGTCGTCCACGTGGACGGCACGGCCCGCATCCAGACGATCGAGCGCGGGCGCGACCCGCTGCTCGCCCGGTTACTCGAGGAGTTCGAGGCCCGCACCGGGGTCCCCGTGGTGGTCAACACGAGCCTCAACACCGCCGGCCGTCCGATGGTGGACGACCCGCGCGACGCGCTGGAGTGCTTCGGCTCGGCGCCCGTGGACGTGCTCGTTCTCGGCCCGTACGTCGTGCGCAGGGGGGCGGTGTTCGCGGGATGACATCGGAGACGACCCGGCAGACGACACAAAAGACGACACAGCAGACGGCACAGCAGACGGCACAGCGGACCGGCCGGAAACGGAAGGCCGCCCCCACCGAGGCCGTCCCGCAGGGGCCGGCCGTCACGGTCGTGATCCCGACCATCGGGCGGACGAGCCTCGCCGCCACGCTCGCCGCCATCGATCTCCAGGACGGTTCCGAGGTCATCGTGGTGGACGACCGGCCGGGGGACGGCGCCGAAGCCCTGCAGGTCCCCGCTCGCGTACGGATGCTGAGGTCGGGCGGGCGCGGCCCGGCCGCCGCGCGCAACGTGGG
Source organism: Microbispora cellulosiformans (assembly GCF_008728085.1). Taxonomy (NCBI): domain Bacteria; kingdom Bacillati; phylum Actinomycetota; class Actinomycetes; order Streptosporangiales; family Streptosporangiaceae; genus Microbispora; species Microbispora cellulosiformans. The sequence goes on along the minus strand of NZ_VYTZ01000007.1, from coordinate 219,743 downwards.
CTGGCGGGCGGCGACGACCCCCTGGGTGGTGTTCCTGGACGACGACGTGGTGCCGGGGCCCGGCTGGGCGCGGGCGCTGGCGGCCGACCTCGCCCGCCTGCCCGCGCACGTGGGCGGCAGCCAGGGACGGCTGGAGGTGCCGCTGCCCGGGTCCGCCGAGGGCCGCCGCCCGACCGACGCCGAGCGCAACACCGCCGGCCTGGCCGGAGCCGACTGGATCACCGCCGACATGGCCTACCGCAGGACGGCCCTGGAGGCGACCGGCGGGTTCGACGAACGCTTTCCCGGCGCGTACCGGGAGGACGCCGACCTCGCGATTCGCGTGGAGCGGGCCGGGTTCTGCCTGGCGAAGGGGGAGCGGCTGACGCGGCACCCGGTGCGCGCCGACGGCTTCTGGTCCAGCGTGCGCTTCCAGCGCGGCAACGCCTCCGACGCGCTCATGCGCCAGGCGTACGGCCGCGACTGGCGTCTGTTCGTCGGCGGCCACCCGGGCAGGCTCAGGCGGCACGCCCTCACCACCGGCGCGGGCCTGCTCGCGCTCACGCTGGCCGCCGCCGGAGTGCGGAACGGCCGCCGGACGCGTCTCGCCGCGGGCGCCGCCGGGCTCGCCTGGCTCGGCCTCACCGCCGAGTTCGCCTGGGCGCGGATCGCCCCCGGACCGCGTACGCCCGAGGAGATCTGGCGCATGGTCGTGACCAGCGTGGTGATCCCGCCGGTCGCGTGCGCCCACCGGCTCAGAGGCGAGCTCGCGGTGCGGACGGGGAGGCGTCCGTGATCGGGACCGCACTGGTGGTGCGGCCCGACAACGCGGGTGACGTGCTGCTCGCTGGGCCCGCCGTGCGCGCCGTCGCCGCCGGAGCGCGGGAGGTCGTCATGCTCGCCGGCCCGAACGGCAGGGCGGCGGCCGGACTGCTGCCCGGCGTCGACCGCGTGCTGGAGTGGCGCGCCCCCTGGATCGACCCCGACCGGATGCCGGTGACCTCCGAGCACGCGGCCCGCCTGGTCGAGCAGGTCCGCGCCGTGGGGCCCGACCTGGCCGTGATCTTCACGTCCTTCCACCAGTCGGCGCTGCCGACGGCCCTGCTGCTGCGGCTCGCCGGGGTGCCGCGCATCGCCGCGATCAGCGAGGACTACCCCGGCTCGCTGCTCGACGTGCGGCACATCGTGGACGAGCGCGTGGACGTCCCCGAGCCGGAGCGGATGCTCGGCCTCGCCCGCGCGGCCGGCTTCGCCCTGCCGCCGGGCGACGACGGGCGGCTCGCCGTACGCGGCCCGCTGCCGGACGTGGAGCACCTCACCGGGCCGCCGGGCTATGTGGTGGTGCATCCCGGCACGACCGCGCAGGCGAGGGCGTGGCCCGCCGAGCGCTGGGCGGAGGCCGTCGGGGTGCTGCTGGCCGCGGGCGAGCGGGTCGTCGTCACCGGCAGCCCCGGGGAGCGGGCCCTCACCGCGATCGTCTCCGGTCCCGCGGCGGACCTCGGCGGGGCGACCACGTTCGCCGAGCTGGCCGCCGTGCTGGCCGGGGCGTCGGCGGTCGTGGCGGCCAACACCGGCCCGGCCCATCTCGCGGCGGCGGTCGGCACGCCGGTGGTCAGCCTGTTCGCGCCGGTCGTGCCCGCCGCCCGCTGGGCGCCGTACGGAGTGCCCTCGGTGCTCCTCGGCGACCAGGACGCCCCCTGCCGGGGGAGCAGGGCGAGGATCTGCCCCGTCCCCGGCCATCCGTGCCTGTCCGCCGTCAGCGGCGACCAGGTCGTGGACGCCGTCCGCAGCCTGATCGCGGCGAGGGAGCCGCTCGGCGAGGCGGTCGAGGTGGTCGAGGCGGTCAAGGAGGGGGTGTCATGAGGATCGCCCTGGTCTCGGAGCACGCGAGCCCGCTCGCGACCCTCGGCGGCGTGGACGCGGGCGGGCAGAACGTGCACGTGGCGGCGCTGGCCCTGGCCCTGGCGGAGCGGGGCAACGAGGTCGTCGTCCACACGCGGCGCACCTCGCCGGAGCAGCCGGACACCGTGCCCATGGCGCCCGGTGTCACCGTCGAGCACGTGCCGGCCGGGCCGCCCGAGCCGCTGCCCAAGGACGAACTGCTGCCATACATGGCGGAGTTCGGCGCGCACCTGGCCCGCGGGTGGAAGGGCGAGCGGCCCGACGTGGCGCACGCCCACTTCTGGATGAGCGGCCTGGCCGCCCTGACGGCGGCCGAGCCGCTCGGCGTCCCGGTCGTGCAGACCTACCACGCGCTCGGCACGGTGAAGCGGCGCTGGCAGGGCGAGGCCGACACGAGCCCGGCGGCCCGGATCTCCGCCGAGCGCGAGATCGGCCGCCGGGCCGTCGCCGTGATCGCCACCTGCTCCGACGAGGTGCGGGAACTGGTCGCGCTGGGCGTGCCGCGCGACCGGATCGCGGTCGTGCCGTGCGGCGTCGACCTCGGCGTGTTCCGCCCCGGCGGCCCGGCCGCCCCGCGCGGCGACCGGCCCCGGGTGCTGAGCATCGGGCGCATGGTGCCGCGCAAGGGGGTGGACACCGTCGTTCGCGCCCTGCGGCAGGTGCCCGGCGCCGAACTCGTCATCGCGGGCGGCGAACCGGGCGACGAGGAGAGCACGCGGCTGCGCACGCTGGCGGACGGCCTCGGCCTCGGCGACCGGGTCCGGCTGATCGGCAGCGTGGGCCGGGCCGAGGTGCCCGCCCTCATGCGCTCCGCCGACGTGCTGGTGACCGTCCCGTGGTACGAGCCGTTCGGCATGGTGCCACTGGAGGCCCTGGCCTGCGGGGTGCCGGTGATCGCCTCGGCGGTCGGCGGCCACCTCGACACCGTCGCGGGATGCGGTGTGCTCGTGCCGCCCCGGCGGCCCCGCGCGCTGTCCCGTGCGCTCGGCGACCTGCTCGCCCGGCCCGCCCTGCGGTCGGCGCTGTCGGCCGCGGGGGCGAGGCGGGCCCGTGCCCGCTACGGCTGGTCCAGGATCGCCGAGCAGACCGAGTCCGTGTACCGAAACCTGGCCGGCGGGCGTCTCGGCGCCCTCGCCGCCGCGGGAGGCTGAGCGATGCATCCTCACCTGGCCCGGCTGAGCACCGCGCTGACGGCGGTCGACCCGGAGACACCCAAGATCCACGCCTGGGGTTACAAGCTCGCCGCCGTGCTGAGCGGCGGTGGACGACTGCTCGCCTGCGGCAACGGCGGCTCGGCCGCCGAGGCGCAGCACCTGACCGCCGAGCTGGTCGGGCGCTACCGCGCCGACCGGCGGCCGTACGCCGCGATCCCGCTGCACGGCGACACCTCGTCGCTGACCGCCATCGGCAACGACTTCGGCCTGACCGAGCTGTACGCGCGGCAGGTGCGGGCGCACGGCCGCCCCGGCGACGTGCTCATCTGCCTGTCCACCAGCGGGACGAGCGCCAACGTGACCGAGGCGGCCGAGGCCGGCCGCGAGTGCGGCCTGACCACCTGGGCGCTGACCGGCCCCGGGCCGAACCCGCTCGCCGACCTGTGCGACGAGGCCCTGACCGTGCCCGCCGACGACACCGCGACCATCCAGGAGGTGCATCTCACGGTGATCCACATGCTGTGTGACGTGATCGAGAAGGCAGTGGCGTGAGCGCACCACTCGTCATCGTCGGAGACTCCCTGCTCGACGTCGACGTCGAGGGCACGGCCGACCGGCTGTGCCCCGACGCGCCCGTCCCCGTGGTCGAGGGGCAGGCGGAGCACCACCGGCCGGGCGGCGCCGGCCTCGCGGCGCTGCTCGCCGCCCGTGACGGCACGCCGGTGACGCTGGTCACCGCCGTCGGAGACGACCCCTCCGGCCGCTGCCTGGAGGACCTGCTGTCGCCCACCGTCGAGATCGTACGGCTCCCGCTGCGCGGCACGACCGTGCGCAAGACCCGGGTCCGGGCCCGGGGGCAGACGCTGGTCAGGATCGACACCGGGGACGGCCGGGCGATGGGGCGGCCGGGCCAGGTGGCCCAGAGGGAACCGGCGGGAGCCTCGGCCTTCGCCCGCGCCGCGGACGCCCTCGCCTCGGCGGGCGCGGTGCTGGTGGCCGACTACGGGCGCGGCGTGGCCGACCTGCTTCGTGAGCTGCTGCACGGCCTCGACGTGCCGGTCGTCTGGGACCCCCACCCGCGCGGGTCGCTGCCCGTGCCCGGATGCGCGCTCGTCACGCCCAGCGAGGCGGAGGCCCGGGGCATGTGCGGCGAGCCGTACGTCTCGCCGGAGCGAACGGCCCGCAGGCTCGTCCGCGACCTCGACGCCGAGGCCGTCGCGATCACGCTGGGCGAGCGCGGCGCGATGCTGGCCCGGCGCGGCGGCAGGTTCGGGCCGGTCCCCGCCCCGCACGTCGCCACCGGCGCCGACGCCTGCGGCGCGGGCGACCGCTTCGCCGCGGCGGCGGCCCTCGCCCTGGCGGACGGAGCGTCCACCGAGGACGCCGTCGCCCGCGCGGTCGGCGAGGCCACCAGGTTCGTGGCGGAGGGCGGGGCCGCCGCCCTGCGCCTGCCGCGCCCGGCCGCCGAGGCGCCCGTGCCGTTCCCGTCCGGCGCCTCCGCCTTCGAGGTGGCCGCCGCCGTACGGGCCGCCGGAGGCCGGCTCATCGCGACCGGCGGATGCTTCGACCTCCTGCACGCCGGGCACGTGAGCCTGCTGCGGCGGGCCAGGGCGCTCGGCGACGCCCTCGTCGTCTGCGTCAACTCCGACGACTCGATCCGGCGGCTCAAGGGCCCGAGCAGGCCGCTGGTGAGCGAGCGCGACCGCGTCGAGGTGCTGCGCGCGCTGGGCTGCGTGGACGCCGTGACGGTCTTCGACGAGGACACGCCGTCCCAGGTCATCGAGCGGCTGGGCCCGGACGTGTGGGTGAAGGGGGGCGACTACGACGAGCGGTCGATGCCCGAGGCCGAGGCCGTGCGCCGGGCCGGTGGGGAGGTCGTCATCCTGCCGACCGTGCCCGGATATTCCACCACGGGCCTGATCGCCGCCGCCCGGGCCGCATCGTGATCTCCGTCGCGGGTAGCGGTCCTCCAGTCGGAAGGGAAACCTCAATGGTGGGAAACGTACTGATCACCGGTGGCGCGTCCGGCCTCGGCCGGGCCACCGCGGCGGCGGTCGCCAAGGCCGGCGGCCGGCCGCTGGTCGTCGACCTCAACGAGCCGGACGGCGGGTTCGACCACGTGCGCGCCGACCTCGCCGACCGCGAGCAGGCCGAGCGGGCCGTACGCGAGCTCGCCGAGCGGGCGGGCGGCCTCGACGGCGTGGTCACGGCGGCGGGCGTCGACGCCTGCGGACGGCTGGAGGACGTGGCCGCCGACACGTGGGAGCGGGTGATCGCGGTCAACCTCCTCGGCACCGCCGCGGTGGTCCGGGCGGCCCTGCCGTTCCTGCGCGCGTCGGAGGGTGCGTCGGGGGGCAGGGTCGTCACCGTCGCCTCCACGCTCGGCGTGCGGGCGCTCAGCGACGCCACGGCCTACTGCGCCTCGAAGTTCGGCGTGGTGGGCTTCACGCGGGCCCTCGCGGCCGAGCTGGCGGGCCAGGTCGGGGTCACCCTGCTGATCCCCGGCGGCATGCACACCAGCTTCTTCGACGACCGGCCCGAGCAGTACAAGCCCGGCCCCGACGCCCGGCTGAACCAGCCGGAGGACGTCGCCGCGGCGATCCTGTTCGCCCTTGGGCAGCCGCGGGGCTGCGAGGTCAGGGAGCTGGTCGTGGCCGCCTCGACGGAGACGTCATGGCCCTAGAGGAACCGGGAAGACCGGTCCTGCTCGCCCTGCGCGGGCTGGGGCTCGGCGACCTGCTCGCCTCGGTGCCCGCGCTGCGGGCGCTGCGGCGGGCGCATCCCGGGCACCACTTCGTGCTCGCCACCCCCGCCTACCTCGGCGGGCTGCTCCCGCTGATCGGCGGCGTCGACGAGCTGATCGACGTGTCCGGCCCGGGACCGGTGCCGTACGCGTCGCCGGACGTCGCGGTGAACCTGCACGGCAGCGGCCCGGAGAGCATCCAGGCGCTGCGCCGCACGCGGCCGGGCCGCCTCCTCACCCACACGCACCCCGCCGTGCCCGGCTCGGACGGCCCCGCGTGGAACGCGGAGACGCACGAGCGTGAGCGGTGGTGCTCGCTGCTGGACTGGTACGGCATCGCGGCCGACCCCGACGACCTCGCGCTCGGCGACCCGGGTCCGGGCCCGCTGCCCGGCGGCGAGGTGGTCATCCATCCGGGCGCGGCGTTCCCGGCCCGGCAGTGGCCGCCGGACCGCTTCGCCCAGGTGGCCGCCGAGCTCGTCCGGGAGGGCCACCGGGTCGTCGTCACGGGCGGGGTGACCGAGATCGCGCTCGCCCGGCACGTCGCGGCCCTCGCCGGGCTGCCGGAGGAGTCGGTGCTGGCCGGCCGTACGAACCTGCCCGAGCTGGCCGCGCTGACGGCGCACGCGTCACTTGTGGTGTGCGGCGACACCGGCATGGCGCACCTGGCCACCGCGGTCGGCACGCCCTCGGTCATCCTGTACGGCCCGATTCCGCCCGCGTTGTGGGGCCCGCCGCCGGGCCGTCCGCACATCGCGCTGTGGGCGGGACGCCGGGGAGACCCGCACGGCGACACGCCGTCGGAAGGCCTGCTGGAGATCGGAGTGCCCGAGGTGCTTGACGCGGTCAGAAGGTTGCGAGGAGTGGGGGCGCGATGAAGGGATCCCGTGTCGTGGTCACCGGAGGAGCCGGGTTCCTCGGCTCCTATCTGTGCGAACGCTTACTCGAAGGGGGCGCGGCGGTCGTCTGCCTGGACAACTTCCTGACCGGGTCCCCGCGCAACGTCGAGCACCTGATCGGCCGCCCGGCGTTCCGGCTGGTGGAGTGCGACCTCACCGGGTTCGTCCACGTGCCCGGCCAGGTGGACCTGGTGCTCCACTTCGCCTCGGCGGCGTCGCCCGCCGACTACCTGCGTCATCCGATCGAGACGCTGAAGGTCGGCAGCATGGGCACGCTGCACGCGCTCGGGCTCGCCGCCGAGAAGGACGCCCGGCTGGTCCTCGCGTCCACCAGCGAGGTGTACGGCGACCCGCTGGAGCACCCGCAGAAGGAGACCTACTGGGGCAACGTCAACCCGGTCGGGCCGCGCAGCGTGTACGACGAGGCCAAGCGCTTCGCCGAGGCGCTGACCACGGCCTACCGCGACTCGCGGGGCGTCGACACCGCCATCGCCCGGATCTTCAACACGTACGGCCCGCGGATGCGGCCGCACGACGGCCGGGCGATTCCGACGTTCATCCGGCAGGCGCTGCTGGGCGAGCCGATCACAGTGACCGGCGACGGGAGCCAGACGCGGTCGATCTGCTACGTGGACGACACGGTCGACGGCGTGCTCGCGCTCGCCGCGAGCGACTTCGCCGGGCCGGTGAACATCGGCAACCCGGCGGAGATGTCGATGTCGGAACTGGCGGAGACGATCCGGGACCTCGCGGGCTCCGCCTCGCCGGTCCGGTTCATCGAGCGCCCGGTGGACGACCCCGCCGTGCGCCGCCCGGACACCTCGCTCGCCGAGGAGCGGCTCGGGTGGCGTCCCCGGGTCGACCCCCTCACCGGCCTGCGCCGCACCATCGACTGGTTCGAGAAGGAGCTGAGCTCGCCGTACTCCGTCGCCTCCTGATCGCCGTCGCCTCCTGATCGCCGTCGTCCCGGGAGACGCCTCGGCGGGTGGAAACCGTGTGCACAAATCAGCATGTGGTGTGCAGAAAACGTCAAGACGCGCTCCCGGGATCTCGGGCACACTGACGTCAGGCGCTGAATTCGGGTGCGGAAATTCCGTCAGCGGTGCGGACGGAAAGAGAAGCGCGCGCCGAATGCCGGAGTCGCCGTGGTGGAAATCCCGGAAATCCCGGGCTTCGGTGCTGTGAGGACGTAGAAATGACGCGTAAATGAAGCAATCCGAACAGGTGCTCCAAGCGGAGAACCAATGGGATCTCATGGTCGAGCACGGGCACGGCATTCAGAACGGATTCCACGGTCTCTGGGCGGAGGGCGACGATCCCGAGGAACTGTCCCGGCTGCTCCGGGCGGATCCGGACTCGCGTCTGGAGTGCGATCTCGAAACCGCCGTCAAGGTGTACGGACGCATGTGGGAGCGCGCCGCCGTGTGGATCGGCCCGCACGCCCCCGGCTGGACGCATGTCCTCGCCTTCGGCCTGCATCCGTGCCATCCCGCCGTCCGGAACCTTGGACGGCGCCTTGTCCTCGAGATGTTCTGCCGTGAGGAACTGGGCGTGCTCGAACCTCTGAACGTCTACTACGACGGACGAAAACTGGGAGACGTCACCCCGCCGTACGACGAAGGAGGGGATATGCATCTCGCCGAGTACCTGCCATACGCGCCTGGACCGGAGTTCGGCGCGACAGGGAGCTTCACGCGGGACGTGCATTTCGTGGCGAGCATGGTGGGCCGCATCACGGGACGCTTCATCGACCGGGATTGGTGGACGGCGACGCGCACCCTTTATCGCGTCCCCGACGGCTCCTGGGAATCGCGATGACGCCGGCCAGGTGAGCGGAGGCGGGGCCGGTTCCGCCGGCCGGCCCGGCGCCACGTGTCTCCCGGATGCGGCGCGCCCGTGAGTTTGGTAAGGCTGTAGTCATGATTTTTCCCGCGAGGGCGTTCAGCACCGCCGTAGCCACCCTTCTGGTCGTCCCGATAACCACGGTCGCCGCCGCTCCCCAGGCGGCGGCCGACGCCGGGAGCGCGACCCACGCCGCGGCGTCGGCCCGCCGCCTGCTGGCCCATCTGAAGGTGGCCAGGCCGCTGCCGCTCCGCGGGTACAGCCACCGGCGGTTCCTGCCCCGATGGGCGCACCACAAGGGCACGTGCGACGCGCGGGAGATGGTCCTCGCCCGCCAGGGGCGGGGGGTGCGCAGGGACGCGCACTGCCGTCCCGTCAAGGGCACCTGGCACAGCCCGTACGACGGCAGGGTGCTGAGGAGCGTGAAGCAGGTCGACGTCGATCACCTGGTGCCCCTGGCGTACGCCTGGCGCTCCGGCGCCGCCAAGTGGAGCCAGGCACGACGCCGGGCGTTCGCCAACGACCTCACCCGCCCCGAACTGGTCGTGGTGAGCCACAAGGTGAACATGGCCAAGGGAGGCCAGGGCCCGCAGAGCTGGCGTCCGCCGCGCCGGAGCCACTGGTGCCGCTACGCCAGTGCGTGGATCGCCGTCAAGCACCACCACCGGCTCTCCGTGACCAGGAAGGAGAGGACGGCCCTGCTCAACATGCTCCGCACCTGCCGGCGCTGACCCTCCGCCCGCCCTTATGGCCGGGAGACGGCTTACGGCCGGGAGACGGCGTGCAGGGCGCGGCCGACGAGGGCCGCCAGGCTGTCGCCGTGCGCGCCGTGCCAGTAGACGCGGCCGCAGGAGAGGCACCGGGCGAACGCGTCGTAGCTGCGCCGGGTGCCCGGCTCCAGCGCGTCCTCCACCTCGGCCTTGCCGACGGGCGCGAGCGACCCGTTGCAGGCGGTGCAGCGGGTCCACGGGACCAGCGGCGGCCGGAACCGGTCGAGCACGTCGAGAAACTGGTCGTCCGGCCGGGCTCCGCGCACGTACGCGCCGCGCCGCAGCGACCGGCGGCGCAGGATGCCGCGGTCCTGCGTGAGCAGCACCCGCTCCTCGGCGCCCGCCTGCTCGATCAGGGCGTCGTCGTCCATGTCGTTGTGATAGGCGGTGTCCAGGCCGACCAGCCGCAGACGCCGGGCCAGCGTGCCGAGGTGGACGTCGAGCAGGAACCGGATCCTCGGGACCACCTGCGGCCTGCGCACCGGCCGGACCTCCACGACCTCGCCTGCGCTGGGCCGGTACGACGGGTCGACCGGCCGGTCCGCCGTTGTCAGCTCACCGATCTCCGTCAGCGGCACCCCGGCCGACTCGATCACGTGCCCGAGCGAGGAGGTCCCGTCGTACGGCAGGCACACCTCCGGCCGCCGGTTGCGCGGCGCGAGGAAGAGCCACAGATCAGGCGAGAAGCGTACGGACAACTCCATGCCCCCAGCATGCCCCTCAGCACGCCGCCGGCGGGCGGCATACGAAGGGCCCCGCTGCCGTCCGCCGGGGAGGGCGGCAGCGGGGCCGTACAGGGGTGGGCAGAGGGCGGGCAGGGGCTCAGGCGGCGACGGTGGTCCGGCCGCGGACCTGGAGAACGGTCAGCAGGCCGACGACGACGGTGACGGCGCCGGTGATCCAGGCGGTCCACGCCGAGGCGGCGTCGCCGTCGAAACCGAACGCCCAGGGGGAGACGAACAGCAGGGCGCCGAACGCCGCGGTCACCCAGGAACTCGCGCCGCCCGCGCCCAGGATGGACCACAGGGCGGAGACGACGAGGAGCGCGCCGAGGACGAGCAGCGGTTGCGTCGCGGCCTGGGCGTCGGCCCAGAAGAACGGCGCGACCACCGCGACCAGACCGGCGAGGAGGGCGACGACGTCGGACAACGATCTCGTGAGATCCATCCGTGCCTCCGTACGGGGAGAGATTGGCTGTGCTCCGACACTCCGTCTGATTGACCGCCCGGTCAACAACCCGTTACGTCAGGATTTCCTAACCCTGAGTGACAACGCCCTGAACGTGAGGGTCGCGGACTCCGCGCGGAAACCTCCCGCCGTACGGCGGCGGCCACCGGCCCGGGGGAGTCCCGGGCCGGTGGCCGCCTTCACTGACCGGTCAGCGCCTGCCCCTGACCTTGACGGTCTCCTTGTTGTAGTTGTCGCCGTCGCCGTCCGGCTTGTAGTTCTTCTCGACGTTGCCCGCGATGTCCACGGCGAACCAGTGGACCTCGGTGGTCTGGTTCACCGTGATCCTCTGCGCGCCCTCGCGCATGCCGGCCGCGGCCAGCTTGGGCGAGCTCAGCGTCGGACGGCTGCCGTCGATCGTGTAGTAGACGTTCGCCGGCTCGTCGGTCGTGAACGTGAACGTCGCCGAGGTGTCGTCCTTCGCGAGCTCCTTGAGCCGGGAGTCGGGCTTGTGGGTGTCCTCCCCGTACGCCCGCGCCACCTCCAGGATGGCGATCTGGCCGTTCGAGAACTCCATCGCCTCCTCGTGGCCCTCCTCGAACGGCGGCTGGAAGCCGACCGCGCGGTACTGCTTGGCCGCCTGGTCGTAGACGTCCGCGCCGACCTCGAAGTCCCAGCCGATGATGCCGCGGTTGTACCAGTGCTCGTCGGCGCTGTTGCCCGCCGCCGAGTAGAGCACGTCGACCACCGGGCCGGTTCGCCCGGGCCAGATCGCCGTGCCGCGCCGGCCCTGCACGGCCGACAGGATGTGGCTGGAGGCGTTCCAGAAGAAGCTCTCCGTGCCGAAGTCGGCCCGCGGCAGCGTCTCACGCCCGGCGGTCTTGTACGCCCCCGGAGGCCACATGAAGTAACCGCCGTAGGAGTGGGTGTTCATGGCGAACCTGATGTTCGGGAACGTGTCGACGAGCCACACCTGGTTGCGCGTCTCGGGCTCAGACAGCTCCGACGGCCCGGCGAACGTGTCGTTGGTGCAGGTCGTGGTGGCTCCGTTGTACCCGTCGAAGACCGAGCCGACGGTGAAGTTGCGGTTGAGGTCGACACCCCACGAGTTGCGGCGCCCCGGGTCTCCGTTGGTGACCGGGCAGTGGTTGGTCATGTTGCGCCGCTGCATGTTGTAGTCGTACATCGAGTAGTGGCCGCCGTCGGGGTTGGCCGTCGGCATCACGAAGATGTCGAGGTTGTCCACGATCTTGCGGGTGGCCGCGTCCTGCGCGTAGTTGCGCAGCAGCCGCTCGGCGGTCTCCACGCAGGTCACCGGGGTGACCCACTCGCGGGCGTGCTCCTGGCAGTAGAGGAAGACCCCGACCTTCGAGCCGTCCCGGTGCTTGCCGATCCGCAGCGCCTTCATCTGGAACGGCTGACGCGAGACCGTCGCCGGAGCCAGCAGGCCGTCGGTCAGCCGGGTCGCGGGGGCCTCCGCCACCACGCCGTTCCCGGCGTTGCCCCGGTAGGTGGCGGCGGTGAGCAGCGCCGAGGCGGCGGCGTCGCCGTTGAGGGCGGCCACCACCTGCACGGCCGTGCTGCCGATCGCCCCGGAGGCGTCGGTGGCGAGGGTGACCGCCACGTTCTTGCCGCTGACGGCGACCGACAGCGGAGTTCCGGCGGCGCCGGGCTTCACCAGCGCGAGGCTCACGTCGTTGCCGCCCTCGCTGCCGTACGCCCGGGAGCTCACGTAGAACGTGCTCGCGGCGGCTGCGCCGGTCCCCGTGCCGAACTGCGCCTGGGCCGCGCGCCGGTAGCCGTTCGTCCTGTACGGCAGGTCGACGATCTCCGCGACCTTCGGGAACTGCCTGGCGAGCGCGGTGATACGGCCGGTGATCTCGGTCGGGTCCATGTAGTGGTCGATGAAGTCCGACACGTAGTGCCTGCTCGGGGGCTTGCGCTTCTCGCCGAGCCACTTCGTCACCGGCACCGTGACCGAGCCGCCCCGGCTGCTGGTCACCGTGACCTTCGTGGGAGCCTGCGTCACGGGGATGGGCGCGCTGAACCGGTGGTACATGTACTGCCCGGCGTCGGTGAAGCGGGACATGGTCGCCGTTCCGCCGGAGTCGGGGGCCGTGCCGGGGCCGCTGTCCCAGGTGGCGGTCAGCACGGTCTGCGCGTCGGTCGCGCTCGACTTCACCTCGACCGACAGGAAGCGCTGGTCGTCCAGACTGGTGAACCACTCGGCGCGCAGCGGGGTGAGCGTGTCGGTCTCCGCGGCGTCGGCGGCGGCGGAGGCCAGGGCCTGCCGCCGCTCTGCGATGTTCGCGGCGTAGTCGCCCTGGTCGGAGATCGCGTCGCGGACGTCGAAGCCCTGGTCGCGCAGACCCTGCGCCTCGCCGGGGCTGAGCACGGCGTGCACCTCGATGCCGCCGTCGACCGGCTTGGTGTATTCGGCCAGGTCGACGCCCAGGGCGACCAGCCTGTCCACCGCCGCATGGTCGGGGACGACGACCCGCAGCAGCGCGACGCCGTCCTGCGCGGTGCTGGACGCCCGGTCGGGGGGCACCGGCTGGGGCGAGGGATCGGCGAGCACCGGGAGGGCGTTCAGGGTGAGCGCCAGGGGGAGCGCGAGCACGGCCGCGTAACGCCGCGTTCGGCGGGGGGAGCTCCTCATCGGGTTTCCTCCATCTGGCGTGCCCTTCCAGGCAGGGGGGTCAGCCGGGGCGGGGCACGCAGGTCGAACGAAGTCTTTGTCGGTGCAGAAAATTCGTCAAGAAGCCCCAACTATCCGATTTCGGGATTTTTCCGTAACGAGACGCTTCAGTGCCTGTTTAGGGGTTTTGGCTCACGTTCCTCTTCTGTTAAGGCCCCGGCCAATGGCCGGGACTCTATCCGGAACCGCTGGTCTGCGGTTACTTCATGTGCTAGTCATGTGACCTAAAGTAATCGTCAAATTGGAGGTGTCATGCTCGCTGGCGTACTCGCCGCCGTGGCGGCCGTCGGCCTGGTGGCCCTGGCCGTCGTCCTCTTCCGCACGCTCGGCCGGGGCACCGACGACCGCGATCCGGGCGGCGCCTCCGCCGGTCACGCCGGGTCGATGCTCTCCTCGCTGTTCCTGCTCGTGTTCGCCATCGCGATCGTCGTGCCGTGGACCTCGGCCGACGCGGCGCGGCAGAACACCTACATGGAGACGCAGGCCCTCGTCGAGACCTACTGGGCCGCGGCGCCCCTGCCCGTCCCCGACGCCGACCAGTTACGCGAGGGGCTGCGGGAGTACGCGCGGTACGTCGTCGACGACGAGTGGCCGTTGATGGCCGCCGGGCGGCTCGGCCCGGAGGGGACGGACCGGCTGGAGTCCCTGCGCGCCTACGTGGCGGAACTGCCGGTGACGACGGATGAGGCCCGCGACGCCAAGAGCACCGTGCTGGACCGGATGGCCGACCTGTTCGCCGCCCGGCGCCAGCGCGCCGCGGACGCGGGGACGGCGCCGCCGCCGGGGGTCCTCCTCCTGACGGTCGTCACGGGCGTCCTCGTCATCGTCTTCCCGTTCCTGGCCGGAGCGAGGCCCCGGGGCTTCGCGCTCATCCCGGTCACGGCCATGGCGGTCCTGCTCGGCGTCGGCGTCTACCTGGCCTGGAACATCGCGCATCCGTTCAGCGGGGGGCTGGCGGTCAAGCCGGACGCCTTCGTGAGCGCCCTGCACGAGTTCCAGCGGATCCCCGAGGGCCGCTGACATGGGCCGGACGGCGGGCCCGCGCATGGCCGTCACGGTCGCCGTGGCCGTCTCCGCCTGCGCCGCGCTGACCGCCGCGTTCCCCGCGGGGGCGCGCGCGACCGGCGGCGGCGCCCGTGCGACCGCCCTCGCCCCGCGAGGCGCGCTCACGGCGGATGGGACGGCGGCAGCGGAGATCACGGCGTCGGCCGCCCTCCGGGGCGCCGGAGTCGTGGGAGGAGTCGTGCGCGGCGTGGCGGGTGCGTCCCACGTGGTCGCCGATCCGCACCGGCCGGGGGTGCGGATCGGCGTCTGCGTCGACGTGGACGTGATCGTCGGCCTGCACGCGGAGGTGGGCGTCGGAGGCCCGGCGCGCTGCACGCCGCCGACCCCTGTGCCGCCGCCGCCTCCGCCCGCCCCGCAACCTCCGCCCCCGCCTCCCGCGTCGCCGGTGCCCGCGAAGCCCGCGCCGGCCCCGCCGCCGGCGCCGCGCCCCTCCCCGCGTCCGGCCGCGCCCCGGCCGCCGGTCGTCGTGGCGCCGTCACCTCGTCCGCACGCGACCCGTCCTCACCCGGCCCCGCGGCCTGTCGCCACGCCGTCGGCGTCCCCCGTCTACCGGGTGCCGGCCAGGCATGCCGCTACGCCCGTACGGCGCCGCAACCCCATGGGGTCGCTCACGGTCGTCGTGGTCCTCTGCGTGGCGATCGCCGCCGCCGCGGCCGCCGCGTTCCGGGTGCGGTAGCCGTACGCCGTCAGCGCCGGGCCACGCCGGGAGAGGGATCGGCGAGCGCGGCGGCGCCGAACACCCACGACGAGGTCTGGGCGATGAAGTCCCCCGGGAATCCGAGGGTGAACCCGGTGGCCTCTTCCAGTCGCTCGCGGATCTCGGGAGGGAGGGTGAGACCGGCGGAGGCGAGATTGTCCCGGAGCTGGTCGGCGGAACGCGCCCCGACGATCGGGTGGACGGAGGGGGAGCGGCTCATCGTCCACGCGATCGCCACCTGGGACGGGGTCGCCCCGAGCTCGACGGCGGCGTCCTCCACGGCCCGGGCCACGGCGTGGTCGCGGTCCGAAAGGGACTGCGCGGCCAGCCGCCCGGCGGGCGCGGTCCCGTCCGCGCGGGTGTACTTGCCGGACAGCACGCCGCCCCCGAGCGGGCTCCACGCCGTGACGCCGAGCCCGAGGGACTCGGCCATGGGCAGCAGTTCCCTCTCGATGTCGCGCTGCAGCAGGCTGTACGGCACCTGGAGGCCGATGAAGGGACTCCACCCGCGCCACTCGGCGAGCGTGTTGGCCCGGGCCACCACCCAGGCGGGGGCGTCGGAGATCCCCACGTACAGCACCTTGCCGGCCTGGACGGCGTCGTCCAGGGCGCGCATCGTCTCCTCGATCGGGGTGTCGCGGTCCCACATGTGCACCCAGTAGATATCGAGGTAGTCCGTACGCAACCGGCGCAGGCTGGTCTCCAGCGAGGCCCTCAGGTTCTTGCGGTGGTTCCCCGCGGCGTTCGGGTCGGCGCGATCGCGCGAGACGGTGTACTTCGTGCCGAGGACGAACGACTCGCGCCGGCCTTCGAGCAACTCGCCGAGGATCTCCTCGCTGGCTCCGTCGCGGTAGTTGACAGCAGTGTCGATCGTGTTGCCGCCCGCCTCGGCGTACAGGTCGAGCATCCGGCGGCACTCCTGCGGCGGCGCGCCGACCCCGCCCTGCTCGCCGAAGGTCATCGCGCCGAGGATCAGATCGGACACGCGCAGGCCGCTCGTGCCCAGGGTGCGGTATCTCATGCCGTGGCCGATCCCCGGACGCGCTGGTCCGGTGCCCAGCAGTGCCCGCACGGACCAGGATCGGCGACCACCAGGTGGCCGGATAACTGTGTCATGGAAAGGACTATACACAGTGTATGGACAACGTGTCTGTAGCTGGAGGCCGTAC
Source organism: Microbispora cellulosiformans (assembly GCF_008728085.1). Lineage (NCBI taxonomy): Bacteria > Bacillati > Actinomycetota > Actinomycetes > Streptosporangiales > Streptosporangiaceae > Microbispora > Microbispora cellulosiformans. Next base: position 203,658 of record NZ_VYTZ01000007.1, on the reverse strand, counting down.
CGCGATTCCGGCCGGGACGAGCCCTCACACCGTGGTGACGCCGCTGGCCGTTCGGTCGTTCGAGGTCTCCTGGTCGGGCACCGGCGTCGCGGCCGGTTCGTGGCGCGCCGGCCTGTCGGCCGGCAGAGTGATGGCGGGGACGACCGCGGCGGCGGTGATGCCGATCGCCCACCAGAACGCGCCCTGGAAGGCGCCGGTGGCGCTGTGGCCGAGGAGCGACTGCAACGCGACGGCCACGATCGCGGTGCCGAACGAGGCGCCCACCTGCTGGACGATGCGGGTGTTCATGGTGGCGTGCGGGATGCCCGCCGGTTGGATGTCCCGGTAGGCGATGGACATCGGCGGGATCAGCACCGCCCCGATCCCCAGACCGCGAACCAGCAGCACGGCTCCCAGCCACCACAGGCTTGTGTCCGGCCCGGCGAGCGCGAACGGGACGGTGGCCACGGCGGTGAGCAGGAAGGCGGCGATCGTCACGGCGCGCGCCCCGAACCGGCCGACCAGATCGCCGATCACGAAGCGCGAGACGAGCGCCCCGACACCCTGCGGGATCATCAGCAGTCCAGCGTCCAGCACGCTGTCACCCCGTAGCTGCTGGTAGTAGAGCGGGAGCAGGAACATTCCGGCGTACATCGCCGCGCCTGCGGTGAACAGGGCCGCGGAGGCGCTGCCGAGCGAGCGTACGCGCAGCAGCCGTACGTCGACGATCGGTTCCCGCTCGCCGGGCAGCCGCGACGCCCAGGAGACGAACGCGGCCAGCAGGACGAGGCCGGCCGCCAGTGGCACCAGCACTCCGGCATGGCCGATCCCGCCGTTCTCGGACAGTTGCGAGAGCCCGAGCAGGATTCCCGCCAGCGCCGGCGCGAGCAGCACCAGGCCGATCCAGTCCAGGCGCCCGCGCCCCGCCGGGGAGCCGGGGTGGCCGGCGGGCAGGAAGCGCCACGCCAGCAGCAATCCGGCGGCGATCACGGGCACGTTGACGAGGAACAGCCAGCGCCAGCTCAGCCAGTTGAGGATCACGCCGCCGATCACCGGGCCGAGGATCGGACCGAGCGCGACCGGCAGGCTGACGGCCGCCATAAGCCTGCTGCTGACCCGCCCACCCGCGGCTCTCACCGCGAGCGTCTGCATCAGCGGGAAGATCAGCCCGGCGGCGAGGCCCTGCAGTACCCGGAAGCCGATCAGGCTCGCGTCGTTCCACGCCGTCGCGCACAGCACCGAGGCGAGCACGAACAGCACCAGTGCGGCCATCCAGACCCGCTTGCCGCCCCAGCGGCGCTCCGCCCACCCGGTGACCGGGATCGCGACGGCCATCGCCAGCAGGAAGCCGGTGGTGACCCACTGCATCGTTCCGGCGGTCGAGTGCAGCTTCACGACCAGCGTGTGGATCGCCAGCGTCACCATCGTCGAGTCGAGGATCGCCGCGATCCCGCCCACGACCAGCGCGATCAGCGCCTTCTTCACCTGCGGCGACAGCTTCGCCTCGGTGGTCTCCGTCATCGTCTCGCCCCTGAGATAAGAGTGGAATCCATCTCTTATGAGGCTAGGGCGTGTTGCTAAGGAATGTAAACCTCTCTTATGGTGGAATCGTGACATCTGCCGCCGCGCCCTCTCGTCAACGCCGACGCGGGTCCGAGCTCGAGGCCGCGCTGCTGGACGCGGCCTGGGACGAGCTGCTCGAGACCGGCTTCGCGAAGCTGACCATGGAGTCCGTGGCCTCCCGCGCCGGCACCGGCATCGCCGTGCTGTATCGCCGCTGGGCCAACAAGAACCAGCTCGTGCTCGCCGCGCTCGAGCACTACCGGAACACCCACCCGGTCGAACTCCCCGACACCGGCACTCTGCGCGGCGACCTCCTCGCCGCGCTCACCGGCATGGGCGAGGCCCGCGCCGCCTTCTCCGCCATCGCCGCGGCCGCGGCCTTCTCGGGGCTGCTGGCCGATACCGGGCTCACCCCCGCCCAGGTACGCGAGCGGATCCTGGGGGACCAGCCGCTCTCGCGCGTCCGGGTCATCTACCAGCGCGCCCATGACCGCGGCGAGATCGATCTGAAACGGATCCCTCCCGCGGTGCTCGCCATGCCGTTCGACCTGGTGCGCCACGACCTGCTCATGGACCTCAAGCCCCTGAAGCCCGCACGCGTGACGTCGATCGTCGACGAGATCTTCCTCCCCCTCGTCCACAGCTATCACGACGGGCCGGGGCCGGCGGGAACCGTCCCACCCGCGCCGGCCTGAGCGCCGTGGAGCCGATCCGGCGCGCTCCTGTCGCCGCCCGTGGCGTCCCTACAGCTCGTCGTATTCTGAGGGGCATGCCTTCGAAGCGCGGCGCGCAGCCGGCCCGCAGATCGGTCGCGGAGCCGGCGTCGACCGGGCTGCGGGAGCGCATCCTGTCCGCGACGCGCGACCTGCTCCGGGAGCGCCGCTTCGAGACCCTCAGCGTCGCCGACATCCTGACCGCCGCCGGGGTCTCCAGGGCGAGCTTCTACTTCTACTTCCCGAGCAGACAGGCCGTGCTGGGCGAGCTGGTGCGCGAGGCCGTCACCGGCGGGCGGCGGGCCGCGCGGCCCTGGACCGGCGGGACGGAGGATCCCGTCGCCGCGCTGCGCGCGGGGGTGCGGGACGGCGCCCGGCTGTGGCGCGACAACGCCGGGGTTCTTAAGGCGATCGTGGAGAGCCAGGGCTCGGACGAAGGGCTGCGTGCCCTCTGGCACGAGCAGATGGACCTGTTCACGGCCGCGGCCGCGGCCCGTATCGAGGCCGACCCGCAGGCCCGCGCACGGCTCGGGGACCTGGACGTGCGCGCCGTCGCCGCGTCGCTGACCTGGATGGGCGAACGGCTCTACTACCTGGCCGCGGCCGGCGTCCCCCCGTTCGACGACGAGGAGGTCCTCGTCGACGTCCTCACCCACGCCTGGACGTCGATGCTCTACGGCCCGCCGGGCGCCCCGCCGCCGGCGGTCCGCTACGGCCCCGCGGACTGACCGCCTCCCCGGACACGCGGGAGCCGGTGCCCCGCCCGAGCGGCGGCACCGGCTCCGCGGGCTTCCGCTCAGGACCGGTTGGCCCGGGCCACGACCTCCTCGCTCGTCAGGGGGCCGCTCGGGTGGTGGCTCAGGCACAGGGGCGTACGCACCTTCGTGAAGGACCCGCCCTCGACCGCCGTGTAGAACTGACCGGACCGCAGCCGCGACACGTCGGGGACGTCGCCGCCCTTGGCCCGGGCGAGCTCACGCGCCGCCGTGATCTGCGCGGGTGCGTTGAGCAGGCCGAAGAACTGCGTGGCCGCGTTGCCCGTGATCTGGTTGTGCAGGCCCTTCGGCGCCTGGGTGGCGAACACCAGCCCGAGGCCGTACTTGCGCGCCTGGGCGGCGAGGGCGAGCGTGCTCTGGGTGCAGGCGGTCGTCGCCCCGGACGGCGCGAAGGTCTGCGCCTCGTCCATCACGAACAGCCCGCCGAGCGGCCGGTCTCCGGCGGGGTGCCGTTTGATCCAGGAGAACAGCGCCATCTGCAACTGATTCACGAAGCTCTGCCGCTGTGCGTCGGAGGTGAGACCGGTGAGGCTGATGACCGACACGCGGGCCCGCTTCCCCGCCGCCGGCGTCAGCAGGACCTCGGGATCGACCGGGACGCCCTTCCCCGCGAACAGCGGATCGCTGATCATCTCGGCCCGCAGGTGCTGGGCCATCTCGGTCGCGAGCCTGGCCGCGCCCTCCAGGCGGCTCACGCCGTCCGGCAGGTCGTCGAGCAGGGCGACCAGCCCGTTGAGCGCCGTGCCGCCCTGCCGTCCGTAGTGGACGACGGCCTCGCGCAGCACCGCCCGGCCCAGGTGTGCCCTGGCCGGCCTCCCGTCGACCTTGGCCCGCGGCACGAGGGCGGCGAGGGCGGCGTCCACCGCCTCGCCGAACTCGTCGGGGTCGTCGAGCACGCTCGCGAAGTCGGGCAGCGGCTGGAAGCTCAGCGGGCGTCCCTGTTCCTTCCGGGGTGTCCAGACGACCACGTCGGTGCGGGCCAGGTATTCGGCCGCCCTGTCCGCGTCGCCCTCGCCCCACTCGCCGGGCGGCTCGGGCCACGCGTCGCCGAGCCGCGCCAGGTCGTTGTTCGGATCGAGGACGACCGACGAGACCCCCCGCAGGGCGCACTCCTCCACCAGTCGCCGGATCAGGACGGTCTTCCCCGACCCCGAACCGGCGAAGACCGCCACGTGCTTGCGCAGGGCGTCCAGCGCGATCCGCACCGGCCGGTCGTCCGAGCTCGCCGCCCCGATCGTCAGGTACGAAGCCGTCTGGGCCTCGTCTGACGACAGCGGCTTGCGCGGGCGAGGAACGGCCTGCGCCTCCGCGACTGTTGCCGTCGCAGACGCTTCAGGGACCGGCGCAACCACCCTGGCCGCGGTCTCCGCTAACGGCGCGTTGACGGCCGGCGTCTCGATCGGCGCCACCCCGGGCAAAGGCTGCAGCGGCCAGACCTGGGGATCGGGGCCGGCCGCATGAAGGCGCGTGCCCTCGGCATGCGCCACGCTCACACCAGTCGGGTCAGGCGCATCGCCGAAGGCGGGGGGCGGAGTCGCGGCCGTCGGTGGCTTGAGGTGCGGCACGGGCTCCGGCTGCAGCACGCGCCGATCGGGATTTGCGGTGCGCCGGGGCTGGTCCGGCGACCGGGTCGCCCGCGAGGACGTCCTGACTCCTGGATCGGACACCCTGGGAACGGCGGCGTCGCTCAACGCCTCGGCGAACAGCTTGACCTCGCTCGTCGGTCTCCGGGAGACGAGCCAGGCCTGGAGACCGGGCGGGTTGTCGGCGAGAAGGTTCCGGAGAGCGGCGAAGATCCTGAGGTCGTCCTCCTCGATCTGGAGCACCCGGCCGCCCGCCTGCTCGAACGCGGCCAGCGCCTCCTGCGTGGCCGGTCCCTTCGCCCAGCTCTGGTTCCTGAGCACGAACAGCTTCCGCCTGGGAATCTGGTCGTTGAGCCCGGCCGCCATCGACGCGTTCTTCAGACGCGTGAGTGCGGCGGAATGATGGGTCGCCGAGATGGCCCGGAAGCACCAGTGCGCCTCGTTCTCCGTCGCCTCGTCGAGCGTGCGCCGCAGGCGGGCGTGCAGGGGCGGCTTGGAACTCGGCGGCGGGTCCTGGCTGAACACCCGTCCCGTCTCATCCTGCTCGGCGATCCATGCCTTCAGCCCGGCCGACAGCAGCCAGGGCATCACGGCGTCCTCCGTGACCGGGTCCAGCGCCCCCGCCACGTCCGCCCGCTCCCGCAACTCCGCGAACCGCCTGTCGAGCCCCGTGAGGTCGTCCAGCGGCAGAGGCGAGACCCCCACGACCGGGATCGGCGGCGAGTCGGTGAGCTGTTCCAGCTCCGTGACCTGCCCGCTCGCCAGGCAGGCCCGCACGTGCGCGTCTATCCGGATGAGCAACTGGCGAGGGGTGTACTGGTGTGCTTCCTCGAATGCCTCCGGCCTCACCGGCCACGTCGGGTACGGCGGTGTGAACCCCGCACTCTCGTACTGTGTCGCGAATCGCTTCTCGATCAGCTTCCGCCCGGTCTCCGCGTCCGGGATCGTCCTCAGGGGGCTCGTCTCCCGGAAGCGATCCTGCACCGTGTCAGTGGCCTTCGTCTGAATGAGATCCCACGTAGCAGGCAGGCACGAGAGCACGGTCAGTGTGCGGCGGGTCACCTCGCGGAGCATCAGGAGGCCGCCCGCGACGCGTTCGAGGACCAATGCCTGTTGCCAGGACTCGCTGCGGTCATTCGCAAGAGACATGGACGACTGCGCGAGCATGACATCGATCTGGTCGATCGCGACGACAGAAGGGCCGGTCAGCGCCACCAGATGGGATATGTCACTGACGATCTCCTGTGGGGACTTTCCGATCGTGGTGAAACCCCAACCTGCCCGCTCGCCCGGGTCCCCTTCCGCCGCGCACGCGAGGTAGGCGTCTCCGACGTCCTGCGCGGACAGGTCGCTCGAAGCGCGCAGGACGAGCGCCCTCGCGACGTCCTGAGCGTCACGACCGACGTGCCGGTCGTATCGGCGAAGGGCGTGCACGAAGACGTCCAGTTCCTGCCGTGAGAGCGACGCCTCACCGATCACGGACTGCCGGGCGTCGGACGGCACCTCGGTCAGCAGGCAGAGCCGCCACAGGAGTTCCTTGAGCTGGGTCCCCGCCCCCGGCATGGGCCGGGAGAGGCTGTCAAGCATGGAGAGCAGCACGCTCTCCCAGAAACTCCTGGCGTCGAGCAGACTGACCAGGAAGAAGTAGCCGTCCTCCTCGTGCACCGCCTGCCGGGCCCAGCCGAGCAGATGTGTCTTGCCCGCGCCTCGTTGGCCCTGGATCACGAGGCCGATGGGGCTCGCGTCGGCGCTCTCCTCGGCCTCGATGAAACCATCGATGATGCCCTTGGCGGTCTGCTGGTGCAGAGCCCCGACATGGAACGGCAGTGGTCGCCACACGTCGTCTGGGACCTTGGCGTAGTTGAACCTCAGCGCCGCCAGAGCGTCCAGTTCCCTGCCGGTCATCATGCTCCGATCAGGATGCGGTGCTTGGGCTGGTCGCCGATGAGCACCGCCGCGTCGCGGTCTGCCTGAGTGAGGGTCTTCTGGTTCTCCCAGGGGACGATGCGCACGTCGGGCTGGGCGATCATCTGGCGGAGGGCGGCATCGACTCTGTCTCTCGGGGCGTCGCCCAGGCGCGGGCGCAGCAGGGTCAGGCTGACCCAGGCGTTCGGCTTGTCGGCGAGCTGCGCGTACGCCTTCCGGATCATCGTCTCAATGTCGTCGGATGAGGGAGCGGCCTCTACGCTCGCGCTAGGTTCCGCCGCTTCGGTGACCGGCGGGTCCTCGACCGGCGCCTCGGTGGCCGTAGGGGTGAGGTCAGGTCCGCGCCCGAAAATCTCCGCGAGACGGATGTCGGTCCGCTCCATGTGCCGCTGCAGGCCACTGACGAAAGCCTTCAGCGTAGCGGCGGCGAAACCGGTGCTCGGTGCGTCGATGCCGTTGTGGAAAATTTCCCTCGCGTGGTGCCAGCCCTTGTCGGTCAGCACGTGACTGAAGGAGCGGCCCTGTCGCCGGCTCTCCATGAGTTTGCCCTCGGTCAGGGCGACCCGCTCCTTGCCGGTGATGGTGATGCCGTACTTCTCCTTGAGCTCGGGATTGGAGATCTCCCGATCCTCGGCCATCAGGATCAGGAGCGCGCAGGTCGCGGCGAAGGACAGGGGTTTGTCAGGCATGGGGGGACCCTTCGAACGTTCCATTGCGGCGGGTGTGGAGGAAGTGCTCGATCTCGGCCAGGACGGTGCCGATGTGGCCGAGGACCTGGTCGTTGGTGAAGCGGCGTACGGCGTAGCCCTCCCGCTGGAGGCGCTGATCGCGGCGCAGGTCGGTGGCGCGGCGGATCGGGCGGAGGTGTTCGGGCCCGTCGATCTCGACGACGCACCGTTCGGCCCGCCAGAGCAGGTCCACCCGGATGGGGGTGCTGAGCGGGCCCGACTGGTACGTCTGGTTCCAGGCTCGTCCCGCCGCCCATGCGCAGGACGTCAGAGCGGTCTCCAGACGTTTCTCGGCGGCGCTGCCGGGGTGCGGCAACCCGGCGATGGGCGGATAGGCGAGCACCGGCCGCGGTTGGTCGTCAGCCGGACCGCGGGAGCCGGCCAGTTCACGGACGAGGGCCGCCACATCATCCGGGATCGGGGCGGTCATGCTCGCGACGCGATCGACCGTCCGCAGGGGCGGCCCGGTGAGCCAGACGCCGAACCCGCCGTGATGGGCGAGCCATTCGAGCGCGGCGACCAGCACCTCCTCCCCGTCCGAGGAGAGATCGCCGCTCACCTGGACGAGGATCGCCGCCTCCGGACGCCGGTAGCCGTCACGGAGCACCCGGGCCAGCCCCGCGGCGCGGACCTCGGGCGGGAAAGCCCTGGCCCGGCCCGCCGTACGGTCATCGGCCGTGACCCCGCTCGCGCCGGCCCGCTCACGCAGGGCGCGCTCCGCGAGGTGGGCGAGGTACGGCGCGAAGTGCCGGGTGGCCGAGGCCGTACGCAGGGCGAGCGCCCGTACGGCGGGGACGGCCGCGCCGCCGGGCCCGGTGATGCCGCCGGCCTCCGGCAGCCAGGCGGGGAACATCGCCAGCACCGCGGTCTCCAGCTCGCCCAGCACGTCGGCTACGAGGTCCGCGGGGGTTCGCGCCGGGCGGGGCCTGTACGCGATCAGCGCGGGCGCGTCCTCGGGGAGAGGTTCGAGCGCGAGGGCCACCGCCTCGGCGTCGTCGTGCAGTCGCACGACCCGGCCGGTGGGAAGCTCCTTCCAGGACCGCGCCACGCCGTTCCCGCCTGTCGTTGAAGATCCAGCAATCTCGACCCGGCAGAGGTTATCCGGCGGCGGCAGGCTCGTGCATGCAATCCGGAATTTCCTGATAAAGGACGAGGCCGGTACGGCGGATCAGGCGGTCTCGGATCTGATCAGGCGGAGGAACGCCTTGATGCCCGACAGGACTTCCTGGTTGTCGGTGAGACGGCTGAGAGAGTCCTCGAACTTCCTGCCCACCGCGTCGAGGCGGCGGTCGAGTTCGTCGGCGCGCGCCGTGGCCGCGTCCAACCCGGCGCGTGTCTCCGGGACGAGGACGTCGAGGCGCTCGGCCAGTTCGGTGGCCCGGGCCTCCAGCGCCGCGACGCGCTCGGCCAGCGCGACGGCGTCCTCGCGGGGATAGCGGACCTCCTCCAGCATCGTGGTCATCCGGCCGCGCAGGTGGGCGAACCACGCGCCCGCGGGCCGGAGGAACGTGGCGAGCAGGTAGAAGACCGCGAAGTAGTAGCCGACCGTCTCACCGGAGAAGTACGTGATCACCGCGAGGAGGGCGGCCGACACCAGGTGGGCGGCGATGGCGGCCCGGCGCTGCGGACCGCGATGCGGCGGGCCTCGGCCTCCCGTTCCGGTGAGATCGTCATCCCGCGCTCCCGGCTGACCCGGATCTCGTGGATCAGCGCGTGGGCCTGGAAGTAGACGTTCCACGGAAGCGTCAGGAGCACGATCAGCCAGATCAGGCACAGCGCCCCGAATCCGAGGGAGACGACCACCGGCAACGGGACGTCCACCACGTAGACCAGGACGATCCCGGCGATAGTCGAAATGATCGTCAAGAAGACGATTCCGCTTCTGCTCACAATTGCCCTTCCTTCGGTATTCGGGCGCCAGTGTCGCACCCGGACCGCGGCACCGGCATGAGCATGATCACTCGGATCGTCTGAGTAGGACGGCTCAATGAGGAGGGGGTGGCCCGGAATGCCGCGGGTCACCCCCTGACGGGAAGGAGGGATCAGAAGACCGGGACCCCGTCGCGGACGAGCTTCCAGTTCGCCTCGGCGAAGGTCGCCGGGTCGATGGTGCCGGTCGCGGCGGCGTACTCGATCAGCGCCTGGCGGATCTCCACCTGGGCGTTGTAGACCACCGGGGCCGTGCTGACGTGCGGGAACCCGCCGCCGCCCGACTGGCGGTAGTTGTTGATCGCCACGATGAACTGCTGGTCGGCGGTGACCGGCTTGCCCTGGTACGACAGGCCGACGATGCGCTGGCCGACCGGCTTCGCGATGTCGATGTCGTACGAGACGCCGGACAGCTGGTCGTAGTTGTAGTCGGGCGTGCCGCCGGCGTTGGTGAGCGTCGCGAGGTCGATCGGCGCGCCTGGGGCGACCTGGGCGAAGTACTTCGCCGAATACTCCAGGAAGTCCTTGATTTGGGCGCCCGTCATCCTGACGCCGAGCAGCGTGTTGTCGTAGACGTACAGCCCGGCCATGTCGCGGACGCTGACCGGGCCGGCCGGGAACACGGCGGTGCGGCTGAACGGCGCGGCGATGGACAGCACGGGCAGCGAGGCGTCGGCGGTGCCCGCGATGCCCTTGCTGACCAGGTCGGTCTGCACCTTCTGGATGTAGTCGAGGATCGGCGTGTCCTTGTACGGCGACTCGGCCGCGGACAGCTGCTCCTTCGACTGCGCGATCACCTGGTTGACGTAGCCGACGGTCTTGTCGTGCTGCTTCTTCATCAGCGCGACGATCTTCGGGTCCTCGGCCACGCTGTTGGTGTTGAGCGTGGTGGACGACTTGCCGGTGACCGTCCACTTCCCGCGCTCCTTGGCGAGGGTGAAGTCGACGACGCTGAGGCGCTGGCCCCACTTGCTCGGCTCGGTGAGGAGCACCTGCCGCCCGGTGGCCTTGTTGGTGACGAACCGCTGCGGCACGTCGTTGTGGGCGTGCCCGAACAGCACGGCGTCGACGCCCGGCACCTCCTCGGCGACCATGGCGGCGGCGTTCTCGACCGGCAGGTCGGAGCCGTACGACGACAGGCCGTTGTCGCCCGCGTGCGCGGTGACCAGGACGACGTCGGCGCCGAGGCCGCGGATGACCGGCACCCACTTCTTGGCGGTCGCGACGAGGTCGAGGAACTTCAGCCTGCCGTCGACGTTCGCCTTGTCCCAGATCGCGACACCGGGGTTGGTGAGGCCGAGCACTCCGACCCTGATCGGCTTCTCGCCCTTGACCTTCATCGTCTTGATGACGAACGGCTGGTAGGCCGGAAGGCCGGTCCTGGCGGAGACGGCGTTCGCGCCGAGCACCGGCGCCTTCATCTGCTTCACCCACGCGCCGAGCAGCGGCAGGCCGTAGTTGAACTCGTGGTTGCCGAGCGTCACGGCGTCGTACCCGATGGCGTTCATGGCCTTCGCCATGGGGTGGGTCTCGCCGGTCGAGGTGATCGGCTCGACCTTGGCGTAGTAGTAGTCCAGCGGGGTGCCCTGGAGGGTGTCGCCGGAGTCGAAGAGCAGGGTGTGGCCGGCGCCGCGGTCGGCCCTGATCTGCGAGACCATCGTCGAGATCTTGGCCAGGCCCACGTCGTTGTGCGCGCTGTCGTCGTACTCCGCGTTCTTGTAGTAGTCCCAGTTGACCGCGTTTCCGTGGATGTCGGAACTGGCCATGACCGTGATTCTCACCGTCTTGGCGGGTGCCGCCGAGGCGGCGGCGCCGGGCAGGAGGAGACCGAGGGCCACGGTGGTGGCGCCCGCGGTCAGCCTGATCGCTGAACTCATGACGCGTGACGATAACGCCGCGCAATTACCAGCTGGTCACGAAGTTCTTAACCGGACATGTCGCTACAAGGTGACACGCTTGTCACTCAAGCCGCGCCGCGGCCGGGGTAGGACCGATGAGGTGGCCGACAAACTCGAGACGTACCGGGCGAAGCGCGACCCCGCGCGCACCGCCGAGCCCATCCCCGCCGACGGCCCGCTGCCGCGGGGTGAGGACGACACGTTCGTGATCCAGGAGCACCATGCCCGGTCCCTGCACTGGGACCTGCGCCTGGAGCGCGGTGGCGTGCTGGTCTCGTGGGCGATCCCCAAGGGCCTGCCGCCCGACCCCGCGACCAACCACCTCGCCGTCCACACCGAGGACCACCCCATGGAGTACGCCTGCTTCGAGGGTGAGATCCCCAAGGGTGAGTACGGCGGCGGGACGATGACGATCTGGGACCGCGGCCACTACGCGACCGAGAAGTGGAGCGACCGCGAGGTGAAGATCGTGCTGAGCGGCTCCCGGGTGGCCGGACGCTACGTGCTCTTCCGGACCCGCGGCCGCGACTGGATGATCCACCGGATGGACCCGCCCGGCGACGGGTGGGAGCCCCCGCCGTCGTCGCTGGCGCCCATGACCCCGGTGAGCAGGGCACGCGTCCCCCGCGACCCCGAGCGGTACGCCTGGGAGTTCTGGTGGGGCGGGCGGCGGGCGCTGGCGTACGTGGAGGGCGGCAGGCTCACCCTGCGCGACGCGGACGGCGCCGACGTCACCGCCGGGCACCGCTGGCTGCGCCCGCTGGCCGAGTCGCTCGGCAGCCGGGCCGTGGTCCTGGACGGCGAGGTGGCCGCCCTGGGGGCGACCCCCGTCTACGTCTGCTACGACCTCCTCCACGACGACGGGCGGTCGTTGCTGGACGAGCCGTTCGAGCGCCGCCGTACGCGCCTGGAGGCGCTCGCGCTGAACGGGCCGCGCTGGCAGACCGCGCCGTCCTGGCCGGGGGAGGTCCACGCGGTGCGGCGGGCGGCGGCCGAGCAGGGCCTGCCGGGCGTGGTGGGCAAACGGCTCGACTCGGCGTACGCGCCGGGCGAGGAGTCCGCGGCCTGGGTGCGCCTGCCGGGTAAGGGGGACGGCGCCGGGTAGGTGCGGAGGAGGTGCCGGCAGGGGGAGGTGCGGTCATGGGCGGTGCCAGTGAGAGCGGGGGAGCGGCCGGGCGGCGGCACCCGGTCACCGGCGAGCACAAGTACGAGCAGGAGATCACCTCGGCGGACGAGCACGAGGAGCGGCCGGGACGCAGCCTGGTGACGACCGACCACGAGGTGATCCGGCGTTGGGCCGAGGACCGGGACGCCACGCCCGCCACCGTTCCCGGCACCGAGCGCGAGGGCCGTCCGGGGGTTCTCCGCTTCGACTTCCCGGGCCACGGCGGCGAGGACCTGAAGCGCGTCTCCTGGGACGAGTGGTTCGGGACGTTCGAGGAGCGCGGGCTCGACTTCGTCTACCAGGAGCACCGCAAGGACGGCAGCCCGAGCAACTTCTTCCGCCTGGAGAACCCCGGCAGGCAGGACGCCTAGTTGCTTCTCGCGGAGCGGACGAACCCGAGCTCGGCGGCGTAGTCCTCGAGCTTCGCCCGCAACTGGCGGCGTCCCCGGTGGAGGCGCGACATCACCGTGCCGATGGGCACTCCCATGATCTCCGCGATCTCCTTGTACGCGAAGCCCTCCACGTCGGCGAGATAGACGGCCATCCGGAAGTCTTCCTGCAGTTCCTGGAGCGCCTGCTTCACCCGGGAGTCCGGCAGGCTCTCCAGCGCCTCCACCTCGGCGGACTTCAGCCCCGTCGAGGTGTGCGAGGCCGCCTCGGCGAGCTGCCAGTCCTCCACGTCCTCCGTCGCGGCCCGCTGCGGCTGGCGCTGCTGGCGCCGGTAGGTGTTGATGTAGGTGTTCGTCAGGATGCGGTACAACCAGGCCCGGAGGTTCGTGCCCTCGCGGAATTGGTGGAAGTTGCTGAACGCCCGCATGTAGACGTCCTGCACGAGGTCCTCGGCGTCGGTGGGGTTGCGGGCGAGCCGTAGGGCCCCGGCGTAGATCTGGCCGATGTACGGCAGTGCGTCCCGCTCGAACCGCAGCCGCCGCCGTTCGACCGCCGTATCGTCGACGATCGTCATTTCCCCACCTCCTTGAGAGCCTGCTTTATAGTTACGACCGCTTTGTCCGATCCGGTCGCACGGGTCGCCTACCCATGGTCTCCGTTTCAACACGGCTTGCCACCGGTTTTCGGTACGGGCGGGCGGGGGCCCCGGCCCGCGCCTCGAGGCGCTCGGCCGGGCAGCCTGAGGGCGGCCGGTTCTCAGGCCGCGTCGCGGCGGCCGGTGGACCGGACCGCGCCGCTGGAGGCGGGGCCGCCGGAGGTGGGATCGCCGGGCCGGCGATCACCGGCGGGCGGGCCGCCGGGAGGGTGCGGGGCGAGATCGGCGCCGCGCGGGGTCCGGTACGGCTCGCGCGCCCGCAGGTCCACGGTCTGGATGGTCCGGCTGATGTCGCTGGGCGTCACCAGGCCGACGATCCGGCCGTCGTCCAGCACCACCGCGCGGCCGTCGGTGGAGCCGCTCATCCGCTGGAGCAGCTCGGTGAGGAGGTCGTCCGGCCGGGCCGACGGCACGTCCGGCGGCGGGCACGCGATCTCCCGGAGCGGCGTGGCCTCCCTGCGGGCAGGGTCGACGGCCCGGATGCGGCCCAGGGTCACCAGCCCCGCGAACCGGCCGTCGTCGTCCACGAGCGGATAGGTGGACAGGTGGTGGCGGAGCACGAGCCGGTCGATGAGCCCGGCCACCGTCTCGTCCGGCTGGGCGGTGATGGGCTGGCGGGACATGACCTCCGCCACCTTGATCCCGTGCAGCGCGGCGTCGATCTGCGTCTGCTGCTCCTCCGCGCTGGCGGCGTTGACCAGGAACAGGCCGATGAGCGCCAGCCAGAGCCCCTGGAAGCCGAGGCCGGAGACGAGGTTGAGGAATCCGAGGATGATCAGCGTGTAGCCGAAGACCCGCCCGGCCCGGGCGGCGGCCACGGCGGCCCGCAGGCGGTCGCCCCAGCGGGCCCACAGGAAGGCGCGCAGCACCCGGCCGCCGTCCAGCGGCGCGGCGGGGATGAGGTTGAACACCGCCAGCAGCATGTTCACCACGGCGAGGTAGCCGAACATCCCGCTGACCAGCGCGGGCCCGCCCACGGCGGAGACCCCCCAGGTCACGAGGGCGAAGAAGCCGCCCAGCACGACACTGGTGAGCGGGCCGACACCGGCGATCTTGAGGTCCGCGGCGGGGGAGCGGGGCTCGCCGCGCAGCTGGGCCACGCCGCCGAGCAGCCAGAGCGTGATGCCGGTGACCTCCACGCCGTGCCGGCGCGCCACGATCGCGTGGGCGAGTTCGTGGGCGAGCAGCGAGGCCAGGAAGAGCACGGCCGACACCAGCGCGGCCAGCACGTACGCCGCGGTCGGCAGGCCGGGGAAGGCGATCGGGAACCGCCCGAAGGCCAGCCCGACGACCAGGATCACGACGATCACGAGAACGCTGACGTTGAGCCCGACCGGGACCCCGCCGATGCGGCCGAGACTGATCGACGATCGCATCCTGCCTCCCCTCGTCCCCGTGACAGGCCTACCCACAAAGGCGCAGGTCACGCGGCCTGCGGCGGCCGGGCTGCCGACGCACCCGTCGCCCGCCCGGTCTCGGAAATGCAATATGGATATATCCGGATAACAACCGATTTTCGCTGTTCCCGAAACCGCTCCGTCACGCGACGAAGCGCTTCGTGTGCGCGCCGGAGGTAGCATCATTCGCGACAACACATTGCCGTAATGGGAAAGCGCGGCCCGCCAGTCCGGAACGAAACCGGAACGAGGAGACGGTGATGAACGACCGGAACCCTCCGCTGAGAATGCCTTATCGCATTCTTCTGATCGTGGCGGCGGTCGTCCCCGTCGTCCTCTCGACCGCGGCCGGGTCGGTGCTGGTGAACGCGGAGGAGGGCTTCCCCGACGACGCGTGGGAGTGGGGAAAGCTCTTCCTCGGGGCGGCCCTGCTCGTGTTCGCGGCCTGTGCCCTCACCTTTCTCGGATGGATGGCCAGGGTGCTTCTCCGGCGGCCGGAGAACGAGGACGAGCTCCGCTTTCTCGAATTGCTGAACCGGGTGGGCACCGCCTTCAGGAAGCCGACCAGGGTCATCGCCACCCTCGTCGCGCTCATGGTCCTCGCCCCGATCGCGTGGCTGGTCCCAAGCGACGGGCTGGAGCCGGGCGAACTGCTCATCATGAGCGCCCGGGACGAGAGCGGGGCGGCCAACGCCCGGAGGATCCTCGTCCAGCAGTGGAACCAGGCCCACCCGGACAACAAGGTGAAGTTCATCGACGTGGGCACCGAGCCCGACCAGCAGCACACGAGGATGGTGAGCGACGCGAGGAAGGGCGGCGCCCACGAGGCGGACGTGTACGTCCTCGACGTCGTCTACATGACGGAGTTCATCGCCAACGGCTACATACGCGCGCTCGACGAGTCCAGGCGGTCCCCCGAGGGGAAGAGCGACGACTTCCTCGACAACGTCCTGAGCACCTGCCAGGACATGAGCGGGAACCGCGAGGGGTTATGGGCGCTGCCCTTCAACACCGACGCGGGGCTGCTCTACCGGAGCTCCGGGGCGCGGGAACCGGCGAGCTGGAAGGACTACTTCCCCGGCTCCGCCAACGCGGCCCACCTGGTCGGCTCGGAGAGCCTGACGGTCACCGCCCTGGAGGCGATCTGGGCCCACGACGGCGAGGTGGTGAACCACGACGGAGGGCTCGTGCTGACGCCGGACAGGAGCGCCGTCGACTTCGACCAGAACGCGCGCGAGGCGCTGCGGGACCTGGCCGGCTCCTACCGGGGAAAGGACCCGGAGGACTCGGTCGACGCCGAGGCGGCGGCCCTCGACGCGTTCCGCGGCGGAAAGGCCGGCGTCATGCGCAACTGGCCGGTGGCCTACGACAAACTGGCCGCGACCGCGGGCGGCTCTTCCTCTCTCAAGGTCACCCAGCTTCCGCACGAGAGCGTGCTCGGCGGGCAGAACCTGGCCGTCTCCGCCTGGACGGACAAGCCCCGGGCGGCCCAGGCGCTGATCGAGTTCCTCACCAGCCCGTCCAGCGAGCTGATCCTGTTCGAGGTCGGGGGATTCGCCCCGACCCGGGAGTACGCGTACATGTACGCCACCCGCCCCTACCGGGACGAGCTCAGAGCCGCCGTGAAGCGAGCGCGTCTCCGCCCGGTCACCCCGCACTACACCGAGTTCAGCGCGACGTTCCGCGAGGGCGTCCTGTACGCGATCAGCAACAAGGGGCGCTACCCGGCCGACTTCCCGCGCAAGCTCGCCAGCGTCGTCGCGACGGGGTCGCACGACAACTGACGCGACCACTGATCCGGGCATGCCCCGGTGACGGCCCCCGGGCAGGACGGCTGCCCGGGGGCGGTCACGAGAGCGGGCGGCTCAGCGGAGGTAGATGTTCGGCCTGGCGGGGGTCGCCATGCCGTCGCCGAGGAAGAAGCCCGGGTGGGGCGGCTGGTTGTAGGCGGTGTTCTGCCAGGCGATCGCCAGCCGGTACGTCGGGTCGTGCATGAGCGTGTGGATCTGGCGGGTGGTCGCCGTGGCAGTGCTGTAGATCCGCAGGGCGGTGTTGTCGCTCGTCGGCCAGACGACCTCCTCGCGCCAGTCGCCGAACAGGTCGGCCGACAGCGACGGGGTCGACTTGGTGCCGTTGTTGGAGTGGACCCCGTTCGCCGTCAGCAGCCGGGTGTCGCCGCCGGTGCCGTACTTGTCGATGTGGGTGCCGTCGAGCAGTTCCCGCACGGGGTCGGCGTCCCACCAGACGAGGAAGTTCGTCGAGCCCGGCTTGCGCCCGACGTTCTGCCCGCGGGTGTTGTAGACGCCGGAGACCGCGGACGACCACGACTCGGCGCCCGGGCTCCCGGCCCAGATGTCGCCGGAGACACCGCGCCCGTTGTCGCAACCGCAGGAGCCGTTGGTCCAGATGACGGAGCCGGTGCGGGCGTCGGCCATCCACGCCGCGGGCTTGCTGGTGTCCTCGTCGACCTTGAACACCTCCAGCCCGGCCCGGGACGGGTCGAGGTCGCCGACGTGCAGGGCGTCGCCGTGCCCGTTGCCGGTGTTCCACAGCGGCGCGCCGTTGTCGTTGATCGCCATCGCGCCGAAGACGATCTCATCCCTGCCGTCGCCGTCCACGTCGGCCACCGCCAGGTTGTGGTTGCCCTGGCCGGTGTACTGGCTGCCGCTGGAGTTGGAGTCGAAGGTCCACCGCTTGGTCAGCGAGCCGTTGCGGAAGTCCCACGCCGCGATGACCGTACGGGTGTAGTAGCCGCGCGACATGACCAGCGACGGGCGGGCGCCGTCGAGGTAGGCGGTGGCGGCGAGGAAGCGGTCCACCCGGTTGCCGTAGGAGTCGCCCCAGGAGGAGACGGTGCCGCGCGGCGGGTCGTAGTTCACGGTGGACATGGCCTTACCGGTCTGTCCGTTGAACATGGTCAGGTACTCAGGACCGGACAGCACGTAGCCGGAGGAGTTGCGGTAGTCGGCGGAGGAACTGCCGATGACGACGCCGGTGCCGTCCCTGGTGCCGTCGGCGGTCTTCATCGCCACCTCGGCCCTGCCGTCGCCGTCGTAGTCGTACACCTGGAACTGCGTGTAGTGCGCGCCCGCGCGGATGTTGCGGCCGAGGTCGATCCGCCACATGCGGGAGCCGCCCAGCCGGTAGGCGTCGACGAAGACGTTGCCGGTGTACCCGGACTGGGAGTTGTCCTTGGCGTTGGACGGGTCCCACTTCAGCACGAACTCATACTGGCCGTCGCCGTCGAGGTCGCCCACACTCGCGTCGTTCGCGCTGTAGGTGTAGGAGACCCCGTCGGGCGTCGTGCCGCCGGACGGCGGCTGGATGGGCACGTCGAGATAGTCGCCGCCGGTGAAACGCAGCGACGACGCCGACGCCGCCTGCTCGGCGCCGTCCACCACGGCCCGCACCGTGTACGACGCGTCGGCGGCGGCTCCGGAGTCGACGTAGTTCGTGGAGTTGGTGATCGGCGAGGAGTTCAGCTTCGTCGATCCCCGGTAGACGTTGAACCCGGTGCCGATGTTCTCGGTGCCGAGCAGCCGCCAGGAGACCAGGTTGCCGTTGCCGGACCGCACGCTGATCAGGCCGCGGCCCAGGTTCTCCATCTGCCGCGCGCCCGCCGGGATGCTCGTGGGGGTCGCCGACGGGCTCGGGGAGGGGCTGGGCGACGGGCTCGGCGACCGCGTCGGGCTCGCGCTGGCACTGGGCGACGCACTCGGGCTGGCACTGGGTGACGCACTGGGGCTGCTCGTGACCCCGCCGGTGCAGGCGGTGCCGTTGAGCGCGAAGTTCGCGGGCACGGGGTTGGCGGAGTCGTTCCACGAGCCGTTGAAGCCGAACGACGCCGTCCCGCCGGTGGGGATCGACCCGTTGTAGCCGGCGTCCTTCGCGGTCACCTGCGCGCCGCTCTGGGTGACCGTCGCGTTCCACGCTGTCGTCACCGTCTGCCCCGCGGTGTAGGACCAGGTGAGCGTCCAGCCGTTGACCGCGTCGCCGAGGTTGGTGATCGTCACGGAGGTGCCGAACCCGCCCTGCCACTGGTTCGTCACCTGGTAGTCGACCCGGCAGCCGGCCGCCGCCGACGCGGGGAGGGCGGTCAGCGCCCCGGCTCCCGCGAGGGCGGCGGCCGAGGCCACGGCGGCGATCGACGCGAATCTTCGTCGTGTGGTCATCCAAACTCCAGACGAGGGTGCCGGGTGGTGCCGGCAGGGCCGCGACGGCGTCCGGGACGCACCGCGCCGGCCGGTCCACGCGAGGCCTCCGAGAACCGGGGACCCGGTGGCCGGACGCGACCCGGGCGGGGCCATGCCGGGGTGCCGCGTCATCACAACGTGAAACGGGCGCAGTGGTCAAACGGTCGCGATTCACCCATGTGGACGCGGCCACCCGGCGCGTCCCCGGACGGCGGCCCGAGCAGGTGAGAGCGGTCGCGGCCGGGCCCGCGCCGGGCGTTCCCGCCCCTGCCGGCCAGCAGTGATCACTGAAAATTTCACCTCCCGGGCACCGCCGCCCTGGGAGCGTTCACAGCCGGTTCCCCGGCGGGCGGCTGCATCCGCGGCCTCCGCCGGGCTCGAATACCGATGCGAAGACGTACGGGCAAGTCACGGCAAGAGGGGGAGCGGTTCATGCCACAGCCTGCCACGGTGATCGTCGTCGGCGCGGGACTCGCGGGTCTGGCCTGCGCCGTCCACCTGCACAGGGCGGGGGTGGCGGTCCGGGTTCTGGAGGCCTCCGACGGCGTCGGCGGCCGGATCCGCACCGACCTCGTGGACGGCTTCCGGCTCGACCGCGGATATCAGGTCTTCAACACCGGCTATCCGGAGGCCGCCCGGGTCCTCGACATCCCGGCGCTGCGCCTGCGTCCGTTCACCTCGGGGGTGATCGTCTTCCGCGACGGGCGGCACGAGCGGGTGACGCTGCCGTGGCGGCATCCGCGCCAGGCGCTCAGCGGCCTGTTCGCCCGGGTGGGCACGCCGGTGGACAAGGCCGTGCTCGCCGCGCTGACCACCCGCGACCTGCTGCTGCCCGACTCCCTCGTACGGAGGAGGGGCGGCGCCGAGCGCACCACCGAGGAGGAACTGCGGCACTGGGGCGCGTCCCCGGAGGTCGTCGAGAACCTGTTCCGGCCCTTCCTGGCGGGTGTGGTCCTGGAGCGGGAGCTGGAGACCTCCGGCCGGATCTTCCACCTGTTCTGGCGGTCCTTCGTGCGGGGCACCATCGGCCTGCCGGCCCTCGGCATGGGGCGGATCCCGGAGCAGCTCGCCGACCGCCTCCCGCCGGACGCGGTCCGTCTGGAGACCGCCGTCGGCGCGCTGACCCCCACCGGCGTCGCCCTCGACGGCGGCGGCGAGATGGAGGCGTCCGCCGTGGTGGTCGCGGCCGACCCGGCCACGGCGGGACGGCTCCTGCCCGGTCTGCCGGTGCCCGCGATGCGGCCGGTCACGACCTTCTACCACGCCGCTCCCGCGTCGCCGCTCTGCGAGCCGACGCAGATCGTGGACGCGGAGGGCGTGATCACCGACACGATCGTGGTCACCGACGCCGCGCCCGAGTACTCCTCCGACGGCCGCGCGCTGATCTCCACTTCGGTCCTCGGCGTGCACGGCGACCGGGACGAGCCCCGGGTGCGGGACCGGCTCGCCCGGATCTACGGCGACACCTCGTCGTGGGAGCACGTCGCCACCTACGCGATCGAGGCGGCCCTGCCCGCGATGCCGCCCCCGATGCCGCTGCGCCGCCCGGTGCGTCTCCCGGCGGAGGGCCCCGGCGCGCGGCGCTACGTCTGCGGCGACCACCGTGACACCGGGTCGATCCAGGGCGCGCTGGTCTCCGGGCGGCGGGCCGCCCGGGCGGTGCTGGAGGACCTGCGCGCGCGCCCGGCGGCGGCCGGGGAGGGCCCGGCCGCCCGCGACCGCGCCGGTCAGGCCTGAGCGCCGGAACCGCCGCCGGAGCCCTCGCCGGATTCCTCACCGGGATTCGCGCGGGGGCCGTCGCCGAGCAGGTCCAGCCAGTGCTGCATGCAGACGATGAGCTCCTCGGCGTCGACGGGCTTGGTGACGTAGTCGCTCGCGCCGGACGACAGCGTCTTCTCCCGGTCGCCGTGCATGGCCTTGGCGGTCACCGCGATGATCGGCAGCTTGGCGAAGCGCGGCATGGACCGGATGGCGGCGGTGGCGGCGTAGCCGTCCATCTCCGGCATCATGATGTCCATCAGCACCAGATCCACGTCGTCGTTGCTCATCAGGACGTCGATGCCCTTGCGGCCGTTCTCCGCGTACAGCACCTCCATGCCGTGCAGTTCGAGGATCGTGGTGAGGGCGAAGACGTTGCGCACGTCGTCGTCCACGACCAGCACCTTGCGGCCGACCAGCGCGCTGTCCACCTTCCCGGTCTCGTGCGCGCCCTCCTCGGCGGGCGGCTGCACGAGCGGCAGCACGTCGCCGGGCTCGTTCGCCGACAGGTGCAGGGTGATCCGCTCACGCAGCTCGTCCAGGCTGGGCAGGCGCTCCAGCGGCTGGTTGCGGGAGCGCACCTGCAGCAGGTCCTCCTGCGGACGTGACAGCTTGCGCGAGTGGTGCGCGAGCACCGGCAGCGTCCGCAGGGCGGCGTCGCGGTCCAGGCCTCTCAGGAAGTCGGCCACGACGTCGTGGGGCATGCCGAGGTCGAGGACGATGCAGTGCACGCTCTCCCGCAGCAGCAGCGACAGCGCCGAGTCCGGGTCGTTCGCCGTCGACACCTCCACGGGCCCGTGGGTGTCGCGCAGGTCCGCCGCGACGCTCTGCGCCAGCATCGACAGCAGTCCGCCCGGCTTGGGCTCGACGACCAGCAGGCGGGGGCGCGCCCTGCCGTCGCTCCTGCCGTTCCCCTTCTGGCCGCCCTTTCCGCCCCTCTTCTCGCGGCCCCTCTCGCCGTTCCCACGGTCGGGCGCCGCGTCCGGAGCCGCCGCGAGGGCGCCGGCCACCGGCGCCGGCGCGACCGGCGCCCGCTCCGGCTGCGGCACGCGGACCTCGGGCTCGTCCCGGTCTGCCTGGTTCTGGGCGGTGAAGTGGGCCAGCGGGAGATAGAGGGTGAACGTGCTGCCCTCGCCCAGGGTGCTCGTCGCGTGGATCTCGCCGCCGAGCAGGGTGGCGATCTCCCGGCTGATCGACAGGCCCAGGCCGGTGCCGCCGTACTTGCGGCTGGTGGTGCCGTCGGCCTGCTGGAAGGCGTCGAAGATCTGTGAGAGGTTCTCCGGGGCGATGCCGATGCCGGTGTCCACCACGTGGAAGGCGAGGACCTCCTGCCCGGCGGCGCCCGGCAGGTCCGCGCCGGGCGCGCGTTCGATGCGCAGCTCCACCGAGCCCGCCTCGGTGAACTTGACCGCGTTCGACAGGAGGTTGCGCAGCACCTGCCGCAGCCGCTGCTCGTCGGTCATCAGGCGGGCCGGGACGCCGGAGGCGACGGTGACGCCGAAGCGCAGGCCCTTCTGGGTGGTCAGCGGCCGGAAGTTGGCCTCCACGTAGTCGAGGAGCTGACGCAGGCTGACCGGCTCCGGCGAGATGTCCATCTTGCCGGCCTCGATCTTCGACAGGTCGAGGATGTCGTTGATGAGCTGCAGCAGGTCGGTGCCGGCCGAGTGGATGACGTTGGCGTACTCCACCTGCTTCGGCGTGAGGTTGCGGGTGGGGTTCTGCGCGAGGAGCTGGGCCAGGATGAGCAGCGAGTTGAGCGGGGTGCGCAGCTCGTGGCTCATGTTGGCGAGGAACTCGCTCTTGTACTTCGAGGCCAGCGCGAGCTGCTGGGCGCGGTCCTCCAGCTCCTGACGGGCCTGCTCGATCTCGGTGTTCTTGGTCTCGATGTCGCGGTTCTGCTGGGCCAGCAGCTCGGCCTTCTCCTCCAGCTCGGCGTTCGAGCGCTGCAGCTCCTCCTGCCGCACCTGCAGCTCGGTGGCGAGCCGCTGCGACTCGGCGAGCAGCGCGTCGGTGCGGGCGTTGGCCACGATCGTGTTGACGTTGACGCCGATCGTCTCGACGAGCTGCTCCAGGAAGTCGCGGTGGGCCTTGGCGAAACGGCCCAGGCTGGCCAGCTCGATCACGCCGAGCACCTGGTCCTCCACCACGATCGGCAGCACGACGAGGTTGACCGGGCCCGCCTGCCCCAGGCTGGACGACACCGTCAGGTAACCCGGCGGGATCTCCTCCACCAGGATGGTCCGCCTGGCCTGCGCGGCCTGGCCGACCAGGGACTCCCCGAACGCGTGGCGGCGGGAGACCTCCCGGTGGCCGTAGCAGCCGACCACCCGCAGCTCCGCGCCCGCCGGGGCCTCCTCGGCGAGCAGGAAGGTGCCGTGCTGGGCGTTCACCAGCGGCGCCAGCTCGTTCATGACCAGCTCGGCCACCGCCGACAGGTCGCGATGGCCCTGCATGAGCCCGGAGATGCGGGCCAGGTTGGTCTTGAGCCAGTCCTGCTCCTGGTTGGCCCGGGTCGACTCGCGCAGCGACTCCACCATGGAGTTGACGTTGTCCTTGAGGTCGGCGAGCTCGCCCTCCGCGTCCACCGTGATGGAGCGGGTGAGGTCGCCGGAGGTCACGGCGCTGGTCACCTCGGCGATCGCGCGCACCTGGCGGGTGAGGTTGCCGGCCAGCTCGTTGACGTTCTCGGTCAGCCGCTTCCAGGTGCCCGACACGCCCTCGACCTCGGCCTGGCCTCCCAGCCGTCCCTCGCTGCCCACCTCGCGGGCGACGCGGGTGACCTCGGCGGCGAACGACGAGAGCTGGTCGACCATCGTGTTGATGGTCGTCTTGAGTTCGAGGATCTCGCCGCGGGCGTCGACGTCGATCTTCTTGGTCAGGTCGCCCTGGGCGACCGCCGTCGTGACCTGGGCGATGGACCGCACCTGGTTGGTCAGGTTGTCGGCCATCGAGTTCACGTTGTCGGTGAGGTCCTTCCAGGTGCCGGCCACGTTGGGCACCCGGGCCTGCCCGCCGAGCTGGCCCTCGGTGCCGACCTCGCGGGCGACGCGGGTGACCTCGTCGGCGAAGGCGCTGAGCGTGTCGACCATGGTGTTGATGGTCTGGGCGAGCGCGGCGACCTCGCCCTTGGCCTCGACGGTGATCTTCTGGGAGAGGTCGCCCTTGGCGACGGCGGTGGCGACCTGCGCGATGGACCGCACCTGGCTGGTGAGGTTGGACGCCATCACGTTCACCGAGTCGGTGAGGTCCTTCCAGGTGCCCGACACCCCGCGTACGGTCGCCTGGCCGCCCAGGCGGCCCTCCGTACCGACCTCCCGGGACACCCGGGTGACCTCGTCGGCGAAGGACGAGAGCTGGTCGACCATCGTGTTGATGGTCTCCTTCAGCTCCAGGATCTCGCCGCGGGCGTCGACGCGGATCTTCTGCGACAGGTCGCCGCGGGCGACCGCCGTCGTGACCTGGGCGATGCTGCGCACCTGGTCGGTGAGGTTGTCGGCCATGACGTTCACCGACTCGGTCAGCGCCTTCCAGGTGCCGGAGACGCCCTTCACGTCGGCCTGGCCGCCGAGGCGGCCTTCGGTGCCGACCTCCCGCGCGACGCGGGTGACCTCGTCGGCGAAGGCGCTGAGCGTGTCGACCATGGTGTTGATGGTCTGGGCGAGCGCGGCGACCTCGCCCTTGGCCTCGACGGTGATCTTCTGGGAGAGGTCGCCCTTGGCGACGGCGGTGGCGACCTGGGAGATGTTGCGGACCTGGCTGGTGAGGTTGCCGGCCATGAAGTTGACGGAGTCGGTGAGGTCGCGCCAGGTGCCGGAGACGCCCTTCACGTCGGCCTGGCCGCCGAGCTGGCCCTCGGTGCCGACCTCGCGGGCGACGCGGGTGACCTCGTCGGCGAAGGACGAGAGCTGGTCGACCATGGTGTTGACGGTGTTCTTGAGTTCGAGGATCTCGCCGCGGGCGTCGACGGTGATCTTTTGAGAGAGGTCGCCCTTGGCGACGGCGGTGGTGACCTCGGCGATGGAGCGGACCTGGCTGGTGAGGTTGCCGGCCATGAAGTTCACCGAGTCGGTGAGATCGCGCCAGGTCCCGGCCACGCCGGGGACCTGCGCCTGGCCGCCGAGCTGGCCTTCGGTGCCGACCTCGCGGGCGACGCGGGTGACCTCGTCGGCGAAGGACGAGAGCTGGTCGACCATGGTGTTGACGGTGTTCTTGAGTTCGAGGATCTCGCCGCGGGCGTCGACGGTGATCTTCTGGGAGAGGTCGCCCTTGGCGACGGCGGTGGTGACCTCGGCGATGGAGCGGACCTGGCTGGTGAGGTTGCCCGCCATCGCGTTCACCGAGTCGGTGAGGTCCTTCCAGGTGCCGGAGACCGCCGGCACCTCGGCCTGGCCGCCGAGCTGGCCCTCGGTGCCGACCTCCCGCGCCACCCGGGTCACCTCGGAGGTGAAGAGGGAGAGCTGGTCGACCATCCCGTTGAAGACGGTCGCTATCTCCTGCAGCAGCCCGTCGCCGTCCTCCGGCAGCCGGGTGCCGAAGTCGCCGTCCCGTACGGCGGTCAGGCCGGCCAGGAGTTCCCGCAGATCCAGTTCCGGATCGCCGCCGGCGGCGCGGGAGGTTCTCGCGCGCTTGACGGTGCCCGCTCTCTCGACCATGTCCACCCTCGCGATCCCGTTTGACCAGGGAAAGAAAGCATATAAAGCACCGCTGGACGCGTCTTCCCGCGGCGCCCGAATGGTACATCTCGCCGGGTGCGAACGCGCCCCTCCCCGGGCGGCCGGGGAGGGCTCGGCACCCGGCTCAGCCCGTGGAGTCGCGACCGGCGTCGAACGCCTTCTCGTAGTGGTCGCGGGCCTGCTCGACCACCGAGTCGTCGATCCACGCCACCGGCTCGACGTGGTCGATGAGCGGCTCGTGGTCGGGACCCCGCCCCGCCACGCGGCCGGTCAGCACCCAGGCGTGCCGCTCCTCGTCCTGGTCCGCCAGATGCGTGTACTTGCACATCTGGCGGGCCAGCCAGTCGTGGGTCGATCTCGTCCACCAGTGCTCGGCGTCGAGCACGGTCACCGACAGGCCGGGCAGTTCCAGGCCGCTCTCGTAGTCGACGCTGGGCCTGCCCTCGTCGGCGTCCGGCCCCTTCGAATACCGCAGGTAGAGGCCGGGCCGGCGTTCGACCAGCTCGGTCAGCTCGTCCAGGCTCTTGATCGTCGGCAGTCCGCCCACCTCGCTCCTCCCATGTGGTCGCGTCTTCTCCCCCTGCATGAACAGGGCAAACCGCTCATTCCGCCGGTGTCGAGCGGAACACCGCCTGTGGCGGCTTCTCCGACCGGTAGAGCCACGCGTCGAAGAAGGAGCCGAGGTTCTGCCCGCTCAGCCTCTCCGCGAGATCGACGAAGTCGGACGTGGTCACCGTGCCGTACTTGTGCTCCTGCGCCCAGGTCTTCAGCAGGGTGAAGAACACCTTGTCGCCGATCTTCTCCCGCAGGGCGTGCACCGTCATCGCGCCTCGCAGGTAGACCGCGTTGTCGTCGAACATGTGCGCCTGGCCGGGGTCACCGGTCTTCAGGTGCCAGAAGTCGCCGTCCTTCCGGTAGAGCCGGTCGAAGGTGTCCCTGGCGGACGGCCCGTCGTGCTGCTCCTGGTAGAGCCATTCCGCGTATTTCGCGAAGCCCTCGTTGAGCCAGATGTCCCGCCAGCTCCGCACCCCGACGCTGTTTCCGAACCACTGGTGGGCGAGCTCGTGCACGATCTCGGAGTCGTCGGTCGGGCCGCCGCTGTAGACGGGCCGGCCCTGCGTCTCCAGCGCGGTCACCGAGCCCCGGCCGTCCGCGACCCCGCCGGTGGAGGAGAACGGGTAGGGACCGAAGAGCGACGACTCCCACCTGACCGCCTCCGCCGTCAGATCGTGCAGGCGCTTGGACTTCTCCGCCAGCGCCGGGTCGTACGCCGTCACGTTCGGGATGCCGTCGACGGTGCCCTCGCTGACGACGAAACGGCCGATCGCGAGCATGGCGAGGTAGGGCGCCATCGGCTGCCGCATCTCCCACCGCGCGGTCCGATAGCCGTCAGAGCCGGTTGTGCCGTCCGCGCCCGCGCGCTCGCCGTTGGCCAGCACGGTCAGCTCCTCGGGCGCGGACACCCGGAAGCTGAAGGTGGCCTTGTCCGCCGGGGTGTCGTTGGCGGGGAACCAGCTACGCGCGCCGTCCGGCTGGGACGCCACGAACGCGCCGTCCTTGGTGTTGATCCACCCCTGCTGCCCGGTGTCGTCCGAGACCGCCGTGAGCTTCCCGGCGTAGGAGACCATGACCGAGAACGTGGTCCCGGCTCTCAGTCCCGCGGCCGGGGTGATCACCAGTTCCTGGCCGTCGCGGCGGTAGCCGGCGCGGGCGCCGTCCACCGTCACGCTCTTGATCTCCGGTCCCGAGAAGTCGAGGTCGAACCGGGACAGGTTGTGGGTGGCGGTCGCGGTGATCGTCGCGGTGGCGTCCGCGGTGTGGTCGGCGGGGTCGAACCGCAGCCGCAGATCGTAGTGGCCGACGTCGTAGCCGCCGTTGCCCTGAAGGGGATAGTACGGATCGCCGATCCCCGGCGCGCCGGGAAGGAACGCCCCCGGCTCCGCGAGCGCGGGAACGGCCGGAGACGTGACCATCATGACACTCGCGGCCAGAGCGACTAATTTACGCACCATGTCCCCATAATGGGGATTTTCAGGAGAAAGCGGTAATTCGTCACATTCTTCGCATCAATCTCGAAATCACCTCAGGTGCCGGCCATCACCTCGTCCACCAGGTCGAGGCCGAGGTCCTGCGCCCGCCGGACCGGCAGATCGGCGTCGGCGAACCAGTCGTCGGTCGCCTCCGGGTGCGGGCCGACCACGGCGACGGTGCCCCCGCCGTACGGGGTGACGAGGGCGGCGACGGCGCCGTTGGGATAGGTGGCGAGAACGGTGGCCCGGTTGCCGGGATCGAGCAGGAAGCAGGGGCCGTCCTGGAAGAAGACGCTGCGGTCCCGGCCGCGCCATCGCACGTCGACGAGGGTGTCCTCCTCGTCGTCCACGGTGGCGCCCGGCGTGGCGATGTACTGGTCGGTGTCGCCCGGCAGCAACGCGAAACCGGGGGTCGCACCGGCGAGATAGCCGCCCAGGCAGAAGCCGAGATACCGGCCGCCTCCGGCGACGTAGTCGCGCAGCGGGCCGCGGAGCCGCTTGAGGTGACGGTAACCCCGGGACAGGTCTCCGCCGCCCGGCTGGGCGTACACCGCGGCCACGGCCAGCGACTCCGCCGTGAGCGGCACCTTCTCGTTCGGGCCCGTGTAGCGCACGTCGAAGCCCCAGCGGCTCGCCTCCAGCAGCCCGGCGACCGCCTCGGAGCATCCGGGAACCGAGGCCGGGCCCCGGTAGACGAGCGCGAGCGGCCGGCCGGAAGGCCTCGGCGGGGCCGCCTCGGAGCGGAAGGCGCGTCGTACGGCGCCGAGAATGCCGTCGAATCTCATGTGTTCCTCCACCGATCCTGTGCCGCTCTCCCATGCCGCTCACATGTCCGGGACGGGAACCTGCGCCGGGATGCCGCGCCAGCTCGTCCCCGGGGTGAGCCGTTCGCCCTTCATCAGCAACGACAGGGCACCGAGCGAGACGTCCTCGCCCACCACCGAGTCGTAGAGCACCACGGAACGGGCGCCGACGGTGGAGCCGGACCGGACCGTTACGGCCGACATCTTCATGACCCGGTCCTCGAACAGATGCGTCTGCAGCGACACCCCCGGCCCGATCGCGACGTCGTCGCCCACCTCCACCAGGTCGAACTCGGTCAGATAAGTGGTCGCGATCCAGGCGCGCCTGCCGATGCGGGCCCCGAACCAGCGCAGCACGCCCGGCAGGAACGGGGTTCCGGCCAGGAGAGCGACTCCGGCGGGCACCGCGGCGGCCTCCCACAGCCCGGTGACGAACTCGGTGCGCCGGACGAACCTGCTCCACAACGGCTCCACTCTGGGCCGGTACGCCCCGATGAGGCAGCGTTTGCACGCGACGCAGCAACCGATCACCCCCAGCGACGCGGCGCAGGCGACGAGCGGCGCCGCGGCCACCACCACGGGCAGGGGCAGGAGGCGCGCGAGCGCGTGCACGCCCAGGAGGTGGAGGTAGAGCCCGGCGCCGAACAGCGTCGCCGGGAGCGTGGCGCGGAAGAACTCGACGCCCAGGCGGTGCAGCACCAGCGGGCGTGGCGGCCGGAACGTACGGTCCTCGGGAAACGCGCCGCTGTCCTGCCGCACGGGAAGGTGCATCGCGGGCGAGCCCAGCCACGAGGTGCCCTCCGGCACGCCGTCCGGCGGCGGGACGGTGCCGACGCCCACCAGGGAGCCCGGCCCCATCCGCGTCCCGGCCGGGACGACCGCGGCGTTGCCGACGAACGCGCGCCTGCCGACCTCGGTGGGACGCAGAGCGACCTGGCCACGGGCGAAGCTGGCCGCGCCGACCCCCGCCATGTCGGCGACGAAGCTCTCCTCGCGCAACGTGAGCAGGTCGGGGTCGAGCTGCGCGGCCGTGGACACCTCGGCCCGGCGGCCGACCCGCGCGCCGAGCAGCCGCAGCCACGGCGAGGTGTACAGCGTGCCGTAGAGCGAGTTGGTCAGCGTCAGGCTGGACTCCAGGAGCTTGTCGGCGGCCCACTTGCGTACGCCGAGCCAGGAACGCGCCGGATGGATGCCGGCCGGCGCCTTCGGCAGCACGAGACGCTTGCCGGCCGCCACCACCGCGCAGACGACGGCCACGAACAGCGGGCCCGCCAGGAGGACGGCGACCGGAGCGGCCGGCGGGCCCCAGGCGGCCACGATCGTCCAGATGACCAGGACGCTCGGCATGATCGTGGCGAGCAGGATCGCCTCGATGCAGACGAGGCCGGCCACGGCGGCGGCCACGTGGCGTGCCTTCCAGCTCCGGGGGCCGGCGGGGGCGCGCAGCATCGCGTCGACGGCCGGCCCCACGGACTCCACGGGGTTCGCCGGCGACCCGGCCCAGCGCCCTCCCCACGGCACCGTCTCGCCGTACGTCAGGGCCGACTGGTCGCCGAGCGCGGCGTGGCCGGCGACCCGTGCGCCCGGCCCGAGCACCGCGCCGTTCCCGACGAACGCGTGCGGCCCGACCTCCACCGGGGCGACGACCACCCACCCGTCCTCCACCAGCCAGGCGTGCAGCGAGGCCCGGTAGCCGACCGAGGCCCCCTCGCCGATCCGCAGCATCGCCGGGAGGTTGACGTCGGCGGTCGCGATGGCGGTGGCGGGCCCGACATCGGCGCCGAGCAGCCGCAGATAGGCGGCCATCATGGGGGAACCGCTCAGCGCCGGCAGCGGAGAGAGGGACAGCAGCAGGTTCGTCGTCCACAGCCGCAGGTAGGTCGCGCCCCACAGCCGGTGACGACCCGGCCGGACGCCGGCGGACAGCGGTCGCACCAGCAGCACCGGCAGCAGCCAGCGAACCCAGAGGTACGCGGTCGCCGCGGCCAGCGCCAGCGCGCCGACCAGGCCGGTCCCCGTTCCCGGGAGGAGCAGCCATCCCTCCTGCGGCCCGTGGCCGCCGGAGATCGGGCCCGCGTGGGGCGTGGTCCAGGCGTACAGCGTGACGGAGACCGGCAACGTGACCATGAGGAGAAGCAGGTAGACGACCGCGCTCTGCGCGGCCCCGGCCGCCGCGACCGCCCGGCCGCCGTGCCGCAGGGGCTCCGGGCGGGTACGGGAGGCCGGTGCGCGTACGCTCCCGAGACCCCCGTGCGCGGAGAGGTGCGCGGCGAGGCGGCGTACGGTCGGGTTCGCATAGAGGTCGCGCACCGCGAGCCCCGCGCCGATCTCGCTCGTCCGCAGGAGTGACACGATGCGCGCCGCCAGCAGGGAGTGGCCGCCGAGGTCGGTGAAGAAGTCCGCCTCGACCGAGAGCGACTCGGGGTCGAGCCCGAACTCCTCCGCCCACACGGCGCGCAGTCGTGTCTCCAGTGCGCCCTCGGCGGGCGCCACCGGCCCGGAGCCGACCAGGCGGCGGCCGGTCGGCCGCGGCAGCCGCCCGCGGTCCACCTTGCCGCTCGGCATGGTGGGCAGGGCGGCCACGACGTCCAGGAACGACGGCACCATGTAGGCGGGCAGCCGGCGGCTCAGACGATCGCGCAGCCGTCCGATGAGCGCCTCGTCGCCGGCCCCGCCGTCCGCGGGCACGACGTAGGCGGCCAGTTCCCCGTCCGGTCCGCCCGTGCCCGGCGCGGGCGTCAGGGCGGCCACGGCCTCGGCGACGCCGGCGTCCTCCAGCAGCACGTTCTCGATCTCGCCCAGGTCCACCCGGTGCCCGCGGATCTTCACCTCGGCGTCGGAGCGGCCGAGATATTCGAGCTCCCCCGTCGCGGTCACCCGGCCGAGGTCCCCCGTGCGGTACAACCTGCCGCCGGGGGGCGCCAGCGGATGCTCGACGAAGCGGTCGGCGGTCAGGTCGGGACGGCCGACATAGCCGCGGGCGACGCCGGGACCTCCGATGCAGATCTCGCCGACCTCGCCGTCCGGCACCGGGTCGCGCCGTTCGTCGAGCAGCACGACGGTGTAGGTGGGCAACGGCCTGCCGATGGTGACCGGGCGTCCCGGCAGCAGTTCGGCGCAGGTCGCGGTGACCGTCGCCTCGGTCGGCCCGTACGTGTTGAGCATCCGCCGCCCCGGCCGGCTCCACCGCTCCACCAGCGGCGCCGGGCAGGGCTCGCCCCCGACGAGGACGGTGCGCAGGGACGGCACGTCACGCGGGATCGTCGCCAACAGCGTCGGGACGCAGTACAAGATCGTGATCTTGTGCTGGTCCAGGAAGTCGGCCAGATCCGCGCCGAGCTGCCGGGAGCCGTCCGGGCCCGCGACGAGGGCCGCGCCGGCCGACCAGGTCGGCCAGATCTCCTCGACGGAGAAGTCGAAGGAGATGGACATTCCCTGGTAGACGCGGTCGTCCGGCCGCACGTCGTACAGCTCCGGCACCACGCCGAGGAAGTTGCAGATGCTCGACTGGGCCACCTCGACGCCCTTCGGGCGCCCGCTCGACCCGGAGGTGTACATGACGTACGCGGCCGGGTCGTCGTCCGCCGCGCCGTCGAGCGGGCCGGGATCCGGGCGGGTGGCGGGGGCCCTCGCGATCAGGTCCGCGGAGGCGTCGAGGGCGAGCACGCGGCGGCCCGGCGCCCTGAGGTCCGGAGCCCGTGCGGACGTCGTGAGCACGAGGTCGGCGCCGGCGTCGCCGATGATGTAGCCGGCCCGGTCAGGAGGCGACCGCGGGTCGAGCGGCACGAACGCCGCGCCCGCCTTCCCCACCGCGAGCAGCGCCAGGTAGGTGTCCGGCGACCTCGGCAGCAGGATCGCCACCCGGGAACCGCATCCGGCCCCCAGGTCCCGCAGAAGGTGCGCGAGCCGGTTCGCCCGCGCGTCGAGCGCGGCGTACGTCCAGCGCAGCCGCCCGCACTCCAGGGCCGTCGCCGACGGCGTCAGGTCGCAACGGGATTCGAAGACGTGGTGGAGGCGACCGGGCGACCTCCCGGGCAGGGCCCGCGAGGCGTCGGCCTGTGCTGTTCGAGCTAAGTAACCCGCCATGATCACCCTTTGGCCGATCGCGTACGCGCTCTCCAGGGTGTGCCCCTGCCGCGGCCGCTCCTTGGCAGGGCTCCCGCACAAACACGGCAAAGAACCGCCTTCTGTGGGGCGTGTGTGGTCTCAGTGACCCCTTCCGTCCCTCTATCGACGCATCGGTTCCGGTAGCGTGCCGTACGGCAGTGATCGAATGGAGGCGCGGTGAGCTGGGCGGACTTCCAGTACGAGATCTACCTCAACGGCATGTCGGGCGTCGTGCCGCGCCTGCCCACGGATCTGACCCGGCTGGAGGAGATGGCCGAGCGGCGCCTGGGTCCCGGGCCGGTCGGCTACGTGGCCGGCAGCGCGGGCGGCGGGCGCACCGAGCGGGCCAACCGCGAGGCGCTGGACCGCTGGCGCATCGTGCCGCGGATGCTGCGGGACGTGCGCGGGCGCGACCTGTCGGTGACCGTGCTCGGACGGAGGCTGCCCGCGCCGCTGGCGCTCGCGCCGATCGGCGTGCTGTCGATCATGCATCCCAACGCCGAACCGGCCGCCGCCCGCGCCGCCGCGGCGCTGGGCGTGCCCATCGTGCTGTCGTCGGCCTCCAGCACGCCGATGGAGGAGGTCGCCGCGGCCATGGGGGACGGCGAGCGGTGGTTCCAGCTCTACTGGGGCCGGGACCGCGAGGTCACCCTCAGCTTCCTCGCCCGGGCCAGGGCGTCGGGGTTCAGCGTGCTCGTCGTCACCCTCGACACACCGCTGCTGGCCTGGCGGCCCCGCGACCTCGACCAGGCGTACCTGCCGTTCCTGCGCGGCGTCGGCACCGCCAACTACTTCACCGACCCGGCGTTCCAGGCCGGGCTCGCGCGGCCGGTGCACGAGGACCCGAACGCCGCCGTCCTGCACTTCGTCGGGCTGTTCGGCGACCCCGGCAAGACCTGGCCGGACCTCGCCCTGCTGCGCGAGCACTGGGACGGCCCGATCGTGCTGAAGGGCATCCTCCATCCCGACGACGCCCGGCTGGCCGCCGACGCCGGGATGGACGGGGTCGTCGTGTCCAACCACGGAGGGCGGCAGGTCAACGGGTCGATCGGGGCGGCCGACGCGCTGCCGGCCGTCGCCGACGCGGTCGCCGACCGGCTCACCGTGCTGTTCGACGGCGGCATCCGCAGCGGGGACGACGTCGTCAAGGCCCTCGCGCTCGGCGCGAGGACCGTGCTGCTGGGCCGGCCGTACGCGTACGGGCTGGGCCTGGACGGCCAGGCGGGGGTGGAGCACGTGCTCCGCTGCGTGCTGGCGGAGACCGAGCTCACCCTGGCCCTGTCCGGCTGCGCCGGGCCCGCCGCGATCACCCCGGCCATGGTCGCCCGCTTCTGACGGCACGGTTCCGACCCTGCGCGCCCGGCGGAGTGATCAGGTGGCCGAGCCGAGGTCCTCGGCCAGGGCCGACTCCTCCAGCCTCTCCCGCCGGGCGGTGACGGGGCCGGCCGCTGCGAGCTCCGCCGCCTGGGCGCGCTCGGCCTCGCCGAGCTGCCGGTGCGCGGCGGTGAGGATCACCACGCCGAGGAGCACGGCGGCGGCCCCCAGGTAGAACGGCGCGTGCTGACTGTCGAAGTGCTCGGCGAGCCTGCCCGCGACGAAGGGCGCGAGGCCGCCGCCGATGAAGCGGACGAACCCGTAGGAGGCCGAGGCGACCGGCCGCTCCACCGGCGAGACGGTCATGACCGCCTGGGTGGTGACCGTGTTGTTGACGCCGATGAAGACACCCGCGACGATCACTCCGCAGATCACCACGACCCGGTTCGAGGTGAACAGCGCGATCACCAGGATGTCGAGGCTGAACAGCACGAGGTTGGCGTAGAGCGTGCGGGCGATGCCGAACCGCGCCTGGAGGCGCGGCGCCCCGAAGACGGAGAAGACGGCGACCAGGATTCCCCAGCCGGTGAAGACGAGGCCGAGCTGGTGCTCGTCCAGTTCCATCGGGTACGGCGCGTAGCCCAGAACGGTGAAGAAGCCCCAGTTGTAGCAGAGGGCGGTCAGGCCCAGGATGAGCAGGCCGCGGTGGCGCAGCGCCTTGAGCGGCTCGGTCACGCCGGTCTTCCGCGCGGGGGCGGGGGTGGGCCGCACCAGGGTCACGGTGGCGACCAGGGCGATCGCCATCAGCACCGCGACGCCGTAGAACGGGCCGCGCCAGCTGATGCCGCCCAGGGTCCCGCCGAGGAGAGGGCCGACCGCGATGCCGACGCCGAGCGCGGTCTCGTACAGGATGATCGCCCCGGCGAAGCCGCCGCTGCCGGAGGCGACGATGACCGCGAGGGAGGTGGCGATGAACAGTGCGTTGCCGAGACCCCAGCCGGCCCGGAAGCCGACGATGCCGCCGATGCTCCCGGACGCGCCGGCGAGCGCGGCGAACACCACGATCAGGGCCAGACCGGCGATGAGCGTGCGCTTGGCGCCGATCCGGCTGGAGACCCATCCGGTGACCAGCATGGCCACCGCGGTCACCACCAGATAGCTGGTGAACAGCAGTGAGACCTGGCTGGGCGTGGCGTGCAGCTTCGAGCTGAGCGCGGGCAGGATCGGGTCCACCAGCCCGATCCCCATGAACGAGATCACGCAGGCGAAGGCGACGGCCCAGACCGCCCTCGGCTGCCTGAAGGGGCTGGCGGCGGGGGCATGGGCGACGGGGGAATGAGCAGAGCTCACCGGACCTCCTGGGAGTAGCGAGGGGGAGCGCCCTGGTCCCTACTCGCCGGCCTCGCTCTGGAGCAGGCGGCGGAGCAGGGGGAGGAACTCGCCGGCGATCCGCGTCAGGTCGCGCAGCTCGCCGGGGGAGAGCGTGCCGAGCAGCTCGGTGAGCCGCTCCCTGCGCAGACGGCGCCGCTCGGCGAGCAGCGCGCGGCCGGCGTCGGTGACGGCGACCCGCACCGCCCGGCCGTCGAGGTCGTCGGCCGACCGGTCCACCAGCCCCTCGCGCTCCAGGCGCCGCACGAGCTGGGTCATCGACGGCTGGGTGACGGCCTGCCGCGAGGCGAGGACGCTCAGCCGCTCGGGGCCGTTGCGGTCCAGGTACGACAGGGTGGCCGCGGCCGTGAGGCTGAGGTCGCCCTGCGCGGACAGCCGCCGTACGGCGAGCACCGCGAGGTCGTCCAGCACGGCGGCGACCGCGGGGGAGCCCTCGCCGGGATCGGCGTTCGGGACGGTGGACACGGAGTTCCTCCGGACGGGTGACCGGAAATTACATAGGGAGCTTATACAACTGCCCGGAATGCTCCCTCACTTGGGGGTCTCGCCGGGGCCGTCCGGAAAGAGAGCCGCCCGCGTACCGGCCGGAAACCGGTACGCGGGCGGCCCGGCGCCGCCGTGGCGCTCAGCGGGTGAGGGGGTAGGACGGCCCCGGAACGTCCGGGACGGGCACCCCGCCGCGTACGGCTCCGTACGCGAACAGGCCGATCGGGCCGGGCCCGCCGGTGGCGGCCGCGGTCGAGGTGACGGCCAGGGCGAGGGTGTTGCGGCCGTGCTCGCGCAGCAGCCCGGCGGGCAGCACGAACTCCTTCTGCGGCCCGATGTCGCCGCCGTACTGGCCGATGTTCCAGCCGTTGAGGTAGATCATCGTCCGGGAGCCCGCCGGGACGGCGCCGCCGAAACGCAGGCCCACGGAGACGTCCTGGCCCCCGGGGAGGTCGAGCCCGAACTCGGTGCGATACCACGTGACGCCGGGCGCGAGCGGCCGTGCGGCCGGGGCGGCCACCTCCTTCCAGGAGCGGTCGGGATAGCCGGGCAGGTGCCAGCCGGAGCGCTCGCCGTACAGGCCGCCGGTGTTGAGCGGCCCGCGCACCGGGTCGGTCAGGTCCTCGCCGCCGCGGGCGCCCTGGATCTTCCAGGCGACCGTCGCGGGCGACCCCTCCACCGAGGCGGCGACCAGGCCGCGCGGCTGCTTGAACCGGTTGTCGTCGGCCGTCCAGTCGTCGTTGTGCCCCATGTTCTGCACGAGGACCGCCAGCGTGGCGGTGCGCCCCGGCTTCAGCAGGCCCGCGGGGACCGTGAATCGGCCCGGCCCCGGCTCGGGGTTCGCCGCGTCGACGTCGGCCTGGGTGCCGCCCGCGGCCGAGCCGAGGTAGCGCCCGTCGAGCCAGACGAGGTAACGCCCGCGTCTCCCGGTGATCGCGTTCAACGCCACGGCGGTCTCCGCGCCCGTCGCGGTGAAGCGGCCGCGATACCAGACGTCGCCGTAGTGGAAGCCGTAGTCGTCGGCGTACAGCACGGGCCCGGCCTTCGGCTTCATCGGGCTCTCGGTCGTGGTCTTGTCCGCCGTCCGCCAGGACGAGTCGTCGAACCCGGGAACGGCCTCCGGCGCCTCGTCGTGGACGCGCCACCCGGTGAGCGCGGGCAGGCGCGCCGCCTCGCGCGGGCCGGGCACCCGGCCGAGCAGCGAGCCGCTCGGCGTCCGGGTGACGCGCACGTCCGTGTCACCCGTGGTTTCCCTGTCGCCCGCGCCGCCGGCGAGGCGCAGCCGGGAGGCCCGCGCGTCGGCGAAGACCTCCACCTCGCCCGCCTGGGCGGTGTCGGCGGTGAGCCGCACGGCCCCGCCCTCGGCGGCGGCCGACCGGACGAGGGACGTGCCCCGCACCAGCACCGGGGCGGCGTCGGTGCCCGCCCGCCAGAACGTCGCGGCGGTCTCGTCGGTGCCCAGCAGAAGCAGCAGCGGCCGGCGCCCGCCGCCCGAGACCAGCACGCGGGCGAGGCCCCGGTGGGTGTAGTCCAGGCGGAGGTCGCCGCCCGCGAACGCCCAGCGGACATCGCCCTCCAGCACCTTCACCTGGGGTTTCGCGGAGTAACGCAGGATCGTCGCGCCCGGGGAGCCCGCCGTGCCGTACAGCACCGCGACGTCCCGGCCGCCGATGCAGGCGTGGGTCATGATCTCCGAACTGGACGCCGCCAGGCGCTGGCCGCCCAGGTCGTACGCGCCGACCAGGACGTGCGCGTCGCGGCCCCTGACCTGTACGGGCAGGGTGTACGTGCCGTCCGGGACGGTCCACGAGAGCGTGGCCGCGTCGGTGGTGCTGGCGGCGCGGTCGGCGTGCCGGACGAGCGCGAACCGGGTGCCGGTGTCCGGGTTCGCCCGGGCGACGACCCCGATGGCCGGGTTGTCCGTCGTGGGAGCCGTCGCGGGGTCGGTCTTCGCCAGAGGGGCGACGGACTGCAGGAAGTAGCCCTGCCGCTTGAACTCGTCGTACTTCGCGGTCGGCTGCCTGGCCTCGGTGAGTGCCGCGCCGTAGTCGTAGGAGGTGTAAACGTCATTGGGCTGGGCGAGGAAACCCCAGTTGGTGCCGCCGAAGCCCATGTAGTAGTTGAACAGCGTCGCGCCGCTCACCATCAGGTTGGACTTGTAGAAGTACTTCATGTACGCCGGGCCGGTCAGCGCCCGGCACCGCTCGTAGCCCGCGTTGTTCAGGTCGATGGACCCGGCCTGGTACTCGGCGGCGAAGACCGGCGCGTCGTCGCGCAGCCGCTCGGTGACCCCCTCGCCCCACGGGCCCCACACCGTCTCGGCGTTCGGGCAGTCGAAGGACTGGGGGTAGTCGTCCACCCCGGGCATCTGGACGGCTCCTGGTCCGGTGGCCCAGGTAGAGGTCCAGTCGGCGGCGTCGCAGCAGTCGTTCGTGGTGATCGGCACGTCGATGCCGTCCGCCCGCGCCTGGTCCTGGATGTCCTGCATGTACGCCGCGTCGGTGTTGGCGGCGTACTCGTTCTCGGCGTTGTAGAGGATCACCGACCCGCCGCGGCCCACCTGGTGCCTGGCGATGATCGGGTTGATGTGGTGGAGCCAGTCGCGGTAGGCCTCGGTGAACCCGGGGTCGCTGCTGCGGCCCCGGCCGGGCACGTTCTTCAGCCACCCGGGGAACCCGCCGCCGGTGGTCTCCGCGTTGATGTACGGCCCGGGGCGGGCGACGACGTACAGGCCCGCCCGCTCGGCCGTACGCAGGAAGCGGTCGACGTCGCGCACCCCGGTGAAGTCGTACACGCCCGGCTTGGGGGAGTGGTAGGCCCAGTCGAAGTAGACGGAGACGGCGTTGAACCCGCCGGCCCTGATCTTCTCCAGCACGTCCCGCCACAGGCCCGGGCTCGGCAGCCGGAAGTAGTGGATCTCGGCGGCCTGCACGACGACCCTCCGGCCGTCGATCATGAGCGAGTGGTGGTCGTAGGTGACCCGGGACGCCGCCGGGGCGGCCGCCGCCGGGCCCTGGAGCGGCACGGGCAGGAGGACGAGCAGTGCCGCGAGCACGGCCAGGACCTTGCGCACCATTACCGGCCTTCCGATCGTCGGGGCGGGGGTGTCTCCTCGTGCGATCTTTCCGGATTAGTTTGACTACCGCCCCAACAAACGTCAACGGCCGGGCCGGGTCAGCCGCGTCTGGCGGGTGGCAGGCCGTGACCCCAGCCGCCCTGCGCCATCGCCGCCCATCGCTCCCAATCGTGCCGCGCGCCGGGACGAAGCGCGCGGGACGAATTCGGGGGAATTTCGGCGGTGTCTTCCGCCCGGTGTGACCTGCGTCATCGCCGGAGAAGGCGGTCGCCGTGCGTGCGGGGGCGGACACCGGCCGCGCATGAGGCGCCGATCACCGGGTAGCTGCCGCCCTCGTAGGTCCCCGCCCCCGGCGGTGGAAGGCTCTGAACAGGAGGACTTATGGCCGCTCCGGTCGACTGGGGAAGAGGAGTGGCCGACGCCTGGTCGTCGGTCGCCACCTTCGTCCCCAAGTTCCTCGCATTCGTCGTCGTCCTGGTGGTGGGCTGGCTTGTCGCCAAGGCCCTGCGCAAGGTCGTCGACGCCGTGCTCGAACGCGTCGGGTTCGACCGCTGGGTCGAGCGCGGCGGCGTCGGACGGGTGCTCGCGCGCAGCAAGTACGACGCGTCCGACCTGCTGGCGAAACTGGTCTACTACGCGATCCTGCTGGTGACGCTGCAGATCGCCTTCTCCGTCTTCGGCCCCAACCCGGTCAGCGCGCTGCTCGCCGGAGTCGTGGCCTGGCTGCCCAAGGCCGCCGTGGCGATCGTGATCATCGTCGTCGCCACCGCCATCGCCAGGGCCGTGAAGGACATCGTCACCGCGGCGCTGGGCTCCCTGTCGTACGGCAGGACGCTCGCCACGATCGCCTCGGTCTTCATCATCGGCCTCGGCGTCATCGCCGCGCTCAACCAGATCGAGGTCGCGACCACCGTCACCACGCCGGTGCTGATCGCCTTCCTGGCGGCCGTCGCCGGAGTCGTCGTCGTGGGCGTCGGCGGCGGCCTGGTGCGGCCCATGCAGCAGCGCTGGGAGCACTGGCTGAACCGTGCGGAGGCCGAGACCGAGACCATCCGCGCCCAGGCGGCCGCCTACAGCCAGGGCCGCTCCGACGCGATGGAGACCGTCCACGTGCGGCAGGAGGCCATGCCGCGGGAGGCCTACCCGCGGCAGACGGCCGGCGCCTTCGCGCAGCCGGCGCACACCGCGTACCCGCAGACCGCCGGAGCCCCGCAGGCGCCGGTGTCTCCGCAGCCGATGTCTCCGGAGGGTCCGGCAGGGACCACGGGATACCCGCAGGGCGCGGCGTACCCGCAGGAGGGCGCGCCGGCCACTCCGGGCGCGGCGACCACCCCGATCAGCCCGGCGGCCCCGGACGCGCGGCGCGCGGACGGTCCGGCCGGCCCGGCCGGACAGCCGGCGCCCGGTCAGGTGGGTCGCGGTGAGCCGGGTCCCGACCCCTCGTGGCCCACGCCGCCGGAGGAGCCTCCGCCGCCGGTCCGCTGACCGTCGTCTCCTCCGCGGTGTTTCGCGGGGCGTCCCGTCCAGGGGCGCCCCGCACCCGTATGTACCGGGTGGGGCGTTGTCAGGCGGGTTCGGCGGCGGTGTCGAGCAGCAGGCAGACCGCGGTCATGCGCAACACGGCGAAGTCGAGCGGCTGGTCCGGCCCGGGCGTCCGCCAGCCCTTCTCCTGGGCCCCGTCCCAGAAACCGATCAGATAGGCGAGCAGCGAGGACGGCCCGACCCGCTCACCGAGGCCCGAGATGGCCTGCCGTACGGCGGCCATGTGCTGGTCCAGCGAGGCGAGGACGCCCGGGTGCTGGTGCCGCAGGTCCAGCACACGCTGCGCGAACTCGGCGCGGATGCGGACAGGCCAGGAGTGCTCGGACACGTGTGTCTCCGGGGGTGAGGCAGATGGATGCCCCATCACGATAAGCGGCTCCGGCGGGGAAGCCGCCCGAAACTGCTCATTTCGCCGGGGAGCCGTGTCAGATCGAGGGCGTGCTGGAGCCCCGCACGACGAGTGTGGTCGGCAGGATCCGGGCCGGCGGGGCGTCGGCGCCGTTGATCATGGAGACCAGGGCCTCCGCGGCGGCCGCGCCGAAACCGTCCTTGTCCTGGGCGATGGTCGTCAGGCCGGGCGGCACGAGCGCGGCGACCTCTATGTCGTCGAACCCGACGACCGCGATGTCCTCGGGCACCTTCAGGCCGGCCTCGGCGATCGCGCGCAGCGCGCCGACGGCCATCTCGTCGCCCGCGACGAACACCGCGTCGGGCCGTTCGTCCGTCTCCAGCAGCCGCCGCATCGCGGCCTCCCCGCCGGTGACGTAGAAGTCGCCCTCGGCGACGTGCTCCGGCCGGTAGGGCAGGCGCAGCAGGGCCAGCTCCTCCTGGTAGCCCTGCAGGCGCTCCGCGCCCGGCCGGGTGTGCGCGGGCCCGGTGATCGTGGCGATGGCCTGCCGCCCCTGCTCGTGCAGGTGCCGTACGGCCTGGCGGGCGCCGCCCACGTTGTCGGAGGTCACGTACGTTGCCCGGGGACCCTGTACGGGACGGTCGAGGCTGACACAGGGCACCCCCGACTCGGCGAGGTGCCGCAGCGACGGGTCGGAGGTGCCGCTGTCGATCATCACCACGCCGTCGAGGTTGTGCCTGCGGGCGGCCCGCACGTACGCGTCGTCGGTGTGCTCACCGCTGGTGGCGAGCATGAGCAGGTGGTATCCGCGCCCGCTGAGCGCCGTCTTCAGGCCGATCAGGATCTCCTGGAAGAACGGGTGGCGCCAGCCGGGGCGGCGGTGGTCGGTGTCCCACAGCAGGCCGACCATGAAGGACTTCTTGGTGGCCAGCGTGCGCGCCGACTCGTTGGGCAGGTAGCCGATCTGGCGGGCCGTCCGCAGGACCTGCTCCCTGGTTTTCGCGTTGACTACCTCGGGATTGTTGAACACTCGGGAGACGGTCGCCGGGGACACGCCGCACAGGCGCGCCAGCTCTCTGATCGTTGCCACGGACCAAACGCTATCGCATCTCGCTGTAACCGGTTTCATGGACCGTTCTCACAAAGTACGTACTTCCAGGGGAACTCGCAACCCGTAATCGAAATTTCCCACAGTTACGTTTCTGTGACTTGACACGTCCCCTTCTTCTTATGTGTGATGTCGGGCATCGGCCGACGCTGCTTCGTTGCCACGGGCTCGGCCGCTGTCGCCATCTCGCAGCCGCATCCCTTCTCCTGTGAAGGAGTCCAGGTGTCCGCTGCGAAACTCCGCCTGCCCGCGCGTCCGGTCGCCGTCCCGTACGGCGATACCCGCGGCTTACGGAGGAACGGATCCATCGCCCGCACGGCCGGTTTCGGCGGGTGGGCCGATTACTCGTGCGCGGGCGCCGAGTCTGGAGCGATCACAGGATGACGGCGATCGAACACCGCCCCTCCGGGCCGCGGGTCTTCCCCGCCGGCTTCGTCTGGGGCACTGCCACCGCGGCGTACCAGATCGAGGGGGCCGTCGACGTCGACGGCCGGGGGCGCTCGATTTGGGACACCTTCTGCAGGATGCCCGGCGCCGTCGCGCGGGGCGAGTCAGGTGAGATCGCCTGCGACCACTATCACCGCTGGCAAGAGGATGTCGATCTCATGAAGGAGCTGGGGGCGGCCGCCTACCGATTCTCCGTGGCCTGGCCGCGCGTCCTGCCGGACGGGCGCGGGCCGGTGAATCGGCGCGGCCTCGACTTCTACCGACGCCTCGTCGACGCCCTGCGCGAGGGCGGCATCGAGCCGTACGTCACGCTGTACCACTGGGATCTGCCCCAGGCGATCGAGGACCGCGGGGGCTGGCGGGTCCGCGAGACGGCTGAACGTTTCGCCGACTACGCGGAGGTGATGTACGACGCGCTCGGCGACTCGGTGTCGAACTGGATCACGCTGAACGAGCCGTACTGCTCGTCGATCGTGGGGTACGGCGAGGGCCGGCACGCACCGGGCGCCACCGAGGGGCACGGCGCGCTGGCCGCCGCCCACCACCTGCTGCTCGGTCACGGCCTCGCCGTCACGCGCCTGCGCGCGCTGGCCCGGCCCGGCCAGCGCGTCGGGGTGACGCTCAACATGTCGCCCACGGTGCCGGCGACCACCTCGCCGGAGGACGCCGCGGCCGCGCGGCGGATGGACCTGCTGGTCAACCGGCAGTTCACCGACCCGCTCTTCGGCGGCTCCTACGCGCCCGACATGGCCGAGACGTTCGGCCGGATCACCGACTTCTCGTTCCGGCGGGACGGCGACCTGGAGACCATCGGGACGCCGGTGGACTTCCTCGGGGTGAACTACTACTACCGGCTGCACGTGGAGGCCGCGCCGTACGAGGAGGCCGACCCCGGCCGCCGTACGGCGTTCGACCTCGGCGTGCGCACCGTCACGCCGGAGGACGCGCGCACCAGCGGGCTGGGCTGGGTGGTGGAGCCCGAAGGGCTGTACGAGACGCTGGTCGGCCTGACCACCCGCTATCCGGACCTGCCGCCCGTCTACATCACCGAGAACGGCTACGGCGACGACGGCGCGCTGGAGGACACCGGGCGCGTCGACTACCTGCGCGACCACCTGGCCGCGACCCACGACGCGATGACGGCGGGCGCCGACGTGCGGGGCTACTTCGCCTGGTCGCTGATGGACAACTTCGAGTGGGCCCGGGGCTACTCCGCGAGGTTCGGGCTCGTGCACGTGGACTACGAGACCCAGGAGCGCACGCCGAAGTCCAGCTACCGCTGGATGCGCGAGTTCATCGCCGACCCGGTGCTCGCCGAGCCGCCGGCCGGCGAGGAGCTGTTCATCGATCCCGTGATGACCGACCCGGTGATCGCCGGGCCCGTCATCGGCGACCCCGGCGTCGTCGCCTACGGCACGGGCGGCTACGGGAGGGCCCACTACGGCACGGGTGACTACACGGGTGCGTACGGCCTGGACGACTTCGACGTCGCCGATCCCGTCGTCGCCGGTGCGCCCGTCGACGTCCTGGTCGCGGGCACTCCCCGGGGCGACCGCTCGCGAGGCGAGCTGGGCTGAGGCCGCGGCGGGATCAAGGGCGGGATCGAGGGCGGGATCGAGGGCGTCATGTCGCCCGACATGGGTCAAGCATGTCGGTCAATTCCCATTTTGGTGCGCCGAATCCCGGTTTGTCGGCTACCTTGGTGATCAACGTACGGCACGGCCATCAGGGGCAGCACGATGAACTTGGAGCAGGGGCCGCCGGGGATCGACGTCACGGTCCCCAGCGTCGCCCGGATCTACGACTACCTCCTCGGCGGCAAGGACAACTTCGCCGTCGACCGGGCGGCGGCCGAGAAGCTGATCGAGCTGACTCCGAACGCCCGTGAGGGGGTGCAGAGCAACCGGCGCTTCATCCGCCGCGCCGTGACCCTCATGGCCGGCCAGGGCATCCGCCAGTTCCTCGACATCGGCGCCGGGCTGCCGACGCAGGAGAACGTCCACCAGGTCGCGCTGCGTGCCGCGCCCGGCGCGCGGGTGGTGTACGTCGACAACGACCCGATCGTGCTGACCCACGGCCGGGCCCTGCTCGCCGACAACACCACGACGATCGTGGTGGACGGCGACCTGCGTGACCCCGAGAGCATCCTCGGCGACCCCCGGATCAACGAGCATCTCGACTTGAGCCGGCCCGTGGGGCTGCTCATGGTCGCGGTGCTGCACTTCATCCCCGGCGCCGACGCCGGGCGCGTCGTGGCCGCGCTGCGCGACCGGCTCGCGCCCGGCAGCGCGATGGCCATCAGCCACCTGTCGTACGGCGACCTCGACGAGGAGAAGATCCGCGAGGGGCGCGAGCTGTACAAGAACACCTCCGCCGCCGGCGTCACCCCGCGCACCCACGCCGAGCTCCTGCGGTTCTTCGACGGGTTCGACCTGGTGGAGCCGGGCCTGGTGGTGACCGAGGACTGGCGTCCGGAGCCCGACGAGCCCCGGCTGCCGAGGATTCCCGGCGTGGACGGCTACGCGGGCGTCGGCCTCCTCCGCTGAACCCCGATCCTCCGCTGAACCTCGATCAGTCCCCGGCGATCCACAGGTC
Organism: Microbispora cellulosiformans; assembly: GCF_008728085.1. Classification (NCBI taxonomy): domain Bacteria; kingdom Bacillati; phylum Actinomycetota; class Actinomycetes; order Streptosporangiales; family Streptosporangiaceae; genus Microbispora; species Microbispora cellulosiformans. The sequence continues at coordinate 159,086 of NZ_VYTZ01000007.1, read as the reverse complement.
GGGGCCGAACACCTCGTAGCGGATGTCGGAGGCGGCCACGCCGCGCGCCGTCAACTGCGCGCGTACGGCCCGCATGAACGGCAGCGGCCCGCACAGGCAGGCCGTGACGTCCCCGGGCAGGTCGACCGCCGACAGGTCGGCCCGCCCGGCGGCCGGAGCCGGGCCGCTCAGCTCCTGTGCCGGCAGGTCCTCGTACCACCGGTGCAGGGTGGCGCCGGGCAGGGCCGCGACCAGATCCGTCAGCTCCTCGCGGTGGACGTGGTCGCCGGGGGAGCGGTCGGCGTGGACGACCACCACCCGCCGGCCCGACCCGGTGACGGCGAGATGGTCGAGCATCGACAGCACGGGGGTCACCCCGATCCCCGCCGAGGCGAGCAGCAGCGGGCCGTCGCCCTCCGGCAGGGTCAGATCGCCGAACGGCGCGGAGACGTCGAGCACGTCGCCGGCCCGGACGTGCTCGTGGAGCCAGGTGGAGACCTCGCCCTCGGGCGCGCTCTCGCCGCGCACCCGCTTCACCGTGATCCGCCAGTCGCCGCGCCCCGGGGCGTTCGACAGGCTGTACTGCCGGATCTGCCGCGCGCCGTCGGGCAGCGTGACCCGGACGCTGACGTACTGACCCGGCAGGAACGACTGCGGGACGTCCGGGCGCAGGAGGAAGGAGGCGGCGTCGGCCGTCTCGTCGCGCCGCTCGGTCACCGTGGCCCGCGTCCAGCCCCGGCCCGCCTCGCGGTAGAGGTCGCGCTCCAGGCCGATCAGCGTCTCGGCCATGAGCCAGTAGACCTCGTCCCACGCCTGGGCGACCTCGGGCGTGACGGCGTCGCCCAGCACCTCGCCGATGGCGCCGAACAGATACTTGTGCACCACGGCGTACTGCTCCTCGGTGACACCGAGGGAGGCGTGCTTGTTGGCGATCCTGGACAGCATCGTGCCGGGAAGCCCGCCCGGGTGGTCCACCAGCGCGGTCGCGAACGCGGCGATCGAGCCCGCCAGCGCCACCCGCTGCTCGCCGTTGGCCTGGTTGCCCCGGTTGAACAGGTCGCGCAGCAGCTCGGGGTTGTCGGCGAACAACGTGTCGTAGAAGCGGGCGGTGATGTCCTGGATCGCGCCCGCGATCACGGGCAGGGTGGCGCGGACGGTCGTGGCCGACTCCGGAGAGAGCATGGCAACCTCCAAATTGGTATCTGATAGGCAAATTTAACGCCGTGGATCTGCCGGGTTCTTCCTGGGCGTGCGGGTCAGGAGAGACCGAGCAGCACCGGTCCCGAGGGCGCGGAGACCAGCTGGTCGACGGTGATCGGATCGAGGGAGGCGTAGAAGGCCTGCTGTGCCGCGCGCAGCGCGCCGCGCAGGCGGCAGGCGGCCCGCAACGGACAGGGGATCTCCCCCTCGCAGGTGACGACCTCCTCCTCTCCCTCCAGCTCGCGGACCAGCCAGCCGATCGACGCCGTACGGCCGAACCCGGTCAGCTCCAGGCCGCCCCCGCGTCCCCGGCGCGCCTCCACGACGCCGAGGTGCTGCAGCCGGGCGATGGCCTTGGCGGTGTGGTTGTAGGGGATCGCCATCGCCTCGGCCACCTGGCGGGTGGTGAGCGACGCCCCCGGATCAAGGACCGCCAGGCGCATGGTCACCCGCAGGGCCAGGTCCGTGAACTTCGTCAACCGCACGTCTTGAACACTAGCAAATCGGTATTTCGCACTCCAATTTGGGTGGGCCGGAGGTTCCGGTCCGGCGAAAATGTCGGTGGCCGGACCTAGGGTGAGGCGGCGACAGGATCCGCGAAGAGAGACGGGGAACATCCATGACGACCCTGGCCGACCGCCCGAACACCGCGCTGCTCGTCATCGACGTCCAGAAGGGGGTGGTGGCGGGTGCGCACGACCGTGACGCCGTGATCGCGAACATCGACACCCTGATCGGCAAGGCCCGCGCGCAGGACATTCCGGTGATCTGGGTGCAGCACTCCGACGGGCACGAGTTGCAGCGGGACAGCGAGGCCTGGCAGTACGTGCCGGAGCTGGTGCGGCGCGACGACGAGCCGCTCGTCCACAAGATCTACGGCGACTCGTTCGAGGACACCGACCTGGAGGCGCGGCTCGCCGAGCGCGGGGTGGGCCGGCTCGTCGTCACGGGCGCCCAGACCGACGCGTGCATCCGCTCGACCCTCCACGGGGCCTTCGTCCGGGGATACGACGTGACGCTGGTCGGCGACGCGCACACCACGGAGGACCTCACCGCCTACGGCGCGCCGGCCCCCGAGCAGGTGATCGCGCACACGAACCTCTACTGGCAGTACCAGACCGCCCCCGGCCGCGGTGCGGCGACCGTTCCCACGGCGGAGGTGGACTTCGGCACGGCCTGAGCCGGCGCGGCGGTCGCCGGGGCTCCCGGGCCGGTGTTCCAGGGCTGGGGTTCCATGGCCGCTCAGGGGGCATCACGGGGGGAGAGCGGGCCGCCGGAGCGGAGGCGCGCTCGGCGTCGAACGTGAGCTGTCGAACGTGAGCTGTCGAACGTGAGCGTGGGGGACGTGACCGCAGCCGCCAGTCCCGAAGACCTCGTCCGGGCCGTCCGGGCGGCGGGGGTCCGTGACGAGCGCGTGCTCCGCGCGGTGCGCGCGACTCCGCGGGCGGGTTTCGTCCCGGCCGCGCACGTCGCGCACGCGTACGAGGACGTGCCGATCCCCATCGCGCACGGGCAGGTGACGACGCAGCCGTCCCTGTCGGCGACGATGATCGAGGGACTGCGGCTCACCGGCGTGGAACACGTGCTGGAGGTCGGCTCCGGCCTCGGATACCAGACCGCGCTGCTCGCCCGCACGGCCCGCGACGTGGTCGGCGTCGACCTGTGGCCCGACCTCGTGCGGGCGGCGCGGCGCAACCTCGCCCGGCAGGGCATCCGCAACGCGGAGGTCAGGGTCGGCGACGGCGGCCAGGGCGTGCGTGAGCACGCTCCCTACGACGCCGTGATCGTCTCGGCGGCGTTTCCCACGGTTCCCGCGCCGCTGGTCGAGCAGTTGCGGCCCGGCGGGCGGCTGGTGCAGCCCATCGGCACCGGCGGCCGGGAGGAGGTCGTGCTCTTCGAGCGCACCGTCATCGGCCTGGAACCCCGGCAGGTCCTCACGCTGGCCAGCTTCGTCCGCCTCCACGGCCGTTTCGGCTACCCCTCCTGAGGGGTGCGGAGGCGGGCCGTCAGGCCTCCGGTTCGCCCTCGTGCGCGTGGTAGGCCTTGGTCCAGGAGGCGCCGCAGTGGCAGCGGGTCAGCTCCAGTAACCGGCCGTCCTCGGTCACGGCGAGGCCGTCGTCGAGACGGACGTGAACATGCACGCTCATGGTGTTGCCCTTGCTGTCGGCGATCCCCGGCAACGAACCCGAGACCCCTTGGGTGCTTTATCCCAATATAGGGTGATTTATTGGTGAATCATCACGCTAAGGAGTCTTCGGGCAAGGGGCTTGATACGGGACCGGCCGGATAGGAGATACGTCTCTGTCCCTTTCGCAAGGAGGATCTTCTATGCGAACCCGCCGCATCGGCGAACTCGGGGTCGGCGCGATCGGTCTCGGCGGCATGCCGATGTCGATCGAGGGGCGGCCCGACGAGCAGCGCTCCATCGCGACCATCCACGCGGCACTGGACGCCGGGGTGACGCTGATCGACACGGCCGACGCCTACCACCTGCACGCGGACGAGGTCGGCCACAACGAATCGCTGATCGCCCGCGCCCTGGCCGGCTACGACGGCGACACCTCGGACGTGCTGGTCGCCACCAAGGGCGGCCACCTGCGCCCGGGCGACGGCTCCTGGACCCAGGACGGCTCGCCCGAGCACCTTAAGGAGGCGTGCGACGCCTCCCTCAAGCGGCTGGGCGTCGAGGCGATCGGCCTCTACCAGTTCCACCGGCCCGACCCGGAGGTGCCGTACGAGGAGTCGATCGGGGCCCTGCGCGACCTGCTCGACGCGGGCAAGATCCGCTACGCCGGCGTCTCGAACGCGAACTCCGAGCAGATCCGCCAGGCCGGCGACATCCTCGGCGACCGGCTGGTGAGCGTGCAGAACCAGTTCTCGCCCGCGTTCCGCTCCAGCGAGGCCGAGCTCGAACTCTGCGCGCGGATAGGCATCGCGTTCCTGCCCTGGAGCCCACTGGGCGGCATCTCCAAGGCCGGCGAGCTGGGGTCGCGCTTCGCCCCGTTCGCGGAGGTCGCGAAGGACCACGAGGTGAGCCCGCAGCAGGTGTGCCTGGCCTGGATGCTGGCCAAGGCGCCGGTGGTGATCCCGATCCCCGGATCGTCGCGGCCGGAGACGATTCTCGACTCGGTCAAGGCGGTGGACCTGGAGCTCACTCCCGAGGAACTGGGCCGTCTCGACGCCGCCGGCTGAGCGCCGTCCCGCTCACCAGCCGGCTTGCCGGGGGATTCCGCCCGAGATTTCGCCGGGATGTCATCCGCCGACCGACCTGGTCACCTGGCCCGCTCATCGGGTCTCGCTCGCGGGTCTTATTCGGTGGGCCAGTCGTCGGCCCACTGACGGTGCCGGGCCGCCGCCGCGAGCGCGGCGGCCCGCGCCGCCTCCGTCGGCGTGAACGGCAGGTCCCGTCTCGTCACCACGAGGACGGCGCCGGGATGCACCGGAACCGTCATCACGGTGCCCGGCGTCCTGTCCGCGGCCGGCTCACCGGGCTCCCGCCACCGGACGTCCGCCGTACGCAGCAGTTCCGTCATGGCCGGGAGCAGCTCGCCCGGATCGTCCCGTACGCGCTGACCCAGCAGCAGCGCCTGGATGCCGGGGTCGATGAGGTCCTTGACCTGGGCGGGGACGACGACGGCGTCCGCGCCGCCGGCCCGGTCGACGGCGCGCCACAGGTCCTGCGGGGTGAGCGAGGCCGGGGCCTCGACGACGAACTCGTCCAGGGCGTCGCAGCCTCCCCGCGTCATCGCCGCACTGCCGGCCGGGGCGATCTGCAGGGAGAGGATGTTGCAGTCCAGCCGGGCGAAGGCCCCGGCGAGCGCGGCGAGGCGGCCGGGACGCTCGGCGACCCTGGCCCGCACCCGCCACAGGCTGGTCGCGTGACCGGTCCCCGGGCGGACGCGCCCGCGCACGGCCCCCGGGACCGACAGCCTCTTGTGCACGGCCGAGCCGACGATCAGGGCCATTCCGATGGCCACGAGCACCACCGGGCCGGGGTCGCGGTGGCCGAGCAGGGTGGCGAGCACGTGGGCGAGCCCGACGGCGAGGAAGAGCGCGGCCAGTTCCGCGATCTCCCGCCGCCAGGACCGGGCGCCGTGATGCCGGTGAAGCGGGCCGGGAGCCGGATGGTCGTTTCTCGGTTCGCTCATGTCCGGAAGTCTGACCCGGCGCCGTTACGCGGTCACCGTCCGTGGGGTGTCGTCCGCATTAATCCGCTCTCACCGGGCCGCCGCGCGCATCAACGGATCATCACGGCTCCGGTATGGAGCCGTCCGTCCTGATCCAAAGGCAGAACGGATGGCCCGCGGGGTCGAGCAGGACCCGCACGTCGTCCTGGGGCTGGTGGCCGGCGAGCGTCGCCCCGGCGCCGGTCGCGTGCGCCACGGCCGTCTCCAGGTCGTCCACCTCGATGTCCAGGTGCAGCATCATCCGCTGGTCCCCCGGCCCGGCGGGCCAGACCGGCGGCATGTAGTCCTTCTCGGTCTGGAACGACAACCCGGCGCCGCCTCCGGGCGGGTGCATCGTCACCCAGCCGGGCTCGTCGGAGTCGATCGTCCAGCCCAGCAGCCGCTGGTAGAAGGCCGCGAGTTCCCGGGCGTCCGGTGCGTCGAGCACCGTCGCCGACAGGGTGAGTCGTGGCGTCATGCGTCCTCCGGAGGTCGTCCCGGGATCGTCGTCGTGCCGCTGCCCTCCGCACCGTTCTCCAATCGCGGAGTGATGACCCCAGGGTGATGATCTTCGACCGCCTCCTCGCCTACAATGCGATGAAAGCGGTTCCATAGGCGAGGGGCAGACGCTTGGACGACTCGAGGCGGGCGCCGGAGGGCGTCGATCCCACCATCCCGAACATCGCCCGGATGTACGACTACTACCTGGGCGGCAAGGACAACTTCGCCGCCGACCGGGAGGCCGCCGAGAAGATGCTCGCCATCGGGCGGCAGATGGGCAACGACGGCCGGGAGGTCGCCAGGGAGAACCGCGGCTTCCTGCGGCGTGCGGTGCGGCTCCTGGCCGAGTCGGGGATCACACAGTTCGTCGACATCGGCGCGGGCCTGCCGACGCAGGAGAACGTCCACCAGGTCGCGCGGCGGCACGCCCCCGGAGCGCGGGTGGTCTACGTCGACAACGACCCGGTGGTCCTCACGCACGCGCGAGCGCTGCTGGCCGACAACCCCGAGACGATCGTGGTGGCCGGGGACCTGCGGGACCCGGACGCCGTCTTCGACGACCCCGGGGTGCGCGCCCACATCGACTTCACCCGGCCGTTCGCGGTGCTGCTGGTCTCGGTGCTGCACTTCGTGACCGACGACGAGGACGCCGACCGGATCACGGCCCGGATCCGCGAGCGGATGGTGGTGTCGGGGTGCCACCTGGTGCTGTCGCACATCCGGACGAACGACGAGGTGGCCGAGGAGGCCGTCGTGGAGAGCAAGAAGGTGTACGCCGCCACCTCCTCCGGCGGGCTCGTGGGCAGGCCGTTCAAGCGGATCGAGTCGTTCTTCGACGGCCTGGAGATCCTGGAGCCCGGCCTCGTGCCCGTGCAGGCGTGGCGGCCTGACGTCCCCTGGGACGTGCCGGTCGACATGGACAGGACCGGCATCTTCGGGGCGGTCGGCCGCATGCCCTGACCGGGCAGCGGCCGCGGGGTTCAGCGGCCGCGGGTCAGCACAGCGCCCGGGTGAGCATGTCGAGGGTGAGTTCGACGATCCTTTCCGGAGACTCCGCGCCAGGGTCTTCGGCGGGATCTCCCGCGGGATCTTCGGGGGGCGCCGTCTCGCGCCCGGCGATGTCCGGCGCCAGATGGCGGGCCCCCGCGCGGACCACGCCCCAGGCCAGGTCGGCCCGCAGCGCGGGGTGGTCCATCCCGGCCTCGCGCAGCGCGTCCGCGAGCGGCGCGGTCAGCTCGCCGTGCAGTTCCTCCACCCTGGCCCGGCACTCGGGCGGCAGCCCGATCGTCTGCAGCGCCGGGATCAGCGCGTAGTCGGGGCTGCCGACGAAGTCGAGCGCCGCCCTGCCGTACGCGCGGATCCGGTCCGGCAGCGGGCCGCCCGCGGGCGCGACGGCGGCGCGCAGGCGCGCGGACCAGCGGGGAAAGGCGTCCTCCACGAGCTGGGCGAGGATGTCGGCGGTGGAGGCGAAGTAGCGGTAGACGCTGGAGCGGGCCAGGCCGATCCGGGCGCCGACAGCCGCCGGAGTGAGCGCCTGCACGCCCTCGGCGGCCAGGATCTCCCGCGCCGCGTCGAGCAGGGCGGCGTGCTGGTTGGCCCGGTGGTCCGCGACGGTCGCCGCGCTGATTCTCGGCATCTCCCCTCCAGGGCTGTCACATGTCCGGCTCGCGACCTCCAGTATCCGGCCCTCCGGCAGCGACCTGCTCCGGAGACTCGTCCCGCACGACCGGCGTACGGGGGAGCAGGAGGGTGATGCCGACCCCGGCGAGCAGCGCCAGTGCCGTGATGAAGGTGACCCTGCGGGTCGCCTCGGCGGCGGCCACGACCGCCGCCGCGTGGATCGCCGGGTCCCGGAGTGCGGGGATGGCGGCGCCGGCACTCTCCTCGACCGCGCGCGCCACGCCCGTGCGCACCTGCTGGGGCCGGTCGGAGAGCCCGCGCTCGACGGCCGAGCCGAGTCCGGACACCAGCACCCCGCCGAGGATGGCGACTCCCAGCGCCGCGCCGAGTTGGCGGACCGTGCTCTGGAGCGCGGACGCGCCGCCGGACAGACGCGCCGGCACGTCGGCCATGAGGACGCCGGTGAGCTGCGCCGTGGCGAAGCCGATGCCCGCGCCGTAGAGGAGCAGCCACGGCACCGGCCGCCAGGCGCCCATGTCCGGCGCGAGGGACAGGCCGATGCCGGCCGCGCCGGCCGCCTCCAGGGCCAGGCCGATCCGCACGATGGACCGCGGGGACAAGGTCTTCGACAGCGGGGGGACCAGCCCGCCCGCGAGGAAGGTGCCGAGGGCCAGCGCGGCGATGACGAGACCGGCCCGGAAGGCGGTGTAGCCGAGCGCGGACTGCAGGAAGAGCGGCAGCACGAGGATCATGCCGAACTCGCCGAGCGCCACGATCACCGCCGTCATCGAGCCGTAGCGGAAACTCGGCAGCTCGAACAGCGTCAGGTCGACGAGCACGGGCAGGCCGGCGCGCTCGCGCCGCCGTTCGCGCACGATCAGGGCGACCAGCGCGAGGACGCCGACGCCGAAGGCGAACGGCACGGGGGAGACGCTCTCGAACCGCAGGCCGAACAGGTCCGCGGTCCGCCGCGGCTCGAACCAGCCGTATTTCTGGCCCTCGATCAGCGCGAAGACGACGCCGGTCGTGCCGAGCACGGCGAGGACGAGCCCGGCCAGGTCGCCGCCCGTCGCGTGGCCGTCCCGGGACTCGGGCACCCGCAGCGAGCCGAGCAGGAGCAGCGCGCCGATGGGCAGGTTGACCCAGAACGCGGCGCGCCAGCCGTACTCGGTGACCAGCCAGCCCCCCGCCAGCGGGCCGGCGGCGGCCATGCCGCCGATGATGGAGCCCCACACGGCGAAGGCGATCACCCGCTGACGGCCCACGTACACGCGGTTGATGATCGCGAGGGTCATCGGGACGGCCATCGCCGCCCCCACGCCCTGCACGGCCCGCACGCCGATGAGCACAGGCCCGCTTCCCGACATCGCCGCCAGCACGCTCGCCACCAGGAAGACCGCGACGCCGAGGGCGAACAGGCGGCGCCTGCCGTACCGGTCGCCGGCCTGGCCGAACGGGATGAGCAGTGCCGCGAACATCAGCGAGTAGATCGAGTTGACCCACTCCACGTCCGTGGCGCCGAGGCCCAGGTCGGCGATGATCGCGGGCACCGCCACGTTCACGATCGTGGCGTCGATGACGACCATCGACACGCCCGTGGCGAGCACGATGAGAGGGACCCAGCTTTGGCGTGTCGGGCCCGATGTTGGCGACGTCATGTCGCGAACTATAGCAACGCCCTGTCGGCAACCTGTCAACCCCGCCCGGAAGCCGGGCGGGGACCGGTGGCGGACCGGCGGTGAACCTCCGGGACGGCTATCCGCGGCGGGCGCGGGCGCGGCGTTTGCCCTCGTGCATGGCCTGCACGCGGGCGACCGGGATCGTGTGGCCCTCCTCGACCAGGTCGCGGGGAAGGCGCTGGGGCCCCGGCATCAGGTCGGCCCAGGGATCGCCGTCGCGCAGCAGGCGCGCCGCCGTGCGCACGGTGAAGTCGCCGGGCGTGATCCGGTCCAGGTCGTCCCAGGCGACCGGGAAGGAGACCGGGACGCCGGGCCGTACGCGCGGGCTGTAGGCCGCGACGACGGTCGCCCCGCCGGACCGGGTCGAGTCGACGAACACCTTGTCTCCCCGGTCCTCCCGGATGAACGCCGTCGTGGCGAGGGCGGGATCGAGGCGTTCGGCCCGGACGCCGAGCGCGCGGGTGGCGGCGGCCACGTCCTCCGTGGTCTCGCCCTCCAGCGGCACGAACACGTGCAGGCCCTTCGCGCCGCTGGTCTTCACCGCGCCCGACAGCCCGGCGTCGGCGAGCGCCCGGGCGACCAGGCGGGCGGCGCCGACGGCCCGGGGGAACGCCTCGGCGGACGGCGGGTCGATGTCGAGCACGAGGTGGGTGGGCCGGTCCCAATGGCCCGCGTGGACGAGGGCGGGGTGATACTCCACCGCCCGCTGGTTGGCGAGCCACAGCAGGGTCCGCCGGTCGTCGCACAACGCGTACGACACCCGCCGCTGGGAGGACTCGGCCCACACCGTCACCGTCCGCACCCAGTCCGGGGCGTACGACGGCACGTTCTTCTGCATGAACGGCGCCTGGCCCTGCCGGACCCGCACGACGGACAGCGGCCGGTCGCGCAGCACCGGGACGATCCGGTCGCGTACGGCGTCCAGGTAGTCGACCAGGTCGCGCTTGGCCGCGCCCGCGCCGTCGAACAACGGCTGGTCGAGGTTGGTCAGCGTGACTCCGTCGCGAACCTCATCGCTGGTCATCCGATCACCATGCCCGCGACCGGCGGCGGAAATCAACGCGGCCGGGCACCTCTCGGCATCGTCTCTCAATGTGAGACATAATTGCTCAAATAACGAGACGAGTGGAATAGTGGCGGCATGGCACACGAATCGGCCGTCTACACACACGGTCATCACGAGTCCGTCCTGCGCTCCCACCGCTGGCGCACCGCCGCCAACTCCGCGGCGTACCTGCTCGGCGCGCTGAAGCCCCACATGCGCGTCCTGGACGTCGGCTGCGGCCCCGGCACGATCACCGCCGACCTGGCCGCGTACGTGCCGGAGGGCGAGGTGGTCGGCCTCGACAACGCGCCCGCCGTGGTGGAGCAGGCCCGGGAGGAGGCGGCGCGGCGCGGCGTCGGCAACGTGAGCTTCACGACCGGCGACGTGCACGCGCTCGGCTCTCCCGACGCCTCCTTCTGCGTCGTGCACGCCCACCAGGTGCTCCAGCACGTCGGCGATCCGGTGGGCGCGCTGCGCGAGATGCGGCGCGTGACGAAGCCGGGCGGCATCGTCGCGGCACGCGACTCCGACTACGCCGGCATGATCTGGTATCCGCTGGTCCCCGCGCTGGACGACTGGCTGGACCTCTATCACCGGGTCGCCCGGGCCAACGGCGGCGAGCCCGACGCCGGGCGGCGCCTGCGCTCCTGGGCCGGGGAGGCCGGCTTCGCCGAGATCACCTCGTCGTCGTCCACCTGGTGTTTCGCCACTCCGGAGGACCGGGCGTGGTGGAGCGGCCTGTGGGCCGACCGCACCCTCCAGTCCTCCTACGCGAGCCGGGTGATCGAGGGCGGCCACGCCACCCAGGACGACCTGCGGCGGATCTCCGACGGCTGGCGGGAGTGGGGCGCGAGCGCGGACGGCTGGTTCAGCGTCGTGCACGGCGAGATCCTCTGCCGGGTGGGCTGACCACCCCTCCCCGCTGTGGTGGCGTGGCCGGTCACGGGGAAGGATCGGGGTGTGACCCGCGGAGGACGGGGCCCGCCCGGTCATCAGGGGGTCGTGAGGGGGCCATCGGGGGGTTGGCATGCGGTCGGCGGCGGGGGATCCGGTCACCCTGTTCCTGTGCGGGGACGTCATGCTCGGGCGCGGCGTCGACCAGATCCTCCCGCACCCGGGCGATCCCGCCCTGCGGGAGCCGCACGTCCGGGACGCCGGGGCGTACGTCGATCTGGCGGAGGCGGCGAACGGCCCGATCCCGCGCCCGGCCGCCTGCTCCTGGCCCTGGGGCGACGCGCTGGAGGTGCTGGACGAGGCCGCTCCCGACGTCCGCGTGCTCAACCTGGAGACGAGCGTCACCAGGTCCGCCGACTTCGCGCCGGACAAGGCCGTGCACTACCGGATGAACCCAGCCAACCTTCCCGCGCTGACCGTGGCCCGGCCGGACGTGTGCGTGCTGGCCAACAACCACGTGCTCGACTTCGGCGTACGCGGGCTCGCCGAGACGCTCGACGTCCTGGCGGAGGCGGGGCTCGGCCGGGCCGGGGCGGGCCGCGACGAGGACGAGGCGTGGCGGCCCGCGGTCGTGCCGCTCCCCGGCGGCGGCCGCGTGCTGGTGTTCGCGGTCGCGATGCCGTCCAGCGGCGTCCCGGGCGGGTGGGCGGCCCGCCGGGACCGGCCCGGGGTGGCCTTCCTCCCGGCGCCGTCCCCCGGCTGCGCGGCCGAGACCGTCCACCACGTACGGCGGGCCAGGCGCCCGGGGGACGTCGTGGTCGTCTCCGTCCACTGGGGGTCGAACTGGGGCTACGAGGTCGGCGACGACCAGGCCGGGTTCGCGCACGCGCTCGTCGACGGCGGCGTCGACCTCGTCCACGGCCACTCCTCGCACCACCCCCGCCCGGCGGAGGTGTACCGCGACCGGCTGATCCTCTACGGCTGCGGCGACTTCATCGACGACTACGAGGGCATCACCGGCTATGAGGAGTACCGCGACGACCTGCGGCTGCTGTATTTCGCGACGGTGGAGGCCGCGTCGGGGCGGCTGCGCGAACTGCGGATGGCGCCGATGCGGGCCGTACGCATGCGGCTGCGGCACGCCGGCGACGAGGACCGCGAGTGGCTGCGCGGGACCCTCGACCGGATCGGCCGGAGGTTCGGCGCGCGGACCGGACCGGCGCCGGGCGGGACACTCGTCCTCGCGCCGGCCGGGTAGGAGGTGATCACGATGCTGGTCCACGAGATCATGACGGCGCCGGTGGTGACGGTGCGCCGCACGGCGACGATCAGGCAGGCCGTCCGCCTGCTGTACGAACAGGAAATCACGGCCGCGCCGGTGGTCGAACGGCCGGGACGGATGGTCGGCATCGTCAGCGAGATGGATCTGCTGCGCGGCGAGTTCGAGACCGATCCCCGGGCCTTCCTGCGCCCCGAGGCCCTGCCCACCGGCAGGCCGCCCGCGCTCGTCGAGGAGGTCATGACGCCGCGCGTCGCCACCGTGGGCGACGCGGCCGACGTCATGGACCTCCTCGACCTGATGATCACCACCGGGGTGAAGAGCGTCCCGGTGGTGCGCGACGACGACCTCGTCGGCATCGTCAGCCGGCGCGACCTGATGGGGCTGCTGGTCCAGGGGGACGAGCGGATCCGCGACGACGTGCTCGCGGCGCTGCGCGACTGCGCAGACACGGCGGCCTTCGGCGCGGCCGTGCGGAGCGGCGTCGTCGAGTTGTACGGCCCGGGCGACGAGCGGGCGGCCCGCATCGCCGAGATGGTCGTCAGGACCGTCCCCGGCGTCGCCGGCGTCGTCTTCCCCGAGGGACTGGTCAGCTGAGGCTGTCGTCAGTGTCGTCGCCCGGGTGGCCGTCGGTGTTGTCGTCGTCGAGGCGGGCGAGCACGTCGGCGGACAGCCCTTCGAGCGCGGCGACCTGTTCGCGGGTGAGCCCGTCGAAGAACAGGCGGCGTACGGTCTCCACGTGCCCCGGGGCGGCGGCGGCGATGGCGCGGCGGCCCTGCTCGCTGATCACGACGAACGCGCCCCGGCCGTCCTCCGCGCACTCCTCGCGGCGGACGAGGCCCCGGCGCTGCATGCGGGTCAGGTGGTGGGACAGGCGGCTCTGCTCCCACTGGAGGCCGCGCTCCAGCTCGAACGGCCGCAACCGCCCGTCGGCGCGGTCGGTGAGGTGCACGAGGACCTCGTAGTCGGCCAGGGAAAGGCCGGAACCGGCCTGCAGCTCCCGGTTGAGCCGGGCCGTGAGACGACCCTGCATGCGCAGGTAGGCCCGCCAGGCGCGCTGTTCGTCCGGGTCGAGCCAGCGTGGGCTGTTCATGCCGTCCAGGCTAGCCGGAATCAATGACTCGTCATCTATGTTGTGGGGCACCAGTAGATGATGCATCATCTACAAGGCGACGAGGAAAGGGTTCCGATGACCACGACCAGGCTGACCCCCCGTGTGGACGTCCGCAGGGCGGCCGAGCGCTTCTCCACCCGCATCTCCTGGCTGGATTCCAGGCACTCGTTCTCGTTCGGCGGCCACCACGACCCCGGCAACACCCACCACGGCCTGCTGCTGGTGAACAACGACGACACCGTCCACCCGGGCACCGGGTTCGAGACGCACCCGCACCGGGACATGGAGATCGTCACCTGGGTGCTCCGGGGCTCCCTGGTCCACCAGGACTCCGAGGGCCACTCCGGGGTCATCTACCCGGGGCTCGCCCAGCGCATGAGCGCGGGCACCGGCATCCTGCACTCGGAGAAGAACGACTCCTGGCGGCTGACCGGCGGCGGCGCCCATGACGAGCCCGTCCACTTCGTCCAGATGTGGGTGGTCCCCGACGAGCCTGGCATCACCCCCGGGTACGAGCAGCTGGAGATCGAGGGCGACCTGCTGGCCGGCGGCCTGGTGCCGGTGGCCTCCGGCATGGACAAGCACGACGGCGCCGCGGCCATCCGGATCAAGAACCGGTACGCCGCGCTGTACGCCGCCCGCCTGGAGACCGGCCAGTCGGTGGAGCTGCCCGAGGCGCCGTTCCTGCACCTGTTCGTGCCCCGGGGCGCCGTCGCCCTGGAGGGTGCGGGCATGCTGGAGACCGGCGACGCCGTACGGTTCACCGCCACCGGCGGGCAGAAGGTCACCGCGACCGAGCCCGCCGAGATCCTCGTGTGGGAGATGCACGCGACCATCGCCGCGTGACTATCTGGGAAGGACAGACACCTGATGGAGCAGACAGACCCGAAGGTCGCCGACAACCCCGAGGCGCGCCGCTTCGAGATCACCGTTGACGGCGTCCTCGCCGGCTTCGCCGCCTACGGGCTCGACGGGCAGACGATCTCCTTCACCCACACCGAGATCGACTCCGCGTTCGAGGGCCGCGGCCTCGGCTCGACGCTGGTCCGCGCCGCGCTCGACGCCGCGCGCGACGCCGGGCTGTCGGTCCTGCCGTACTGCCCGTTCGTACGGCGGTACATCGCGCGGCACCGGGAGTACGTCGATCTGGTGCCGGCCGACCGGCGGGCCCGGTTCTCGCTGGACGGCGACGAGGCGGCCGGGTGACCGCCGGCCCGCTGAGCCGGGGGGAGGGGGAGCCCGCGCTCTACGGCGGTACGGTTCTCAATTGCAGCACGGGCGCCGCCGAGGCGATGCCGGAGAGCGTGCTCCTGCCCGGCCACGACGTGCCGCTCGGCCGGTACACGACGGTGCGCCGGCTGCTCCCGCAGCGCCCGCGCCGGATGGTCGGGGCGTGGTGCTTCGTGGACCACTTCGGCCCGGACGACGTGCGCGGCCGGCCGGGCATGCGGGTGCCGCCGCATCCGCACACCGGACTGCAGACGGTCACCTGGCTCGCCGAGGGCGAGATCCTGCACCGCGACAGCCTCGGCAACACCCAGCCGATCGTGCCGGGGCAGCTCAACCTGATGACCGCGGCCCACGGGATCGCCCACTCCGAACAGTCGCCGCCGGACCACCCGCCGGAGATGCACGGGCTGCAACTGTGGGTCGCGCTGCCGGAGGACGCCCGGCACGGCGAGGCGCGGTTCGAGCACCATGCCGCGCTGCCCGTGCTGCGCGACGGGAACGTCACGGTCACCGTCGTGGTGGGAGAGGTGGGAGCGGCCCGGTCGCCCGCGCGGGCGCACACCCCGCTGCTCGGGGCCGAGGTGCTGTTCGGCGGCCCCGGCCGGCACCGCCTGCCGGTCGACCCGGCCTTCGAGACGGCGGTGCTGGCCATGTCCGGCACGGCGGAGGTGGCCGGGGCGGCGCTGTCGCCCGGATCGCTGCTCTACCTCGGGCAGGGCCGTGCGGACGTGCCGCTGGAGACCACCGGGCCCGCGCGGCTGTTCGTCCTCGGCGGGACGCCGTTCGAGGAACCCCTGGTCATGTGGTGGAACTTCGTCGGCCGTACGCACGAGGAGATCGCGGCGGCCCGTGACGACTGGGCGCGCGGCGCCCGCTTCGGCGTCGTCCCGGGCGGCCAGGAGCCGCTGCCCGCGCCCGAGATGCCCACCGTACGGCTGAAGGCCCGCGACCGCCACGGCCACCGCCTGCCCTGACCCCTCCCGCAACCCGGCCGGTGGATCGGCCGCGAGGACCGGCGCCGCTTCGCGGAGCCGGTTTTTCGCGTGATGTGACGGATCACGGCGCGGGCCGGTGAGAAGTTCCGACTATCGGAACGCATGGTTCTACTTTGCGTGCTCATTAAGTAACTTTCCGCAGGGGAGACCGGCGCGCCGACGAGGAGGCCGACCATGACGGCGGAGATCGTGGACACGTCCATCACCGGCATCACCGGCCGGGTCCGGAGACGTGTCGACGAACTGCTGTCCGACTTCCTCGACGCGCGGCGCCCTCCGGTCGGCGACCATGACGTGGCCGAGGGATACCGCCTGCTGCGTGAGTTCGTGGTCAAGGGCGGCAAACGGGTCCGGCCTCTGCTGTGTTACTGGGGCTGGCGGGGCGCCGGCGGTGAAGAGCTTCGCGAGGCGGCGGTTGTTGCCACCGGCGCGGCGCTGGAGCTCTACCACGCCGGTCTCCTCATCCACGACGACCTCATGGACGGCAGCGAGCTGCGCCGGGGGCGTCCGACCATCCACCGGGGGCTCGCGCGGCCGGGGCGGTTCGGGGCGGCCGAGCAGTTCGGCCAGTCCGCGGCGATCCTCCTGGGCGTGCTCGCCCAGGCCTGGGCCGAGGAACTGCTCGCGGACGCCGGTCCCGCCGACGTGCGGGCCCGCGCGGCCCGCGACCTCTTCAACCGCATGCGCACCGAGGTCGTCACCGGTCAGTACCTCGACCTGCTGGCGCACGCGCGGGGCGACGACGGGGTCGAGCAGGCGCTCACGGTGATCCGGTACAAGACGGCGCGTTACACCGTGGAGCGGCCGCTGCAGATCGGCGCGGCGCTCGCCGGGGCCCCGCCGAGCCTGCTGGACGCCTACTCCCGGTTCGGCCTGCCGCTGGGGGAGGCGTTCCAGCTGCGCGACGACGTCCTCGGCGTCTTCGGCGACCCCTCGGTCACCGGCAAGCCCGTCCTCGACGACCTGCGCGAGGGAAAACGGACCGTGCTCATGGCGTACGCCTCCGCGCGGGCCCGCGGGCCGGAACGGGACCTGCTGCGCACCTGGCACGGCGATCCCGCCCTGGACGAGGCGCGCGCGGCGGAGCTGCGGCGGATCATCGTGGACACCGGCGCGCTCGACCGGGTCGAGGAGCTGATCACCCAGCGGACCGGCCAGGCGCTGGCGGCGCTGCGCGACTGCCCGATCACGCCGGAGGCGGCCGAGGCGCTCGCGGTGCTCACCGAGCGGCTCACGCGTCGCGTCCGGTGAGGCGCGCGAACGGCACACCCGCGTCGTCAGCGGCTTCCCGCACATCCCGCACCGGGGCCGGTCCGGCGGCTCGCGGCCCACCGGGGGCGCCCTTCCGACGCCTTCCCCTCCACCGCTCGGCGACGAGCACGACCTGTTAGCGGACAACCGGCCGCCGGCCGATCAGAAGATGGGTGATGTGCTGTGACCGAAACGACCCCGCAGACCAGCGCGCCGAACGACAGCAGGCTCAGCCTGAGCACCAGGGCCGCACGCAACCTGGCCACGACGACCAAGACCCCGCCGCAGATGCAGGAGATCACCTCCCGGCACCTGCTGCGCGTGCTGCCCTGGATCGAGGCCATAGGCGGCGTCTACCGGGTCAACCGCCGGCTGACCTACCAGGTGGCCGACGGGCGCGTGACGTTCGTCTCGACCGGCGCGGAGGTGCGGGTCATCTCCGCCGAGCTGTGCGAGCTGCCGGCACTGCGGGGGTTCGGCGACGCCGACGTGCTGGCGTCGCTGGGCGACCTGTTCACGCAGCGGGAGTACGAGGCGGGGCAGGTCATCGCGGCGGCGGGGGCTCCGATGGAGGAGGTCGTGCTGCTGGCGCACGGCAAGGTCGACAAGATCGGTGAGGGGGCGTACGGCAACGAGACTCTGCTGGGAGTGCTGGCCGACGGGGAGTACGTCGGCGAGCAGATGCTGGTGCATCCCGACGCGCGGTGGGAGTGGACGGTGCGGACGGTGACGCCCTGCACGGTGCTCGCCCTCACCAGGGACGCCTTCGAGCGCCTGCTGGCGTTGTCGGAGAGCCTGCGCGAGCACGTGTCGGCGTACCGGGAGGACCCGGACGGCCCGGTGAACCGGTACGGGGAGGCGGAGATCGCGCTGGCGGCGGGGCATGTGGGTGAGGCGACGCTGCCGGGGACGTTCGTGGACTACGAGCTGGGGCCGCGTGAGTATGAGCTGAGTGTGGCGCAGACGATTCTGCGGGTGCATTCGCGGGTGGCGGATCTGTACAACGAGCCGATGAACCAGACCGAGCAGCAGTTGCGGCTGACGATCGAGGCGTTGCGGGAGCGGCAGGAGCACGAGCTGGTCAACAACCGCGATTTCGGGTTGTTGCACAACGCCGATCTCAAGCAGCGCATCCACACCCGGTCGGGCCCGCCCACCCCCGACGACCTCGACGAACTGCTGACCACGGTCTGGAAGAACCCGACCGTCATGTTCGCCCATCCCAAGGCGATCGCGGCCTTCGCCCGGCAGTGCAACAGCCGGGGCATCTATCCGCAGACCGTGGAGTTCAACGGCCAGAAGGCGCCCGCCTGGCGCGGGGTCCCGCTGCTGCCGTGCAACAAGATCCCCGTCAACGGCCAGGGCGTCAGCTCGATCATGGTCATGCGCCTGGGGGAGAAGGACCAGGGCGTCGTCGGGCTGCGCCGCACGGGCCTCGTGGACGAGTACGAGCCCGGGCTGTCGGTGCGCTTCATGGGCATCGACGACAAGGCGATCATCTCCTACCTCGTCACCACCTACTACTCGGCGGCCGTGCTGGTCCCCGACGCCCTCGGCATCCTGGAGAGCGTCGAGGTCCTGTGATGTCCTCCTACCGGCTGCCGGACTTCTACCTCCCGTATCCGCCGAGGCTGAACCCGCACGTCGAGACCGCCCGCACGCACACCCGCGGCTGGGCGGGGCAGATGGGGATGCTGGACGACCCGGACATCTGGACCGAGGAGTCGCTCGACGCGATGGACTACGGCCTGATGTGCGCCTACACCCACCCCGACTGCTCCGCCCCCGAGCTGGATCTGGTCACTGACTGGTACGTCTGGGTCTTCTTCTTCGACGACCACTTCCTGGAGACCTTCAAGCGCGGCAGGGATCTCGGCGGTGCCCAGGAGTACCTCGACCGGCTCGACGCGTTCATGTCGGACGACCCGCCCGAGGCGGCCAACCCGGTGGAGCGGGGGCTGGCCGACCTGTGGCCCCGGACCGTGCCCGCCATGTCGGCGGCGTGGCGGCGGCGGTTCGTCCGGGTCACCCGGGATCTGCTCCAGGAGTCGATGTGGGAGTTGTTCCACATCGAGCGGGACGCCGTCTCCAACCCCATCGAGTACATCGAGGAACGCCGGAAGGTCGGCGGCGCCCCGTGGTCGGCGGCGCTGGTCGAGCACGCGGCGGGCGCGGAGCTTCCGGCCCGGCTGGCCGGATCCCGGCCGATCCGGGTGCTGACGCAGTCGTTCGCCGACTCCGTGCACCTGCGCAACGACCTGTTCTCCTACGAGCGGGAGGTGCGGGAGGAGGGTGAGCTGTCCAACTGCGTGCTGGTCTGCGAGCGCTTCTTCGGCTGCGACACCGAACGGGCCGTGGAGATCACCAACGACCTGCTCACGTCGCGGCTGCACCAGTTCGAGCACACCGCCCTGACCGAACTGCCGGCGCTCTTCGCCGACGAGGCGGTCTCGCCGC
Organism: Microbispora cellulosiformans; assembly: GCF_008728085.1. Taxonomy (NCBI): domain Bacteria; kingdom Bacillati; phylum Actinomycetota; class Actinomycetes; order Streptosporangiales; family Streptosporangiaceae; genus Microbispora; species Microbispora cellulosiformans. The sequence goes on along the minus strand of NZ_VYTZ01000007.1, from coordinate 139,676 downwards.
CCGAGCAGGGGCTCGTCCTCCGGTACGCCAAGGGGCTGCAGGACTGGCAGGCGGGCGGCCACGCCTGGCACTCGGCCTCCAGTCGCTACACCAAGAACGGCGGACAGGCGGGGATCTTCGGGATGAACGTCTCCCGCGCCCATGTCACGGGTGCGGGCGGCCTGCGCAACCACACCCACCGGCCCTTCGCGGAGGCCGACGTGCGGCTGCCCGAGCCGTACATGCCGTTCGAGGTGCGCGACAACCCGCACCTGGACGCGGCGCGCGCGGCCGACCTGGAGTGGTGTGCGGCGATGGGCTTCTTCGACGGGGTTCCGGGCATCCCGGCGACCGCCGTGTGGGACGAACGGCGGCTCGCCGGATTCGACCTGGCCCTGTGCGCGTCCGGCATCACCCCGGACGCCACCGCCGACGAGCTCGTCCTGGCCACCAACTGGCTGGCCTGGGGGACGTACGGCGACGACTACTATCCCCGGGTCTTCGGCGCGGCGCGTGACCTGGTCGGCGCGAAGCTCCTGAACCGGCGGCTCAAGGAGCTCATGCCGCTGGACCTCGTCCCGCGGCTGACCCCGCTGACCGGGCTGGAACGCGGGCTCGCCGACCTGTGGCCGCGCACCGCCGGGCCACTGCCGCCCGGCTCCCGCGAGATCTTCCGCACGTCGGTGGAGGAGATGATCGACAGCTGGGTGTGGGAGCTGGCCAACGAGGCCCAGCACCGGGTGCCCGACCCCGTCGACTACCTGGAGATGCGGCGCGCGACCTTCGGCTCGGGGATGACGATGAGTCTCGCCAGGCTCGCGCCGGGCCGGGTCATCCCGGAGGAGATCATCCTGACCCGGGAGTTCCTCGGCATGACCGACGCCGCGCAGGACTACGCGTGCCTGCTCAACGACCTGTTCTCCTACCGCAAGGAGATCCGGTACGAGGGCGAGCTGCACAACGCGGTCCTGGTGATGTCCACATTCCTGGACTGCCCGCCGCAGGAGGGCGTGACGGTGGTGGACGGGCTCATGACGAGCCGGATGAGGCAGTTCGAGCACATCACCACCGTCGACCTGCCCGCGCTGCTCGACCGGATCGACGCGGGCGAGGCCGTACGGGAGTCGGTCGCGGCGTACGTGACCGATCTGCGCAACTGGATGGCCGCCATCCTGCGCTGGCACCAACGGTCCCGGCGCTATCTCGACGAGGAACTGCGCGCGGGTCCGGTGGCCCGGTGGACCCAGGGCCCGACCGGCCTCGGCACCGCCACCGCGAGGATCGGCTCCCTCGCGTCCGCGTACGGCGGGCCCGCCGGGGACGGCGTCGCGCCCGCGCCCGTGCTCCACCTCACGGCGGGTGCGTCGTGAGCGCGCCGCTCGGGCCCGATGGCGCGTCGCGGCTGGCCCTGAGCACCAGGGCCGCGCGCACCCTGGCGACCACCACCAAGACCCCGCCGCAGATGCGCGAGATCACCCCCCGCCACCTGCTGCGGGTGCTCCCGTGGATCGACGTCCAGGGCGGGGTCTACCGGGTCAACCGGCGGCTGACCTACACCCCGGGAGACGGGCGGGTGACGTTCGTCTCGACCGGGGCCGAGGTGCGGGTGATCCCGGCCGAGCTGTGCGAACTGCCGTCTTTGCACGGGTACGCCGACGCGGACGTGCTGGCCGCCCTGGCGGACCGGTTCGTGCAGCACGAACTGGAACCGGACGAACCGGTGCCCGCCGGTCAGGTGGTCCTGGTCGCCCACGGCAAGATCGCCTGTGTCGGCGTCGGCGAGTACGGCGGTGAGACGCTGCTCCGGGTCGTCGCCGACGGGGATCACCTCGGCGATCTCACCGGCCCGGCGGCGGCCCCCGCGAAGGCGCTCACCCGGTGCATCGTGCTCGTGCTCGAACGGCCGGTGGTCGAAGAGCTGACCGAGCGCTCCGGCAGCCTGCGGGAGCAGCTGAACCGTCCCGCGGCCGGCCGCCCGGTGAACCGGTACGGGGAGGCGGAGATCGCGCTGGCGGCGGGGCATGTGGGTGAGGCGACGCTGCCGGGGACGTTCGTGGACTACGAGCTGGGGCCGCGTGAGTATGAGCTGAGTGTGGCGCAGACGATTCTGCGGGTGCATTCGCGGGTGGCGGATCTGTACAACGAGCCGATGAACCAGACCGAGCAGCAGTTGCGGCTGACGATCGAGGCGTTGCGGGAGCGGCAGGAGCACGAGCTGGTCAACAACCGCGATTTCGGGTTGTTGCACAACGCCGATCTCAAGCAGCGCATCCACACCCGGTCGGGCCCGCCCACCCCCGACGACCTCGACGAACTGCTGTCCCGCCGGCGCAGCTCGCACTACTTCCTGGCCCATCCCCGTGCCATCGCCGCCTTCGGCCGCCAGTGCACCGCCCGGAGCCTGTATCCGGACGTCACCGAGGCCGGCGGTGCGAAGGTCATGGCGTGGCGGGGGGTTCCGATCCTGCCCTGCGACAAGATCCCCGTCACCGACCGCGGGCTCACCTCGATCCTGGTGATGCGCACCGGAACCGAGAAACAGGGGGTCGTCGGGCTGCGCCGCACCGGGCTGCCGGACGAGTACGAGCCCGGGCTGTCGGTGCGCTTCACCGGCATCGACGACAAGGCGGTCATCTCCTACCTCGTGACCACCTATCACTCCGCGGCCGTGCTGGTGCCCGACGCTCTCGGCGTCCTGGAAAGCGTGGAGGTCGGCTGAACGCCGCCGCCCTCCACGGCCGCCGTCCGCCCTCGCCGGAAACCGCCGCACGTGCGCGGCGCTCCGGCTAGGGTGGCCGCTGGCCGATCAAGAACTGCTCTTCTGAATGCGACGGCGGAGGTCTGTGATCGTGCTGATGGAACGGTCCGGCAGGGCGGAGACGGCGTCGGCTCTGGGCAGCCTGGAGCGCGGGATCGCGATTCTCTTCTGCCTGGCCGTCGGCATGAGACCGATGAACCTCACCCAGGTGCACCGTTCGACCGGGTTCTCGAAGACGACCACGCATCGCCTGCTCGGCGTCCTGCAGGGACGCGGCCTCGTCACCCGCAGGGGCGGCGACTACACGGTCGACGGCCGCTTCGCCGAACTGCTGACGCCGCGTGGCTGGCCCGTGCAGGGCCGCCGGGTGCCGGACTGCCGCCGGGCGGTCCTGCCATACCTGCTCCAGCTGTACGAGGCCACCCGCCAGACGGTCAATCTCGCCGTGCCCGACCGCGGCGAGGTCGCGTACGTCGAACGGCTGTACGGGCACAACCGCGTCACGTCACCCTCGGACGGCCTCGACCGCGCCCCGCTCCACTGCACGGCCGCGGGCAAGGCGTTGCTCGCGCATGACGCCGCACTGCGGAAGGCCTTCTACGCCGGTCCCGCACCCCGGCGGATGACGGGCCGTACGGTGACCGGCCCGGCCGCGCTGGAACGCGAACTCGCGGCCGTACGGGTCGAGGGCGTGAGCTACGCGCGGGAGGAGTTCGCCGAGGGGATCTGCTGCGCCGCCGCGCCCGTCTTCGGGCCGGACGGACGGGTGTGCATGGCCGTCTCCGTCGCGGCCCCGGCGGGCGCCGCGGCGCTGCCGCGGCTGGGCCCGGCCGTGCGCAGGACCGCCCACCAGATCACCGAAGTCCTGGGCACGATCCTGGCGCCCGGACCTGAGCGCACCGGGCCCGTGTTCGGCCGTGTGCCGGCTCCCACCGGGAACGCCCGCAGGACGGCCGTACGGCAGTAGACGGCGAACGCGGCCGGTTGCGTTTACCGGTGCCGGGGGAGAGTCTTCGATGCCGGTGTGACCTGCGGAGACAGTCGTGAGGCGCGGCCGCCGGCGCATTCGGGGCGCGACAGGGAGCGGGTGTCATGCGGGGTGCATCGGGGGCGTTCGTCCTCGCCGGGAGGATCGGCCTCGTCGCCGTGCCGGCGATCGTGCTGTCGACGGCGTGCGGAGCATCGGAGCCGGGGACGCGTTCACGGCCCGAGGCCACGCCCGCCGCCGTGTCCACCACCATGTCCACCACGGTCCCGGTGCCGTCGGCCACCCCCGCCCCGGCGGCCCTTCCGGCCGCCGCCGATCCGGAGGCGTGCCGGAACGCCGACTGCGAGGTGGAGGTCCGCCAGGGAGACCGGCTGCGGCTCGACGCCGCCACCGGCCTGGACGCGCTCACGGTGGCCGCCCTAGACCAGGGCGTGGTGCGCCTGCGCTTCGAGGGCTCCTCCGGCGGCTACCGGGTCGAGGGCATGAACGTCGGGGTCAGCCAGGACTGCGTCAACGGCCGCTGCCGGACCAGGGGAGCGCTGACGCTGACCATGGACCGGCCCGCCCGCATCGGCGACATCCACCTCCGGCTGACGAGCGTGCGGCCCGACGAGGCGGTCCTGGCGATCTCGCCGTCCTAGCGGGCCCTCCGCCGGGCCGGCCGCCGAGCCAGCCACGGAGGGCGGTCACGCGACGGCCCCCACCCGGCCCTGCCCGTGCCCGGAGAGCCGTGCCAGGGAGGGCGGCGCGGCTTTGGAAACCCCCAGCCTCCGTTAACCAGCAGGCCACCCCGCCTCCTTACGGTCGTGGCCATGCCATGGAAGAGCAAGGTCAACGCCGCCGTCGAAGGGATGACCGGTTACGTCATCACCCGGGCCCGCCCGCGTCCCGCACAGGTCCAGCCGCCGCGGGACGAGCCCAGACCACCCGCCGACCCGGAGATCGACCGTCTCCTCCGCGCGCCGGTGTTCGTGCTCTCCCCGGTCAGGTCCGGCTCCACGCTCTTCCGGGTGCTGCTGAACAGCCATTCCAGAATCCACGCGCCACACGAACTGCACGTCCGGCGGATCGCCGTGACCCTCACCACCGAGCCCGTACGGCAGGCCATGGAGGCGGCCGGGCACAGTACGAGCGACATCGAGCACATCCTGTGGGACCGTCTGCTGCACCGGGAGCTGGTCAGAAGCGGCAAGGAGATCGTCGTCGACAAGACACCCAGCAACGTGTTCGCCCACCGCCGCATCACGACGTGCTGGCCGGACGCCCGGTTCGTCTACCTGCTGCGCCATCCCGCCTCGATCGTCCGGTCCTGGCACGAAGCCGATCCGCAGGCGCGGCCCGTCGAGGAGGCCGTACGGCACACGCTGCAGTACATGCGCTATCTGGAGGAGTCGAGGCGCAGGCACGAGGGGCTGGTCGTCCGGTACGAGAGCCTGGTCGACGACACGGAAGGCGAGTTGCGCCGGGTCTGCGCCTGGCTCGGTGTCGAGTACGAGCCCGAGATGATCCGCTACGGCGACAAGGACCACGGCGAGTTCGTGAAGGGCATCGGCGACTGGCGCGACAAGATTCGCAGCGGGCGGGTGCAGCGCGGCCGTCCGCTGCCCCCTCCCGAAGAGGTGGCCGAGCCGCTGCGGGAGATCGCGGCGGCCTGGGGCTACCTCTGACCTGGACCGGGACGCATGGCGCGGCTCCCCTCACGCCTCCGGAGCGTGAGCGCACCCGATCTGACCGGGAGCGTCAGCAGGAGTGAATGTTTCAGCAAGAGGTGCTCCGCCCGCGGCATGGGGTGCGATGCCGGATGAGGTGGTGAAACGGCTCGTTCGCGGCGTACCTATCCGGGGAGCGGCCCGGCCGCGTCCTTGACGCGCCGCTTCGCGTCGTATTGGCTCCGCTGCTGCACCACCATCGGCCCAGGAGCGGAGAGACCCGAGGCTGTTAACGCTCACAACCCCACGCTCTGTGCTGGACCGGCGCGTGCGCACGTTCGCAGTTCGGGATCGGATCTCTCTGGAGGGCTGACATGAAACCGCCCAATACCGGGACGGAACGGCATCGGACCCGCGCGCGGGGACCGGCCACGGCCCTGGCCGCCATCGCCGCCGCCACCGCCGTCGCGCTCAACCTCGCGATCCCCGCTCAGGCGGCCTCGACGTTGAAGGCCGCGGCGGAGGCCAGGGGGAGGTACTTCGGCACCGCGCTGACACGGGGAGACCTCGGTATCAGCGCCGAGGTCAACCTCGCCGCGGCCCAGTTCGACATGGTGACCCCCGGCAACGAGATGAAGTGGGACGCCACCGAGCCGTCCAAGGGCTCGTTCAACTTCGGGTCGGGTGACCAGATCGTCTCCTTCGCCCAGTCGCACGGCATGCGGGTGCGCGGGCACAACCTGGTGTGGCACGCCCAGCTGCCCGCGTGGGTCGGCGGCGTGCCGCTCAACCAGGTCCAGGGTGTGATGGAGAACCACATCACCACCGAGGCCACCCACTACAGGGGAAAGGTCTACGCCTGGGACGTCGTCAACGAGCCGTACAACGAGGACGGCACGCTGCGCCAGGACGTGTTCTACAAGGCGATGGGCTCCGGCTACATCGCCGCCGCGCTGCGGGCCGCGCACGCCGCCGACCCGAACGCCAAGCTGTACATCAACGACTACAACATCGAGGGCATCAACGCCAAGAGCAACGGGCTCTACTCGCTCGCGCAGTCGCTGCTGGCCCAGGGCGTCCCCTTGCACGGCATCGGGTTGGAGAGCCACTTCATCGTCGGCCAGGTGCCGTCGTCCCTGCAGGCGAACATGGAGCGGTTCGCCGCCCTGGGCCTGGACGTCGCCATCACCGAGCTCGACGACCGCATCCAGATGCCGGCGGACAGTTCCGAGCTGCAGCAGCAGGGCACCGACTACGGCAGGGTCGTGAACGCCTGCCTGGCGGTTCCCCGCTGCGTGGGCGTGTCGCAGTGGGGCGTGGACGACGGCCACACCTGGATTCCCGGGACGTTCCCCGGCTACGGCGCTCCCATGATGTGGGACTCCAGCTATCAGCCCAAGCCCGCCTACCAGGCGGCCCTGAGCGCGCTCAACAGCGGCACCTCGTCGCCTTCGCAGTCGCCTTCGCAGTCGCCGTCACAGTCGCCCTTGTCCTCCCCGTCGTCCTCGCCGTCGTCTCCGGTTCCGGGGGCGTGCTCAGCGACGATCAAGACGATCAACAGCTGGGGCGGCGGGTTCCAGTCCGAGGTGACGGTGCGGGCGGGCAGCTCGGCGGTCAACGGCTGGACCGTGAAGTGGGCCTGGCCCGGCGGCCAGTCCATCAGCAGCCTGTGGAACGGCGTGTCCAGCGGTTCCGGCTCGTCGGTGACCGTCCGCAACGAGTCCTACAACGGCTCGGTCGCGGCGGGCGCGTCCACGACGTTCGGCTTCACCGCCAACGGCGCCGCGGCCACCCCCACCGCCACCTGCACCAGCCCCTGACCCTGTCACGGGACAGACCTGTGCCGGGCCGGCACCCCCGGCCCGGCACATGGCCGAGACGGCGGCGTACGGCGTGCGGAACTGTCGGTAAGCGTCCGTACGATGTCCCGCATGACCGGGCATGAATTCACGCTCACCGCCACCGGCCCGTTCGACTTCGGCGCGACGCTCCGCTTCGTCGAGGACTGGCCGGCCACCAGCGGGCTGCCCTCCGACGGCCGGACGCTGCGCTTCGCCTACTGCGCCGAGGCCGACTGGCTGCCGATCGGCGTGACGGTCACCGCCGCGCCGGGCGGGGTCGCCGTACGGACGACCAGGGCCGCGGGGCCGGATGTCCGGGGTGAGGTGGCCCGCATCCTGTCCCTCGACGTGGACGGCTCGGGCTTCGCCGAGATCGGCGAGTCCGACCCGGTGCTCGGTGAGTTGCAGCGCCGCAGTCCCGGCCTGCGGCCGCTGTGCTTCTGGAGCCCGTGGGAGGCCGCCTGCTGGGCGGTGATCGTGCAGCGCTCGTCGATGCTCGTCGCCTCCCGGCTCAAACAGCGCATCGCGGAGCGGTACGGCGCCACGGTCGATCTGGACGGCCGGGCGTACGCCGCCTTCCCGCCGCCCGTGTCGCTGCTGAACGCCGACGGGCTCGGCCTGCCCGAGCAGAAGGAGGAGTGGCTGCGCGGCCTGGCCCGCGCGGCGCTCGACGGCGTGCTGACCACCGAGCACCTGCGCGCGCTCGACCCGCCTGAGGCGCTGGCCGAGCTTCGCGCCCTGCCCGGCGTGGGGCCGTTCTCCGCGGGTCTGATCCTGATCAGGGGCGCGGGCGCGCCCGACGCGTTCCCGGGCGACGAACCGCGCCTGTTCGCGATCCTCCGCGAGGCGTACGAACTGCCGCCGGACGCCCCGGCGAGCGCGTACCGGAAGGTCGCCGACGCCTGGCGGCCCTACCGCTCGTGGGCCTCGTTCCTGTTCCGGTCGTCGGCGTACGGAGTCAGGGAAGACCAGCGGGCGGGTGCCGCGGCCGCCCAGGCGGGAAAGGACGTCAGAGCCAGCCTTTCTCCTGGGCGGCGCGGATCGCGGTGATCCGGTTGGTCGCGCCGAGCTTGGCGATGGCGCTGGACAGGTAGTTGCGCACCGTGCCCTCGGTCAGGTGCAGCGCCGTGGCGATCTGCCGCACCGACGCGCCCTCGGCCGCCAGCGCCAGCGCGCCGCGCTCGCGGTCGGTCAGCGGGTTGTCGCCCGCCATCATCGCCGATGCCGCCATCTCCGGGTCGAGGTAGCGCCCTCCGGCGTGCACCTTGCGGATGGCCGTGGCCAGTTCGTCGGCCGAGGCGTCCTTGGGGATGAAGCCGCGCACCCCGGCGGCCAGCGCCCGCCGCAGATATCCCGGCCGCCCGAAGCTGCTCAAGATGATCATCGCTTGGCCCGGGAGCCCCTCGGCGGCGGTGAGACCGTCCATCCCGGGCATCTCGATGTCCAGCACCACGACGTCGGGCCGGTGCTCCCGTACGGCCGGGGCCACCTCGTCGCCCCGGCTCACCTGGGCGACGACCTCCAGGTCGGGCTCCAGCCCGAGCAGGGTGGCGATCGCGCCGCGGATCAGATGTTCGTCGTCGGCGAGGAGGATACGGATCATCGGGTCGCTCATCGGGCCACCGCCTCGGTGAGGACGTGCGCGCGGTCGGTCGCCGGTACGACGGCCCGAAGGACGAACTCGCCCGAACCGGTCGGCCGGGCGGTCAGGCTGCCGCCGGCCGCGGCGAGCCGCTCGCTCAGGCCGATGAGACCGGTGCCGCCGTCGGCGGCGCTCTGTTCGCCGACCCCGTCGTTCACCATCTCCAGCACCGCCGTCCCGCCGGTCAGCCTCAGCGTGACGCGGGACCGGGTCGCGGCGCTGTGCCGCAGCGTGTTGGTGGCGCCCTCCCTGACCACCCACGCGAGCAGCGTGGCCGCCTCGCCCGGCGGTGTCCGCTCCGGCAGGTCGAGAGTGCACCGGATGTTCGCCGCCTCCAGCACGGCCCGCACGCTGCCCAGCTCGGCGGAAAGATCGATGGCGCGGTAGCCCCGCACGGCCTCCCGGATCTCCTTCAAGGCGTCCTTGGCCAGCCCGCGCACCGCCGTCATCTCCTCGGTCGCCTGGTCGGGGGCGGCGCGGGCGAGCTTGACCGCGAGCTCGCTCTTGACCGCGATGGCGGAGAGGCTGTGGCCGACCAGATCGTGCAGGTCCCGGGCGAACCGGAGGCGTTCCTCGGTCACGGCGAGCTCGGCCTGCGCCTTCCTGCCCTCGTCGACCTGGATGATCATGCGGTAGATCCACAGCCAGAGCCGGTTGCTGTAGGGGAGCAGCGCCAGCATCGGCAGATAGAAGAAGAGGTCGGTGCGCTGATCGCCGACGCCGGGAAGCAACAGGAAGTCGAGCGCGACGTAGACACCCGCGGCGCCCGCCGTCAGCGCGACGGCGGTCCGCGCGCTCACCCCGAGCACCGCCACCGCGGTCCACGTCGTGGTCAGCGTGCTCCAGGAGAAGGGCAACATCGCGGAAGCGACCCCGGGCACATCCGCCACGAGGACCGCCCCGAGGACCATCATCGTCAGGGCGAGCGCGCCGGAGACGACGACCTCGCGTACGGCGGGCCGGCCGTCGACGGCGGCGCGGACGACGCGGAGGAACAGCCAGCTGAAGACCGGGAGACCGACGGCCACGAGGACGAGACGGCTCCAGCCGACCCCGCCCTCCGTCCTGATCTCCACCACGATCTGGATCACCGGGCCGAGCCACGCGAACACCAATTCGAGGGCCAAGGTCCAGAAGGTGATGTGACGCGCCCGCTTGATCCCGGCGTTCATGACCCAACCTTATCTATCAGCCCCGGCGCGGATCCCAGCGGAAGAACGCCCTGGCCATCAGGGCGGCGACCGCGATCCACACGGCGAGAAGGCCCAGGGAGGGCAGTGCGGCGCTCCAGCGCTCCAGGGCGCCGAGCGGCTCGTGACCGGCGCCGATGTAGTCCAGCCCGAGGTAGGCGGTCCGCATGATCTCCACGATGGGTGTCATCGGCAGGAACTCGATCACCGTACGCAGCGCCTGGGGCAGCATCTCCGGCGGCAGCATCACCGGCGAGCCGCCGACCAGGAGCAGCACGACCGGCAGCGTCGCGATCTGCGCCATCTCCCCCGTGGAGGACAGGCCGGAGACGGCCATGGCGAGCAGGGAGAAGAAGGCGGCGCCGAGAAGCGCGGCGAGCAGCAACAGCGGGACGTCCGCCGGGGCCCCGGTGCCCATCACGGCGGACATGAGCGCGCAGAGGATCAGCACCTGGCCGAGATACACGGCGGTCGCGCCGAGGGCGCTGCCACCGAGGATGGCCGTCCTGGTGGCCGGCCCGCCGAGCAGGCGCTTCAGCACCATCTCCTCGCGACGGGAGGTGTAGAAGCCGGCGAGGTTCATGAACGTCGCGAAGATCAGGATGAAGGCCATCATCCCGGTCATCACGTACTGCGTCGCCGGGATGCCGCCGGTCCCCCCGCCGACGCCGTTGGACGCCAGTGCCCCTGCGATCAGCAGCGGCAGCAGGACGGCGTTCACGAAGGCCGTACGGTTGCGGAAGACGAGGGTGAGGTCGACGCGGGCCAGCCGCACCGCCTGTGCCACGTCGTTCATCGGCTCTCCTTCACCACGGAGTGGAAGACGTCCTCGAGCGAGGCGGTCCGGACGGCGAGCCGTTCGAGCGTGACGCCGCGCTCCGCGGCCCAGGCGAACAGCGGCACCAGCGCCGCATGGGCCCGCGTGGCCTGGTCGCCACCGGCGATGATGTAGGTGACCACGGGCGTTCCGCCCGCCAGGCTGACGCCGGGGGCGTGGCCGCCGATCAGCGGAAGGGTGTCCAGGGGGAGCTCCGGCGGCAGCCGGAAGGAGACGCGGTCGCCGTGTCCGCCTACGACCTCTTCCAGCGTCCCCTCGACCCGGATCTCGCCCTCGTGCATGACGGCGAGCCGGCTCGCGAGGTGCTCGGCCTCCTCCAGGTAGTGCGTGGTGAGCAGGATGGTCGTGCCCTCCGTCACCAGGTCGCGGATCAGGCCCCAGGTCGTACGGCGCGCCTCCGGGTCCATCCCGGTCGTGGGCTCGTCCAGGAACAGCACCTCGGGACGGCCGATGACCGACAGCACGAGGTCGAGCCTGCGCTTCTGGCCGCCGGACAACTGCCGTACCCTGACCCGCGCCTTGCCGGCCAGCCCGGCCAGCTCCAGCGACTCGTCCAGTGATCGAGGGTTCGCGTGGAGGTCACGCCACAGCCCGATGGTCTCGGCCACCGTCAGGTCGGAGAGGAGGCCGTTCTCCTGCAGCATGATCCCGACCCGCGGGCTGAGCGCCCGGCGCCTGCGGTACGGATCCATCCCCAGCACCTCCACGGTGCCGGAGGTCGCGGGGCGATAGCCCTCCAGGACCTCCACCGTCGTGGTCTTCCCGGCGCCGTTGGTGCCGAGCAGGGCGACCAGCTCACCCCTGCGGACGGTCAGCGAGACGCCCCTGACGGCTTCAAACTCGCCGTACCTCTGCCTGAGCTCGGTCGCCGCGATCGCCACGTCCAGACCGACCGCCGTTTCCCGTACGTCCGTCGTCATGGCTCAAGGGTGGGTTCTCCGCCGCTTCCCGCCGTAGTCGCCGATGCCACCAGATCGACATGGACCTCGCGGATCGCCTCGATGACAAATGTCAAAGGATGCCTGGCGGAGCGTCCTCCATCTGATCGTCCACTACCGTCGCAGCCGTGCGAATCCTCATCGTGGGCGGCAGCGGCCTTCTCGGTGGCGAAGTCGTACGGCAGGCCACGACGGATGGGCATGCCGTGGCCGCCACCTACCTGACGCGGCCGGGCACGGCGACAGGAGTCGAATGGCGGCCGCTCGACGTCCGGGACCGTTCGGCCGTGTTCGGCTTGATCGGCGTGATTGAGCCCGACGTCGTCGTCAACGCGGCCTTTCGCCAGCCGGACTGGAAGACGACCGCCGTGGGCGCCGCTCACGTGGCCGTGGCGGCTTCCGGGAAAGGCGGGCGCTTGGTGCACGTGTCCAGCGACGCCGTGTTTTCCGGACAGGCGATCACCTACACGGAAGACAGTGTCCCCGATCCGGTCACCCCGTACGGAGCGGCCAAGGCCGCCGCGGAGGTGGCCGTGCAGGCGATCGATCCCACAGCAGTGATCGTACGAACCTCTCTGATAATCGGTGACGGGGGCTCCGTACACGAAAGCAGGGTGCATGCGCTTGCCGCGGGTGACACGGAAGGAGTCTTGTTCACCGACGATGTGCGCTGCCCAGTGCATGTCAGTGATCTGGCGGCGGCCCTTCTTGATCTCGCGAAATCTGATCGCGTGGGAGTACATCACGCGGCAGGGGCCGACGCGATGAGTCGATACGAGCTCGGGCGCCTGATCGCACGGCGGGACGGACTCGATCCGGATCGGCTCCCATCCGGCCGCCGCGCCGGCACCGGCGTGCCCGGGCCGATCGACGTCCGGTTGGACTGCCGCCACACTCAGCGGTATCTCACGACCAGGCTGCGCGGCGCGCGGGAGTTCCTGAAATAGCCGTACGAACGAACGGTGGGCTGCGCCTACAGAGCGAGAATCACGGGAATCGTTCCTGCTCCGGCCAGGGCGCAGGCTCGTCGCCGGCGACGGAGACGAGCAGCCATTCGACGCCGGGCACGGTGAGGAGGGCATCGACCGTCTTGGCGGCAACGCCTTCCAGGTGTTCGGCGTGCAAAAGAGCCGGCGGATGCCCGCGACTAGCCCACATGCCGGTGAACAGGTCTCTGGCAGGCGAACTGTCCCGGACGTTGTCACGCATCCGGGTGCTGCCCGGTCTGAGCTGGTACTCGGCCGGATCGAGCCGGCCACCGTTCGAAGGAAGCCTGATGAGCACCGATCACGCTCACGCTCACCACCTCGAGAACCCCGACAAGAGCGGGCCGCCGCCGAAGCTCGACGTGGTCGCCACCGTGCCGGGGGCACCGCCCGCGCCGGAGGGGGCCGAGGCGATGACGATCCTGGTCACGTTGCCGCCGAACAGCCCCGGTGCGCCACCCCACCGGCACTCCGGGCCCGCGTTCGGGTACGTGGTCAAGGGGGCCGTCAACTTCGAGCTTGAAGGAGAGCCTGTACGGGTCGTCAGGGCCGGTGAGGCGTTCTGGGAGCCCGGTGGGGACGTGATCCACTACCAGGACGGCAACCATCTCGCGGACGAGGAGTCGGCGTTCGTGGTGACCATGTTCTGCGCGCCCGGGCAGCCGATGCTGACCGTGGTCAGCCCGGAAGAGCTGGAGGCGCGGCGAGACCGTCGCGCGCCGCGGACCCGGTCGAGGCCTTGATGTCCATCGGGGCTGCGCGTGATGGCTGACGTTCGTCGGCGGGGTAGTCGGCCGAGCGGCTCACGTCGGCCCATTTCTCGGTCTCCGCGGCGCGGATCTCGGCGGCTTTTCGGGCGGAGGCGACGGCGTCGCTGCCGAGGAGGAGCCGTCGGGGTGGGTCGTCGTCGCGGACGACATCGGCGATGATCCTGGCGGCGCGAGCCGGGTCGCCGGGCTGGGTGCCGTCGGTGTCACGCCGGTAGCGGTGGATGGCACCCACGGTCTGCTCGTACTCGGGCCCGACGGGGCGGATCTCCATGGAGGAACCTTGCCAGTCGGTGCGGAACGCACCCGGCTCGACGATGATGACCTTGACGCCGAAGGGTGCGACTTCGCTGGCGAGGACTTCGGAGAAGCCTTCGACGGCGAACTTCGCGGTCTGGTAGGCGCCCATTCCGGGGGTGCCGCCGACACGTCCTCCGATGGAGGAGAACTGTACGAAGACTCCTGATCGCTGGGTGCGCAGGACGGGCAGGGCGGCACGTGTGACGTTCACGACGCCGAAAAGGTTGGTCTCGATCTGGGCGCGGAAGTCGTTTTCGGCCATCTCTTCGATCGGCGCGCTGTTGCCGTAGCCGGCGTTGTTGACGACCACGTCGAGGCTGCCGAAGGTGTCGGTGGCTTCCTTGACCGCCCGGTAGGCCGCGGCGGCGTCGGTGACGTCGAGTGCGACCGCTCGTATCCGGCCGCCGTGGCGGGCCACCAGGTCGTCGAGTTGCTCGGGGCTGCGTGCGGTGGCGATGACCTGGTCGCCTGCTTCGAGGACGGCCTCGGTGAGGCGACGTCCGAGGCCGCGTGACGCGCCGGTGATGAGCCATGTCCTGGCCATGGGTGTCTCCTCCGCGGTCGATCAAAGTGTCTCAACAATGTAGCACTTATGGGAGTAATGTTCGCGTTGATGAGACATGAACCTCTTCATGCGCTACAGAGACACAGGCGGCACCGGTGGCCTCGGGGTCGGTGAAGAGGACCTGCGGCACAGCTGCGGACGGTTCCCCTTCGGGTACGGCCGATCAGGAACGCGGCATCGGTCCGGCACTCTAAGTGCCTCATAGATGTAACACTTAGGCAGGTGAGAGCAGACGCGACACGTAACCTGGAACGGGTCCTGAGCACGGGCGCCCGCATGCTCGCCGACGACCCGTCGGCGACCATCGCCGCCATCGCTGCCGCGGCAGGAGTGGACCGCCGTACCGTCTACCGCCGCTTCGCCTCCCGTGAGGACCTCATGGCCGCCGTCTACGGGGCACGCTACGACGCGGTCGAGAAGGCCATCGAGGCCGCCAGGCTACGCGAGGCCCCGGTCGCGGTCGCACTGCATCTCTACGCCGAGGGCATCATCGCCGCCAACCGCAAATGGCCCGTGGAAACGAGCCGCATGCTCCGCGACGTGACGATTCGCGAGCGTCGCCGCCGCCTGATCGACGAGGTCGACGCCTTCCTGCGCCGCGCCGCCGACGAGGGTCTGCTGCGCTCCGGCCTGCCGCCCGGCTGGGTGGCCGCGGTCCTGCCGCCGCTGCTGGAACAGGCCGCCGAGGAACTGTCCGAGTTGAGCGCCGCGCAGGCCGCCGACGTCGTGGTCGACACGCTGCTGCGAGGCGTCGGCACCCCGCAGGCGCGCTGACCCTGCGCGGTGGTGCTGATTGCGATGGCGCCCACCCCCCGCATATCCCCGGCATCCCCCGCGTACCAGTATCGGAGTGGTGGAAACGCCTTCATCGCGGACCACGGGCCGGAATGATGGAAAGGCTCCGCAGATGAGGATGTACGTTCCGTCAAGCCGGGAGAACGCGCGTGACCGAGGGCCGGATGCTTCTGGCGGAGTACTTCCTGACCGAGAGCCAGGCGGTCATCATGATCGCCAATCCGGACGACCCGGAGCCCGAGCTGGTGGCGGTGCCGCACACGCTGCGCGACGTACGGGCGCATGTGGCCCAGTTGACAGGGACGCTGGAGTCGGCGCCCCGGCGGCCGGAGGCACTGGGCCGGGTGACCGAGCTGCTGTCGGATCCGCTCCTCACCGATCTGGTCGAACCGGTCGCCAACCGGCTGGGGCCGGGTGACCGGGTGTGGCTGATTCCGCATGACGCGCTGCACCGGGTTCCGCTGCACGCCGTCGGCTCTGAGCTGGCAGGGCATTCCGTCGCCTACGCGCCGAGCGCGTCGGTGTTGCGGTACTGCCGGGGCAACAGGGGTGGCCGCCGGCAGCGGGCCCTCGTCGTCGCCGACTCGCCGGGAGGGGCCGAGCTGATGTTGGGGCCTGCCCAGGCGGAACTGCTCACCGGCCTGTTCAAGACCGAGACCCTTGCCGGCGAGGGCGCGGTCAGTGGCGAGCTGGTTCGTAGGGTCGGTGGGGCCGACATCCTGCATGTGTGCGCGCACGGTGTGTTCGACGCGGCGGCTCCGATGCGTTCGGGCGTCATACTCGCCGACGGCCTGTTCACCGCCGAGCGGTTTCTCAAGCTCAAACTGTCCAGGACGCTGGTTGTGCTGGCAGCGTGCCGGACCGGCGTCGCCGCGGCCCGGCCTGGCGACGAACTGCTCGGCCTGGTTCGCTCGGTGCTGCACGCGGGCGCGCCCGCCGTGCTGGTCAGCCTGTGGATCGTCGACGAGCTGGCGACCACGATGCTCTTCCGGCATTTCTACGAGCGGCTGGTCGCGGGCGAGCGCGCTGTCGACGCGCTCCGTGCTGCCCAGGAACGGCTGCGTGTGACGACCGCGGGTGACGTGCTGGCCTATCTCGAATCGGTCGCGCCGCTGCTGCCGGCTCCGGCCGCGGCCCGGCTCCTGATCGCCGAGGCCCGGATCCGGCTGATGGCCGCCGACTTCGGCAGGGCGGTCGCGGCCTGCGACGCGGCTCTCGAAACGGTCGGTGAGTCCGCTGTACGGAGAAGTGCTCAGACGATCAGGCAGCGGGCGTTGCTGCACGCGGGCTCGGAGCCACCGAATCCGGGCCGCGCCGTCTACGCGCATCCGTACTATTGGGCGGCTTTCGTGCTCATCGGCGACTGGTACTAGGAAGGAGCGGCATGCGGACGGCGGCTGAGCTCATGGCCACCGGCTACACGACCACGGTGGAGGAGGCGCCCGATCATGCCGACGGCACGATCGTCGTGCTCGACGACACGGGACGGCCCCGTTGGGTGGTGGGCCCGGACGGACGCGGGCTCGCGGTGGAGATCGGTCCGGACGCGCCGGTCAGCGGGCTCTCGGCGCTGCCCGGCGTACTCGAACTCATCAACAACGGTCTGCCGGCCGTGCTCGTCGTCGAGGACGGCCGCCTGATCGGGCTGCTGGACGCCGCGCTGATCAGGACGGAACTGCGCAGGGCCCTGGAGGAGGACGGGGACGCCATCGGCACCGTCCTGGACGGCGACTGGGAGCTGTACGGCGCGCCCGAGGCGCGGATAGGGCTGGTCAGGGTCAGGTGCCAGGTCTGCGGAACCGTGGCGGAAGTGGACGAGTATCCGATAGCCGAGATTCCGTGCCCCGGCGGCCAGGGGCATCGGCTCGTCGACTCCGGGACGGAATGACGGGTGAGCGGGCTGTTCGACGGCGCCGTCGCCTTCCTCGACCGGCGGCAGCTCACCTCGGTCTGGATGCCGCTGACGGCGTTCCTCGCGGCGCTGGTCACGGTGGCCGCGTCGGGGACGGGCTGGGGGAAGGCGCTGACCTGGTGGAACGGCCTCGCCGGGGAGACCCGGATCCTGCTCGTGCTGGGAGCGGTGCTGGCCACCGTGCTCGCCGGGCAACTTCTCGCGGTCGCCCGCCCGGGCCTGGTCCGCTGGTATGAGGGCCACTGGCCGGACCCGCGCCTGCTCCGTCCGCTGCGGAGGGCGCTGCTGGCCCGGCATCTGGCCGCGCAGAGTGTGCGGTGCGCGGCCGACGCCGACCTCTTCCTCGGCTATCCGCGTACGGCACGGCGGACCCTGCCGACGCGGCTCGGCAACGTGCTGCGCGCCGCCGAGGAACACGGCGACCGGTACGGGATGGACGCGACGACCGTCTGGCCCCGGCTCTACACCGTCCTGCCGGACCCGTTCCTCGCGTCGTTCGCCCAGGCCGCCGCGGCCATGGAGACGGCGGTGATGATCAGCTTCCTGGGTGGGGCGTTCGCCGTCGTGGGCGGGACACTCGCCGTGCTGGTCCTGCCGGGCGCCGGGGCCGTGTGCTGCGTCTGGGGCGGGGCTCTCGTCGCGATCCTCGGCTACCGCGGGGCGGTCCGGGCCGCCCGCCCGTACGCGCAGCTGATCCGCTCGGCGTTCGACGTGCACCGGTTCCTGCTGCTTGAGGCGATGCGGCTGCGCCTCCCGGAAAGCCCCGCCCAGGAACGCTCTCAATGGGAGCAACTCGGCAAGCTCTGGTATCGGGGCGCTCCCGACTACGACCGGATCCCGGCCCTCGGCTACCCGGCGTCCGTCGCGCCTTCCCTCGAACCGGCCAGGCCCAGGCTGGTGACCTCGGGTGACCTGCTGCCCGTCAAGGCCGTTCCCGTCGCGTCCGCCCCGGTGCGTACGGGACGGGCGTTTCCGGTTCGGTCGTCGCTCGCGGGCGTGGTCGTGCTCGCCGGAGTGGGCGCGGCCGTCACGGCACCGGCGCTGGGACCTGACGGGGAGGTCCGCGCGACGCGCGACCTGCCGGCGTTCCACGTCCTGGTGCCGTCCGACGTGGAAGGCGAGGGGGCGGACCGGCTCAGCGGGCGCTACACCCTGAGGCCGGTGGCGAAGGGCGCGCCGCCGGCCGACCTCGGCCCCCCGCTCGGCGTGGCCCTGACGGGAAGGGTCGCGATGACCGTGCCGGTCGACGCCGTACGGGTGCAGCGTGGCCAGGCGGTGAGTCTTCGTACGGCGAAGGGGGTGTTCGGCGGCCTGCTCGTGCTGGACGTCCCGGACAGGGACAGGCTCGTCGTCGCGGTGCCCGCCGCCGGTCTCGACGCGTTGTCACGCGGCCTCGACGCGGGGCCGGTCCGCCTGGTCCTGCCGGTCGGCTGACAGCGCGGGGAGGCCGTCGCGGACCCTCTCGTCCAGCAGGTCCCAGCAGGGCTCCGGGGCGTCGGAGGGGATGCGCGCCCGCTCCCGCCGGGCGTCCTCGGCACGTCCCAGGCAGTCCAGCACGTCGGCCGTACCGGCTCGGCAGGCGGCCTCCTCGGCGCGGAGGCCGAGCGAGCGGAACCGGACGGCGGCCTCACGCCACTCGCGCAACGCGTCGTTCCAGGTCAGGTCGAAGGTCAGCACAAGGGCCTTCGTGAGGACCAGTTCGGCCTCGATCTCCGACCGGGCGCGGGTCAGCGGTTCCCGCAGGTCCACCGGGACGCGCGGGGTGACCTCCTCGTCCACCAGCCAGAGCGCCTGCGTGGCCAGCGCGATCCAGCGCAGGCCGTCCAACGGCTCCTTGAGCTCGGGATCCTTGTTCACGATCGTGCTCTGACCCGTGACGAACCCGCCGCGCGAGGCGTGTACGGCCATGCCCAGGTATCGCCGGACCAGCCCGAAGTCGGCGGTGCCGGGCTCGCGCAGGAACCCGTCGTACAGCCACGGGCCGAGCACATTCATCCGGTTCTCCGGCTTCAGCTGGATCATGAAAGCCGCGTAACGGTCGGTCAGCCTCGCGGCCATCGGGCGGTCGGCGAGGGCCGCGGCGCACGTCTCGGCGAGCAACAGCGGCGCCAGCGCGGCCACCGCGCCGGGCGTGGGGTGGAACACCGCGACCGTCCAGAACGGGAACAGCCAGTGCGCGGTCATCACCCGCAGCCGCCCCGGCCAGACGAACCTGATCGCGAACACGACCGCGCAGATCAACGCGCCGCCGAGCCAGCCGGTGAGGAACCCGGCTTCCGACCACCGCGCGGCGAACCAGCCGCCCACCGGTCCCGCCGCCACCAGCATCGCCACCGCGTTGCCGGACGCCATGACGAACCGGTGGACACGGATGCTCACGCGGTGCTCGTGCCGTACCGCCCTGTCGAGCAGGATCATCTGCACGGCGAGCGCCGACGCGCACGCCGGCAGCGCCCAGCCCCACCAGGTCTGAACGGTGGACGCCACCATCGGCGCCACGGTCGTGAGCATCATGGCAATGGACCAGAACCGGTCGATCGGCAGGGGCGGCCGGATGAACGGGCCGAACCGCGAGATCTGGGCGAGCCGCCTCTCCGGAGACCGCCACCGCTCCGGCAGGAAGTGCGCCAGGCGTGTCCCGTACCCCGCCAGGATGGGCAGGGCGGCCGAGACCAGCGGCTCGTGCCCAAGCCTCAGGAGCACGACCGCGACGGCCGCGCCGCACGCCGCCTCCGGCCAGCCCGCCAGCCCCATGGCCAGACCGAAGACGGCCAGGGTGGGGCCGGGCAGGTCGAGTACCGCGAGCACGGCCCCGGCGAGGGCGTGCAGCAGGGACAGGAGGGCCCACCGCGCGTCAAGGCCGCCGGGGACCTCGGCGATCTCCTCGAAGACCGCCCGCCAGCCTCCGCGTCTACGCATCCGGATGCGCCGCTCCACCCGGAAGCAGGTGAATCCGAGCACGGCGATTCCGAGGCTCAATTGGCCCGGCGACAACAGCACCCTCACAGTTTGGCCGAGTAGGCAAACAGCCACAGCATATTGACCAATTTTCCTTCATTTCGCCCGGCATTCCTCAATGATGTCCCGCATGGGTCTCTTACGCCTGCCGCTCGTGATCTACCCCTGGTTCGCCTGGCTTGCCGTACTCCTGGGGTTCCTTGCGGCTGAAAGCGGCTCGGCCGTCCCCACCGTGATCCTGATAGGCCCGGCGCTGCTGATCGGGTTGATGATCCGGCTCGACGTCTGGTCGGCGCATGTGCTGAGTCCGCGGGAACGGGCCCGCAAACTGCTGAGCGACGGCACGGGCATCGTCTACGCCCTCGTCTTCGTGTGGTACGTCTACGCGGCCGGTTTCCTGCCGTTGGTCGTCGACTTCTGGCACCGGCACTCAATGCTCGGCAGGTATGAGATTCCATTGGCGCTGTTCCTGGCCGGGCACGGCTACCTGCCCGCCGTCGCCGCCGCCACCCGAATCCCGATACTGGGGCCGATCTATGCTGTCTTCGAATGGTTCGTCGTACGCAAAGGGTGGGCGGCGTTTCTCGTCGGGATCGTCTCCGCGGACCGCGGGATCGCGGAGTTCGCCGCCTGGCTGGTGTTCTTCGAATTCCTCGCTCAGCTCCATCACCTGTTCGTCAGCAAGCACCCGCCACTCTGGCGCTTCCGCAGGATCGAGGCGCACCACTATTTCGGCGGCACGCCCGCCTACCGGCGCAGGGTGGCGGATCTGTGGATCGAGGAGGATGTGCGCGGGAAGACGTGTCCCGGTCTCGGCCTCGTGCACACGCTCATCGACGAGGCCATGGTCGCGGCCCAGGACAAGGATCCGCATCCCGAGATGGCCCGCTTCCTGAAAGCCGAGAAGCGGCCGGGGCAGGCGGCCAAGGCCTGGTTGGATGCGGCGTCGGAGCTGCTGGCGCAGGCGAGGCGCGCGCTCCCCGACCCCACGCCCGCCCAGCGGCGTGAGCTGGACCTCGCCGAGGCCCACCTCATCAGGTTCCGCGCCCACCTCGAAGGAAGCCTCGGTCAGCGGGAACGGGCGCTGGCGAGCCATCGCAGGGTCCGTGAGCTGTGGACCAAGCACGAACTGCACAACCTCAGCGCCAACAACCTGTGCGTGGAGCTCATCGGCGCCCGCGCCGAGGGAACCCGGCCGGTGGTGGCGGAACACGCCCTGGCCGAGCTGCGCCGGCATCTCGACCGGCCGGGGCTGGTGCCGTACGTGCGCTGCTCACTGCTCCTGCTGGCCGCCGAGTACGCCACCCTGACCGGCGACTTCGAGAGCGCCGGGTCGATGCGGACCCTCCGGCACCAGTACGTCATCGGCCGGACGGACTTCCGCGTTCTCAACCGTGAGCAGCGTGCCGCCGGCATGCCCGCCTTCCCCGCCCGCCAGTACCGCATGACCCTCGCCAGCCTGGAGATGCTGGACGCCCGTACCCGAGGGCACAGCCCCACGGTGGACGAGGGCACCCGCCCGCCGAGGATCATCCTGGCCAACCTGCCCGGTGGACGTGCGGGTGCCCAAGCCGAGGCGGGGATGCGGCTGTGGTTGGTCGGCCGGGCCACCGAGGCCGCCGCCCTGTTGAGCGAGGCCGCCGACCTGCTGCGACGTGACGGCTTCAACGCGGAGGCGTTCACCGTGCTCTTCGAACTCGGCACCGCCCAGCGCGTCACCGACCCCGCCGCCGCCTACGCGACCCTCACCCGGGCCCTTCACCTCCAGCAGCGCCTGCGCGCGGGCCTGGCCGACGCCGGCCTCCGCCTCGCCACCGGCGGCACCACCGAACAGCTCGCCCGAACGCTGACCGACCTCCTGCTCCGCACCCTTCCCGCCCCCGCCCCAGCGGCACTCACCATCTTCGACCTGGCCGAGCTCTCCCGCTCCCGCGTCCTCCTCGACCAACTGGGCACCCGCCCGACCCGGCCCATCACGTACCCGGCACTCCGCGCCCTCCTCGCTGAGGCCGGTTAGTGAAAGAGGCCAGTGGTGTACGACCAGACCCATACGGAATGTCGAAGGACTCATATGCTCCCGATCGTGCGTTGAATCGCGGTAACGGTAGTGGTCACACTGCTGGCAGCCGGCTGCACAATTGAGCCGGAGCAACCAAAACCACCTTCTGCGGTCGCGTTCACGCCGGAGATGGCGGAGTCAGTCCTTGCGGAAGTCGTCGCCGGGGTCGGCAAGAACGGCGTCGCCGATTTCTGCGCCAAGTTCGCTCGCAGCATCGCGACATGTGAGGCTCTTCTGAAGATAGCCCTGGGGCAGTGCCTCCTGCCCGGAGACAAGCCCATCGTGAAGAACGCGGTGCATCTACCCGCCACCGGCACGTATGAAGAGACGTGGCAGCTGGTGGTCCAGGGGAGAACACTCGATGGTCAGAAGTACGTTTCGGATTTCCCGATCGTCCTGTCGGCAGGCGCGCCGAAGGCTGTAATAGGGGTCTACTGGACGGGTCAGGGGTACGGCAGGAACATGGACGCCCCCCGAAGTACACGGTCCCCCCGCAGAACGCCTGCCCCCGGTAATGTCGGAGCAGGTCGCGTGGGTCTTGCCCATCTCCATCTGATTCGGACGGCAAGCGAGTCCGCGCTGTCAGCTTGGAGATGCCATGGATCACGGCCGTTAGAGGCGCTGACCTGAGCGTCGGGACGGTCACGAGAGACCGTGGTCGTTCCCTCGTTCCCTCGTTCCCTCGTTCCCCTGTCTCTCAGGGCTGGTCGTCCTTGTGTCGGCGACCGTCACCGCGGACGCCTTACATACCCAGCGCGACCACGCCGAAGTCCTCGTCGGTCGAGATCGGCCACCGCAGCAAAGACCGCGATCACGGCCGCGAGGAACGCCGCACCGTCAAGGTGGTCAGCGTCGCCGCCGGACTGCTGTTCCCCTACGCCGTGCAGGCCCTGAGATCAAACGCCAGGTCCGCGGTATCAGCGCGGGCGCGAAATGGCGGTGCCGTAACCGTCTATGCGATCACCAGCCTTCCGTCCCACCAAGCCCGTCCCGCCGACCTGGCCGCCTGGATCCGCGGCCACTGGACCATCGACAACAAGATCCATTACGTCCGTGATGTCGCCTACGGCGAGGACCACTCCCAGACCCGCACTACGCACCCCGGGCCATGGCCACCCTGCGCTATCTGGCCATCAGCGCTCTACGACTGGCCGGCGAAACCAACATCGCCCAGGCCCTCCGCCGACTCGGCCGAGACGCCACCCGGCACCTCGCGTTCCTTGGCATCACATGATCAGACGGGGCCGATCGACGTCCGGTTGGACTGCCGCCACACTCAGCGGCATCTCACGACCAGGCTGCGCGGCGCGTGGGAGTTCCTGAAACAGCCTCAGCGATCAAGCCGGTACGCGGCCTACCTGGAGAGCGGGATCGCGCGTCGGGAGATCCCGTCCCCGCAGTGTCACGCACGCTCAGGCGCAAGTCGGTATCGATAGCGATAGTATCTCTATCGATACCATCGCTTGAGGGTGTGCCATGCGCCGTTTCATCGGGCGGGACCGGGAGCTGAACGTGCTCCGTAACGCCTTTCAGGCAGTTCGCGATGCCGCCGGGTCGGCCAGGCCAGGTCAATGCATCCTCATCCGGGGGAGGCGGCGGGTCGGCAAGTCGAGCCTCGTCGAGGAGTTCCTCCGGCGCACAGAGACGCCGAATCTCTTCTTCACCGCGGCGGGTGGCACGGCGGAAAACGAACTGGCGGAGTTGCTCGACGCCGTCGCGAGATCCACGCTGCCGGAACGAGAAGTGTTCGCAGAGGAGACCCCGGGGCAGTGGAATGCGGCATTCAGGCTGCTTGCAGAGATCCTGCCCACTGACAAACCGAGCGTGGTCGTCATCGATGAGGTCCCGTACCTCATGGACCGCGTCGACGCCTTCGAGGGCATGCTCCAGCGCGCATGGGACCGCTCGTTGAGCCGCAAGCCGGTACTTCTCCTCCTGGTCGGATCCGACCTGTCGATGATGGAGGCGCTGAACAGCTACGACCGCCCCTTCCACCAACGGGGCCGGGAAATGATCGTGGGGCCGCTGAACCCCGCTGACATCGGCGAGATGCTCGGCCTTCCGCCGGCTGCCGCCTTCGACGCCGCCCTGATCACGGGAGGTCTCCCGCTGATCTGCGCGGAGTGGCAGGCTGGAGCGGATGTCTGGGAATTCCTCCGCGCCTCGCTGGACAACCCCATCTCGGCGCTGCTGGTCTCCGCCGAGCGCTCGCTGGCCGCGGAGTTTCCACCGCAGGCGATGAGCAGGGAAGTCCTCCGGGCCATTGGAGCCGGGGAACGCACCTTTACCAACATCGCGCGCGCCGCCGGCGGCATCGCCCACACCACTCTCACTCGAGCTACGGATGTCCTGACCGAGAAACGGGTGGTGGCGGCCGAGCTGCCGTTCTCGCTGAGGCCGTCGAAGGAACGCCGCTACCGAGTGGCCGATCCTTACCTGCGGTTCTGGCTCGCGTTTCTGGATCCGCACATGGCGGAGATCGAGCGGATGCGCGGAGATCTCACGCTGAGCCGGATCAAGGAGCAGTGGACGAGCTGGCGCGGCCGCGCGATAGAGCCTCTCGTCCGGGAATCCCTCGCCCGACTCCTGCCGGACGGGCTCCTGCCCGCCACCCCGGCGATCGGCGGGTACTGGACCCGTAGCAATGACGTCGAAATCGACTTGGTGGGTGTCGACAGGCAACCGGTGGCCAAGCAGTTGCTCTTCCTCGGCTCGATCAAGTGGCTGGAGAATTCCGCGTTCGACAACCACGACCTGGCCGCGCTGCAGAAGCACCGGGCGGCGATCACCGACGAGCCGGTACCGCTCGTTGCGGTCTCCCGGAACGGGACCAGCTGTTCTGGGCTCCAGGCGGCATACGGCCCCGAGGAACTGCTCAGCGCATGGCGTAGGGCGTGAGCCGACATCACCGAACTGCTCGCCGGGGCCGGACTGATCGTCACCGCCCGGCTCCTTAGGAGCCCGGCGAGGGGGAGAAACGGCAGCATGTCCACCTGCTGGCTCGCAGACCTCAAACCTTGTCGGACTCGCATGCCAGAATCTCCGCGATCTGTCCCTGAAGAGAACAGGATCCCCATGAGCGGCTACGACTGGCTCGATGACGATGCGTTCTGCGCGACCTTAGTCCGCGGCCTCACTCCACACGAGGCGCTGGCCCGCCTTGGCATTGATGTATTCGATGGTGATGACGAGGAAGGCGAGATCGATGAGGGCCTCATCTCTGCTCGATCGGCCGAGGGCGGGGCGATTCTGAGCGAGTGGAACGGCTTCGCCGGCACCCTGGACGAGGTGCTGCGACCCTTGTCGAATGGGACGGTCACGGCGAGTGTCTTCGTCAATGTGAACATGGTCGCGTCCTTCGTCCATTACGTCGACGGCCGCAGGGTCCTGTCCTTCGATCCGCTGTTTCCCGGCAACGAGGATGGCATTTCGGAGGACTACCTGGCCGACCGCGTCGAGCTCGGGCTCGTTGGCGACAATTCGGAGGGCGGGCTCGCCGCTGCCCTGCTGTTGGCCGAGCGCATCACCAAGGTGCGGCCGAACGCTTCAAGTGACCTCGTGGCCGCCCACGGCGTTTTCGAGTACTGAGCCACTTCCGCTCTGTTACGCCCATAGCTCCGGCTGTGGGTTCCTCCTCGGCCTTGCGATGCGTCCCCCTGGATCCCCGCTCGCGACCGGCAGAATCTGTCAGACACCCCCTGGGAGGCCGTTATGAGAGAACATGGCACTCGACGCATGGCGGCCTCCCGCGCGGCCCTCCGTCTCGCGGGGCCGGCCCTGATCCTTCTCTGCTCGTGCACACCCCGCGACAGCGAATTCATCCAGGTGGTGAACGGAACGGGCGAGGTGATCACGGTGTCCCTGCAAGGACACCCGCGCCCATTCGCCACGCTGACTCCGAACGCGGTCACGAGCTTCGACCCGCTGGACGAGCAGTGCGATCGGCCGCGTCCGGACGACGCGATGGTCGCACGTACGGAAAGCGGCACGACCTACGCGTACGGCCCTCCCCTGTGCCGGGATAAGACCTGGAACGTCGGCCGCTGACCACCGACCGGCCACGGCGTCGGATCAGGTTGTCCTCGACGGCCAGGCCGAACTCGCCCTTGCCGTACATCGCGAGGGCCCGATCGACGTCATTGGCCAGTGGACGCGTCCCACGTGGGCGTCCCGCCAGGCCCGCTCGATCGGGTCGCCCCGGCTGAGGGAGGTACTCCCGGCCGTCTTGGCAGGATGTCGATCGCCTTCAGCGCCCGCTCGGTGGCGCGCACCTGGTCTCTGCGCACCCACAGGCGCAGCTCGGCCGGGATCCGCCGCGTCATCGACCTGCTCCGCAACGACCTGGTCATCATCGACGAACTAGGCTTCGCCTCGCTCGACGACACCGGCGCCCCACTGGTTTTCCGGTTCGCCGCCGCCTACGAACGCCGCGCGCTGGGCATCGGCTCGCACTGGCCCTTCGACCAGTGGGGCCCGCTTCCTGCCCGAGCACAGCACCGCCGTCAGCGTGGTCGACCGCGACGGCGCCGGGACCTCAACCTGGCCACCAGCGGTGACGCGCACCCGGCCGTTGACACTTCGGCCTGTCCTGCACTAATCAGTCACCCGCCATGCGCTGGTGCCACCATGCGGCGAACTGCCAGGGAAGCAGTCGGTAAGGACGAGGCTCGGGAAGAGTGCGCCTGCGGTATTCCTCGTCAAGGCGGTACACCAGCCGCCCGAGATCACGACGAGCTGCGAGCGGCAGCCGACGCAGTGCGAGTTCCAGGGCGTCACGCGCCACTGCGGGATCACAGCATGGACACTGATACGGCGAGAGATACAGGGTGCGGCCCCGGCGTCGCAGGAAGCTCTTGTATTGATCAAGGGATTCGGCGACGAAGTCCGTCCCCAGTCCTTGGGCCTCCAGCCGCGCGATCGCGGCGCGAGTCCGGCTGGATATACCGGGAATCTGACGAGCCGATCGCTCCCCTCTTGGGGCTGCTGCCTGGTGAGCGCGGATGGCGCTGGGCGGCCTACGCGGCATCGCCCTTTCTGATCGTCATGATTTGCATCCTGGCACACCTCAACTCCATGGGCCACCCTGCACCGTGCTCCACGAGGACTCGGGATCTTCCCGGAAGCTGGCGAAATCCGGCTGCCGACCTGCGGAAATGCAGTCAAGATCGCTTCGGGTATATCCCGCGACTGGCGACAGGCGGCGGCTCTCGGTGGCGTACGACTGCGCATGCGATCACGGCACGATCAAGCAGAAACCCCAGGTCGGAGGCCAACCAGGCTGGATGGGGGAGCGCGCCCTGAGGGATTCGAACCCCCGACCGTCGGATTAGAAGTCCGATGCTCTATCCAGCTGAGCTAAGGGCGCTCGTGCCTAATTCTGCATGATCCGGGGACCAGGTACACACCCGGTTTCCCGGACATGGGTCGAACCGGCCGGTGGCCGGTGGGGATCGGGCGGCGGGACGGTGGCTCGCGGGTGGCTCGTGACGTGCGTGACAAGGTCCCGGACCGGCCCGGCGGGTGGGGTACGCGGGCCGAGCCAGCAGGCGCGTAGACCGCGCCGCAGGCCGATTCCCGATGACGGCACGCGGCGCAGCCGCCCGGAACCGAAATCGTCGGCGACGGCGAGTCCGCTGAGCACGGCCGGCCCTGTCCCCGCGAGTACGGCGGCGCGCACCGTCGTCGTGGTGGACAGCGCCATCACGGGCGGCGCCCAGCGGTACATTGCGGCGACGGCGGAGCGCCGGGCCCGCGAGGCGCACGCCCGGCTCTCGCCCGGCGACCGGATTTGACACAGCGGCGGACGCACCACCCGGGAGCCGCCCCTTGGCGCCCGATTGGGAGAACGCGGAGTTCACCGCGTCGTTCGTGGCGATGACATGGCGTTCACCCGATCGGCCGCTGTCCGCCTCGTGGGTACCGTGAAAAACGCAGCTCTGCGCGAGTGGAGGCGTGATGTCTACTTTCTGGGACCTCAAGCATCGGCTGGCCGACGCGATCAACGCTCACGATCTGCCGGAGATCCTCTCCTTCTACAGCCCGGACGCCGTGTACGTGGGGCCGTCGGGTGTGGCGGAAGGGCTCGATCAGATCGCATGGATATATGAACAGGTTTTCACGGCGTTTCCCGACTTCCATGCGATGGCCTGGTTCGAGCTCGGCGATTGTGAGAACCCGGCCGTCACCGAGTGGACCTACACCGGCACCCACACGGGACCTCTCCTTCTGCCCGACGGCCGGGAGATAGGTGGAACGGGCCGCCGCATCACGGTCCGCGCCACCTGCACGGCCTTCGTCGAGCACGGCAGGATCAGGACGCACCGCGAGTATTTCGACCAGCTGGAGCTCTACAGCCAGCTCGGCTTCGGTCTGACGAGGTTGCGCCCCGCCGCACCCGACCTTTCCAGTGAGAGGAACGGGCTACCGCGAACGGAAGAAATCCGGCGGCTTGCCCCTCACAACGGAAATGTGGTGGTTAAACTGCGTCGGCATGGCCGTACGTGAGATCCCACTCGTCGGAGACGTCTCCGAGGGACTCGTACGGGTGGGGGCGACGGTACGGCGGCCGATGCGCCCCACGTCGCCGTCCGTCCACGCGCTGCTGCGGCATCTGGAGGCCGCCGGTTTCGACCGGGCGCCCCGGTTCCTCGGGATCGACGAGCGGGGCAGGGCGATCCTCACCTACATCGAGGGCATGGTGCCCGCGCGCCCGCTTCCGGCGTACGCGGTGAGCGAGGAGACACTGACCACCCTGGCCCTGCTGCTGCGGCGCCTGCACGACGCGGCGGCGACGTTCGACCCGCCTCACGGCGCGACGTGGGAGGACGGCTCGGCGCCGGAGGGTTCGCCCGAACTCGTGGGCCACTGCGACGTGACCCCGGCCAACGTCGTCTTCCGCGACCGGCCCGGCGCGGGGCCCGTGCCGTACGCGCTGATCGACTTCGACATGGCCAGGCCGACGACGCGGTTGTTCGACGTGGTGACGACGCTGCGGCACTGGGCTCCGCTCGCCGACCCGGTCGACCGGGACCCCGCGCAGCGGTCGCTGGACGCGGCGGCCCGGGTGCGGCTGTTCTGCGACGCGTACGGCCTGCCGGCGCAGGATCGGCTGAGGCTGGTGGAGACGGCGCGGACGCGGTTCGGCCGGTCGTACGCGCTGATGCGGGACCGGGCCCGCACGCGAGGCGGCGGCTGGGCGCGGATGTGGGCCGACGGCGTGGGCGGCCGGATCAGGCGCGCCGCCGCCTGGCTCGACGCCAACGAGGAAGCGCTCCAGGACCATCTCCTCGGTGACGCGCGGGAGCGTTGCGGAAGAATGCGGGCGTGATCGGGACCATGGACGGGGCCACGGCGGCGGGGCTGCTGGCCGGGGCGGCGATCGACGCTCTCCTCGGCGACCCTCGGCGGGGCCACCCGGTGGCGGTGTTCGGCAGCCGGGCCGCCGCCCTCGAAAAGCTCATATATCGGGATTCGCGGTTAGCGGGGGTCGCCTACACGACCATCTGCGTCGGCGCCGTGACGGCCATCGGGGTGGTCGCCGAGCGGGTGACCCGGCCGAGCCCGGTCGCGCGGGCCGCCGTCACCGCCGCCGCCACCTGGGCGGTCCTCGGCGGCACGACCCTCGCCAAGGAGGGCGCGCTGATGGCCCGCTCGCTGGACGAGGGCGACCTGGCCGCCGCCCGCGCCCGCCTTCCGCACCTGTGCGGGCGCGACCCGTCCGGTCTCGACGCCGCCGAGCTGGCGCGGGGCACGGTCGAGTCGATCGCGGAGAACACCTCGGACGCCGTCGTCGCGCCGCTCGTCTGGGGCGCCGTCTTCGGCGTGCCCGGCCTGCTCGCCTACCGCGCGGTCAACACGCTCGACGCGATGGTCGGCCACCGGTCGCCGCGCTACGCGCGGTTCGGCTGGGCCTCGGCCCGGCTCGACGACGTGGCCAACTACGTGCCCGCCAGGCTGACCGCGCTGCTCACCACCGGTCTCGCCGGTCTGGTCGGCGGCTCCCCGCGCCGCGCGGCCACCGTGCTCCGCCGCGACGGGCACCGCCACCCCAGCCCCAACTCCGGGCGCTGCGAGGCCGCCTTCGCCGGAGCCCTCGGCGTACGGCTCGGCGGGGCGAACGACTACGGTGGCCGGGTGGAGCACCGCCCGGAGCTGGGCGATGGTCCCCGCCCGGCGGTCCCCGACATCCCCCGGTCCGTACGGCTGGCGCGCGCCGTGTCGTACGCGTCGGTCGCCCTGGCCGTCGCCGCACGCCTGGCCCGTTCACAGGCCCGTCGAGGGGGCCGGCGATGAGCCTGCTCGTCCTGCTGCTGGTCTTCGCGGTCGTCTTCAGCGTCGCGGTCGCGGTGATCGTGGTCGCCGTGCTGGCCGTACGCGCGTCTCGGCGGCCCGCGCCGCCGCCACCACGCGATCGGAATGATCCGTCCCAGGATTGGTAGGTTCGATCGCATGGGCGGAGAAAGCGGAGACAACCGCATCCTGCTGGTCTTCGACGGCGACTGCGCCTTCTGCCAGACGTGCGTGAACGCCGGGCACCGGGTCCTGCCCTACATGCCCGCCGTACGGGCGTGGCAGGGCCTCGACCTCCGCGCGGCGGGGCTGACCCGCGAGGAGGTCATGACGTCCGTGCAGCTTCTGGGCCCGGGAGGGCTGCGTGCCCACGGCGCGCGGGCCATCGGGGTGATGCTCGCGGTGCAGCCGAACGCCGCCTGGCGCGCGCTCGGCCGCGTGATGCTCGCGCCGCCGGTGAGCTGGGCGGCGGAGGCGGGCTACCGCCTGGTGTCGCGCTACCGCCATCTCCTGCCCGGTTCCACGACGTGCGGTGTGCCGCCCGTGTGATCGGCCCCTTGATCGGCCTCGTTGCCGAAGCCGGGAAGAGACGAGGCCGGTAGGTGTCCGGAAGAAGGCATACCCCGGCACCGGGCCGGAGGTCCACCATTGCGGCATGACAGCAGTGGTGGAGACCGAAGGACTGACGAAGTTCTACGGTACGAGACGGGGCCTGGAGGATCTCACCCTCGACATCCGTCCGGGTGAGGTCTTCGGCTATCTGGGCCCGAACGGCGCCGGCAAGACGACGACGATCCGGTTGCTCCTGGACGTGATCCGGCCGACGTCGGGCCGGGCCACGGTCTTCGGCGCGAGCACCCGGGACCCGCGGGTCCGCGCCCGGATCGGTTACCTGCCCGGCGAGCTGGCCCTGGAGGGCGGCGAACGGGCCCGCGACTACCTCCGGTTCCTCGCCGGCGTACGCGGAGGGGTGAGCCGGAGCAGGATCGACGACCTGGCCGAGCGGCTGGACGCCGACCTGTCGGTCAGGATGGGCCGGCTCTCCAAGGGCAACAAGCAGAAGGTCGGGCTCATCCAGGCGTTCATGCACGAGCCCGAGCTGCTCATCCTGGACGAGCCGACGAGCGGCCTCGACCCGCTGGTGCAGCAGGAGTTCCTGGCGATGGTCCGGGAGGCGCGGACGGCGGGCCGCACGATCCTCATGTCGTCGCACGTGCTCGCCGAGGTGGAGCACGTCGCCGACCGGGTGGGCATCGTCCGCGCCGGGCGCCTCGTCGCGGTCGAGGACATCGCCGCGCTGCGCGAGCGGGCCGTACGGCACGTGGAGCTCCACTTCGACGCGCCGGTCCCCAGGGAGGACTTCGAGGGGCTCCCCGGCGTACGGGACGTGTCCGTGCAGGGCGCGAGCCTGCGCTGCACAATCGACGGCAGGCCCGACGCGCTGGTCAAGGCGGCGGCCCGCCACACGGTGGTCCACCTGGTCAGCGCGGAGCCGGACCTGGAGGAGATCTTCCTGACCTACTACAGCGAGGAGGAGGCCCGGCATGCCCACGCTGGTGCGTAAGACCCTGGGGGAGTATCGCCGCGCCCTCATCGGGTGGACGGTCGGGCTGTGCGCGTTCCTCGGGATGTACATCTCGATCTTCGCGAGCATGATGAAGGACCCCGACACCTTCAGCAAACAGGCGATCGCCAAGTATCCCGGCGCGCTCAGGGACCTGATGGGCGGCATGTCCGACATCGCGACCGGCACCGGCTACCTGCACGCGGTCGCCTACCAGTTGCTGGGCCCGCTGCTCTTCACCATGTGCGCCGTGATCCTCGGCAACCGGGCCCTCGCCGGTCCCGAGGAGGCCAAGACGCTGGAGCTCACGCTGACGCTGCCGATCGACCGGCGGCGGCTGCTCCTGGAGCGCTGGACGGCGCTGGCGCTCGGCCTGCTCGGCGTGGCGCTGGTGACTCTGGTGGTCGCCGCCGTGGCCTCGTCCGCCGCCGGCATGGGCGTGCCGTTCGGCCGCATACTCGCCGCCCACACGGGACTGTTCCTGCTCGTGCTGTTCTTCGGGACGCTGACCCTGTGCGTCGGCGCGGCGTTCGGCCGCCGGCAGATCGCGCTCGCCGTGGCCGGGGTCTGGGGCGTCGCCGGATACATCGTGGAGACCATGGGTCGTAGCGTCGACGCCATCGGCTGGCTGCGCTGGCTCACACCCGTCCACTACTACCTCGACGGACGCCCCCTCTACCAGGGCTGGCCGTACGGTGACTACCTTGTCCTGCTGGGTGCGACGGCCGTCCTGCTCATGACGGCGCTGCTCGCCTTCGAACGGCGCGACGTAGGGGTCTGATGGACAGCGTTCTCGCTCGCGTGAGCGAGGCGACCGGGGTGCCCGCCGACCTGCTCGGCGGGTTCCTGTCGGTCCTGGCGGCGTCGGCCGCCACCGGCAGGCTGCCCGGCCGCGCCGACATGGACGGCCTGCGTGAGTGCGGCGCCCTCGCCGCCGAGCGCGGCATCCCCCTGCGCGTGCTCGCGGACGCCTGCCTGCACGCCGCCGAGATGACCGCCGGTGGGGCCTTCGGAGCCGTACGGCGGGGCATCGCCGCCTACATCGACGGATACGAGGAGGCCCAGCGCGCCGCCGTACGGCGGGAGGAGGAGGCACGCCGCCTGTTCGTCGACGACCTGCTGCAGGGCAGGGCCGACGCGGAACGCGCCGAGCACTTCGGCCTGCGCCTGGCCGGCGCGTACGCCGTCAGCGTGGCCAAACCGGGCACGCCGCTGGAGGCGGGCGACCCGCTGGCCGGGAAGATCGAGCAGTCGCTCGTGGCCAGGTTCGGCTCGCACAACATCCTCGTCGCCGCCCGCGACGGCCTGCTCGTGTGCGCCTTCCCGGCCGGACTGACCGCGGCGAGCGGGGAGTTCACCCACCACGTGCGGGCGGCGCTCACCACGTGGCGGGTGGGGATCGGCCGTCCGCACCAGGGGCCGGGCGGGATCGTCACCTCCTACCGTGAGGCGGCGGGCGCGATCGACCTCGGCGAGCGGCTCGGCCTGCGGGCCCAGGTGCTGAAGGCGGCCGACCTGCTGGTCTTCCCGGTGCTGCTGCGGGACAGGGACGCGATCGTCGACCTGGTCTCCACCGTGCTCGGCCCGCTGACCTCCGCCCGGGGCGGGCCGGAGCCGCTGCTGGAGACGCTGGAGGCCGTCTTCGCCGCGCAGGGCAACCACACCGCCGCGGCGCGCAGGCTCGGCGTCAGCACGCGGGCGATCACCTACCGCCTGGAGCGCATCCGGAGGCTGACCGGCTTCTCGCCCAGCGACCCGACACAGCGGTTCACCCTGGAGACGGCCGTGCTCGGCGCCCGCCTCCTGGAGTGGCCCGCCCACCCGCTGACCTGATACGCGGAGGCCGCCACTTTCAACGTATAGGGCATGGGGGGACTTGCGGCAAGACCCCGGTGACGGCGCAGAATCGGGGGCCGTGAGCCGGGCCGGGCCAGGCCGGACTCCGTTCGGAGCCGCGGACGCGCTCACCTTCACCGTGCGGCCGCCCGGCCGTCACCCATGCCCTTACAGAGCCTTCACAGAGGAGTGCCATGCGCGTGCTTCTGTCCACCATCGGAACCCGTGGGGACGTCCAGCCGATGGTGGCGCTGGCCCTGGCGTTGCGGGACCTCGGGCAGGAAGCGCGCCTGTGCGTGCCGCCCGACTTCCGCGAGTGGATCGAGGGGCTCGGATTTCCCGTCGTGCCGATCGGTCCCGAGTTGCGGCAGACCGCGTCGGCCGCGCCGCCGGCCGGCCCCCGGGTCCAGGCTCCGCCCACACCCGAGCAACGCCGGCGGATGCTCGACGGCACGGTCGCCGTCCAGTTCGCCACGATCCCGGCGGCGGCCGAGGGCTGCGACGTCATCGTGGCGGGCGGAGCCCTGTCGATCGCCGCCCACTCGGTGGCGGAGCGGACGGGCATCGGCTACGTCTACGTGAGCTACTGCCCGGTGACCCTGCCGTCCCCGCATCACGAGCCGGTGCCCGTCTGGGGGCAGGCGCCGGCGGACGGAACGGCAGGCAACGTCGCGCTCTGGGACGAGGACGCGCGGCGCTGGAACGACGTCGCCGGCGCCGCGCTCAACTCCCACCGGGCCTCGATCGGCCTTGCTCCGGTCGACGACACACGACGGCACATCTTCACCGACCGGCCCTGGCTGGCGGCCGACCCGGCGCTCGGGCCGTGGCCCGGGCCCGCCGACCTTGAAGTGGTGCAGACGGGCGCCTGGGTCCTGCCGGACCGGCGCCCGCTGCCTCCGGAGCTGGAGAAGTTCCTCGACGACGGCGAACCGCCCGTCTGCGTCGGCTTCGGCAGCGTCCGGGCTCCCCAGGGCGTCGCCCGGGCGACCGTGGACGCGGCCCGCGCGCTCGGACGCCGCGTCATCGTGCTGAGCGGCTGGGCCGGCCTGTCCCCGGAGGACGACGGCCCCGACTGCCTGCCGGTCGGCGAGGTCAACCAGCGGGCGCTCTTTCCCCGGGTCGCGGCCGTCGTCCACCACGGCGGCGCGGGCACCACGACCACCGCCGCGCTGGCCGGGACGCCACAGGTCGTCGTGCCGCAGCTTTACGACCAGCACTACTGGGCGCGGCGCGTCGGCGAACTCGGCATCGGGACCGCCCATCCGCCCACCGCGCCGACCGCCGAATCGCTGACGGCGGCTCTCGACAAGGTCCTCCGGCCCGAGGTGCGGGACCGGGCCGGGGCCGTCGCGGGCGAGGTGCGCGACGACGGCGCCGTGGCCGCCGCGCGGCGCCTGATCGGCACGGCGCCGTAGTCCCAATGAGGAAGTACTCCGGGGGTCAGGGGACCAGCAGAAGCTTGCCGGTCGTACGGCGGCCTTCGAGGTCGTCGTGCGCCCGGCGGGCCTCGGCCAGCGGGTAGCGCTCGGAGACGCGCACCTTCAGCGCGCCGGAGGCGACCCAGCCGAGCACGTCGTCCGCCCGGGACAGCAACTCCTCCCGGGTGGCCGTGTAGTGCCCGAGCGTGGGCCGGGTGAGGAACAGCGAACCGCCCGCGTTGAGCCGCTGGGGGTCGAAGGGCGGCACCGGCCCGCTGGCCGCGCCGTACAGCGCCATCATGCCGCGCGGGCGCAGCGACGCGAGCGACCCCTCGAAGGTGGCGGCCCCGACCCCGTCGTAGACGACGTGCACACCCGAGCCGGTGATCTCCTTGACAGCCTCCGGGAAGCCCTCGTAGCCGATCACCTCGTCGGCGCCGGCCTGCCGGGCGAGCTTCTCCTTCTCGGGGCTGGAGACCGTGCCGATCACGCGGGCGCCGCGCAGCTTGGCCATCTGCACCAGCAGCAGGCCCATGCCGCCCGCCGCGGCGTGGACGAGCACGTCGTCACCCGTGCGGACCGCGTACGTGGAGTGGGTCAGGTAGTGGGCGGTGAGCCCCTGGAGCAGCACCGCCGCCGCGAGATCGGGGGAGAGGCCGTCGGGCAGCCGGACCACCCTGTCCGCCGGGATCAGCGCCTTGGTCGCGTACGCGCCGATCGCACTGGCCGAGGCGACGCGGTCGCCGGGCACGACGTCGGTGACGTCCGGGCCCACGGCCGTGACCGTCCCGGCCGCCTCCGAGCCGGGGACCAGCGGGAGCGGCAGCGGATAGCGTCCCTCACGGTGGTAGACGTCGATGAAGTTGACCCCGGTCGCCGCCACCTCGATCAGCACCTGGCCCGGGCCGGGCACCGGGTCGGGCCGCTCGGCGTACTCCAGCACCGAGGAATCACCGTACGCGGAGACGACGATGGCACGCATGCGCAACTCCTGTCTGAGGCATCTTCTGATCTTCCCCAACCCGCCGGGCCCCGCCCGTTGTTCCCGGTCCGGTGCGGCGGGCCTCAGAAGCCCGTCAAAGTGATCTTGCCGATCGCGGTGCCCGATTCGAGGATGCGATGGGCCTCGCGCAGGTTGGCGGCGTTCACCGGGCCGAGGTCCCGGTTGGCGGTGGTGACGAGGACTCCGGCGTCGACGAGCCGCGCGACCCGGTCGAGGATGCGGTGCTGGTTCACCTGGTCCGGGGTCCGGAACAGCGAGTGGGTGAACATGAGCTCCCAGTGGAACGCGATGCTCTTCTGCTTGAGCACGCCGATGTCGAGGGAGTCGTGGTCGTCGATCGCGACGATCCGGCCGAACGGGGCGAGCGCGTCGGCGTACGCCGCGAGGTTGCGGTCGGTGCCGGTCGTGCTGAAGATGTGGCTGACGCCCTCCGGCGCGACCTCGGCCAGTTGCTTCGCCAGCGGCCCGCGGTGGTCCACGACGTGGTGAGCGCCCATCCGGCGGGCGAACTCCACCGTCTCGGGCCGGGAGGCCGTGCCGATCACGGTCAGCCCGGTCAGGGCGCGCGCGAGCTGGACGACGATGGAGCCGACGCCGCCCGCGGCCGCGGTCACCAGCAGCGACCCGGTCTGGCCGAGCGCGTCGCCGCGCAGGCCCAGGCGTTCGAACAGGCCCTCCCAGGCCGTGAGGGAGGTCAGCGGCAGCGCGGCGGCCTCGGTGAAGGAGAGCGTGGCGGGCTTGCGTCCCACGATGCGCTCGTCGACGACGTGGAAGAGGGAGTTCGCGCCGGGGCGGTCGATCGCGCCGGCGTAGTAGACCTCGTCGCCGGCCTCGAACAGCTCCACCTCGTCGCCCACAGCGACCACGGTGCCGGCGGCGTCCCAGCCGAGCACCTTGGGCTCGCCGCCCGGATCGCTGCTTCGCCGCACCTTGTAGTCCACCGGATTCACGGCGACGGCCTCCACCCGGACCAGCAGATCGCGCGGGCCGGGTACGGGCACCGGCAGCTCCACATCCAGGAGGCTTTCCGGGTCGTCGACGGGAAGGCTGCGCCGGTACGCGACGGCGGGCATGGTCTCGTTCCGGTTCTCGGTCATGTCTGTCCCCTCGCTCTTGATGGACTCCGCGCCGGTCGTACGGCTCGGCGGCACGGTATCCACCGACGCCTGGTTACCCGCAAGGGACACGAGTACCCGTCGGGAAACCATCGAGGTGAGAGGAACTCATGCCCCTGGAGGAACCTGCCCCGAGACCAGCCGGCGCAGCAGCGGCAGGTCCACGCTCTCCAGGGTCGGCACCGTCGTCACCCCGCTCGCGGCGTCGAGGGGGCCGACCGCGATGACGGCGCAGCCGGCGGCCCGGGCGGAGGCGATGCCCGTCGGGCTGTCCTCGACCGCGACGCACGCCGCCGGGTCGGCGCCGAGGCGCGAGGCCGCGGCGAGGTACGGGTCGGGGGCCGGTTTGTTCCTCGCGCTGTCCCCGGCCGCCACCGACAGCCGGAAGAGGTGCCCGCCGACGATCTCCAGCACGATGTCCACCACGGTCCGGGGAGACGCGCTCACCAGCACGGCGGGGACTCCCGCCACGCGCAGGGACTCCAGCAGTGCGACCGCGCCCGGCAGCGGGGTGACCCCGTTCTCGATCCGCCGGACGAAGGCGCCGGTCAGCATGGCCTCGACGGAATCCCGCCCCGGGTCGTCACTCACTCGGCCGAGGACGTGCGCCGCGGCGTCCTCGACCGGCAGGCCGAAGAGCGCCTGCCGGTCGCCCGGCCCGAGCGGGGCGCCGAGGCCGCGCGCGACCTCGGCGCAGGCATCCCACCACAGGTCCTCGGTGTCCACGAGGGTGCCGTCCATGTCGAACAGCACCGCCGCCAGGTGATCAGGCGACGGCATCGGGTTCGGGGACCGCCGCCGCGGCTCCGGCCGCCGTACGGGCCGACACGAGCACGGGCCGCTCGACCAGGCGGACCCGTACGGCGGTGCCGGGCGCCAGGCGCGCCGAGTCGTGGCCGGGTACGTCGGCGAGCACCTCGGCGCCGTCACTCAGCCGCACCCGCAGGCGGGCGGTGGAGCCGCGGAAGGACGACACCACGACCACGCCCTCCCCTTCGCCGTCGGGGACGACCAGCACGGCCTCGGGCCGTACGAGCACGTCGGCCTCGGGCCCGGCGGGCCGGGGGCCCTCCACCGGCAGCGTCTGCCCGAGCACCGTCACCTCGTCGCCCGACAGCAGGCCGGGCAGGTGGTTCATCGCGCCGACGAACTCGGCGACGAACGGGGTCGCCGGCCGGTCGTACAGGGTGGCGGGATCGGCGACCTGCTCCAGGCGGCCGTCGCGCAGCACGGCGACCCGGTCGGCCATCGAGAGCGCCTCCTCCTGGTCGTGCGTCACGAAGATCGTCGTGATGCCGAGGGAGAGCTGGAGGCGGCGGATCTCCTCGCGGAGCGTGACGCGCACCTTGGCGTCGAGCGCCGACAGCGGCTCGTCCAGCAGCAGCACCCGGGGTTCGAGCGCGAGCGCGCGGGCCAGCGCCACCCGCTGCTGCTGGCCGCCGGACAGCTGGTGGGGATACCGGCCGCCCACGTCGGGCAGGCCGACCAGTTCCAGCAGCTCCTGCGCGCGGGCGTGCCGCCGGGCGGCCGGCGTCTTGCGCACCCGCATGCCGAAGCCGACGTTGTCGCGGGCGTTGAGGTTGGGGAAGAGCGAGTAGGACTGGAAGACCATCCCGGCGTCGCGGCGGTTGGCCGGCACCCGCGTGATGTCGGCGCCGTCCACCAGCACCTCGCCCTCGTCGGGCTGCTCGAAGCCGGCGAGGCAGCGCAGCGCGGTGGTCTTGCCGCACCCGGACGGGCCGAGCAGCGCGATCAGCTCGCCGGGCTCCACGGTCAGGTCGAGCCCGTCCAGCGCCACCGTGCTGCCGAACCTCCGGCGCAGCCCGCGGAACTCCACCCGGGCGCCGTTCATGACCCACTCCTTTGCCGTGCGCCGGCGGACGACAGGGCGAGCAGCAGCAGCCAGGTGATCAGCAGGCTGAACACCGAGACCGCCACCGACACCTGGGCGTGCGCGCCGGAGATCGTGTAGATCCAGACGGGGAAGGTCTGGAAGGAGAGCAGCCGGGCGATGGTGAACTCCCCGAGCACCAGCGCCAGCGTGAGGAAGGACGCGCCGGCCATCGCCGACCGCATGTTGGGGACGATCACCCGCAGCAGCACGTGGGGCCACGACGCGCCGAGGTTCCTGGCCGCCTCCGACAGCGTGCGCACGTCGATCGCCCCGAGGCCCGCGTCGAGCGAGCGGTAGGCGAACGGCAGCGCCAGCACGACGTAGGCGAGCACCAGCACTATCGGGAAGCCGGGGTCCTGCACCGCGATGATCGTCTGGTAGAAGGGCGTGCTCGCGAGGTAGTCGGGCCCCCACCGCAGCACCGTGCTGATCCCGGCCACGAACGTGATCGGGGGCACGACCAGCGGCAGCGTGCAGACCACCTCCAGCACCGGCCGCCACCGCGGCGCGCCGAGCCGTACGGCGACGACGGCGGGCAGCGTCAGCAGCAGCACGATCACGATCGTGGCGGCCCCGAGCCCGAGCGACAGCAGCAGGCTCCCGGCGAAGCCCTCGGCCGAGAAGATCTCGCCGTACGCGTCGAGCGAGAAACCTTGGTCCGGCGCCTTCACCGTGAAGACGAACGACGCGATCAGCGGGACGAGGAAGTACACGGCGGCGAGGAGGAGGACCAGGCCGCGCCAGACCCGGGGACGGCGCGGCCGGCCCGGCCGGACGGGCGCCGTCCCGGGGACGGCCGGCGTGGTGACCTGGGGGGTCAGCGAAGCCATCGGGCGCTCCTTCGCCGCAGCGGGAGATAGACGGCCATCACCAGGCCCGCGACCACGATCATGTCGAGGCTGAGGGCCAGCGCGACGTTCTCGTGCCCGATGAGGACGTTGCCGGTGAGCGCGTCGGCGATCTTGAGGGTGACCAGTGGGACGCTGGAGCCCACCA
Organism: Microbispora cellulosiformans; assembly: GCF_008728085.1. Taxonomy (NCBI): domain Bacteria; kingdom Bacillati; phylum Actinomycetota; class Actinomycetes; order Streptosporangiales; family Streptosporangiaceae; genus Microbispora; species Microbispora cellulosiformans. The sequence continues at coordinate 99,393 of NZ_VYTZ01000007.1, read as the reverse complement.
TCGCCTGCGCCGTCGCGTAGGCCGCGAACGCGCCGCCGAACAGCAGGATCACCCCGCCGAGCAGCGCCGGGGTCAGCACCGGGACGCCGACGTACCGCCAGAACTGCCAGGTGCTCGCCCCGTTGTTCTGGGCGGCCTCGCGCCACTGCGGGCGCAGCCCGTCGAGGGCGGGCACGACCGTGAGCACCATGAGCGGGACGGAGAAGTAGAGGTAGACCAGGGTGAGGCCCCAGAAGTTGTACAGGCTCCACCCGTGGTCGCCGAGGCCCAGGGTCGTGGTGACGACGCCCGAGTTGCCGAGCGTGGCGATCCAGGCGAACGCCAGCGGCACGCCGCCGAAGTTGGCCAGCACGCCGGAGGCGGTCAGCACCCCCTCCCGCAGGGCCCGGAACCGGGAGGTCACCACGGCCTGGGCGAGGAACGTGCCGAGCACCCCGCCCAGCACCGCCACCAGCGCCGAGATCTTCACGCTCCCGATCAGGGACGTGAGGTACGCCCCCTGGAGCGACTCGGTGAGGTTGGCGGCGCTGGGCGTGCCCTCCCTGGTGAACGTGCCGCCGAGGAGGACCAGCATCGGCAGGCCGAAGACGATGACGGCGAAGACCAGCAGCGGTACGACCGCCCACCGGCTCTTCGATTCCGTACGGCTGTCCCCCACGACGTCAGCCGGAGACCGCCGCGCCCCACCCGCTCGCCAGGACCTCCTTGGCCTTGTTGACCTGGTCCGGCGTGGGGAAGGCGGGGGTGCCCTCGACCTTGGGGAGCTGGGCGACGAGGGCCGCGTCGGCGCTGCCGTCCTGCTGCATGGAGGGCAGCAGCACCGGCCGGGCGTAACCCTTCAGCCACAGGTTCTGGCCCTCGGCGCTGTAGAGGAACTCCTGCCACAGGCGGGCGGCGGCGGGGTGCGGCGCCCACTTGTTGATCGCCTGGGAGTAGAAGTTCGCGTACTGGCCGTCGGAGGGGATGACGATCTTCCAGTCCACGCCCTTGGACGCGAACTCCTTGGCGTAGCTCGCCTGCAGGTAGTCCCAGTCGATGGTGATCGGGGTCTCGCCCTTCTCGACCGTGGCGGGGGTGGCCTCGACGGGATTGAAGTTGCCGTTCTGCTTGAGCTTCTTGAAGAAGTCGATGCCGGGCTGGATGTCGTCGAAGGAGCCCTGGTTGGCGAGCGAGGCGGCGTACACGCCGGCGAAGGCCGCGCCGGCCTTGGTCGGGTCGCCGTTCAGCGCGACCTTGCCCTTGTACTCCGGCTTGAGCAGGTCGGCGAACGTCTCCGGGCAGCTCTTGACCCGCTTGGCGTCGCAGCCGATGGAGACGTAGCCGCCGTAGTCGTAGAACCAGGCGCCGCCGGGCTCCTTCTGCCCGTCGGGGATCTTGTCCCAGCTCTGCACCTTGTACGGTGCGAACAGGCCCTCCTGCGCGCCGCTCAGCGCGAAGGCGCTGCCGAGGTCGAGCACGTCGGGGGCGCGGCCCTGGCCCTTCAGCGTCTTGACCGCGTTGATCTCGTCCTGGCTGGAGCCGTCCGGGTTGTCGTTGACGACCTTGATGCCGTACTTCGCCTCGAAGGCCTTGATGATCTCGCCGTAGTTGGCCCAGTCGGGCGGCAGCGCGATGGTGTTGAGCTGCCCCTCCTTCTTGGCGGCGTCGACGAGCTTGTCCAGGCCGCCGAGGTCCTGCGCCGAGGTCGCGGAGGCGGCCTTGGAGTCACCGGACTCCGTACCGCCGCCGGGGGTCGTGGGGGCGGCCCCACAGGCCGCGATCACCGAGGTGGTCATTGCGAGCGCGGCCACGAGACCGGCGGTGCGTGCGGACAAGAGTCCCTCCCATAGGGTGCGTGCAACGAACGTAGGCGAACTTGTACAAACAAGCCAGACCAAGTGAGTCGCACATCGATGTCGGTCACGTGAACGGAAGGGCTCGGCACGGATGGCCCGTTATGAACACATCGCCGGTGACCTGCGGGACGCCATCGTGCGGGGGGACTATCCGATCGGCGGCCGGCTTCCCTCGGAGGCCGACCTGGCCCTGCGCTACTCCGCCTCGCGGGGGACCGTACGCCAGGCGGTCGCCCTGCTGGCCGCCGAGGGGGTGGTCGGGTCCCGCCAGGGCGCGCGCCGCATCGTGCTGGGCAGCGAGCGCAGTCAGAGCTTCACCGAACTGCACAGCTTCGCCCAATGGGCGCGGTCGATGGGCTACCGCGCCAGCGGGAGCGTGCTGTCCTCCCGCCGCCGCCCGTGCACGCCCTCCGAGGCCGTACGGCTGTCGGTGGAGCCGGGGGAGGAGGTGCTCGACGTGCGGCGGCTGCGCCGCCTCGACGGCGAGCCCGTGCTGGTCGAGCGCACCGTCTACGCCGGCTGGATCGCCCCCGCCGTGGAGCGGCTCGACCCGGAGTGCGAGTCGGTGACCCAGGAGCTGTACGAGTCGGCCGGGCTGGTCTTCGCGTACGGCGAGCACCTGATCGACGCGGTGGCCGCCGGAGCCGGGGACGCCCGGCTGCTCGGCGTCCGCCGCGGCAGCCCCCTGTTGCGGCAGCGCCGCACCACCACCAGCCAGGAGGGCAGACCCGTCGAGTGCTCCGACGACCGCTACCGCGCCGGCAGCGTCGCCTTCAGCATCCGCAACTCCACCGCCGCCAACCCCCTCGTCCGCCGCGCCGGCGACTGACCCGCTTGACAGGTCTGTTCACCGCTTCAGCGTGAGCCTCTTCCTCGACGCGCCCGGGAACACGACGACCAGGTGCTCCTCTCCCACGTCGCCGAGCCGTACGTAGACGCGGAGCCGGTAGCGGCCCTTCCCCGCGATCGCCAGGTTCGGCATCGGGGCGCCCGCGCCCACGTCTCCGCCCTCTTTCTCCGGCACGGTGAGCGTGCCGCTGCGGCTGACGATCGGCACCTCGGTGACCTGGTCCCACCCGGCCGTCCGCCGCGGCGGCGCGGTGCGGAAGGCCTTCACGGTCAGGCATAGATCGATGATGTCCTCGATGTGCCCGACGAGCGCCGCGCTGCCGGCCACTCCGACGAGCGTGCCGCCGTCGTAGGCTCTGTCCGTCGCCCGCTCCACCGCCTCCTCGGCCGCCTCGTCATCGGGGTCGTAGACCAGATAGCCGGCATCGCCGTCGGCGAAGAGGAAGTAGGTGGCCGTGGCCTGGACGACCCCCTTCGTCCGGGGCCAGGGGTCGGGGCACTTCGCGTTCTGCTCGGCGACGTAGGAGGCCTCCGCCGTCCGCGCCTCCTCGGACGACCGCAGCAGGTCGGGATGGGTCGCGCCGACGATCTCCGGGCAGACGTAGACGAGATCCCACGGGTCCGCGCCCCAGGCGGGCCGCGCGCTCCCGGCCCGGGTCAGGATCGCCTGCTGCTCGTCGCGGTCCTTCGCCCGGCACAGCGCCCGCCCGTACGCGAGGACCTGCTGGTCCGACAGGGTGTCGGGGAACATGGGTGGGACTCCGCCGTCCGTGTTCCGCGCCCGGCACAGGAACGCGGCGTCGCGTTGGGCGGGCTTCAGGTCGCCGAATCTCTGCCGGTCGTAGCAGCCCATGGACCAGCCGGTGTAGGTGAGGTGCGGGGTCTGCTCCGGGTGGATCAGCGCGATGACCGGCAGTGTGGCGACGGCCGCCGCGGCGACGCGGCTCGCGCGCCGCCGCGCGGGCGGAAGGGCGGAAGGGCGGCCGCCGGCGGGCATCTCACGGGCGGTCGCCGCGATCCACACGGTGCCGGCGAGCGCGACCGCGTCCATCACGATCAGCACCGCCGCCGTGCCGATGGGCATTCTCGCGAAGAAGAGGTTGAGCGGGATTACCAGCGCGAACACGCCCAACGACAACCATCCGGCGGCCTGCGTGCCGCTGCTCCACCGGCCGTCGCGCCGCTGCCCGGCAAGCGTGACGATGGTCGCGGCCACTCCGCCCAGCATCAGGAACGGTGCGACGACGTCGCCTGATCCGAGCTGTGGAAGGTCGAGTTCGTCGAGCAGGTCGTCGGCCATCCCGGCCAGCCCGATCGCGAACATCGCTCCGGCCGCCGCCCGCAGCACGCGGGACCGCCAGCGGATGACCAGTAGGTAGAGGACGTCGATCACGGCCCACAGCGCGAGCTGCAACGCAGCGTCGACCGCGTCGGGGAGCATCTCGATGGGGAACCGCAGCACGAGGGCGTATGCCACCGCCAGGTAAAGCAGCCGGCGCAGCGCCTTCTCCCTGCGGTCCAGTGCTCCCGGCACGGGGGTACGCAGGATCAGCCACAGGAGCGCGGCCTTCACCGGGGCGGCCGCGAGCAGGGCCACGGTCGTCGCGGTGTCGAACCCTCCGGGCCCGAAGAAGTCGCTGGGCGTGTAGAACCCCGCGTTGGCCGGGGGCGACCATTCGACGGCCACCCAGAGCCAGGACTCACCGGCCACCAGGCCCGCGCCCACCGCCGCGACGAACAGGCCTACTGTTCCGATCCTGAGGATCCGCCACAAACCGTCCGAAGGCATGGAACGCGATCTTAGTGTGGCGCCGCCGTACTGGCGGTCACAGCGGTTCCGGCGGGCCGGCCGTCACGCGGCGGCGGGGCGGCGCCGGCTCCGCGCCTCGTAGGCGAGGGTGCCGGCGACCACGAGGGCGACCACGACGCCGTAGACCAGCGACGTCCCCCGCAGGCCCTGCGTGGTGATGGCCACCCCGGCGATCAGAGCCGGGATGCTGAAGGCCAGGTAGCTGACCACGTAGATCGCCGAGATCAGCGCGGCCCGCTCGTGCGGCGCGGCGAGCTGGCTGACCATCCGGAAGGCGCCCAGGTAGGCCGGCCCCCATCCGACGCCGGCGACGACCGCCGCCGCGACGAAGACGGTCAGCGAGGACGTCGCCACGGCGGCGACCAGCAGGATCGTGCCGAGGAGGAGCAGCAGCGTGCCCTCGCGCTGCATGCGCTCCGGGGCGTGCCGCCTGAGCAGCACGGACGCGAGCGCCGAGGACACGGCGAGCGCGCCGAGCACGAGGCCGGTCACCGCGTGGTCGCGCTCGCCGAACACCGTGGCGAGCAGCGAGCCCCCGACGGAGAGGATCAGCCCGCCGAGCATCCAGGTGGAGACCAGGACGGGCGCCGCGCGCAGGAACGCGCTCCTCGCCGGCGCGGGGACGGACACCTTCGGGCGCAGCGCGGCCACGGCGCCGGGCGTCCGCGTGACCGTCTCCGGCAGCACCGCCGTCGCGGCGGCGAGCACGGCGAAGGCCGCGGTGAGGATCACGAAGATCAGCCGGGTCGGCTGCGGGGCGTACTGGATCAGGACGCCGCTCCCGATCGTGCCGAGACCGAGGCCGCCGGTGGCCGCCGCGCCGTTGACGAGCGAGCCCAGCCGCGAGCCGTCGTCCGGTTGCAGGTCGAGCAGGTACGCGCCGACCACCCCCACCGCGGCGCCGGTCGCCAGGCCCTGGACGACACGGGCGGCGAAGAGGGCGGCGACGCCGTGCGCGCCGAGGAAGACGGCCATCGCGGCCGCTTCGACGACCAGCGCCGCGGCGAGGACCGGGCGGCGGCCGAGGAAGTCGGAGAGCCGTCCCACGGTGAGCAGGCTGACCAGCAACGCCAGCACGTAGACGGAGAAGATCGCCGTCAGCGTGAGGGCGTTGAAGCCGAATTCGTCCTGGTACACGGGGTAGAGAGGGCTCGGCGCGCTGGAGGCGGCCAGCAGGATGGCGGTGGTGCCCGCCACCAGCCAGAAGGCCGCCGCGCGCGGCAGCACCGGAAGGCGGCGGCGTTCCGGCGCCGGGGTGCCGAGGGATGCTGATCCGTGCAGCAGACTTGTCATCGTGGGCTCCAACCTGCCTACTGTTCGATTTGTATCGAACTGTTGGAACCACACCGTCACGCCGATAGTTCCAAGAAGGTCGAACTGTGAGCAACGCCACAACGCGCCGGCTCCCGCATCCCGAGCTGAAGGACGTCGAGCTTCCCGCCGTCCTGTTCGCGCTCAGCGACCCGGCCCGGCTCGACCTCGTACGGCAGCTCGCGGCGCAGGGGCCGCTGACGGTGGCGCAGTGCCAGGCGACGGAGCCCGGCGTGCCCAAGTCGACCTTCTCCCATCACCTGAAGACGCTGCGCGAAGCCGGGCTGATCCGCAACGATCCGGCCGGTCGCCAGCGCATCGTCACCCTGCGCAAGGCGGAGGTCGACGAACGCTTCCCGGCCCTGCTGGACGCCGTCCTGTCGTCGGCCCCCGCACATCGCCCCGAGTAGGACCGCCGTTCACCGCCCGCCCGCCGGGCGCGGGGAGCGGACCGGTTCCCCATGGGGTGAGTCCGGCACTACTGCTCGGGGTCGGCGATCTCGATCACATGCAGGGGGTTGTCCAGGGCGCGAGACGGCTGGTGCCATTTGTCGCCGCGCACGGTGAGGATGGGGCAGACCGACACGTCGGCGATGGCCGCGGCGTGCGCGTCATAGACGTCGAGCCCGGTGACGGCGATCGTGTCGACGAGCTTGGCGGATTGGGCGATGCCCTCCAGCGGAGCGACGAGGGCGTGCTCGAACGCGGCCAGGCCGGCGAGCAGCGCCTGGGCATCCGGCGATCCGCGGCCGTCGAGGAGCGCCCCCACGGCGGCCAGAGCGGGGACGACAAGAGGCTGGCCCGCCCGGTCGAAGCCTTGCAGGAGGCCGATCAGGTCGGCGTCTCCGCGGACGACAGTTGACAGGACACTCGTGTCGAGGATGTACGGCGTGGGGGTGAAGTCACTCACCCGGCGCCGCCGGGAATCCGTGCTCGGCGAGCTGGCGGTTCACGTGTCGCATCATTCGGGCCACCCGCGCCGGGTCGGCCTGCCGGGCGCGTTCGCGTAGCAGGGCGAGCGCACGCTGGTCGGCGATCCGCTTTTCCGCGATCACGTCGTTGAAGACGGCGGCCACGCTGGTGGCCTTGCCGGTGGCGACGAGGTGCTCGGCGTACTCGAGTACGTCAGGGTCCACGGTGATGGTGATCCGCGCTTTCCTGTCTCCGCTCATACCCGGAATCATACTCACCGCCTCCCAGGTCGGAAGGCATTATGTGACGCTCGGTATCTCGAAGAACTCCGCGATCAGTTCGGCGGTGTTCACGTCCTGGTTCGTCCTGCCGACGACGGCGGGTGCCTTGCGGGGGCCGGGGATGGTGTGCCCGCCGCCGTGCACCGTGAGCAGCGTCACCGGCGGCCGGCCCTGCTGGCGGTAGTCGGTGCGCTCGGCGGACGTCCCGCCGGCCGAGCCCGCCCGCTTCGGCAGCGTCCTGCTGACCGGCTCGTCGGTGATGCCGTTGCGGGCCGCGAAGTAGGCCGCGGTCTCCGGCGCTGACAGGCTCCGCCCGCCGATCTTGAACAGTTTCCGCACCCACCAGCTCGGCTCGCCGCCCGCGTAGCCGACGATGGGGTCCTTCGTGCCGTGGACCAGCAGCACCGGCATCGGCACGGACGGCGCGTCGGCCACCAGGAAGTTCTCCGGCGCCGGCATGGTCGCCGCGAGCACCGCCGCCCCCGCGATCAGTTCCGGCGCCTCATGGGCCAGGCGCATCGCCATCTGCCCGCCGTTGGAGTAGCCGATCGCGAACACCCGTCCCGGGTCGATCCGGTGGCTCGCCACCAGCTTCTCTATCACCGCGCGGGTGAAGCCGACGTCGTCGATGTTCTCCCTGCGGGCCGGAAACCGGCTCGCCCGGCGCGCGTCGTTCCAGTTTCCCTTGTGGCCGTCCAGGTAGACGACCACCGCCGCGCCGCCGTCCGCCAGCGCGTCGAACGCCTTCCCGGTGAACTTCCGGTGCTTGGCCCCGGTCTGCCGCGACCCGTGGAAGACGAGAACCAGATCACGTGACGGCTTGGCGTCCTCCGGCCCCACCACGGTGTACGTACGCGGCCTGCCGCCCACCTCGACGCTGTCCCTTGTCATGTCTGTCCCCTCCCGTTCAGCCGAAGAAGTCGATGAGGGTGCGGGCGGTCCACTCCGGGGCCTCCTCCGGCAGGAAGTGGCCCGCGCCCGGCGCCACCACCCCGGTCACGTCGACGGCGACCTTCCGCATGACCTGCTCGACCGCCTCGCCCGAGGCCCGCTCGCCGCCGGCGGCCAGCACCGGGATGGTCAGCGGCCCCGCCGCCAGGGCGGCGATCTGGGCCACTCCTTCTCCCGCCCGGTAGAACTCGAAGCTCGCGTGCAGCGCCGCCGGGTCGCGCAGCGCCTCGACGTAGACCTCCACCGCGTGCGGCGGAATCGCGTCCGGGGTGGCCGCCTTCGAGGCGAACTGGTGCCCGAAGTAGATCTCCTCCCGCCCGGCCACCATCCGCTCGTTGACGTCCCGCAGGCGGTTGAAGACGAAGTGCCAGAGGTACTCGTTCAGCGCCGGTTCCATCAGCAGCGGCGGCATCGGGGAGAGCCCCGGCAGGATCGCCTCCCCGACGGCGAGCCGGGTGACCCGGTCGCGATGGCCGGCGGCGAGCGCGTACCCGACGATCATGCCGAGGTCGTGGCCGGCGACGGCGAAGCGCTCGTGGCCGAGGCCGGTCATCAGGGCGGCCATGTCCCCCGCGAGGGTGGCGGTGTCGTAGCCGGTGGCGGGCTTGTCGCTGGCTCCGACCCCGCGTACGTCGGCGGCGACGACCGTGAAGTGCTCGGCGAGGGCGGGCATCACCAGGCGCCAGCCGTACCAGAACTGCGGCCACGCGGGGAGCAGCAACAGCGCCGGGCCGGTCCCGCCGGTCACGGCGTGCAGGGTGAGACCGCCCACGTCGACGGTGCGGCTGGTGAAGGTGTCGGTGAAGCCGTCCGGCAGGTGCGGAACGCCGGTCACGGTGAAAGGCACAGGGATCTCCCGGGGAGAAGGGTCCGCCAGAAACGGATGACTCATCCGTTTCACTGTAGCACGAATCGGATGAGCTATCCGGTTATGCTTGGGGCATGCCCGCCGCCCCGCTCCGCAAGGACGCCGCCCGCAACTGGCACCGCATCGTCGAGGTGGGCCGCCGGCTCGTGGACGAGGGAACGCCGATCCAGCTCAACGACGTGGCGCGGGCCGCCTCGGTCGGGGTGGCCACGGTCTACCGGCACTTCCCCACGCCGGAGGCGCTGCTCGAAACCGTCGCCACCCCCGGGCTCGAAGCCCTGGTCGCGCACGCCGAGCGGGCGCTGTCCGGCGGCGATCCCTTGACGACGCTGCGCGACTTCCTCTTCGCGGCCGCCGACGCCCAGATCACCGACGCGTCGATCTCCCCGGTGTTCGCCGCGCCGGTGAACGCCCTTCCGCACGTCGGCGAGTTGAAGGAACGGCTCGCCGTGCTGTTCGGGAAGCTCCTCGACCAGGCTCGCGCGGCCGGCGTGATCGACCCGGGCGTGACCCAGGCCGACATGGTGCCGCTGATGTGCGGGGTGGCCTTCGCGGCGACCGTCCACCCGGCCACCGGCACCGAGGACCGCGCGGCGACCGCCCGCCGTTATCTCACTTTCCTCCTCGAAGGCCTCCGCACCCGCGCATGATCGGCCCCGTTCGGATCATTCGAGGAGGAGACGCATGAATGCGGTTGTCGTACGTCGTCTCGGCGGTGAGGACTGGCGTACCTGGCGTCGTCTCCGGCTGGCGGCACTCGCCGACGCGCCCGCCATCTTCCACGGGGACGTCGAAGAGGAACGGGCATACGACGAGGCGCGGTGGCGCGCGTGGACCGAGGACGGTGTCAAGGTGGCCGCGTTCGACGCCGGCGTGCCGGTCGGTGTCGCCGCGGGCCGGACCTCGGCGGACCGAACCGGGGTCGTGGAGCTCTTCGGCATGTGGGTGCGTCCCGAGGCCAGGGGCGGCCGGATCGCCGAGCGCCTCGCGCTGGAAGTGGTCGCCTGGGCCCGGGAGACGGGACACTCCCAGGTGGAGCTGTGGGTCATCGGCGGCAACGATTCCGCCGAACGGGTGTACCGGCGGCTCGGATTCGAGCGCACGGGCGTGTACGAAGTCCACCCGCACGACCCGGCCCTGCGCAAGTACGTCATGACCAGGGGAACCCGGACTCACCGGTGAGGCGGGGCGGCTGCCGGTCCGAAGAGGCGGTCGAGGTGGTAGCCGACGATCGCGGCGGCGGCCTCGTGGCTGCGTTGCCGGCTGAGGACGCTGGAGGTCAGGCCGTTGGCGAGCGCCAGAAGGGCGGCGACCTCCGTGCGCGGGTCGCGGTCAGGGGTGATGTCCCCGGCCTGCTGCGCGGTGGTGAGCCGGGTGGTGAGGAAGTCTTCCAGGGCGTTGGGCAGCGTGAGCCCGGTCGCGGCGAGGGCCGGGTCGGTGAGCGCGGCGGTGTAGTAGGCGGTCCAGGCCAGGGAGTCCAGCCGGCTCTGCTCGTCGGAGGGAAGGATCGCGCCGAGCACGGCGGCGAAGAGATCTCGCGTGGACGGCCCGCCCGTGGTGGCGGCGGCCCGCTGCCGGACCCGGCGGTCCATGCGGGCGCCCAGCTCGGCGAGGCCGGAGTCGAGCAGGGCCTGCTTGTTCGTGAAGTAGTACTGGACGACGCGCAGCGAGACACCGGCCTCGGCGGCGATCTCACGCATCGACACGGCCTGCAGGCCGCGGGTGCCGGCGATGCGCAGCAGCGCCTCGGTCAACCGCCGCCGCCGCTCGTCGTGGTCCACCTGTTTCGGCATGCGGTTTCCTAGCCCCCGTCCGTGCCGTGCTTCGGCGTCGCGTTCTCGGCCCGGACACGGCCGGGGAAGGTGAGGATCCGTTCGACGACCAGGTCGGGCGCCTCGACGGGCAGCGCGTGCCCGGTGCCGGGCACGATCTCCACCCGCCAGGACGGCGCGACGCCGGCCAGCCGCGCGGCCACCGCCTCCGCGTCGAGCAGCGCGCTGCGGGCGCCCAGCAGCACCTGCACGGGTACGGCCACCTCGCGTATCTGCTCGTCGGTGTAGGCGGGCGGGACGGGCACACGCCGGCGGAAGGACCAGCCGGCCCGCATCAGCTCCACCAGCCCATCCTCGCGCAGCACCCCGTTGTCCACCACGCCGGCCATGCGGTGTCGCGACGCGCGAGGAAGGAGGGAGGCGAAGGCCCCGGCAAGGGCCCACCGGATGAACCGCCCGGGCAACGGCGCGAAGCCGCCCGGGTCCACCAGTGTCAGCGCCGCGACCCGGCCGCCCCCGCCGCGCTGCTGTTCCACCGCGGTCCAGCCGCCGTACGAGGAACCCACCACATGCGCGCGCTCGGCTCCGGCCGCGGCCAGCACGTCGGTGACCCAGCCGCCGACCTCGGCGCCGGTCGCGAGCGGCCGCGTCTGGACCGAGCGGCCGGGTTCGCCGAGCGGGTCGACGGCGAGGACCGGGCGCGTGCGCGCCAGCGGCTCGATGTAGCGGTACCAGGCCAGTGCGTTCCCGCCGGCGCCGGCCAGGAGGACCACGGGATCCCCCGTCGCGGGCCCGGCCCGGAGGATCCGCACACGGCCGGCGCGGGTCTCGACGTCGGCGGCGTCCACCGGCACCGGCCACACCTCGCCGAGCACCCGGTCATAGACGGCGTGGTACCTGTCACGCGCGGAGTCGCCGGTGAAGGCCGACGGCCGGTCGGGTGTACGCATCGTGCACCTCGTCCCCTCTGAATGGATACAGTCGTATCCTAACGCCCACTCGGCAGAACCTGATGCCGGATGGGGGCGTCCTATGGGGTGTGCGGACGCGGATTCGGTGTGTGACGGCGGCGCTGGCCGCGATGACGCTGGCGGCGTGCGGGTCGACTCTGCCCCGCGATCTCGAGACCTGGAACGAGGCCGACGCCATGGGTGGCGAACCCGCCGCGGGGGAGCGCCCGTCGCCCTCCTGCCTGGCGGGTTCGCCGACACCTCGGCCGGGCGCCGGCGAGGACGGCGCGGAAGGTGGAAAGAGCGGCGGAGAGTGGCGGGTCGCGTACTACGACTACCGTGACCGCCTCGCCGGCCTGGCCGTCACCCGCGAGAAGACCGTGTGGGTGGCCGGCACCCGGGTGCCCCACGCCTGCGGGCCCGAGACGAGTGCGCCGCTGCTGCTGCGGGGAGACGGCGGAGGGTGGCGGGAGGTCGCGACTCCGCCGGTGGCCGAGCCGCGTGCCGTGGCCGCCGCCTCCGACCGCGACGTGTGGCTCTTCGGGGATAGGACCGCCGCGCGCTGGAACGGACGGAGGTGGACCACGGCGCCCGGCCTGGGCTGGAGACCGGACCGGGTGCACGCGGCGGCTCCCGGCGACGTGTGGGCGATCGTGAAGGCCAACTTCCTGGACGGAGCCGGGGGAGCCGAGATCGAGGGGTCCTGGAGCTCCCGGGCCGATCTGCGGCACTGGGACGGCGCCGCCTGGCGTACGGCACGGCCGCCGCTGGTCGCGAAAGACGTGGACGGCCTGCCCGGCGGTGAGGTCTGGGTGGCCGGTTCGAGCCGCGGCCGGGCGGCCGTCGCCCGGTGGAACGGCTGGTCCTGGAGCACGGTCCCGCTCCCCGCGGTTCCCGCGCTGCATCGGAACCAGCTCTCCGAACTCGTCGACCTCGCCGTGGACGAGTCGGGCCGGGTGGCGGCCGTCGGCTGGGTCGCGTGGGTCTGCGGCACCGAGGAGGAGGACGTGACCTTCTGCGGCAGCACGCTTCTCCTGCGCCGGGAGAACGGACGGTGGAGCTACAGCCTGATGTCCGACCCCGAGCTCGACCCCCACCTGCGGCTGGAGGCCGACGGCCGGGGCGGGTTCTGGCTGTTCTACGCGAAGAACGAGTGGAACACGGCGGTCCGTCACCTGTCGGGCGGCGAGTGGACGCAAGGGACGTTTCCGGTCGGCCCACTCGGGCACACCCGCCTGGCGTCCGTTGTCAGGGAACCGGGGACGGCGCGCGTCTGGGTGGTGGCGGCGGACGACACCGAGCGTGAGGAGCCGCCGTACCGGGGGAGCGGGATCTGGGTGGCCGGATGACCGGCCGGTGACCGCAGCTCGGGCGTGAGAGGCGGGGTGTGGCGAACGCCTCCCGAAACGGACAGCCGAAGGCGTCGTGCCGACTTGCGTTCGGCCCCCTGTGAACGTATGTTCGAAGTAGCGGCGATTCTGCCCGAATCATCCGCCCGTCTTCCCCCGGGTGGCCACGAAGCCACAGGGAGAAGGAGTCTTGAGCAGACTTTACGGCGATCCGATCGAGGTGTGGGTGCGGGACGGGCAGCCTGTGCAGTTCGTCTGGCGTGACCGGCTCTACACCGTCCGCGAAATCCAGGATCACTGGGTGGTCGCCCGGGAATGGTGGAAGACCTCGGACGCCGATCCCGGGGAGCGGCGCTTCTGGCGGGTGGGGGCGGCGGCCGGCAAGGAGGTGGGGACCTATGAGCTGCGCTTCGACACCGCGAGCGACGGCTGGCTCCTCCTGAGGGCCTGGGATTGATGGGCCTGGAATCGATGGGCCGGGGATCAATGGGGCAGGGACCGATGGGAACGCTCCAGGGGCCGTCCTTCGCTCACCTGCACGTGGCGTCGGCCTTCTCGCTGCGGTACGGCACCGCGTTCCCCGGCGCACTCGTCCGGCGGGCCGCCGAGCAGGGCGCGGACACGCTGGCGCTGACCGACCGCGACGGCCTCTACGGCGCGATCAAGCACGTCCGGGCGTGCCACGAGCGAGGCGTGCGCCCGATCGCCGGCGTGGACCTCGCTCTCGGCGCGGGCCCGCCGGCGGACGGCTCCCTCCCGATCAGGGACGAAGGCCCGTTCGCGGCCGAAGGGCCGTTCCCGGGCGGAGGGCTCTCCTCGGGCGATGGGCTGTTCCCGGCACCGGGCCGGCGTGCCGTACGGAGGACGCCGGGCGAGCCGGCCCGGGTCGTCGTGCTCGCGCGCGCCGACGGCTGGGCCGCGCTGTGCCGTCTCGTCACCGCCGCGCACGCGGCGGGGGAGCGCGGCGAGCCGTACGTCACGCCGGGGATGATCGCCGAGCACGCGACCGGCCCGGACGGCGGGCCACGCCTGACCGTGCTGCTCGGACCCCGTTCCGGCTTCGGCCGCGCGGTGGCGGAGCGGCGCGACGACCAGGCCCGCGCCCTGCTGGCCGCCTGGCGCGCGGTGCTCCCCGATCTGGTCGTCGAGGTCTCCGACCTGTACGGCTACCGCGACGCGAACGTCGCCGCCCGCATGGTCGGGCTGGCCGACTCGATGGGCGTGCCGGTCGTGCTGACCAACGCGGTCCGCTACCTGGACGCCGCCGACCACCAGGTGGGCAACGTGCTCGACGCGGCGCGCAAGCTCGTGCCCCTCGACGGGCGGCACATCGACGACCCCACGGCCCACGCGTACCTGAAGGACGGCGCGGAGATGGCGCGGGTGGCCGCGCGGATCTGCGGCGGCGACCCCGGCCGGGCCGGGCGGCTGCTGGCCGAGACGCGCCGGGTGGCCGAGCGCTGCGTGCTCGACCCCGTCGAGATCGTGCCCATGCTCGAACCCGAGCGGCCCCGGCTGCACCTGCCGGAGGTCGGCGAGGACCCGGTCCCCCTGCTGCGCCACCGGTGCGAGGAGGGGCTGGCCCGGCGGGGCCTGGACCGCTCGGCGGAGGCCCGCGACCGCCTGGCGGCCGAGCTGGGGATCATCGAACGGAAGCGGCTGTCGGGATACTTCACCGCGGTCGTCGGCATCACCGACATGATCCGGGCGATGGGCGTGCGGTGCGCGATCCGCGGTTCGGGGGCCGGCAGCCTGGTCAACTACCTGATCGGCGTCGGCGAGGTGAACCCGCTCGAACACGGCCTGCTGATGGAGCGCTTCCTGTCCGAGGGCCGTCCGGGCCTGCCCGACATCGACCTCGACGTGGAGTCCGCCCGCCGCCTCGACTGCTACCGCGCGATCCTCGGCCGGTACGGCGAGGACCGGGTGGCCTGCGTGTCGATGATGGAGACCTACCGCGCCCGCAGCGCGATCAGGGACGTCGGGGCGGCCATGGGCCTGCCGCCGCACGAGATCGACGTCATCGCCAAGGCGTTCCCGCAGGTGCGGGCGAGGCAGATCAGGGCCGCGCTGTCCGACCTGCCCGAGTTGCGGGACAGCGGGCTGAACGACCGGTCGCTCCAGGCCGTGTTCCGGCTGGCCGAGCGGCTCGACGGGCTGCCCCGGCACATCGCGCTGCACCCCTGCGGCGTGCTGATCGGCAACTCCACGCTGCGCGACCGCACCCCGGTCGAGCGCAGCCTGCTGGAGTTCCCGATGTCGCAGTTCGACAAGGACGACGTCGAGGACGCGGGCCTGCTCAAGCTCGACGTGCTCGGCGTGCGCATGCAGTCGGCGCTCGCCTACGCGATCCAGGAGGTCGAACGGGTCGAGGGCCGGCGGATCGACCTGGAGGCCGTGCCCCGAGACGACCGCGACACCTACGACATGATCCGCCTCAGCCGTACGATCGGCTGCTTCCAGATCGAGTCGCCGGGGCAGCGCGAGCTGGTCGCCAAGCTGGAGCCGCGCACGATGCACGACCTGATCGTGGACATCTCGCTGTTCCGCCCGGGACCGGTCAACTCCGACATGGTCACGCCGTACCTGGAGACCCGGCACGGCTTCAGGGAGGCGCGTTACCCGCACGAGTCGCTGCGCGAGGCACTCCGGGAGACCAACGGGGTGGTCGTCTTCCACGAGCAGGTCATGAAGGTCATCGACGTCATGACCGGGGCGGGGCTGGCGGAGGCGGACCGGGCCCGCCGCGCCCTCGGGACGCCGGAGGGCCGCGAGGCCGTGCGGGCGTGGTTCGTGCCGCTCGCCCGGGAGAAGGGGTACGCCTCCGACGTCGTCGAGCAGGCGTGGAGGGTGCTCGACGCGTTCGGCGGGTTCGGGTTCTGCAAGGCGCACGCGGCGGCGTTCGCGCTGCCCACCTACCAGTCGGCCTGGCTCAAGCGGCACCACACCGCCGCGTTCCTCGCGGGCGTGCTCACCCACGACCCCGGCATGTACCCGAGCCGGGTGATCCTCGACGAGGCCCGCCAGTGCGGCGTTGACGTCCTTCCCCTCGACGTGAACCATTCCGGGAAGACCTGGCTGGTCGAGCGTACGGAGCGGCGTTCCGCGGGGGAGCGCGGGTTCGGCGACGGGTACGGCCTGCGGGTGCCGTTCTCGGCCGTGCGGGGGGCGAGCGAGGCCGAGGTGGACCGCATGGTCGCCGGCCGGCCGTACACCTCGCTCGCGGACTTCTGGGAGCGGGCCCGGCCCTCCCGGCCGGTCGCCGAGCGGATTGTGGAGGTCGGCGGGTTCGACGCGCTGCACGGCCTGCGCCCGGGGGAGCCGCGCTGGCGGCCCGGACGGCTGACCAGGCGCGACCTGATCGCCCAGGTCGGCGCGCTCGACCGCGGCGCCACCGGCGCGGCGGGGCAGCTGCCGATGGGGTTCACCGAGCGGGTCGCGCCCGGCGAGCTGCCGGAGATGACCGAGGCCGAGGCCGTCGAGGCGGAGCTGGCGATCCTCGGCATGGACGTCAGCCACCACGTCATGGACTTCTACCACGACCTGCTCGACGCGCTCGGCGTGACGAGGGCGGCCGACCTGCTGCGGCAGCGCAACGGCGCGGAGATCCTGGTCGCGGGGGTCAAGGTCGCCACCCAGACGCCCGCCGTGCGCTCGGGCCAGCGGGTCATCTTCACCACCCTGGACGACTCCACCGGCCCGATCGACCTGACCTTCTTCGAGTCGGTGCAGGCGCACACGGCCGCGACGGTGTTCGGGTCGTGGCTGCTGGCCGCCAGGGGAGTGGTGCGGCGCACCGGGATCAGGGCCGTCTCGCTGCGCGCCGTGCACTGCTGGAACCTCGCCGACCTCGACCACGTGTGGCGCACCCGGGGGCTCGACGCCGTACGCGCCGTGCTCGCCGAGGTGCCCGTGCCGGGCGCCGGAGTGGGCGGGCGGCCCATCGAGTACGGCAACGGCTTCCGGGTGTCGCCCTACTCCGACAACGGGGCCCCGCCCGCCGCGCGGGAGGGACGGCTCCCCGGCCATCCGGGGGAGCCCCAGCGGCGGCTCTGGCACGCCAGCTCCGGCAGTTCGGGCCCTCCGCCCGGCCGCTGACGGGCCGCGCTGTCGGCACGCCGCGCGCCGGCGCCGTCCATCGCGTCGTCCATCGCGTCGTCCGCCGTGCGATCCGCCGCACCGTCCATCGTGCGGTCCACCGTGCTGTGCGCCGGGCGCTCCATGGTGCTGTGCGCCGGGCGCTCCATCGCGCTGTGCGGCACGCCGCTCGGCGTGGCGATCGTTCCGCCCGGTACTGCCAAGGGCGTTCCGGCCGGCGCTCCCAAGGGCGCTCCGGCCGGGTTGAGGCGAACCGGAAAGCTGATGGCGCTCCGCCTGTCGCGCCCGCGGCCGGCCAGGCCCGTGTGCCGGTCGGTGACCTCGCGGACGGCGGCGCCGCAGAGGATCGCCGCGATGGTCACCGCGGCGACCTGGGGCAGGCCGAGGCCGGTCAGCCCGTCCCGCGCCGGGCCCGCGAACACCAGGCCGAGCGCGGCCAGCCAGCTCAGCCACCAGCAGGCGAGCGTCGCCCGCCACCGCACGCGGTCGTCCGGCCCACCACCCGGCGCCCTGGTCGCCCTGGCCGCTTCGGGCTGCGAGGCCGCGTGGCCCCCATACGCGGGGTGGTCGTCGTCCCCGGCCGTGCGCCGCGGGCGTCCCGGACCTCCGCGCGCGGGCGCCGGTGTCTCACGCCATGCCAGGTCGGCGAGGATCGGCGGCATCACCAGGTTGATCCCGGGCACGAGACAGGCCACCGCGAGCACCGCGGGCGGTGTGCCCGGCCGTACGAGCCGCAGCCAGGACAGGTAGGCGAACGCGGCGGCCACGGTCGCGCTCAGCAGCACCAGGACCAGCACGGCGAACGCCGTCGCCGCGCCGCTGACGGCCCGCGCGGCGGGAGAGGCGGGGTCGCCGCCGAACGCCGCGATCTGGGCGGCCAGCCGCCTGCCCCTGGCCTGCTCGAACACGGCCAGCGCGGTCAGCGAGACGACCTGGGCGGCGAGGCCCGCGTACACGCCGGCGGCCGCCCGGCTCACCGGTGACGACGTGGACCCCATCTGGTTCTCCCCTCGGCGCCGCTGTGACCTGCCTCACTCTTATCCCGTCCGCGACGCCGCTAATCAGGCCCCGGCTCGTACGCCGGTAGGAGAGGGTTACGTCGTTTGCGGCTCCGGGGGCGGAACATCCCGGGAGGGGGCCGGCGGGAGCGTTCTGAGGCGGAGACCGTAGGCCTTCTCCAGCGACGTGTGCCGCCGGACCCGCCACACGAAATCCTCAAAAAGACCGGCATAGCGGTCGCGCGACTCCCGGATTTCCCGTTCCCTTCTGACGAACGGCTCCAGCGCGTCCCACGCCCTGCTCGCCCGATAGCCGAGAAGCGGGACGACCAGCCCCTCGTCCGCCACCTTCCGCGCGATGAATGCGCCGCATCCGCTGTAGAAGCCGACGACCTTCGTGACGGCGAGAAACGCCTCCTCGGGCAGCAGCATGCAGCCCGTTCCCGGATCGTGCTCGTCCCGCAGTCGCTGGACGACGTACCGCTCGGCCAGCTGGAATTCCGCCGACCGGAATTCTTGAAACAGTTCGACCAGAACGGGGAGCTGGTTGTTGTGGTGCATTATCCGTATCTGCCGCAGTGCCGTCGCGACGGACACGGCGAGCGCGAGCAGAGAGACCGCCAACGTGGCGGCGCCGAGCAGATCCATCCATTCCCTCGCAGCATCGATCCGCCTGTTTCCCCGGCAAACGACCGGATTCGCGGAATCGTTCACCCGAGGAATTCCGGCCGGCGCATTTATCGGACCGTCGTCTCCGAATCCGGCACGACGCCGGCCCGGGCGCGCCAGCGTGGGCCCACGTGCGCGGTCAGGGCGAGTGTCAGCAGCAGGGAACCGGCGCCGGCGAGGGCCATGGCGGCGCCCGTGCTCGTGATCTCGGCGATCGTCCCCGTCAGGGACGCGGCGACGGCCTGCGTCGTCATCATGCCGCTCATGGCCAGGCCGAGGCCCTGCCCGCAGAGGCGCTCGGGCATCGCCAGCACGAGGCGTTCCTGAACGCCAAGAGTGGACCCGAACCCGAACGACGCCACGGCGACCGCGGCCAGTGCGCCCGGCCCGGGAGGGATCGCGAAGAACGCCAGGTAGGGCACCGCGAGCAGAAGGGACAGGGGCAGGATCAGCCGCCCCCTCAGCTCCGGCGTGAGACGCCCCACGACCACGTCGCCGAGGAGCATGCCGGCCCCCGCCGTCACGAACAGCGCGCCGGCGGTGTCCCCGGCGTACGGGACGTAGAGCGCCTCGGCCCCGACGACGAGCCCGTTGGGCAGCCAGTGCGCCAGGAGCAGGCCCCGGATGCGCCGGTCGGCGAAGAGCGTCCGGTTGCCCGCCCACGTGGCTCGCACGGCGGCTCGTACGGCACCCGCGGCGGGACCGCTTGAGGGCCTCGGCCGCAGCCCGAACCAGCTCACCCCGGCGGCGCCCAGCGCGGCGAGGGCCGCGACCAGGAGGGCTCCGGAGACGCCGGCGGCGGTGACCAGAACGCCGCCCGCGGCGAACCCGAGGATCTGCATGACGCCGACGACGATGTTCAGCAGCGCCCGGCCCGGCACGTACTGCTCCCGGCCGAGCACGTCGGCGAGGACGGCCTGCCGTACGGCGACGGCGACGGCGTCGCCGGCCCCGAGAAACAGGATCGCGAGAAGGACGGCCCGCACCGGGAGCACGTCCGACGCCAGGGCGCACAGCGTCACCGCCCTGACGGCCTCCCAGGCGGTGAGGGCCGCGCGCGGCGGAAGCCGGTCGGCCAGGGACATCACCGTCAGGGCGACGATCGCCTGCGGCAACAGCCCGGCCAGGAACGCGACGGCCGACAGCAGAGGCGAGCGGGTCACCGCGAAGACCAGCGACGCCAGCGCCAGTTGCTGCATGGTCCTGCCGGCGATCGTCAGGCTGTGCCCGCCGAAGAGCGCCCGGAACTCGGGCACCCGCAGAACGTCACCGTAACCGACCACGATCGGAATCCTGGGGTAGGCAGGTGAGACAGGGCCATCCTTACGTGTGGAGGCGAAACATGGTCGTGCTGCGGGTCTCGGCGGACGATCTGGTGGGCATCCGGTTCGCCATGTCGCCGATCGGCGAGACCGTCGCGGCGCTGCAGATCCTCGGCGGGCGCAGCCGCCCGGTGGAACTGCGTCCCTGGCGCGAGTACGGCCGCGCCGCCTACGCCGGCCTCTGCCGCCGCGACCCCACCGTCGCCGCCCTGGCCGAGCTGGTGGCCACGACCTCCTGGGTGCCCGACTTCGTCTGCGCGCCGCCGCCGGACCTGCGGACGACCGTCACCCGGGAACTGACCCGCGTCGGTGAGACCCCCGACGAGCGGGCCCGGCACGACCTGGAGGTGAGCAGCGGCGGCCGTCCGCTGGCCGGGAGCCTCTCGGGCCGGGGAGTCGCGAGGCGCGTCGCCGACAGCCTCTTCTCGGTCTGGAGCGAGCTGGTCGAGCCGATGTGGCCCCGCCTCCAGGCGATCGCCGAGCAGGACATGCTCTACCGTACGGGCCTGCTGACCACGCACGGCTGGTCACGGGCGCTGTCGGGGATGAACCTCGGAGTCCGCTGGCGCGGCAGCGACCGTCTTGAGATCGCCGGCATCGGCGGCCCCGACCGCGCGCTCGACGGCGCGGGCCTGACCCTGGTGCCCTGCACGCTCGGCGGACGATGGCTGGCCCTCGATCCTCCGGAGTCCTGCGCGCTGATCTACCCGGCCCGCGGCGCCGGACGGCTCTGGGGCGGCGGCCGCGTCCCGCCGGACGGCGCCGGCCGCCTGATCGGCGAGACCCGGGCCGCCGTCCTCCGCGCCCTGGACCAGCCGTCCACGACCACGCTGCTCGCCCGCGGGCTCGGCCTCAGCACGGGCGGGGTCGGCGATCACCTGGCGGTCCTGTACGACGCGGGCGCGGTGACGAAGATCCGCGACGGCCGGAGCGTGCTCTATCGGAGGACCCCCCTCGGAGACGCTCTCGTCGAGCCCGGAAGGGGACCAGGAGGTAGGGTCTGACCATATTCGGTCCATGTGCGGGCCGACCGTACACGCCGGGAGGGGACGTGCGGGTCGCCCTGTTCGTCACCTGCGTCAACGACACGCTCTTCCCGGCCACCGGGCGGGCGGTCGTGATGCTGCTGCGCCGGCTCGGCGTCGACGTCGAGTTCCCGCGCGGCCAGACCTGCTGCGGCCAGATGCACGCCAACACCGGCTACCGGGACGAGGCCGTACGGCTGGCCCGGCGCACCGTGGCGGTCCTGCGCGGCTACGACGCGGTGGTCGTGCCCTCCGGTTCGTGCGCGGCGATGATCCGCGAGCAGTACCCGAGGCTGGCCGGGCCGTCCGGGCCCTTCGCCGACGCGGTGGCGCGGGTCGTGCCCAGGACGTACGAGCTCACCGAGTTCATCGTCGACGTGCTGGGCGTGACCGACGTGGGGGCGAGCTTCCCGCACCGGGTCACCTACCACCCGACCTGCCATTCGCTGCGCGGCATCCACCTCGGCGACCGGCCGCTGACCCTGTTACGCCAGGTGAAAGGGCTCGACCTGGTGCCGCTGCCCGGCGCGGAGGAGTGCTGCGGCTTCGGCGGCACCTTCGCGCTGAAGAACGCCGACGTGTCGGCGGCGATGTGCGCCGACAAGGTGCGCGCGGTCCTCGACACCGGCGCCGAGGTGCTGTGCGCCGCCGACAACTCGTGCCTGACGCACATCGGCGGCATGCTCGCCCGGCAGAAGTCGGGCGTACGGGTGATGCACCTGGCCGAGATCCTCGGCGCGGCCGAACCGGCGGGCGCCGCCGGGCGAGCGGGGAGCGCCCGGTGAGTGCGGAACGTCCGGTGAGCGTCACCTTCCTCGGGATGCCGGCGACGCGGCCCTTCCCCCGCAACGCCGCGAGAGCCGTACGGGACTCGCAGTTGCGGTTCAACCTCCGCAAGGCGACCCGGACGATCAGGGCCAGGCGGGCGAGCGTGGTCGCGGAGGTGCCCGACTGGGCCGCGCTCCGCGAGGCCGGGCGGGCGATCAAGGACCACACCCTCCGCAACCTCGACCGATACCTGGTTCAGCTGGAGGAGGCCGTCACGGCGGCCGGGGGGCACGTGCACTGGGCCGCCGACGCGGCCGAGGCCAACGAGATCGTCGCCGGCCTGGTGAAGGCCACGGGCGAGACCGAGGTCGTGAAGGTCAAGTCGATGGTCACCCTGGAGATCGGGCTAAACGAGGCGCTGCTCGACCACGGCATCACGGCGTACGAGACCGACCTGGCCGAGCTCATCGTGCAACTGGGCGACGACCGGCCCTCGCACATCCTCGTCCCCGCGATCCACCGCAACCGCGCGGAGATCCGGGAGATCTTCGCCGGGCGCATGGCGGGCTGGGGCCGTCCCGCCCCGGAGGACCTGACCGACGACCCCGCGGCCCTGGCCGAGGCGGCCCGGCTGCACCTGCGCGAGCGCTTCCTGAAGACGAAGGTCGCGATCTCGGGGGCCAACTTCGCGATCGCCGAGACCGGCACCCTCGTCGTGCTGGAGTCGGAGGGCAACGGGCGGATGTGTCTCACGCTGCCGACCACCCTGATCAGCGTGGTCGGCATCGAGAAGGTGCTGCCGTCCTGGCGCGACCTGGAGGTCTTCCTGCAGCTCCTGCCCCGCAGCTCGACCGGCGAGCGGATGAACCCCTACACCTCGATGTGGGCGGGCGCGACGGAGGGCCAGGAGTTCCATCTCGTGCTGCTCGACAACGGCCGCACCCGCGTCCTCGCCGACGAGGTGGGCCGCCAGGCGCTGCGCTGCATCCGCTGCTCGGCCTGCCTCAACGTCTGCCCGGTGTACGAGCGGACGGGCGGCCACGCCTACGGGTCGGTCTACCCGGGGCCGATCGGGGCGATCCTCACGCCGCAGCTACGCGGCATGAGCTCGGAGCTGGACCGCTCGCTGCCGTACGCCTCCTCGCTGTGCGGCGCCTGCTACGACGTCTGCCCGGTGGCCATCGACATCCCGTCGGTGCTGGTCGACCTGCGCGCCCGCGTCCCGCATCCCTGGCCGGAACGCGCCGGGATGGCCGCCGCCGGCTGGGTGCTGCGGCGGTCGGGACGGCTGGCGCGGATGCAGCGGATCGGGGGACGGCTGCGGAACCTCGCGCCCCGGCGGCTTCCCGGGCCGCTGGCGGCCTGGACGGACACCAGGGACCTGCCCGAGGTGCCCCGGGAGTCGTTCCGCGACTGGTGGGACCGCACGGACGGAGGCCGCCGATGAGTCGCTCCCGCGACCTGATCCTCGCCCGGGTCCGCCGAGCCGTCGCCGGCGTGCCCGACGTCGAGATCCCGCGCGCCTACCGCGGCCCGTCCGGGACGCCGGGCGAGATCCGGTTGTTCGAGGAGCGGCTCCGGGACTATCGCGCGGTCGTGCACGTCGTGGACGAGGCGGGCGTGCCGGAGCGCGTCGCGCGGTCTCTCGCCGAGCGCGGGGCGCGGCGGGTCGCCGTGCCCGGGGGGTTCCCCGCGGCGTGGACGGCCGCCGTCCAGGCCGAGCGGGTCGCCGACGAGCCGCCGCCGACCGCCGCCGATCTCGACGCGCTGGACGGCGTGCTCACCACCTGCGCCGTGGCCGTCGCGGAGACCGGCACGATCGTCATGGACGCCGGGCCGGGTCAGGGACGGCGGGCGCTGTCGCTGGTGCCCGACTATCACCTGTGCGTGGTGCGGGCGGGCCAGATCGTCGCCGGGGTCCCGGACGCGGTCGCCCGGCTGGACCCCATTCGGCCCCTGACCTGGATCAGCGGTCCCTCCGCCACCAGTGACATCGAGCTGAACCGGGTGGAGGGCGTGCACGGCCCCCGCACGCTCGAAGTGCTGATCGTCGCCTGATGTCTCGCGGCGACCCCGCGCCGCCGCCCGGCGGTTCTGACGGCCGGACATCGGGCGGAACTCGCCGCGAGCGCCCTGACCGGAGCACGAAGCGGCGAGTGTCAGAAGCGGAGCACGGCGCCGATGCCGTCCGGCGAGTCGATGTGATCGACGAACCACAGCTCCGCGTCCGTCGCGGCCACCGCCCGCGCGATGGCCGCGTCGGCCCGTTCCCGCACCGGCTCCTTCACTCCCCAGGCGGCCAGCTCGGCCGGATCGTCGGACAACTGCGTGGGCTCCGGCCCGATCCACATCGTCGCGGTGGAGGACGGGTCGTCACGCACCAGCACGGTGCTCACCCGCCGGTCGCGCAGCGCGCGGGCCGTCTCCCGCAGGCCCGCCACGGCCGGTCCGGCCGCGAACGCCTCCAGCAACTCCGCGCACCGGCGGTCGACCCAGGCCCGGCAGGCCGCGTCGGCCTCCTGCCGGAAGAGGTGCGGGTCGGCGCCGGGAGCGCGGCTGCCGTGCTCGGCCACCGTCAGCCGCCGTACGACGTCCTTGGCGAGATGGTCGGTCACCAGGGCCCGCGCCTTGGGATCCCCGGCCAGGACCACGACCTCGGCGCCGACGCCGTGCGCCTCCTTCTCCACGACCTCCGCGACGGCCACGGCGTTGCGGCGCCAGGTCTCCTCGACCTCCCGCTCGAAGTTCCGCTGCGACCAGCCGCCCGCTCCGGTCTTCTGGATCGGCCCTTCCGCGACCTCCACGGTCAGCTCGCGCCGCTGTCCGTCGGCCACGACGGCGACGTCGCCTCCGGCCCGGTCGGCCAGCACCTCGATGTGCGGGACGTGCTCGCCGCGCTGCGCGAGCAGCGGCACCACATGGGGGAGCGGCGACCACCGCGCGGTCTCGCGGCGCGGACGGTGGGCGAGCGGTTCGGTGAGCGCGACCTCGCCCTCCCTCGCGAAGACCGCGCGACCGGGCGCCGCCCAGACGGGATCGAGCATCAGCTCCCCGATGGGATCGAGGGCCTCCGGCGGCGCCCCCTCAGCGGCGAGGAGCTCACGCAGGTGAGCCCACCGCCGCTGGACGACGTTGGCCGCTCCCTCGGACGACCGGTCGGTGTCCAGGTAGACCGAGGCGTACGGCCCGCCCGGCTCGTACAGTCCGCGAATGAAGTCGAGTCGCACCGAATCCCCCTACCAGCGCTGGCGTTCCACTCCGAGCCCGAGGGCCTCCGCCACCTCCCCGATGTTGTGGAACCTCATCTCGGGCAGCCGCCGTACGGCGTCGATCACGGCGTCGGGGGCGTTCTTGCGCTCGGCGTGGTCGAGCAGCTTGGCGGGGTCGGCGGGGAAGCCCGCGTCGCTGAGCCAGGTGGCCAGGTGGCTGCGGCGTTCCACATCGGCGGGGGTGATGCCGAGCGGCGTCCCCGGCTCGCGGCCGGGCGGCTGACGGCGCGGTGGCGACATGTCCTGTTCGGGCTGCTGGGTCGGCTCCGTCTCGCGCCACTCCTCGGCCCGGCTGGTCCCGGAGCCCTGCACGAGGCCCTGCGTCTCGTGCTTCTGCTGTTCGTCAAGGCGGCGGCCGTGCTTGTCGCTGCCGCGTTGGATACTCATGACCTCACCTCCCGATTAGGGTCACTGTCGTGCCTCGTACCCGAACCCCCTGCCCCAAACATCGAGAACGGTGACGACGTGCCCTACTTAACCGCCGACGGGCGAAAAATCCCCGTATGTGATGGAGCGATGCGTTGTTCGACGAACGGCTGACGATCAACACCGAGCGGCTGATCCTGCGGCCGTTCGGCCCGGGGGACGCGGGCCAGGTTCGGGCGATCATCGAGGACGGCGCCCACACCACCGCGCTGCCGCCCGGCGCGCCGGGGCACGCCACCGGCATCGGCCAGTGGCTGGCGCACGGCGTGCACGAGCTGTGGCGCTCGGGGCAGGGCATCCACCTGGCGATGCACGCCAGGGACGGGGTGGTCGGATCGATCAGCATGTTCAAGGCCCAGTGGGGCGCGGGCGTCGCCGAGGTGGGGTACGGCGTGCACCCCGCGTACCGCCGCCGGGGATACGCGACCGAGGCGGTGCGGGGGCTCGCCGGCCGCCTGCTGGGGACGGGGGTGCTGCGCCGCGTCGAACTGCGGGCCAACGCCGACAACCTGGCGTCGATCCGGGTCGCGGAGAAGGCCGGCTTCGTCCGCGAGGGCCTGCTGCGCGGCGCCGGGTTCGAGGACGACGGCCCGCACGACCTTGTGGTCTTCGGCAGGCTCCGCGGAGACGAGCGGCAGGCGCCACGCCGCCGGATCGAGAGCGAGCGGCTGGTCCTGCGGCCGTTCGCCCGGCAGGACGCCTTCGACATGGTCGACGCGGTCAGAGGTGACGCGGAGATCGCCCGCTGGATGCCGTGGGCCGAGGGCTACACGCTGGAACGCGCGCTGGAGTGGTGCACCCGCCTCGCGCACGCGCCGGGCCCCGGCTATGGTGGCAACTTCGCGATACAGCCGCGGGACGGGGGACGGCTCGCCGGCGCCGTCGGCGTGCAGCGCGAGGACCACGAGCGCGGCGACGCGGAGCTGGGGTACTGGATCGCGCCGTGGGCCAGGCGCCAGGGGTACGCCGTGGAGGCGGTCCGCATGGCCACCGCGCACCTGTTCGATCTCGGGTTCCACCGGGCCCACCTGCTGGTGGCGACGGGCAACCGGCCCAGCCAGGCGGTCGCGAGGAAGGCCGGGTTCATCGAGGAGGGCATCATGCGGCAGGCACTGCCCGTGCCGGGAGGCTGGGCCGACGCCGTGCTCTTCAGCATCCTCAACGGGGAAATTTCATGGCAATAGGTAAAGAATCGCTCTAGACCCTGGGCCCTCCGGTCAAGAGACCTCCATGATTGGGGCCGAAAGGTTATTCTCGCCTGCCAGAGCGTCCCGCCGGCCGGCGGGAGCGACGGAGCGGCCCGGCCGGGTCGCCGGCCGTCCGGAGCGCACCGGCAGTGAGTGCCGGCGGTGAGTGGAGGCGAGCACGAGCGACTCCATGGGACGAGGAAGCGCCCGCCGTCACGCGTGCCCGGCACCCCGCCCACGGCACGCCCGGCACGACCGGTGAGCGCGGGCGCCGCGGCGGAGGCGGGGAATCGGGGAGAGCGGGGGATCGTGAACGACACGCAGGTCTACGCAGGGGAGATCGATTAGATGAAACCGCCGCTGCTGCTCATCGGCCATGGCACCCACGATGAGACCGGCGTGGCCGAGTTCGGCAGGTTCGTCCACCGGCTCCGCTGCCGCCTCGACGGGCTTCCCGCCGAGGTGAGCGGCGGCTTCATCACGAACGCCCGCCCCCAGCTCGGCCAGTCCATCGCCTCCCTGGTGGCCCGGGGCCACCACCATCTGGTGGCCCTGCCGCTCAGCCTGACCGGAGACCGGCGCGCGCTCGGGGACATCCCCGGCACCATGGCACTCGAACAGGAACGGCATCCGACGCTGGAGTACGACCTCGGCCGCCCGCTCGGGCCCGATCCCCGTGTGCTCAGGCTGCTCGCGGAGCGACTCGCCGACGCCCGCGCCGAGATGCCCCGGTTCGTCGCCGACGAACCGCCCGCCGAGATCACGCCGGGCGAGACCGCGGTCGTCCTCGTCGGGCACGGCTCCACCGATCCCGCCGTGAACGCCGAGGTCCACCGGGTCTCGCGGCTGTTCTGGGAGACCCACGCCGCCGACCTGCTGACCGTGGAGACCGCCTACGTCTCGCACACCCGCCCCGGCGTGCCCGGGGGCCTGGAGCGCTGCCGCAGGCTCGGCGCCAAGCGCGTGATCGTCCTTCCGTACGTCCTGTTCGCGGGCGCCGTCCTCGAACGCATCTGGGCGCAGGCGCTCGCCTACGGCGCCAACCACGAGGGGCTCGACATCCGCTGCGCCGAGGTGATCGGCGACTGCGAGGGCCTCGCCGACGTGGTCATCGACCGGTACGAGGAGGCGCTCGCGGGAGCCGGGCACTCCCCGGCGCCGGT
The DNA here is from genome assembly GCF_008728085.1 of Microbispora cellulosiformans. Lineage (NCBI taxonomy): Bacteria > Bacillati > Actinomycetota > Actinomycetes > Streptosporangiales > Streptosporangiaceae > Microbispora > Microbispora cellulosiformans. Next base: position 71,580 of record NZ_VYTZ01000007.1, on the reverse strand, counting down.
CACCATCCCCGCCGCGACGCGACCGGCCGCGGCGGTTTCGGGCCGCCCGTCCGTCGTCGGGCCGGTCGCCGTGCCCGCGATCGGGACGGCGGCACCGGACGTGCCCGTGATCGAGACGCTCGACGCCGACGCTCTCGACGTGGAGACGTTCGACGCCGAGGTGCTCTCCTCAGAGGCGTTCGACGCGGAGGTCTTCGGCACGGAGGCGTTCGATGCCGAGGTGTTCGACGGTGAGTCGTTCGATGCCGAGTCGTTCGATGCCGAGTCGTTCGATGCCGAGTCGTTCGACGGGAGGACGGAGGCCGCCGCCGAGACCGATACCATGATCGGCGCGACCGGCCACGCCGAGGCCGTCACGGAGATCCGCGGCGGTTCACCCGACGGACCGCTCGCCCAGCCCGGAGTGGCCAGCGCGGTGTAGCCCGGCTCGTTCGGGCGTGCCGGCCGGACTCGGCGATCGGGCGGGCTGACTGTCGTGGGCGGGCGTGACGAGCAGTCAGGCGTGGCGGGCCGGCAGGCCGGCGTACCGGACCGGATCGCTGGTTCAGCCTCGCGGGCCGACGTGGTGGGCTGACACGCCGGAGCCGCGACGAAGCGAGGAGAGAGAGAACATGACGTCCCTCGGCGAGACGCTCGGCGCCGTCCGGCCGGTCGAGCCCGGCCCGATGGCGGAGGCCCGGGCGCATCAGGACAGGCTCACCAAGCCGAGCGGCTCTCTGGGGGTGCTGGAGGACGTCGCGGTCCGGCTGGCCGGCATCGCGGGCGCCTGCCCGCCGCCGCTTCCCGCCCCGGCCGCCCTGGCGATCTTCGCGGCCGACCACGGCGTGCACGCGCAGGGGGTGAGCCCCTGGCCGCAGGAGGTCACCGCGCAGATGGTGGCCAACTTCGCCGCCGGAGGAGCGGTCGCCAACGCCTTCGCCGCGCAGGTGGGCGCGTCGGTGACCGTGGTGGACGTGGGTGTCGCGGCCGACCTGGCTCCCGCCGACGGACTGCTCGTCCGCAAGGTCGCGTACGGCACGGCCGACCTGTCCCAGGGCCCGGCGATGACGCGGGACCAGGCGACCGCGGCCCTGACGGCCGGCGTCGAGGTCGCCCGCGATCTCGTCGCCGCGGGTGCGCGGTGCCTGGTGACCGGCGACATGGGCATCGCGAACACCACCGCCTCGGCCGCACTGATCTGCGCCTTCACGGGCAGGGAGGCCGCCGGGGTCACCGGGCGGGGCACCGGCGTCGACGACGCCACCTATCAGCACAAGATCGAGATCGTCCGGCGCGGCCTGCGGGTCAACGGGATCGCCGAGGCGGAGGCCGTACCCGGCGGCCCGGACGCCGCGCTGCGCGTGCTCGCGGCGGTCGGCGGGCTGGAGCACGCGGCGATCGCGGGTTTCGTGATCGGCGCCGCCGCGGCCCGGGTGCCGGTGATCCTCGACGGGGTGATCGCTGGAGCCTCGGCCCTGGCCGCGTGCGCGCTCGCCCCGGACACCGTCGGATACTGCCTGGCCGGGCACCGGTCGGCGGAGCCCGGGCACGCGGTGGCGCTGACGCACCTGGGCCTGGAGCCCCTCGTCGACCTGCGGCTCCGCCTCGGAGAGGGCACCGGCGGCCTGCTCGCCCACCCTCTCGTCAGCGCGGCGGTGCGGGTGATGCACGAGGTCGCCACCTTCGACTCCGCCGGCGTGGCGGACAAGGGCGATTGAGCCGGTGGAGGACCCGCCCGCGACCCTGCCGGTCTCGTCCGGTGAATGCGGCCGGAGCCCAGCGGGTAGGTTTGCCTCCTAACTATGCACCCTTGACGCAACAGGGAGACTGAGGTCATGGCGCCCTACCTGCTCGGCCTGCGCCTCGACGGGCGGCGTGTGCTCGTGGTCGGCGGCGGACGCGTCGCCCAGAGGCGGATTCCCGCGCTGCTCGACGCGGGAGCCTCCGTCACCCTGATCTCGCCCAGTGTGACCCCCGCGCTGGACGATCTCATCGCCGCCGGGCGGGTGACCTGGGAACGGCGTCCGTACCAGGTCGGCGACTGCGACGGCGCGTGGCTCGTGCACGTCTGCACCGACCACCGCGAGGTCAACACCGCCGTCGCCGCCGAGGCCGAGGCCAAGCGCATCTGGTGCGTCAGGGCGGACGACAAGGACGCCTCCGCCGCCTGGACCCCCGCGCACGGCCGGGTGGACGAGATCGGCGTCGCGGTCACCGCGGGCGGCGACCCCCGGCGTGCGGCGGGGATCCGCGACGCCATCGTCGGCGCGCTCAGGGACGGGACCGTCGACGCCCGGCGGCACCGCACCAGGCCGGTCGGGGTGGCCCTGGTCGGCGGCGGCCCCGGCGACCCCGGCCTGATCACCGTGCGCGGCCGCCAGCTTCTGGCCCAGGCCGACGTGGTGGTGGCCGACCGCCTGGCGCCGCGCGCCCTCCTGGACGAGCTTTCCCCCGACGTCGAGCTGATCGACGCCGCGAAGGTCCCGTACGGCCGGTCGCTGTCCCAGGAGAAGATCAACGAACTGCTCGTCGAGCACGCCCGGATGGGCAAGTTCGTCGTACGGCTGAAGGGCGGCGATCCCTTCGTCTTCGGCCGGGGCGGCGAGGAGATGATCGCCTGCGCCCGCGCGGGCATCCCGGTGACCGTGGTGCCCGGGATCACCAGCGCGGTCGCGGTTCCCGGCGCGGCCGGGGTGCCGGTCACCCATCGCGGCGTGAGCCAGGAGTTCCACGTCGTCTCGGTGCACGTCGCCCCCGGCGACCCGAGGTCCACCGTCGACTGGCCGGGACTGGCGCGATCCGCGGGAACCCTGATACTTCTGATGGCGGTCGAAAGGATCAAGGAGATCGCCGAGGCGCTGCTTCGAGACGGACGTTCGCCGGAAACTCCCGTGATGGTGGTACAGGACGGTACTCTTCCGACCCAGCGAGCCGTTACCGCGACCTTGTCGACGGTGGCGGAACGGGTGACCGCGGCCGGAGTGCGGCCTCCGGCGATCGTGATCGTCGGCGAGGTCGTCAAGGTCGGCCAGGAGATCGAAATGGTGCGAGCGGAGCGGGTTCCGTGAGATCGGCAGCCAGGAAGACGCCCGACCACGGGACCGGCGCGGGTCCGGGCGAGGCCGTGACCGGCGAGCCGGGCGCCGGGGATCCGCCACCCGAGTCGCCGGGGGAGCGGACGGTCGCGTTTCCCCAGATCCGCGACGACGTCCCCGTCCTGCGGCCCGGCGATCCGGAGCCCACGACCCGCCACGCTCCGTCCGAGATCTCCGGCCCCGGCGGACCCGGGACGGACGAGGCCGGGCCCGGCGCGGCGGACGACGGGTCCACTCCGGACGAGGACGGATCTGAGGCGGCGCCCGGAGACGTACGAGACGACGGCCAGGACGACGCCGCCGAGGACGACACGGAGAACGCCGCCGAAGGCGACGCGGACCTGGCGGACGCGGCCGGCGAGGTAGCAGCGGCAGGCGTCGCCGGCATGGAGGAAGACACCCGCGCGACCGGCGCGGAGGACCCGGCAGACGCGACGGACCCGGAAGCCGGGGCCGACCTGGAAGCCGCGGCCGACCTGGAAGCCGAGGCGGGCGCGACCGGCACGGGGGACGGCGAGAACGCCGAGGACGCGGCGGACGGCGAGTACCTGCCGGGCGAAGACGGCGAGGACGCGCCGGGCGAGGACCGGGTCCGCGAGATCCCGATGCCGGAGCCGGTATCCGCCGCGCTGACGGACGCGCTCAACCAGCTTCGCACGGCGGTCAAGGACCTGCACTTCGGCCTCGACGTGCCGGGGTCGGAGGAGGCGCGCAAGGCGCAGGCGGCCGTGCTGGCCCAGCTCGACGACTACGTCATCCCGCGCGTCCACCTGAGCACCGCGCCCGCGCTGATCGTCGTGGCGGGGTCCACGGGGGCGGGCAAGTCCACCATCGTCAACTCGCTCGCGGGACGCCGGGTCACGGCCACGGGAGTGCGCCGCCCGACCACGGGCACGCCCGTGCTCGCCGTCCATCCCGGCGACCTCGAGTGGTACGCGCGGGGCGATCTCCTCGGCGGCCTGGAGAGGCTCGACGAGCCCCCGGCCGAGGCCGCGCCCGGCGGCGTCGTCCTGGTGCCGAGCCCGTCGATGCCCGCGGGGGTGGCCCTGCTCGACACGCCCGACATCGACTCGGTCGTGGAGGAGCACCACGAGATCGCGCACCGCATGCTGGACGCCGCCGACCTGTGGGTGTTCGTCACCACGGCGTCCCGCTACGCCGACGCGCCGTCGTGGGGCCTGCTGCGGCGGGCCAAGGAGCGCCGGGCGCGCCTGGTCATCGTGCTGTCCCGGGTGCCGGCCCGGTCCCGCGACGTCATCATGAAGCACTTCGGCCGGATGCTGAAGGAGTACGGCCTCGGCGACGTCGAGCGGTTCGTCATCAACGAGACGTCCGTCCAGGAAGGGCGGCTGCCCGAGATCGAGATCGCCGAGCTGCGCATGTGGCTGACCGGGCTGTCCGTCGACGACGAACGTCGGGAGGAGGCCGTACGGACGACGCTGAACGGCGTGCTCAACAGCTTCCGCACCCGCCTGCCCGCGCTCGCCCGGCACCTGGAGACCCAGGTCGCGCTGCGCGCCGACCTGCGCTCCGACGTGGACGCGGCGTACATGGGGGCGCTCACGGACATCGACGAGGCGACACGGGACGGCTCGCTGCTGCGGGGCGAGGTGCTCGCGCGGTGGCAGGACTTCGCCGGCTCCGGCGACCTCATGCGCACGCTGCAGCTGCGCCGCGGCGCCAAGGGCCAGCACCAGGGCCCCGAGCGGGTCCGCGGGCTGAAGGCGGCGATCCGCGCCGGCCTCGAATCCCTGGTCACCTCGGCCGTCGAGCGGGCCGCCGAGGAGGTCGTGACCCGGTGGAGGCAGCGCGCGGGCGCGGGCGACCGGCTTGCCGCCACTCCCGGGCTCGGCCGTCCGCCGGAGGACATCGCCCGTAGGACGGTGAGGACGGTCGCCGCCTGGCAGGAGCACGTCACCGAGCTGATCCGCACCGAGGGCGTGACCAAGCGCTCGGTGGCCAAGCTGGTCTCGTTCGACGTGGAGTCGCTTTCGCTGATCTTCATGATCGGCCTGCTCGGCTACGGCGCCACGGACCCGCAGACCGCCACCGGCGCCGCGGCGCTGCCCCAGCGGCTGCTGCGCGGCCTGCTCGGGGCCGAGTCGCTGCGCAGCATCAGCGCCAAGGCCCGCAGCGACCTGCGGGCCAGAATCGGCCTGCTCTTCGACGAGGAGACGCTCAGGTACGTCGACGCCCTCGACAGCGCGGGCATACCGGACGAGGCCGCGGCGACGCGGCTCTACCAGGCGACGTACAACCTCGAGGTCGCACGATGACGGAGCCCATCCGGCCCGGACGCCCCGGGCACCGACGGTGAGGGATCGATGACGACTGTCAGCACCGCCGAAACGCAGCACGGGCTGGGGTCCAGGCTCGCCGCCCTGGCCAAGATCGTCGAGTTGGGTCAGGGGCGGGTCGACCCGGCGCTGATCACCGAGGCGGCCCAGCTCCTGCTGCGCGCGGGCGACCGGCTCAAGCTGTCGTCCGACCACACCGTCGTCGCGCTCGCCGGGGGCACCGGAAGCGGCAAGTCCTCCCTGTTCAACGCCATCTCCGGGCTGGAGCTCTCACCCACCGGAGCACGCCGGCCGACCACGGCCCGCACCCACGCCTGCGTGTGGGGCATCGACGGCGCGAGCCCGCTGCTCGACTGGCTGCAGATCCAGTGGCGGCACCGGTTCGCCCGGGCCAGCGCCCTGGACAGGGGCGAGAGCCAGTTGCACGGGCTGATCCTGCTGGACCTGCCCGACCACGACTCGATCCGCGCGCTCACCGATCCCGAGGCCCATCGGCTCATCCAGCTGGCCGACCTCGTCGTGTGGGTGCTCGACCCGCAGAAATACGCCGACGCCTCCGTCCACCGGCGTTACGTCGCCGAGCTGACCGGGCACGACGCGGTGACGGTCTTCGTGCTGAACCAGGCCGACCGGCTCACCTCCGAGGAGCAGGCCGAGTGTGCGGGCGATCTGGAGGAGCTCCTCCGGCGTGAGGGCGTCGCCCACCCCCGCGTGGTCACCACCTCCGCCGTCACCGGCGAGGGCGTCGACGGCCTGAAGGCCGTCCTGGCCGAGTCCGTCACCGCCCGGCGCGCGGCCTACCAGCGGCTCGAAGCCGACCTCGACCGGCTGGTGGCGCGGCTGGTGAAGGATCTCCCCGAGATGCTGCGGGTCGAGCCGGCGGTGGACGGCGCGCGGCGTGCCGCGCTCGTCGACGCCCTGTGCGACGCGATCGGCGTCTCCGCGCTCGGCGAGGCGATGGAGAACGTGTACGGCGTCCGCTCGGTCTCCTGGGTCGGGTGGCCGTACGCGCGCTGGGCCGGCCGCGTGCGGCCCGATCCGCTCAAGAGCCTGCGCCTCGGGGCCGTGAAGGACGACATCCGCGGTCTGGTCGGCAGCTCGGTCACGGCCCAGCCCGCCGAGGTGGACAACGCCGTGACGGCGCTCTCCGACGGGCTCACCGCCGGCATGCCGGATCAGTGGCGCGACGGCGTGCGCCAGGCCGCCCGGTCCCGGTCCGCCGAGCTGCCCGGGGCGCTCTCCGCCGAACTGTCGGAGGTGGCCCCGCCGCTCGACCGGGTGCCCGGCTGGTGGTGGCTGCTGAAGATCTGGCAGTACCTCCTGGTGGTCATGTTCGCCGCGGGCCTGGCCTGGGCCGGTGCGATCCTGGCGTACGGCGTGTTCGAGGCGGGCCGGCCGCCGGCCGAGATCCTCGGCGACGTGGCCCTGCTGCCGTGGGTGGGACTGATGGTGATCAGCGTCCTCGGGCTCGGGCTGTTCTCCGCCATGGCGAGCAGGAATTTCGTGGTCCTGGGCGCGGGCAGGGAACGCGACCGCCTGGAACGCGACATGAGACGCCGCGTGGACCTCCTCGCGCAGGACATGGTCGTCCAGCCGGTCGAACGCGAACTCAACCGCTACAACGACTTCTTCGGCGCGATGGCGGCCACCCGCCGCTGACCCCGCAGCTCGTCCACGGCCGGTCGTCCACAGGCGCCCGCCCGTCCACAGAACGCGTTTCCGGCCCGTACGGGAACGGCCGTCCCGGCGAGGGTGTCATCCGAGCCCGGCGGGTGACCGGGCCGGAGAGGCACTTCCATGAGCGACATCTACGTCACGTTGAGCGGGAACGTCACCGACGACCCACGGCAGTACCGGTTCCGTGACGGCTCGCGCGTCACGTCCATGCGGATGGCCGTCAACCGGCGCGTGCTCGACCAGCAGACCAACACCTGGCAGACCAGGGACACCACCTACTACGTGGTCCGCTGCTACCGGGGGCTGGCCGACAACGTCCAGCAGTCGGTCCGCAAGGGCCATCCGGTCGTGGTGTACGGCAAGCTGCGGATCAAGCAGTTCGAGCGGGAGGGCGAGCAGCGGTTCTGGGCCGAGATCGAGGCGAGTTCCGTCGGCCACGACCTGAAGTGGGGCATCACCACCTACGAGAAGCCGATCCGCGCCTACTCCGCCGGAGCGGTCAGCGACGACGACCGCCAGGCGATGGAGGACGCCACGAGGGAGTGGGAGCTGACCGGCCGCACCGCCCCCGGCGCCCCTTCCCCCGGGGGCCCTTTCGCCGGCACCCCCACCGCCGACGGTGGCGAAGCCGACGAGGCTTTCGACGCCCTCGTCGGAGGCCGGGGCACGACCCCGCCGGAGCGCCCCGCCCTCGGGGCCACCTATGGGGAGCGCGGCGTGCCGACGGCGGGCGCGGAACTCGACGCAGGGCTCGGCACGGAGGTCGGCACGGAGGTCGGCACGGAGGTCGGCACGGAGGTCGGCACCGAGCCTGGTGCCGAGGGGGACGCGGGCGTCGTCACGAGCGCGGGGTCCGGCGCGGGGCCGCAAGCCGACGACACGGACGACGCCGACGACACGGACGACGCCGACGACATGGACGACTCCCTGCTCCCACGCGCCCTCGCAGCCTGAACGCGCTGGTCACGGGAGTTCCCGGCGGGGTGTGGGACGGCGCATGGGTGACGCCTGGGGGTGCGGGACGACGCGGACGGCTCCCTGCTCCCACGCGCCCTCGCAGCCTGAACGCGCTGGTCACGGGAGTTCCCGGCGGGGTGTGGGACGGCGCATGGGTGACGCCTGGGGGTGCGGGACGACGCGGACGGCTCCCTGCCCCCACGCCCCCTGGCGGGCCTGAACCCGCTGGTCACGGGAGTGCGGCGCTGGGCGTGGGGTGGCGCGTGGGCGGTGGCGTGGGGCACGGGAGGTCGCCGGGCGCCGAGTTCCGGGCGCCGAGTTCCGGGCGCCGGGCGCCGGGCTCCGGGCAAATCGCCACAGAGACCCTCGCAGCCCATCGGATGCAGATGGCCCCGTGCCAAGGGAGCGGTTCCCGTCGCGCGTCGCACACTCCGCAACTATTGTGTTACACATCGTGAGATGCTGATTTGGCGTCGTTGGGGGGCGGGATGACGGCAACCGGTCAGACCTCGGCGAGGCCGCGCGGCGCCATCTGCTCCCGGAGCCGCTGGCCGTTGCTGACCCAGCCGCCCGCCCTCGTGTCCTATGTCTGCGCGATTCTGGCGTTCTACACCGTCCTGGTCGCGGTGCTGGCCAGGGCGACCGTCTTCCATGCCTGTGACCTCGCCATGTTCGGGGCGCTCACGCTGTGCGGCGCGGTCTGCATCGAGGCCACCCGCCGCCTCGGCATGCCCGCGGGCGTGTCCCGCGACCTGCTGTCGGCCTGGTGGCTTCCGGCGGCGTTCCTGCTTCCGCCGGTCTACGCCCTGCTGGCGCCCGTCCCGATGCAGATCCTGCTCCAGCTCAGGGTGCGGGCGACCGTGCTCTACCGGCGGGTGTTCAGCGCGGCGGCGATCGGGCTCGCGGCGGGCGCCGCGTCGACGGCCTTCCATCACTGGGTGGTCGTGCCGGCGCGGCTGTCCTCGGGGCAGGGCAGGCCGATCCTGGTCGCCGCGGCCTGCGCGGTGCTGTTCACCGTGCTCAACACGGCGCTGATCGCGGTCGCGGCGCACGCGTCCGATCCCGAGGGCCGCTGGGGCGAGGTCCTGTGGGACCGCGAGCGCGTCCTGCTCGACGCCGTCGAGCTGTGCCTCGGCGTGCTCGTCGCCGTCGTCTGCGGGATCAACCTCGCGCTGCTGCTGCTCGTGCTGCCGCCCGTCGTGCTGCTCCAGCGGAGCCTGCTGCACGCGCAGCTCCAGGCGGCGGCCCGGACGGACGCGAAGACCGGCCTGCTGAACGCGGCCGCCTGGCAGCGGGAGGCGGACACCGAGATCGTCAGGGCGCAGCGGACCGGGAACCCGCTCGCGCTGGTGCTGGTCGACATCGACCACTTCAAGAAGGTCAACGACACGTACGGCCACCTGGTCGGCGACCAGGTGCTCGCCGAGGTGGCCGCCACCCTCCGCACGCAGCTGCGGGAGTACGACGTGGTGGGCCGGTTCGGCGGCGAGGAGTTCGTCGTGCTGCTCCCGGGCGCCGACGTGCACGAGGCGCGGCGGGTGGCCGAACGGCTGCGCGTCCGGGTGAGCCGCATGGCGGTGCCCACCGAGCAGGCGGCGGTCACGGTCACGGTCTCCGCCGGGGTCGCCATCCTGAACATCCACGGCGAGGACCTGCTGGAGCTGCTCGCGGCGGCGGACCTCGCCCTCTACCGCGCCAAGGAGCTCGGCAGGGACAGGATCTGCCTCCCCGCCGCCCCACTGGCCCCTCCTCCCCGCAGCGCGGACGGCGCTGCCGGTGCGATCCCCTAGGCTTGAAGGCATGCCGGAGTACATCTACACGTTGCAGCGCGTGCGCAAGGCGCACGGCGACAAAGTGGTCCTCGACGACGTCACGCTGTCGTTCCTGCCGGGGGCCAAGATCGGCGTCCTGGGCCCGAACGGCACGGGCAAGTCCACGCTGCTCAAGATGATGGCGGGGCTGGAGCAGCCGTCCAACGGTGAGGCCCGGCTGATGCCCGGCTTCACGGTCGGCATCCTCCAGCAGGAGCCGCCGCTCAACGACGCCAAGACGGTGCTCGGCAACGTCGAGGAGGGCGTGGCCGAGACCAAGGCGATGCTCGACCGGTTCAACGAGATCGCCGAGCAGATGGCCACCGATTACAGCGACGCGTTGCTGGAGGAGATGGGCCGCCTGCAGGACGCCCTCGACCACCGGAACGCGTGGGACCTCGACAGCCAGCTCGAACAGGCCATGGACGCGCTGCGCTGCCCGCCGCCCGACGCCGACGTCACCCAGCTCAGCGGTGGCGAGCGCCGCCGGGTCGCGCTGTGCAAGCTGCTGCTCGAACAGCCCGACCTGCTGCTGCTCGACGAGCCCACCAACCACCTCGACGCCGAGAGCGTGCAGTGGCTGGAGCAGCACCTGGAGAAGTACCCCGGCACCGTCCTGGCCGTCACCCACGACCGCTATTTCCTGGACAACGTCGCGAACTGGATCCTGGAGCTGGACCGCGGCCGCTGCTTCCCCTACGAGGGCAACTACTCCACCTACCTGGAGGCCAAGGCCGCGCGTCTGAAGGTCGAGGGGCAGAAGGACGTCAAGCGCAAGAAGCGCCTCGAGGAGGAACTGCAGTGGGTGCGGTCGAACGCCCGCGCCCGGCAGACCAAGAGCCGCGCCCGTCTCCAGCGCTACGAGGAGATGGCCGCCGAGGCCGACAAGTATCGCAAGCTCGACTTCGAGGAGATCCAGATCCCGCCGGGCCCGCGCCTCGGCACGACGGTCATCCGGTCCGAGAAGCTGAGCAAGGGCTTCGCCGACCGGCTGCTCATGGACGAGCTCTCCTTCGACCTGCCCCGCAACGGCATCGTCGGCATCATCGGCCCGAACGGCGTCGGCAAGACCACGCTGTTCCGGATGATCACCGGTGCCGAGAACCCCGACAGCGGGTCGATCACCGTCGGTGACACCGTCAAGATCTCGTACGTGGACCAGAGCAGGGCCGGCATCGACCCCGCGAAGAACGTCTGGCAGGTCGTCTCCGACGGGCTCGACCACATCAAGGTCGGCAACGTCGAGATGCCGTCCCGGGCGTACGTCGCGGCGTTCGGGTTCAAGGGCCCCGACCAGCAGAAGCTCGCGGGCATCCTGTCCGGCGGCGAGCGCAACCGCCTCAACCTCGCGCTCACGCTCAAGCAGGGCGGCAACGTGCTGCTGCTGGACGAGCCCACCAACGACCTCGACACCGAGACCCTCTCCAGCCTGGAGAACGCGCTGCTCGACTTCCCGGGCTGCGCCGTGATCACCTCGCACGACCGGTGGTTCCTCGACCGGATCGCGACCCACATCCTCGCGTGGGAAGAGGGCTCGAACTGGTTCTGGTTCGAGGGCAACTACGCCGACTACGAGAAGAACAAGATCGAGCGCCTGGGCGCGGAGGCGGCCCGCCCGCACCGCGTCACCTACCGCAAGCTCACCCGCGACTGACCAGGACCCGCGTCCCGTCCCCCGCCGTGCCCGGCGGGGGACTTCGCGGCATCACCGTGGACACCGCGCCGCCCGGCCGAACCTCGTGAGCAGGGGCACTAGTTTTGACGGGTGACCGAGCCGCGCCCCGCTGAGCATGCCCACCGTTACGTCTTCGAGCGCAAGGTGCGCTTCGCCGACATCGACAGCTACGGCCACGTCAACAACGTCCGGTTCTTCGACTACCTCGAAGACGCGCGGGTGTCCATGCTGTGGGAGCGCCCGCGCGACGGCGAGGGCAACCGGCTCGACCTGGTGGTCGCCCGGCAGGAGATCGACTACCGGCGGCCGCTGAACTTTCGCCCCGACCCCGTGCGCGTCGAGGTGTGGGTGACCGAGATCTCCAGGTCGCGGTTCACCCTGGCGTACGAGATCCGCGACGACGCGACCCTCTACGCCGAGGCGCGCACGATCCTGGTCGCCTACGACTCCGCTGCCGCGTGGCCACGCAGGCTCGGCGAGGACGAGGTCGCCTTCCTCCGCCGGTTCTCCGCCCCCGCCTGAGCCCCCCGAGCCCCGGACCCCGCCCTCTCCGGCGACCCGCCTGGGACCGGCCTCTGCCCCGCCTGGGACCGGCCTCTGCCCCGCCTGGGACCGGCCGCGGAGAACCGGCGGCCGGTCGGTCGCACGTGGCGGGCGGTCGGACGGCGGGGGAGTGGGGACGCGGGCCGCGCTCAGGTCAGGCGGTGAGCAGCCAGGCGGCGGTGTCGGGCGGGAGGTCGGTGCCGTCGAGCGGGCTGCTGGTGATCAGCACCTGGTCGTGCGGCGGCAGCGGGACCGCGCCCTCGCCGCAGTTGACCACGCAGAGCAGCCGTCCTCGCTGGAAGAACAGCGTCTCCTCGGGTGAGTCCAGCCACGTGATCGCGTCCGGCAGCGTGCCGCGCAGTTCCCGGCGCGTCCGCAGCGCCTGCCGGTAGAACCACAGCGTGGACGCCGGGTCGGCGGCCTGCCGTTCGGCCGTGAGGTCTGCCCAGTCCGCGGGCTGCGGCAGCCACGACCCGCCCGGCCCGAAGCCGTACGGCGGCTCGGTGCCCGACCACGGGATCGGCACCCGGCAGCCGTCCCGGCCCGGCACCTCGCCGTTCGAGCGCGCGAAGATCGGGTCCTGCCGCGACTCGGGCGGCAGGTCGGTCACCTCGGGGAGCCCGAGTTCCTCGCCCTGGTAGAGGTACGCGGAGCCGGGGAGGGCGAGCATGGCCAGCAGCGCCGCACGCCCCCGCGCGAGGCCGGCCCCGGGGTCGAGCGACCCCTGCCCATAGCGGGTGACGTGCCGTACGACGTCGTGGTTGGACAGCACCCAGGTCGGCGAGGCCACGGCGACGAGGGTGTCGTCGATGACCTTGCGGAACGCCGTGGCCGACCAGGGAGCCTCCAGCCAGGCGAAGTTGAAGCTCTGGTGCAGTTCGTCCGGCCGCACGTACAGCGCGAGGTCCTCGGCGGAGTCGGTCCAGACCTCGCCGACGGCGACGCGGGTGCCGGGGTAGGAGTCGAGCACCCGCCGCCAGTCGCGGTAGACGTCGTGCACCTCCGGCCGGCTCCAGATGGGCGACTTGGCGGTGAACCCCGGATCGGTGTCGGGCAGCCCTTCCGCCTTGATCAGCCCCATCGCCACGTCGATGCGGAAGCCGTCCACGCCGCGGTCCAGCCAGAACCGCAGGATGTCGAGGAACTCCTCGCGCACCTCGGGGTTGCGCCAGTTGAAGTCGGGCTGCTCCGGCGCGAAGAGGTGGAGGTACCACTGCCCGTCGGGCACCTGTGTCCAGGCCGGGCCGCCGAAGGTGGACATCCAGTTGTTGGGCTCGCCGTGGCCGCCGCCGGTGCCCTCGGGGCCGCCCTCCCGGAACATGTACCGCTCGCGCTCCTGCGAGCCTCTGGGGGCCGCCAGCGCCTTCTGGAACCACGGGTGGGCGGAGGAGCTGTGGTTGGGCACGATGTCCACCATCAGCCGCAGTCCGTGCGCGTGCGCGTCGGCGACCAGGTCGTCGAAGTCGGCCAGCGTCCCGAACAACGCGTCGACGTCGCGGTAGTCGGCCACGTCGTAGCCGCCGTCGGCCATGGGAGAGGGATAGAAGGGGGTCAGCCAGATCGCGTCGACGCCGAGTTCGGCGAGGTACGGCAGGCGGTCCCGGATTCCCGCCAGGTCACCCGTACCGTCGCCGGAGGCGTCGGCGAAGCTGCGGACGTAGATCTCGTAGACGACGGCATCACGCCACCAGGGGGTTTTTTCCATGACACATGGGCTGCCCGCTGCCCGCGTTGCTTATGCGTTGACCAGGCTGTGGGCGGCGTAGACGAGGTAGTCCCACAGCTGCTTCTCCCGCTCCGGCGGCAGTTCGAGGGAGCGCACGGCGTCGCCCATGTGGCGCAGCCAGGCGTCCCGCTCGGCCTCGCCGATCACGAACGGCATGTGCCGCATCCGCAGCCGGGGATGGCCGCGCTGCTCGCTGTAGGTCTTCGGACCTCCCCAGTACTGGATGAGGAACAGGCGCAGCCGCTCCTCGGCCCCGGTGAGGTCCTCCTCGGGGTAGAGCGGACGCAGCAGGGGGTCTTCGGCCACACCTTCGTAGAACCGGTGCACGAGGCGCCGGAAGGCGTCCTCGCCGCCGACCACCTCGTAGAAGGACAGGGTCTGCTCGCTGGTCACGGTTTCAGCCTAAGCCAGTTGTCGATCGGTAAGGTCAGGCGGCGAAGGCGATGCCCTTCTCGTCGAAGGTCTTCTTCACCCGCAGCCGCAGCTCACGGGCGACCTCCAGGTGCCGGGCCGGCACGGTCTTCACGCTGACCCGGAAGATCACGGACGTGCCGGACACCGACTCCAGCCCGAAGACCTGCGGCTCCTCGACGATCACCAGGTCGCGGTACTCCGGGTCGTCCCACATGTCGTCGGCGAGCTTCTTGAGCAGGTCGCGCACCGTCGCGATGTCGGCCGCGTACGGAACGGGCACGTCCACCAGGGCCCTCGACCAGCCCTGCGACTCGTTGCCGATCCGGGTGATCGTGCCGTTGCGGACGTACCAGACCTTGCCGTCGGCGTCGCGCAGCCGGGTGATGCGGAGCGTGACGGCCTCCACGGTGCCGGTGGCCACTCCGGTGTCGATCACGTCACCCACGCCGTACTGGTCCTCCAGGAGCATGAACATGCCGGCGATGAAGTCCTTGACCAGCTCCTGCGCGCCGAAGCCGAGCGCCACACCGATGATCCCGACGCTGGTGAGCAGTGGCGTGATCGGTATCCCGAGCTTCGCGAATATCATCAGCGCCCCGGTGCCCAGGATCACGACGGACGCGAGGCTCCGCAGCACCGAGCCCATGGTCTCGGCGCGCGCCCTGCGGCGCTCGGTCATGATCGCCGCCGCGGCGTCCACGCTCGTCAGCACCGCCTTGCCGCGCAGCCGCTCCGGCAGCACGCCGACGCTCGCCCGCACGGTGAGCCGGGTGATCAGCCGGAGCGCCACCTTCCGGACGATCAGCGTCCCGGCCAGGATCAGTACGACCAGCACGAGCACGTCCACGACGCCGGCCACGAGCTGGACCCAGGCGGGGAAGTCCCGGTCCGGGAAGGCGCTGTTGAGCACCGTGCAGAAGACGCCCTCGCTCTTCTCGCACGCCGCCGCCACCTTGGCCGCGATCACGTCCGGGTCGGGCAGGGTCGGGCTCGGCTCTGGACTGGGCGTCGCGGGCGACAACGGCAACACGAGGTGGATCCCCCCACGGATCGGATCGACGGCAGCGGTTGAACGAAGTCAATACTGCCGACAGATCCGGCCTCCGTCACATCGCCGGGGGGACGGGAACGCGTCCGGCGCCGCGGGGGCGGACAGACACGCTCCGGTGACGGCACGGCAAGGCGTGGGCACGCACCCGGAAGCGCGCCCGGCGCCGTTCTCCGGGAGGGGATCCCCTCGGTGACCGCCCCGCCCCGCCTGCCTCGGCGGGGCCGGACGGTGGTCGGTGCGGCTACTCGCTCACGGCGGCGAGCACGCGGGCGACCTTTGACGCCGCTCCGGCGGGGTCGTCCGCGTGGTGCATCCGCTCGCCCCAGGACCACCAGTAGTCCGCCGCCCGGCAGACGACGTTCTCCGTGAGGCTGGTCGCGGCGGGGTTGATGACCCGCACGTAGGCGCGGCCCGAAGGGGTGTGTACGACTCGCGCGAGCAGGCCCCGCGCGTCGAGTTCGGCCACCAGACGCTCCAGGCGCAGGAAATCCTCGTTCCCCACCGCCAGTCCTCCTTCATTTCGTTCCCGGCGGATTGTGTACTTTGCGTTTTCACTCGCTCACTCTGGTGCGCCCAAGATGGCCCACTGACTGGCCCGGGTCAACGCCGGGTCAAGAAGAGCGGTGGAGGAAAACCCCTGCCGGGTGAAAGAAAACCCCCGCCGGGAGACGATCCTTAGTCAATCTGTTCCACTTGGGGACTTGGCCTCGCAAAGGGTGTTCCATCATTATGGTGTGGGCGGAGTGCGACGGGCGAGTCACCCTCCGTGACTGATTCGGGATCGGTCAAACACGCGGCTGCGAGTGCGGCCGGGCCACGAGAGAGGGGCCGGGATGTCCGGCAGGCAACTCAGGGAGACGGAGATCGCGCGCAAGGTCCGGGCGCAGGGCCTGGCCGCCGGGTACACCCTGGCCCAGATCGCCGGGCAGATCTACGATGCCTGCGGGCAGCGGTTCGGCACGACGCGGGTCAAGGCCCACCGTCTCTCGCACGGTGTGGCGCTGGCCGACGTGATCGAGCAGGTGCGCGCCCTCTTCAAGAGGGACGGAAAGTCGGTGCCCGGCATCGGCGAGACGCTACTGTCCGCGTACGAGTCGGGCATGAAGCGGCCCGGCCCGGAATACCTCCACTATCTGTGCTTGGTCTACCACGTCGAGCCGCTCGCCCTGGGCTACGACGGCCCGTGCATATGCGGCCACGGGCACGAGATCCTCGTGGACGCTTCCTTCGAAGACAACAAACCACGCAATTCACCCGCTCCGTGGGCGGGGCCGGCGTCGCCGGCCTCGCCGGACAACTGCACCCCTTCGTTGGACGGGGGCGAGGAGGACGAGAACGTGCTGAGGAGGACGCTGTTGAGGCTCCTTGCCGGCGGCACCGTGAGCGCGGCCGGCCTGAACGAGCTCAACGAAGAGGTGCTCGGCGCCGTGGAGAATCTCCGGCGGCGGATGGACGAGACGATGGTGGCGGCCACCGTCTCCCCGGCGATGCTCGACCAGTGGGAGCAGGCCACTTCGGGGTTCGGCCGGCAGTACATGAACACCCCGCCGGTACGGCTGCTCTGCGACGTGATGCTGGAGTTCGCCGCCGTGCGCAAGGCGCTGAACCACCGCCAGCCCGTCGAGATGCAGGAGCGGCTGTGCCGGATGTCCGCGCAGCTCGCCGGGCTGTCCGGCATGCTCATGATCGACTTGGGCGACCAGCGGCTGGCCCGCTCGTTCTTCCGCACCGGGCGGATGGCGGCCGACGAGACCGGCGACCGCGCCCTGCGCGCCTGGGTGACCGCCCGGGAGTCGCTGGTCCCGCTCTACTACGGAGACCCCCGTGAGGCGCTGACGCTCGCCAAGAAGAGCCGCGACCTGGCCGGCACGACGCCGTGCGCGGCACGGACCATGGCGCCGGTGGTCGAGGCGAGGGCGCTGGCGAAGATCGCCGGCCTCGGCGGATCGCGGCACGACGTGGTGGAGGAGGCCAAGCGGGCCCTGCACCGGGCCAGGGCGGCCTTCTCGCAGATGAACGCCAGCGACCGGGAGGACCCGGCCTTCGGTTACACCGAGCGGCAGCTCTACTTCTACCAGGGCGACGTCCTGGTGAGGCTGGGGCAGACGGTGGAGGCCGACGTGATCCTGGAGAAGGCGCTCTCCCACTATTCGGACGAGGACCTGCTCGACCAGACCCTGATCCGGTTCGACCGGGCGCTGTGCCGGCTGATCGAGGGCGACGTCGAGGCCGCGCTCCAGCTGGGCCGGGCCGCGATCGAGTTGGTCGACAAGGACCACCGGACCGACCTCCTGCTCAAGCCCGGATACGACCTGGAGAAGGCGGTGCGGGCCAAGCACGGCGACTCGCCCGAGCTCAAGCAGTTCCGGGAGATGCTCGCGGAGAGCCGGGTGGGCATCCCCAAGGACCTGATCAAGGACGTCGGGTGAGGAGGATGAGTGGCAGAAGAAGCGTCGGCGGGTGATCTGGAGCGGGACGCCCTCCGGGGAGCCGGTGAGAGCGAGGCCGCCCCGCTGCGGATCCGGCGGTACCGGTGGCCGGACCTCGACGCCGTGTGGTCCCTGCACCAGATCGGCCTGGCCCAGGTGGGCGTCGTGCCGGGGGACGGCGTCTACTACGACGACGACTTCCCCCGGATCACCGAGGTCTACCTGGCCGCCGGGGGTGACTTCCTCGTCGGAGAGGTGGCCCCGGCGGGGATCGTCGCCATGGGGGGCCTGCGGCGCATCGACGGCCACACGGCCGAGATGTGCCGGCTCCGGGTCCACCCCGACCACCAGCGGCGTGGTTACGGCACGCGGATGACGGAGGCGCTCGAGGAGCGTGCCCGCAGCCTCGGCTACTCCACCCTGCGCGGCGACACGACACTGCGGCAGGTCGCGGCGCTGACGCTCTACCGCAAATCCGGATGGCGCGAGTTGCGGCGCGAAGCCCGAGGCGACAATGTCGTGATTTATATAGAGAAGCAGCTGAGCGCCGTCGTTTCCCCGCTTTTCCCGCGATAGATAATGGTTACATCTCTTGGCGGATAGCTGATCGCTGCGAATACTTGTGCCTTGTCCACAAGAGTGGGGAAAGAGGCATGATGAAGAAGATCATTATCCGCAAACCGGGAACGACGAAGCTCAGCGGCACGTCGAGCGTCATTCACAAGGGGTGAGGCGCCGCCCGAACCACATCTGGGTCCGGGGGGACCTCGCCCGGGACCGCGTGGCGGCGCTCCGCACACTGGGGACGCCGCCCCCTCTGGCGCCCGTCGTCAACGGGCACCGCAGGCTGCGCGGTCCGTACACGATCGGCGGCGCGCTCCTGCGCGCCATCGTTCCTGCCGCCCTGGAGCGTTCCCCGGGCCTGGTGGCGGACCACGACATCGAGATCCGCGCGGTCGCGCCCAGCCTGCGCCCGCTGGTGCCGGCCCGCCGCCAGACCATCGAGGCCCGCCTGCCCGAGGACGAACGGATCCTCGTGCCCGCGCCGCGCCGTACGCTCAGGATCGCCAACGGGATCGCGGAGTTCGTCCGCGACCACCTCGCCGGGCCGCGCACGCTGCTGGCGGACAACCTGCACGAGGCCGATCCGGCGGACCGTGAGCTGCTGGGCGTGCTGGCCCGCCGGGTGCCGGATCTCACTCTCGCCCTGGGCTCCGCCGAGCCGGCGTGGGAGGGCATGCGGCCGGTGGAGGCGCGGCCCCTGGACGGGCCGCCGGACGACTACCTGGCCTCTGACTGCACCTCCGACGACCCTCGCGCCTACCGGGCGTACCTGTCGCTGACGGCGGAGGAGCGGGCGCGACGGCACGACCTGAGGGCGGCCGAGCTCGGCGCCGGCGCCGAGTCGGCGGAGAGCGCCCTCGGCGCGGTGCCGTACCACCTGGAGCACGGCGGCGACCCGGACGCCGCCACGCGGGCGCTGTGGGCGGCGGTGGACCACTGCGTCGCCGAGGGCTTCCTGCACGCGGTCGTGGAGCTGGGCTCGCGCGGGCTGCGGCTCTGCGAGCCGGGGTCCGAACCGTGGTGGCGCTTCGTCCATCGCACCGCGACGGCGCTGGCCGGGCTGGGGCGGCGCGAGCAGGCGCAGGAGCTGTACGACCAGGCGCGGAGGGTCAGCGTCGATCCGGTCGTGCACGCCGCCGCGGCGTACGGCACGGCGATGCTGGACGCCCGGGAACGCGACCCGGCGCGACGCGACCTGCCGAGGGCCAGGGCGTGGATCAACGAGGCGATCGCGATCTCGACGCTGCTGCCCGACCGGCGGGAGCGGGCGTTCAAGCTCGGCTTCGACCAGAACGGCCGGGCGCTCGTCGAGCTGCGCGAGGGGCGGCTCCACGAGGCGCTCGGCCTGGTCGAGTCGGCCCTCGACCTGGCCCGGCGCGACCTCCCGCCGGACGCCCACCCCCAGCACCGGATGGTCCTGCACGCCAACCGCGCGCAGCTCCTCGCGCGCCTGGGCCGCCGGCGGGAGGCGCTGGCCGACTTCGACGCCGCCGTCGGGATCGACCCGGCCTTCCCCGACCACTACCTGGACAGGGGAAACCTGCTGCTGGAGATGGGGCGGACCG
Organism: Microbispora cellulosiformans; assembly: GCF_008728085.1. Lineage (NCBI taxonomy): Bacteria > Bacillati > Actinomycetota > Actinomycetes > Streptosporangiales > Streptosporangiaceae > Microbispora > Microbispora cellulosiformans. Next base: position 51,797 of record NZ_VYTZ01000007.1, on the reverse strand, counting down.
AGGCGGCGCTGGCCGACTACGAGACCGCGATGCGGGTCAGCCCGCCGCTGCCCGAGGCCTACTACAACCGGGCGGAGCTGCGCCTCGCCGCCGGAGACCTGGACGGCGCGCGGGCCGACCTCGGTCACGTGCTCGATCTCGACCCCGGCTGGCTCGACGCGTACGTCAACCGGGCCGGGATCCTGGAGATGCTCGGCGAGCACGAGGCCGCCCGGCGGGACGTGGAGGCGGGGCTGGCCCTGGACCCCGGCAACGCGCACCTGCACGGCGTGCTGGGGCAGCTCGAGACGGCGGCCGGACGGTACGCCGAGGCGGGGCTCGCGTTCGACGCGGCGCTGACCGCCGACGCCGGCCTGGCCTCGGCCTGGGCCAACCGGGCGACCCTGCGCTTCGCGACCGGCGACGTCCCGGGAGCGGTGGAGGACCTGACCCGGGCGATCGAGCTGGGGGAGGACGCCGCCCTCTACTTCAACCGCGCGACCGCCCTGGACGCGCTCGGCCGCCGCGTCGAGGCGCTGCTCGACCTCCGCCGCGCGCTGGCCCTCGCCCCCGGCGACCCCGACGTACGCGCGGCGCTGGAGCGCCATGAGAAGGAGAGCTGATCCCGGGCCCGCGGCCGGGCGGGTCAGGGCGCGGTCGCGAGCAGGCGGTCGATGATCCCGGGCAGCTCCAGCGGGTCGAGCGGCTCGGGCAGGGCGGAGAGGGCGGAGATCTCGTGCCAGGCCAGGCCCAGGAGGGCGCCGCTCTCCTCCTCGGTCAGCTCGGCCGAGGCCACCGGCGGCGCCACGCCGAACCGGGCGAGATAGAAGCGCTCGGTCTTCACGTAGTGCCGGCCGAGCCAGTGGAAGTCCCGGTGCACCGGCACCCACCGGTCCTGTACGGCGTCGCCGGGCAGGCCGGTCTCCTCCCACAGCTCCCGGCGGGCCGCCTGGAGCGGCGACTCGCCGGGCTCGATGCCGCCGCCCGGGGGCTCCCAGAACGTCCGGCCGGCGAGCGGGTCGTGCCAGCGCATCAGCAGCACCCGCGACCGGTCGTCCACGCACACCACCCGCGCTGCCGGCCGGTCGTCCGTCGTCGCCGTCTCCACGTGCCCTCACCTTCCGGGTGACTGCCCCTACCCTGGAACCCGGTACCGACTTCCCTCTGAGGATCTGACTGAGCATGAGCGCTGATTACGTGCTGACCCTGTCCTGCCCGGACCGGCCCGGAGTGGTCGCGGCCGTGTCGGGGCTGCTGGCCCGCCGGGGCTGCAACATCATCGAGAGCCAGCAGTTCGGCGACCCCGTCGCGGAGCGGTTCTTCATGCGGGTGCAGTTCGCCGGCGAGCCCGCGATCGACGAGCTGCGGGCGGAGTTCGCCGCGCTCGCCCCCGAGTTCGCCATGGACTTCCAGCTCTTCGACCTCGCGGTGCGCACGCGGGCGCTGGTGCTGGTCAGCCGGTTCGACCACTGCCTCAACGACCTGCTCTACCGGGTGCGCTCGGGCCTGCTGCCGATCGAGATCGCGGGTGTCGCGTCCAACCATCCCGACCTGCGCCCGCTCACCCAGTCGTACGGGGTGGACTACCACCACCTGCCGGTCACGCCGGAGACCAAGCCGCGGCAGGAGGCGGAGATCCTCACCCTCGTCGACCACTACCAGGCCGACGTGGTCGTGCTGGCGCGCTACATGCAGGTGCTCTCCGAGGAGATGTGCGCCAAGCTCGCGGGCCGGATGATCAACATTCACCACTCGTTCCTGCCGTCCTTCAAGGGCGCCAAGCCGTACCACCAGGCGTACTCGCGCGGGGTGAAGCTGATCGGCGCCACGGCGCACTACGTGACGCCCGTCCTGGACGAGGGGCCGATCATCGAGCAGGAGGTCGCCCGGGTGAACCACACCCACTCCCCGGAGGACCTCGCCGCGATCGGCCGCGACCTCGAATGCCAGGCGCTGGCCCGGGCCGTCCGCTGGCACGCGGAGCACCGCGTGCTGCTGGACGGCCACAAGACCGTCATCTTCCCGCGTTAGGACAGCTTCAGACCGGTGTGCCGGGCCAGGAACGCGAGCTGGTCGGCCACGAGCTCGACCGACCTGCTCACGGCCCTGGCGCCGTGCCCGACCTCGGTCTCGTTACGCAGCAGGATCGGCCGCTCGCCCGCCTGGGCGTGCTGCAGGGCCGCGGCCATCTTCCAGGCGTGCAGAGGGTGGACCCGGGTGTCGGAGCCGAACACCGCGAACAGCGTGGCCGGGTACGACACCCCCTCCCGCACGTGGTGGTACGGCGAGTAGCTCCACAGCCAGGCGAACTCCTCCGGCACGTCGGCCGAGCCGAACTCGACGTTCCAGGTCGCCCCGAGCCCGAACCTCTCGTAGCGGATCATGTCGAGCAGGGGCGCCGAGCAGACGACGGCCGCGTACAGGTCGGGGCGCTGGGTGAGCGCGGCGCCGACGAGCAGGCCGCCGTTGGAGCCGCCGGAGATGGCGAGCCGGTCCTGGCTGGTCACTCCGGTGGCGATGAGGTGCTCGGCGGCGGCGTGCAGGTCGTCGAAGACGTTCTGCTTCTTGCCCAGCATCCCGTCCCGGTGCCACTGCTCGCCCTCCTCGCCGCCGCCGCGCAGCTGGGCGACGGCGTAGACGCCGCCCGCCTCGACCCAGGCGAGGGTGGTGGCCGAGAAGCCGGGGTTCATCGGCACGCCGAAGCCGCCGTAGCCGTACAGGATCGTGGGACGCGGCCCGGAGCCGGGGCGCGAGGTGACCAGCATGCGCACCTCGGTGCCGTCCTTGGACCGGTAGACGACCTGCTCGGTCGTCGCCTCGGGCACCTCCACCGAGCCCGGGGGCGCCTCCCAGAGCGTCGTCTCGCCGGTGAGCGCGTCGTACCGGAAGATCGCGGTGGGGGTGATGTCGTCGGTGTAGCTGAACCAGGCCTCGTGCCCGCCCTCGGGGCGTTCCAGGATCCCGCCGACGGACCCCAGCCCCGGCAGGGGGACGTCGCCGATCCGCTCGCCGCTCTCCAGGGCGTGGAGGGAGATCTCGCCGATCGCGTGGCGCGTCCAGCCGACGAGCAGGACGGGCTCGGGCATGTCGTCGAGGATCGCGAAGTCGGACAGCACCGCCTCCGGGTCCTCGGGGACCAGGTCGCGCCAGTGCTCCGGGCCGGGGGTGTCCGGTGAGGTGACGCAGACGCGGCCGCGCGGCGCGCCGAGGTCGGTGAAGACGTAGAGCCGGCCGTCGCGGCCGAAGTGGAGCCCGGTCTGGGCGTCGACGTCCTGCTGTACGGCGACCAGTTCCGGCGCCTCCGGCGAGGACGCGGCGAGGTCGGCCACCCACAGGTCGTTGCGCGGCGCCGTGCCGCGCGAGGCGGAGATCGACAGCCGGCGGCCGTCGAGGGAGACCGACACCCCGTAGTAGTTGGTCTTCTCCAGGCCCTCGCCGAAGATCATCACGTCGTCGTCGGGGGACGTGCCGACGCGGTGCAGGTAGATCCGCCGGTGGTACTGCTCCTCACCGGCCGGGACCTCCGACGGCGCGAGCCTGCGCACGTAGTAGTACGCCTCGCCGCCGGGGATCCAGGCGACGGGGGAGTAGCGGCAGCGGTCGATCGGCCCCTCGACCCGCTCTCCGGTCGCCACGTCGACGACGTACAGGCGCGACTCCTCGTCGCCGCCCACGGAGATCTGGTACGCGAGCCGGTCGCCCTCCTTGCTCGGCTGGAAGGAGTCGAGGGTGGTCAGCCCCGAGGGATCGAGGACCGTGGGGTCGAGCAGGACGCGCTCGCCGGCCTCGTCCGCGACGTACAGGACCGGGTGCTCCTGCTCGGGGAAGCGGCGGGTGAAGAAGCGGCGCCCGCCGCGCCAGGACGGCGTGCCGACCGATCCCGACCGCAGCAGCTCCGCCACCCGGTCGCGGAAGTGGTCGCGCCCCTCCAGCTCGGCGGACCGGAACAGGGTCTCCTGCGCGTCCAGCCACTCCTTGACCTCCGGGGCGTCCGAATCCTCCAGCCAGCGGTAGGGATCGGGAACCGGCGTTCCGTGGAGGTCGTCGACGATGTCGTCACGGCGGGCGGACGGGTACTGCGGTCGGCTCATTCTGGCACTTTAAATCAGGTGGGGGACTGGGGCGGTACATAGTCCGTACCCGGCCAAGACTGGAGTAAAGGGATGATCGGCTGGGCATAGAACCAGCAGGCGTTCCCGTCGTTCACCTCATCGACCCCGGTTATGGGGTGGCGGAGGGGCCGCCGAGAAGGCCACACTTTGGTGAAGGGCGGTGCCGTGGTGACGATCCGCTGGGCCGTCCGGCGGAGGTCCCTGTGACGGAAGCATCCGGGTCCCAGCCAGCGGGGCCACAACCCAGGCGCACAGCCGAGGCTGCTGCGGAGGTCGGCTGATGCGCCAAGTCCTGCTTTTGAACGCCACGTACGAGCCGCTGACCACACTCTCCCTGCACCGGGCGGTCATCCTGGTGCTGAGAGAGAAGGCGGACGTCGTCCACCGGGACGGCCGGGGAGCGGTGCTCCGATCGGCCACCCGCACGCTCGACGTCCCCTCGGTGATCCGGCTGCGGCGCTACGTCCGCATCCCGTACCGGACGCGCATCCCGCTCACCCGGGCCGCGCTGATGAGACGGGACAACTTCCGCTGCGCCTACTGCGGCCAGCGGGCCGAGACGATCGACCACGTGATCCCGCGCTCCAAGGGAGGCCCCCACACCTGGGAGAACTGCGTCGCCTCGTGCATGCCGTGCAACCACCGCAAGGCCGACCGGCTGCTGGAGGAGCTGGGGTGGGCGCTGCGCGTGGCCCCGGCGGTGCCGCACGGCGCGCACTGGCGGCTCATCGGCGCGCAGCTCGACGGCGATCCGCAGTGGGCGCCCTACCTGGTGGAGACGGCGGCGTAACAGCGTCATGACGTGGACGATCACCTCCGGGGTGGAGGAGTACGCCGCGGCGGCGGAGCCCTGGCTGTTGCGCGATCCCGTCCGCAACACGGTCATGCTGACCGTGCTGCGCGGGATCCGCACCGGCCAGTTCGCCGACGACCTCCTCATGGGCTGGCTGACCGGCGAGGAGGGCGAGGTCGCCGGCGCCTTCAGCCACACGCCGCCGCGTCCCCTGGTGCTCGGGGACGTGCCGTCCGGCGCGCTCCCCGCGCTGGTGGCCGCGCTCATCGAGCGGGACCGGGAGATCGCGGGCGTGACCGGTCCGGTCGACGCCGCGGAGACCTTCGCCGGGGCGTGGTGGCGCCCGGCGACCGGCCGTACGGCGCAGCGCCTCTACCGGCTCGGCGCCCTGCGGCCCCCTTCCGCGAAGGGAAAGCCGAGGATCGCCGGGCCGGACGACCTGCCGCTCGCCGTACGGTTCTTCCGCGAGTTCCAGGCGGAGGCGCACGTCGAGCGCACCGCCGATCCCACCCCGGTCGTCGCCGCCCGCCTCAACCGGGACGAACTGCTGTGGTGGGAGGACGACGACCGGCCGGTGTCGATCGCCGGGGTGTCGGCCCCGATCGCCGGCATGTCCCGCATCGGGCCCGTCTACACCCCGCCCGAGCTACGCGGCCGTGGGTACGGCAGCGCCGTCACCCACGCGGCCACCAGGAAGGCACTCGACGAGGGAGCCACCGAGGTGCTGTTGTTCACCGACCTGGGCAACCCGACGTCGAACTCCGTCTACCAGCGGCTCGGCTACCGGCCCATCGCCGACTACGTCACCGTCCACTTCGAGTGAGGCGCCCGCCGCCGCGGATCGGCCGTACCCTGGACGCATGCCTCGCTATGACTACCGTTGCCGCGCGTGCGGATCGACGTTCGAGCTCAACCGCCCCATGGCCGAGGCCGGCGACCCGGCGGCCTGCCCCTCCGGCCACGACGACACCGTGAAGCTGCTGTCCACCGTCGCGGTCACCGGCAAGGCGTCCGGGGCCCCCGCCGCCGCCCGCCCCGCGGGCGGCGGCTGCTGTGGTGGAGGGTGCTGCGGGGGATAGCCCCGAGCCGGACTTGAGTCCCGGCGGCCCGGACGGCCCGCAGGTGTGTGCTGTGCACGCCTGCGGGCCGTCCGCGTTCTACGGGCCGGAGAGCGCACAGGAGTCTGTCGATCCATCTTTGTCCACGACATGGCGGACTTTTGACTGTCCAACATAAAGTCTGTGTTAAGCAAGACTATCTTTCGACTTTCCCGGAAGTTAGTCTCTGCCTCAGAGACACCCCCGGCGCGGGCGCTCCGCCCGCGCAGCCTCTCTCTCAGCGAGGTGACGTTCTTGCCTGCCCTCCTTCCTCCTCTTCGGAACGTCCGCAGAAGCCTGGTCGCGCTCGGCCTCGCCGGCGCGCTGACCATCCCCCTCTGCGCTCCGGCGAGCGCGACGGGCCCCGGCGGGCCACCTGGCGGTCCTCACGGCGGTCCTCCCGCGGGCGGCCCCGCCGCGCCCCGCCCGTCCACGGCGACCGGCGAGAACGTCGCGAACCCGGTGCTCACGGGACCGATCGCGAACACCTCTCCGGTCGGGAGCCCCCAGCACGGGTATCCGTTCCTCGCCACCGACGTCGACCTCAGATCGGCGGGCTACGTCGAGCAGGAGTTCTTCGTCTCCGGCACGGCGACGAGTTACGCGACGCGCGGCACCGGCACCGCGACCGTGGTCAGCACCGGCAACCCGTACCGCACCCGCCTCGTCGTGCGCCGCCCGGCCGACGCCCGCGCGTTCAACGGCGTCGTGATCGCCGAGTGGTACAACGTGAGCAACCAGTGGGACCAGGAGGTCGACTGGTTCCAGTCCCACGAGCACCTGATCCGGGAGGGGTACGCCTGGGTCGGCGTCTCCGCGCAGCGCGCCGGAGTGCACTCCGCGACCGGGCTCAGGGCGTGGAGCCCGGCCCGCTACGGGACGCTGGACGTGACCGCGGGCGGGACGGTCAACGACGACAGCCTGTCCTACGACATCTTCAGCCAGGCCGTGAAGGCCGTCCGCGGCTCCACCGGCCGGAAGGGACCGCTCGGCGAGCTTCCCCGGCCGCGCTACGTGATCGCGACCGGCCACTCGCAGTCGGCCGGCCGTCTGGCGAACTACTACAACGCGGTCCAGCCGCTCGCGAACGTGCTCGACGCGGTCGTGCTGCACGGCGGTGGGGGCGTGCTCCGCACCGACCTGCCGACGCCGGTGTTCCGCGTCAACTCCGAGGGCGACGTGAGCGGCGGCATCCTGCCGGCGGCCGCCCGTGCCCAGGCCGACTCGGCGATCCTGCGCAGCTGGGAGGTGGCCGGGGCGTCGCACGGCGACTGGAAGCTCATCCGGGACTACGGCCCGCTGCGCAAGCGGGACATCGGCAGCTATCCCGGTGGCTATCCGGGTGAGCCGCAGACGTGCGCGCTGCCCTCGCTGTCCCGCATCCCCCAGCACATGGTGCAGAACGCGGCGTACGACCACACGCTCGCCTGGATCGCCTACGGCGTGCTGCCTCCGGCGGCACCCAAGATCCAGATGACCGACGCGGTTCCGCCCGCGATCGCCCGCGACTCTCTCGGCCTCGCGCTCGGCGGCATCCGCCTCGCACAGCAGGAGGCGCCGCTGCGGATCAACACCGGCACCAACACCGGCCCGGGCTTCTGCTTCCTCGACGGCAGCTCACTCCCGCTGACCGGTGCGCAACTCGCCCAGCTCTACCCGGCCCCGCGGTCGTACGCCGACAAGGTGGTGGCGACGACGCTCGCCGACGTCAGAGCCGGGTACATCTCGCGGTCGTTCGTCCGCGATCCCGCCTGGTACTCCGACATCCGCGACCTCATCGGCGAGTACGTCGCCTCCGGCGCCGTCACCGAGGCCGTCGGGGCGACATTGGAAGATCGCCTCCGGCACGCCGAACGGGCCGGCCTCGCCGGAGACGAGCCTCCCGCGATCGCCCACCTGCGGCAGCTCGCCGAGCGGGCGGGCAAGCAGATCACGGACGCCGCGGCGCGGGACGGCGTGGTGCGGGTGACCCAGGCGCTTGCCGACCTCCTCACCGAGGCCCGGAAGCTGGACCAGCCCAAGGGCCACTAGACATGTCCCTGATCCTCCGGCCCTGAGCCGGTAGTCCGGGCCGGAGGATCAGGCGACACGGTTCGAGGCGAGGAGCCGGACGGGTCAGGCGGCCGTCGGGCGCCTCACCCGGGGCCGGCGCTGGAACGGCAGGTAACGCTGCGGCAGGTGCGCGCGGGCCGGCAGGTCGGTCGGCTCGACCGCCAGGATCCGGTCGAAGCGGAACGCCCTGATCGACCGCCTGAGGCGGCACCAGCCGACCAGGTACCAGAACTCGCCGTGGACCATGCAGGTCACCGGCTCGACGTCGCGGACCGACAACCGGCCCCCGGCGTCGTGATATTGGATTCGGATCACCAGACGGGCGGTGATCGCGCCCGCCACCGCCCGTACCCGCCGGGCGACGTCGGTGGGGAGCGGGGTCGTCAGCGTGGTGAGGGTCGTGGCGATGACGTCGTCGTCCAGGTCGAGGTGCTGGAACGCGTGGCGCAGGCCGCGCCGGGCGGTGACCGACTGGGGGCCGGCTCCGAGGTGAGCGAGGGACAGGGCGAGGGCGGCGAGTTCCTCGGCGGTCAGCGTGTGCCGAATGACGTTGGCCATAGTCTGACAATAATCATCAGGACTGACATTTTCCCGAACGGGTGCTCGGAAGCGTGGACAGGTTCGCCTGACCATACGGCCACCTTCTCCTGACCCTTTCGCCCGCCGCCGCGGACCGCCTAAATGGCTTTCCGGCCCGGGCCGCCGACGGTAGTTTCTCGGTCGTGCATCCTCCGATCGAGCCCTACGACCACGGGCACCTGGACACCGGCGACGGGCACCTCGTCTACTGGGAGGTCTGCGGGAACCCCGAGGGCAAGCCCGCGCTCGTCGTGCACGGGGGTCCCGGCTCGGGCTGCACACCCCGCCAGCGCCGGGCCTTCGACCCCGGCCGCTACCGGATCATCCTCTTCGACCAGCGCAACTGCGGCCGGAGCCTGCCCCACGCGAGCGACCCGGCGACCGACCTCACGACCAACACCACCCACCACCTCGTCGCCGACATGGAGCGGCTGCGCGAGCACCTCGGCGTCGACCGGTGGCTGCTCTACGGCGGGTCCTGGGGTTCCACGCTCATCCTCGCCTACGCCGAGGCCCACCCGGAGCGGGTGTCGGAGATCGTCCTCGCCGGTGTCACCATGACCCGCCGCTCCGAGATCGACTGGCTGTACCGGGGCGTCGCCCGTTTCCTCCCCGAGCAGTGGCAGCGCTTCCGGTCCGGGGTCCCCGAGGACGAGCGCGACGGCGACCTGCTCGCCGCGTACGCACGGTTGATGTCCGACCCCGACCCGGACGTACGGGCCAGGGCGGCGCACGCCTGGACGGCGTGGGAGGACGCGGTGATCGCGCACGAGGTCAACGGCGCGCCGAACGCCTACAGCGACCGGCCCTCCCCGGCCCTGCAGGCCTTCGTCAGGATCTGCGCCCACTACTTCTCGAACGCCGCCTGGCTGGAGGAGGGCGTCCTGCTCCGCGACGCGCACCGGCTGGCGGGCATTCCCGGAGTGCTCGTCCACGGCCGCCTCGACCTCGGCGCGCCGCTGGAGACCGCCTGGCAGCTGGCCGGGGCCTGGCCGGACGCGCGTCTCGTCGTGGTGGACGACTCGGGCCACACCGGCAGCGACGCGATGCGCCGGGAGATCCGGGCGGCGCTGGACCGCTTCGGGGCCCCGCCGCCCGGCTGACGACCGGCATCCAGTCCCGCCGCCCGGCCGACGACCGACGCCCAGAACGCGGCCGGGCCCGCGACCCCGCCGGGAAGCGGGGCGCGCGGGCCCGGTGACGGTGTCGTGGTTACCGCGACAGCTGGGTCAGGTCGCGGGAGGCACCGGTCGAGGCGGAGGTGGTCAGCGCGGCGTACGCCTGCAGGGCGGCCGAGACCGGCCGGTGCCGGTCGCGCGGCCGGTAGCCGCCGAGGTCGGCCAGCAGCCGCTCGCGGCGGGCGGCCAGCACGTCGTCGGCCACTTTGAGCTCGATCGAGCGGCCCGGGATGTCGATCTCGATGACGTCGCCGTCCTCGACCAGGGCCATCGTGCCGCCCTCGGCCGCCTCGGGGGAGGCGTGGCCGATGGACAGGCCGGACGTGCCGCCGGAGAAGCGGCCGTCGGTGACCAGGGCGCACGCCTTGCCCAGGCCGCGGCCCTTGAGGAAGCTCGTCGGGTAGAGCATCTCCTGCATGCCGGGGCCGCCCTTGGGGCCCTCGTAGCGGATGACGACCACGTCACCGGGCTTCACCCGGTTGCCGAGGATGCCCTCGACGGCGTCCTCCTGCGACTCGAACACCACGGCGGGGCCGGAGAAGCGCCAGATCGACTCGTCCACCCCGGCCGTCTTGACGACGCAGCCGTCCTGGGCGAGGTTCCCGTACAGCACGGCGAGGCCGCCGTCCCGGGTGTAGGCGTGGTCGAGGTCGCGGATGCAGCCCTCGGCGCGGTCGAGGTCGAGGGAGTCCCAGCGGGCGCTCTGGGAGTACGCCTTGACGGTCCGCACGTTGCCGGGCGCCGCGTGCCACAGCTCCAGGGCCTCCTCGGTGGCCTCCGGAGACTTCGGGTCCCACTTGGCGATGTACTCGGCCATGGAGGGAGAGGACACGGTCGGCAGGTCGCGGTGGATCAGGCCGGCCCGGTCCAGCTCGCCGAGGATGCCGGGGATGCCACCCGCCCGGTGCACGTCCTCGACGTGGTACTTGGCCGTCGCGGGGGCGACCTTGCACAGGCACGGCACCCGCAGCGACAGCTCGTTGATCTCCTTGAGCCCGAAGTCGACGCCCGCCTCACGCGCGGCGGCCAGGATGTGGAGGATCGTGTTGGTCGATCCGCCCATGGCGACGTCGAGCGCCATGGCGTTCTCGAAGGCCTCGCGGGTGGCGATGCTCCGGGGCAGGACCGACTCGTCGTCCTCCTCGTAGTAACGCCGGGCGAGATCGACGATCCCCCGGCCGGCGTTCTCGAACAGGGCCTTGCGGGCCGTGTGGGTCGCCAGCGTGGTGCCGTTGCCGGGCAGGGCCAGGCCGATCGCCTCGGCCAGGCAGTTCATCGAGTTGGCGGTGAACATGCCGCTGCAGGACCCGCAGGTCGGGCAGGCGTTCTCCTCCAGCTCCAGCAGGTCGGCGTCCGACACGCTCTCGTCGGCGGAGGCGATCATCGGGTCGATCAGGTCGAGCTTGCGGCCCGGGACCTTGCCGGCCTCCATCGGGCCGCCGGACACGAAGATCGTGGGGATGTTGAGCCGCAAGGCGGCGAGCAGCATCCCGGGGGTGATCTTGTCGCAGTTGGAGACGCAGACCAGCGCGTCGGCGCAGTGGGCGTTGACCATGTACTCCACCGCGTCGGCGATGAGCTCGCGGGACGGCAGCGAGTAGAGCATGCCGCCGTGGCCCATCGCGATGCCGTCGTCCACGGCGATCGTGTTGAACTCACGCGGGATCGCGCCCGCCTCGCGGACCGCGCCCGCCACCACCTCGGCGACCTCGCGCAGGTGCACGTGGCCGGGCACGAACTGGGTGAAGCTGTTGGCCACGGCGACGATCGGCTTGCCGAGGTCGCTGCCCGCTACGCCCGTGGCCCTGAGCAGCGCGCGGGCGCCGGCCATGTTCCTGCCGTGGGTGACAGTGCGGGACCTGAGAGCGGGCATCGAGGGACCCCCATCTGGAGACGTCTGAGTCTTCAAATGGTACGGCCAGTGCCCGGTTGCCGAGACCCGGTGTCCACGTCCCGGGACGGTGCGCCGTCCTACTCGGGGTAGCGCGCGGGCAGCACGCGCTCGGCGGCGCGGTAGATCGCGTCGATCTCGGCCGTGGTGAGCGACCTCTCCCGCTTCGTGATCCACTTGCGGACCAGGCCGCCGGAGAAGACGTCGACGTCCCGGATGTTGAGGATCCGCCAGGGGATCGGCGGCCCGTAGATGGCCAGGGACGGCACCACGGTGATCTCCCGGCCGAGCGCCTTGCTGATCAGGTCGCTGGCCTGCGCCGCCTCCCACCGGGCCTCATCGAGACGGGGCTTGCGGTTGAACGGGCCGTGGAAGAGCTTGCGGTGTGTCTGGACCCGCACGGGCAGCCGCTTGTCCCACTTCTCCGAGTCCACCGCGTACACGCCGGTGGGCCCGACCACGAGGTGGTCGATCTGCGCCTCGCTGCCGGGGATGGCCCGGGCGTGCAGCGTCAGGTAGCCGTTCCGCTCCAGCTTCTTGAGCTGGGCCTCGGTGCGGCGCTCCGCCGCCGAGGCCCGCCGCCAGGCGGGAACCGTGGACATGGTGCGCGCGCGGTAGACGGAGTCGGCGGCCCACGCGAGGATGGCCGCGGTGAGCCCGATCCGCCAGCCGCCCAGCAGCACGCCGAACACCACCCCCGCGGCGAGCGCCACCAGGGCGCGCCGGCGCAGGTGCCGGTATCTCGGGTCCTGCAGCAGGCCGCGGAGCGACGCCCGCTCCACCGGAGCGTACTCGGGGGGCGCCGCCGCCTCGGGTGGGGCCGAAGGGCGCTCCGCCTGCTCCGATGCCTGGTCACCGACCCAGATGGGTGACGTATCGTGACCGTCGTCTGGCCTTAGACCGGTATCCACATCACTCACGGTAGTTGAGTCGTCTACAGCTTGCCTAGTGTTGAATGGTTCATACTTTTGTTGCCTGCTTGAGCTGATTTGAAGCTCGAAAGGCCGGGTATCTTCTCTAGATATCCCCGGCCGGGCGGCCTACGGTTCGGAAGCGTGGCGCACATTCACGACCTTACCGCCCTTGAGCAGGCGGCAGCCGTACGAACGGGTGAACTCTCCCCCGTCGAGATCGTCGAGCACTACCTGGAGCGGATCGAACGGCTCGACTCCGGTGTGGGGGCGTTCGTCACGGTGACCGCCCAGCGGGCCCTCGACCAGGCCCGCGAGCAGGAGGCCCGGATCGCCGCGGGCGACGCCGGCGACCATCCGCCGCTGCTGGGCGTGCCCGTCCCGATCAAGGACCTCAACTTCGTCAAGGACGTGCCGCTCTACTTCGGCTCGGCCACCTACGAGGGGTTCGTCTCCCCGGTGGACGACAGCGTGGTCGAGCGGCTGCGAGAGGCCGGCACGGTCATGCTGGGCAAGACCAGCACCCCGGAGTTCGGCCTGCCCTGCTACACCGAGACCTACGTGAGCGAGCCGGCCCGCACCCCGTGGGACACCGGGCGCTCCGCCGGCGGTTCGAGCGGAGGCGCCGCGGCGGCCGTCGCGGCCGGTCTGGCGCCCGTCGCCCACGGCAGCGACGGCGCGGGATCGATCCGCATCCCCGCCTCCGTCTGCGGCCTGTACGGCATCAAGCCCAGCCGGGGCCGGATCTCCTTCGCCCCGATCGTCCCCGATCTGGCGGGGCTGTCCACCAATGGGCCGCTGGCCCGGAACGTCGCCGACGCCGCGGCGCTGCTCGACGCGATGGCCCACCACAACCCCGGCGACCTCTACCACGCGCCGCCGCCCGCGCTCGGCTCGTTCTCGGCCTACGTGGGGCGCGACCCGGGCCGGCTGCGGATCGCCAGGTTCGCCGAGCCCGCCGTGCCCGGCGCGGAGGTCCACCCCGACGTGCTCGCGGCGTACGAGAGCGCCTCGGCGGCGCTGGAGGCGCTCGGTCACGAGGTGGAGGAGATCGCGCCGCCGTTCGGCCCGGACATCGTGCCCGAGTTCGTCAAGCTGTGGTTCAGCTTCGCGTGCATCCACCCCGTCTCGAAGGAGCTCGAACCGAAGCTGCGCCCGCTCACCGCCTGGCTGCGCGAGCGGGGCCACGCGCTCTCGGCGCCCGAGTTCCTGCACGCGCAGTCGGCGCTCCAGCTCGCCACCCGGTTCGCGATGCTCGTCACCGACACCTACGACGCGGTGCTGTCGCCGACCGTCACCCAGCCGCCCGTGCCGGTGGGCTGGTTCGAGGACGTCGACTCCCCGGAGGAGACGTTCGAGCGGATGAAGCGGTTCGCGCCCTTCGCCGCCATCTACAACGTGAGCGGCCAGCCCGCCGTCAACCTCCCGCTGCACTGGACGCCCGGCGGCCTGCCCGTCGGCGTCATGCTGGCCGGCCGGTACGGCGACGAGGGCACCCTCATCTCGCTGTCGTCGCAGGTGGAGGCGTCCGTCGGCGGATTCTGGGGCGACCGCAGGCCGTCCATGTGGTGACGACCTAACGCAGGAGCTCCACGACGTGCGCGGAGACGTCGGCGAGTAGCGTGGCGGGACGCACCGGCGCCGCCGCCACGGCGGAGATCAGGGCGGGCAGCCCCGGCAGCGGGAAGCCGTCGTCCGCGGCGACCGCGCCGGCCGCGTCGTGCTTGGCCAGCGCGGCCCGGCTGCGGTCCCACGCCTCCAGCGTCTCCTCCGGCGACGGCACGCCGAACCCGTGACCGACCGGGGCGGCGTGCCGCAGCCGTACGAGCGGGGTCTCGGCGAAGGCCAGCGCGACGCGGCAGCGCGCCGCCAGGTCGCCGGGGTCCGGCACCCAGTCGAGGGCCGGGCAGGGGGTGCGGCACCGGCCCGCGCAGGTGCCGAGGGCCCCGGCCACCTGGCTGTGCTGCCGGTCGAAGTAGGCCCGCCAGCCCGTGGGCGGCTCCACCGCCACCCGCAGCGTGCGTTCGGCCGCCGACCGCTCGGCCCGCGTGTGGTCGCACTCGCGGTCGGCCATGGCCCCGAACCTGCTGCCGGGGGCGCGCAGGCCCTCCGGCCACCGGGCGGGGTCGCCCGCGTGCCCGAGCGCGGGCTCGAAGGCCAGCAGCGGGAGATACTCGCCGCAGATGTGCACGGCCGCGATCATCGAGCTCAGCTCGCGCCGCCGCCAGCGGGCCTCGATCACCTCCAGGAGCAGCGCGTACGCCGGGCGCAGCGAGTCGAGCGCGCCCCGCGGCTGCTCCCTCGGCGTCTGCGGCATGTGACACGCGCGGGCACGCCGGCGCAGGCCGGCGGGCACCGTCTGGGCGTCGATCTCGGCCGCGAAGTCCTCGGCGTCGAGTGTGAGCAGCCGCTGGCCGAACTCGCAGACCGACGCCACGCGGGCCGCCCGGGCGTCCTCCCCGAGCACGGCCGGCGCGAGCGCGCCGACGTCGCCGAACGAGTACCTCCGGGCCAGGGCGATCAACAGGTCTCGGGCTGAGTGCACCCGACGACCCTACTCACGACGCCGGTGGCGGTATGGGCGGGTTCGATCAGGATCAGTGGGCCCGTCGGCGTGGGGATCGGGCAGGATCCGCACCTCGCCCAGGTTCTCCGGCGCGTCCATCAGGTGCTCGCCGGTGTCGTCGTAGGAGGCGGCGTTCCGCAGGCGCGAGCCCTCGATCACCTCGATCCGCCTGATCCAGCCGGTTCTCCGGCCCGCCACGGCCCGCACCCGGTCGCCCTCGCGCAGGGGCTCCCACATCTCCCCGCTCAGGCACATCGCCCCGACCTCGCGGGCGCGCCCCTCGTCGATCGCGCACCAGTAGGTCCATTTGGCGTTGTCGCCGCCCTTGCCGCCGTCGCGGAAGCGCCGCAGCCGTACGACCTGGCCCTCCACGGTGACCGGGCCGGTCAGGTCGGAGAGCGCGAACAGGATCGGCGGGCCGGCGACCGCCAGGCCCACGGCGAGGGCGGCGGGTACGACGAGCCCGTCCGGCCACACGCCGAAGGCGGAGGCCGCCACCAGGAGCACCCAGGTGGGGAAGCCGGTGAACCAGCCGGCCACGAGGCCCCGCACGACGGCCGAGCCCGGTGGCCGGCCCCACAGGAGGCGGGACGGATAGCGGACGTTGACGACGTGCCACATGCCGCCGTAGTCGGACCACGCCCGGCTGTCGTCGGCCGGGGTGCCGACCGGCAGGCTCGTGACGGCCCGCGGCGCCAGGCCGAGGGCGGCGGCGTACGCGAGGTGGCGGCCCCAGATCGTGACCGAGGCGGCGGGCTGCTCGGCGAACCGCCCGGTCGTCCCCAGGTGCGCGCGGACGCCGAGCCAGTGGGCGGCGGCCCTGGCCCCCTCGGCCGTGCCGCGCTCGCCGTTCAGCCGCCCCATGAGTGCGAGGAGACCGGCGAAGGAGACGACCGCCGCGCCCACCCCGGCCTCGTGGTCCTTGTCGGAGATGTTCGCCGCGACGCCGATCACCGCCGCGGGCAGCGCGGCCACGGCGGTGAGGAGCGTCGCGTGCGCCCTGCTCCAGCGCGGCCGGGACAGCCCCTGCTCCCGGGCCTCGGTGATCACCTTCCGGCGGAAGCTCTTCCACCACCGGCCGAGGTCGCGCGAGCCCTCGGCCAGCGCGCCCGTGGCCACCACCCCGTCGACGGCCAGCGAGCGGACGTGGTCGTAGACGAGCCGTTCGTACGGGCGCAGGCCGCCCGGGTCGCGCCGCATCCGGACGAGCGACAGCTCCGGCCCGATCTCCTCGACGCCGACGACGCCCCTCGCGGCGAGGTCCAGCAGGGTCGCCGAGACCGCCTCGTCACACAGCCGCCAGCCGCCGGTGATCAGGTCGACCACCGCGGGGGACTGGGGGGCGAGGTTCGCGGTGGCCGGCCCCGCCTCGACGTCCGGGTTCCTCGTCGCCGCGGCGAGCGCGAGCAGGAGCAGCAGCCACAGGCCGGTCACCGCCGCGGCGGCCGTCCAGGCGACCATGACCATGATCAGAACCTGACCTGTACGGGACCGCGCTCCTCGCCGGGAGCCCGGAAGTACTCGCGGGGCGTGAAGCCGGTCATGCCCGCCACGATGTTGGCGGGCACCGTCTGGATCGCGTTGTTGTAGGTCAGCACGGCGTCGTTGTAGTACTGCCGCGAGTAGGCGATCCGGTTCTCGGTGGTGGCGAGCTCCTGCTGCAGCTCCAGGAAGTTGCCGCTCGCCTTGAGGCCGGGGTAGGCCTCCGCCACGGCGAACAGGCTCTTCAGCGCGCCGGACAGCATGTTCTCGGCCGCCGCCTGCTCCGCGGGGCCCTGGGCGCCGATCGCCCGGGAGCGGGCCGCGACGACGGACTCCAGCGTGGCCCGCTCGTGGGCGGCGTAGCCCTTGACGGTCTCCACGAGGTTGGGGACGAGGTCGCGGCGGCGCTTGAGCTGCACGTCGATCTGCGCCCAGGCGTTGTCGACGGAGTTGCGGCCACGCACGAGGCGGTTGTAGACGGAGACGAGCGTGGCGACGAGGACGGCCACGACGGCGAGGGTGACGATCATGGGGATCACGGGGGCCTCCTGCACGGACGACGATCCGTGGCCGTTCACCCTGGGAAGACCCGCCGCCGTCCGCACGCGCGCCGGTGGGGGCACGCCGTACGGCCGGGATGGCGGGCGGCGGGGCGCGGCGGAGGGGGCCCGCCGCGCCCGCGCCGGGTGAACGGCCCGGCCCCCTCATGTCACTCCGGTGCTCTTGCACCGGGCTTGCGCCCCGCTTTCACCCGCCCGGCCCTCCCTCACGAGGCGGCCGGGCGGGCCAACTCGTCACTCAGAGGCGTCGCGGGCCTGGGCCCGCAGCGCCCGGCTGACGCCGTCGGCGCCCTCCAGGAGCAGCCGCCGCAGCGCGTGCGGCGGCTGCTGGGCGCTGATGAGGTCCTGCGTCCTCGCCACGGTCTCCGGGCGGATCAGCAGGGCCGGGTAGCACCCGATCGCGAAGTTCTGCGCCATGTCGGAGGTCCACTTGGTCCAGATCCGCCCGACCTCCTCGAAGTACCGGTCGCCGTACGGCTCCAGCAGCTCGGGGTGGTGCGGGTCCACGAAGCCGAGGATCGTGGAGCGCAGCAGGGCGCCGCTCAGCTCGCCGCCCACGATGGCCGCCCAGGACCGGGCCTTGGCCTCCGCGTCCGGGATCGCCGCCCGGGCGTTGGCCGCCGAGCGCTCGCCGGTCGCGGTGGCGTCGCGGGCCAGCTCGGCGTCGATGTCGGCGGCGCCGAGGACCCCGCGGGACACCAGCCCGTGGACGAGCGTCCAGCGCAGGTCGGTGTCGACGGCCAGGCCCTCGGGCACCTCGGTGCCGTCCAGCACGCCCTTGAGGAACGCCAGGTCCTCCTCGGAGGTCGCGGTCGCGGCCAGGGCGTTGACGTAGGCGAGCTGGTGGTCCGAGCCCGGCTCCGCCGAGGCGACGAGACGGCGCAGCGCGCCGGCGAGCTCGCCCAGGCCGGTCGCCCGCCACGCCGGGTCGGCGTACTGCTGCACGGCCTGGCGGGCCTGGCGCAGCACCGTCTGCACCACGGTGATGTCGCGCACCGAGTCGATGCCTGACACGACCAGCCGGATGTAGTCGCGGGTGGCCATCTCGGCGTCCCGGGTCATGTCCCAGGCGGCCGACCAGCACAGGGCGCGCGGCAGCGACTCGGTGAACGCGGTGATCCCGCCGTTCACGAGCGTCTGCAGCGACCGCTCGTCGAGCCGGATCTTCGCGTACGTGAGGTCGTCGTCGTTGATCAGCACGAGGTCGGGCCGGGTCTCGCCGACCAGCTCGGGCACGGCGGTGCGCGCCCCGACGATGTCGAGCTCGACCCGCCGGGTCCTGGTGAGCACGCCCTCCTGCAGGGAGTACAGGCCGACGGCGACGCGGTGCGAGCGCAGCGTCGGGTGCTCGGGCGTCGCCTCCTGCAGGACCTCGAAGCCGAGGAACCGGCCCTCGTCGTCGGTGGTGAACGACGGCCGCAGGGTGTTGACGCCGGAGGTCTCCAGCCACTCCTTCGACCAGGACGACAGGTCGCGGCCGGAGGTGCGCTCCAGCGCCGACAGCAGGTCCTGCAGGGTGGTGTTCTTCCAGGCGTGCTCGTTGAAGTAGTCGCGCACGCCGGCGAGGAAGTTGTCCAGCCCGACGTAGGCGACGAGCTGCTTGAGGACCGAGGCGCCCTTGGCGTACGTGATGCCGTCGAAGTTGACCTCGACGGCCTGCATGTCGGGGATGTCGGCCGCGATGGGGTGGGTGGAGGGGAGCTGGTCCTGCCGGTAGGCCCAGGACTTCTCAACGTTGGCGAACGTCGTCCACGCGCCCTGGCCCCAGCGGGTGGCCTCGGCCTGGCACAGCACCGACATGTAGGTGGCGAACGACTCGTTCAGCCACAGGTCGTCCCACCACCGCATGGTGACGAGGTCGCCGAACCACATGTGGGCCATCTCGTGCAGGATCGTCTCGGCCCGGCGCTCGATGATCGCGTCGGTGACCCGCGAGCGGAAGACGTAGTCCTCCAGGAACGTCACCGCGCCGGCGTTCTCCATCGCGCCCGCGTTGAACTCCGGCACGAAGAGCTGGTCGTACTTGCCGAACGGGTAGCGCAGGCCGAAGACGCGGTGGAAGAAGTCGAAGCCCTGCTTGGTGACTTCGAAGATGTTCTCCGGGTCGAGGTGCTCGGCCAGCGAGCGCCGCACGTAGATGCCGAGCGGGATGCCGTCGTGCTCGTCCCGCACCACCGCGTACGGCCCGGCGATGAGGGCCGTGATGTACGTCGACATGGGAGGGGTCGGCGGGAAGTGCCAGCGCCTGGCGGCCTGCAGCGTGCCGTGCCGCCCGTGGTGCTCCTCCAGCTCCTCGACCGAGTCGGGGGAGCCGTTCGACACGACCTCCCACTCGGCGGGCGCGAGGACGGTGAGCTCGAAGGTCGCCTTGAGATCGGGCTGGTCGAAGCAGGCGTACATCCGGTGCGCGTCCGCCGTCTCGAACTGGCTGTGCAGGTAGATCTGCTGGTCGACCGGGTCGACGAAGCGGTGCAGTCCCTCGCCCGTGCGCATGTACGAGCAGTCGGCGTCGACGCGCAGTTCGTTGCGCTCGGCCAGGTCAGGCAGCGGGAAGCGGCCCTTGTCGGCGTCGTAGGTCCGCACGTCGAGATCCCGGCCGTTCAGCACCACCTTCCGCACGTGGGCGCCGTGCAGGTCGATGAACGTGCCCGCCCCCGGCCGGTCGGACGTGAAATGGACCGTCGTGATGCTCTCGTACCGCTCCTCGCCCTCCGTCAGGTCGAGTTCGACCTGGTAGGACTGGACCGTGAGCAGCCGAGCACGCTCCCGAGCCTCGTCACGTGTCAGATTCCCTGCCACACCCACTCCTCATCGCATGATCAATCCCCCGGTTCCCCGTCGCCCCTTCGCGTACAGGGATGGATGAATCCTGCCACGTCACGGTCACAGGACGGATTCGACATCGCCCCTACCCGGAATAGGAAGCCACTCGACGGTCCTCTTGACAGGGCCTTCCGGCCGGGGCTCGCGTTCTGACAGTGCAGGCGCGAGGATGAGGAACATGCGTCAGATCTACGTGAACGGGGACTGGGCGCCGTCCTCCTCGCGCGAGGCGGTCGAGGTCGTCAACCCGGCGACCGAGGAGATCGTGGACCGGGTGCCCGCGGGGTCGGCCGCCGACGTGGAGTCCGCGGTCGCCGCCGCCCGTGCCGCCTTCCCGTCCTGGGCGGCGGCGGAGCCCGCCGAGCGCGCCGCGCTCCTCGGGACGGCCGCCGCGCTGCTCAGGGACCGCGCCCGGGAGATCGCCGCGACGATCGCCACCGACATGGGTGCGCCGCTGCCGCTCGCGCTCAAGGTGCAGACGCTGATGCCCGCCGAGGTGCTGGCCTCCTACGCCGACCTCGCCAAGCGGTACGACTTCGACGGCGGGCGGGTGGGCAACTCGCTGATCGTCCGCGAGCCGGTCGGGGTGGTCGGCGCGATCACGCCGTGGAACTACCCGCTCCACCAGGTCGTCTGCAAGGTGGCCCCGGCCCTCGCGGCCGGCTGCACGGTGGTGCTCAAGCCGAGCGAGGTCGCGCCGCTCGCGGCGTACGCGTTCGCGGACATCCTGCACGAGGCCGGTCTGCCGCCCGGCGTGTTCAACATGGTGAGCGGGTACGGCCCGGTGGTCGGCGAGGCCGTCGCCGCGCACCCCGGCGTGGACATGGTCTCCTTCACCGGCTCCACCAGGGCCGGGCGCCGGGTCGCCGCCCTCGCGGCCGGGACGGTCAAGCGGGTGGCCCTGGAGCTGGGCGGCAAGTCGGCGAACGTCATCCTCCCAAGCGCCGACCTGGAGAAGGCGGTGAGGAACGGGGTCGCCGGGGCCTATATGAACTCCGGCCAGACCTGCTCGGCGCTGACCCGGATGCTCGTCCACCTGGACCAGTACGACGAGGCGGTCCGGCTGGCCGTGGAGGCGGCGGCGAAACACGTCCCGGGCGACCCGTTCGCCGAGGGCACCCGGCTCGGCCCGCTGGTGTCCGCGGCCCAGCGCGACCGGGTGATCGGATACCTCAACCGGGGCCAGGAGGAGGGGGCGCGCCTCGTGCTCGGCGGAACCGGCAACCCCGTGGGCCGCGGCTACTACGTCGAGCCCGCGGTCTTCGCCGGGGTGGCGCCGGGCATGGCCGTCGAGCAGGAGGAGATCTTCGGCCCAGTGCTGTCGATCATTCCCTTCGTCACCGCGGACGAGGCCGTCGAGATCGCCAACGGCACGCCGTACGGGCTGTCGGGGGCGGTCTGGGCGGGCACCGAGGAGGAGGCGCTCGCGGTCGCCCGCCGCCTGCGCACGGGCCAGGTGGCGGTCAACGGCGGCCGGTTCAACCCGATGGCGCCCTTCGGCGGCTACAAGCAGTCGGGCGTCGGGCGTGAGATGGGGGAGTTCGGCCTGGAGGAGTTCCTGGAGACCAAGGCGATCCAGCTGTAGGGACGCCTCAGGGCGTCTGGAGCAGGATTTTGCGGCGCTCGTCCTTGCCCAGCCGGTCGACGTACAGCGTGCCCTCGAGGTGGTCGAACTCGTGCTGGAAGCACCGGGCGAGCATGCCCCTGGCCTTGACCGCCACGGGCCGGCCGAGCTTGTCGACCCCGCGCAGTGTGACCCCGGCGGCGCGGACGGTGGGGGCGTAGAGCGGCTTGCCCGTCTCCTTGCCCGGCACCGACAGGCAGCCCTCCTCCTCGACGACCTCTCCCGGGTCGTCGATCGTCAGCTCCGGGTTGACCACGTGGCCCTTGCGGTTGCTGATGTCGTAGACGAACAGCCGCCGGCCCACCCCGATCTGCGGCCCGGCCAGTCCCACGCCGTCGGCCTGGTACATCACCGCGAACATCTCGTCGACCAGGCGGCGCAGCTCCCTGTCGAAGTCCGTCACGGGCTCCGCGGGGGTACGCAGGACGGGGTCGCCGACGTAGCGGATCTCGCGCATGACACTCCTGCTCCGGCATGAGGTGGTGTAAGAGCCACTGGCGGTGTTCGTCTCTTACCTTAGTGGAGGCCGGGGTCACGTCCGCCAGAAGTCGTCTGGGAAACTTGTCCCGTGCGTGTCTACATCGGTGCCGACCATGCCGGCTACGAGCTCAAGAACCACCTGGTCTCCTGGCTGAAGGAGCAGGGCCACGACGTGGAGGACTGCGGCCCCCACGTCTACGACGCGGAGGACGACTACCCGCCGTTCGTGCTGCGCGCCGCGCAGGGCGTCGTCGCCGACGAGGGCAGCCTCGGGGTGGTGATCGGCGGCTCGGGGAACGGCGAGCAGATCGCCGCCAACAAGGTGCGCGGGGTGCGCGCCGCCCTCGCCTGGAACGAGGACACGGCCCGGCTCGGGCGCGAGCACAACGACGCCAACGTCATCAGCATCGGCGCGCGGATGCACACGCCGGAGGAGGCCGCCCGGTTCGTCGAGGTCTTCCTCGGCACGGCGTTCTCGGGCGCCGAGCGGCACGCCCGGCGGATCCGCCAGCTCGCGGAGTACGAGACGACCGGCGAACTGCCGCCGCTGCCCGCCTGAGCCGAGCAGCCCGAAGACGCTCAGCCCGAAGGCGCTCCGCCTGAGGCCGCCCGGCGGCGGGCGCCTGACGGGTGGCGTCAGCGGCCGTCCCGGTCACGACCCCGGCGGGACTCCCGCCGGGTCGCCGTCTCGTCGCGCAGCGGCCGCCGCTCGGCGGTCTCCTGCTGCTCCCGGCTCGGCCGGGACACGTCGCGGGCCCGCATGGCCGTGGTCGCGGTGATCTGCAAACTCTGCAGCGCCATATTGCGAGCGTACGCCCCGGGCCGTGAACGTGCGATCGGATGCGCGGACATCCGCACCGGGCGGCCGGGACCGCGATCGGGGTGTGGCCCGTGATCTTCGGCCGGAGTAGGCTGAGAAGATCACGGGACACGACCCGGGCGTCGGTCAAGCGGGTGCCGCCACCTGGGATGTCCGGATACAGTCGAGGCCATCATGACTTCCCGTCCGGCGCCGCTGATCTCTCCACGGCTGCGCGCCTTTCTGGCGCGCGTGCCACTCCTGGTGCCGTTGGTCCGTTTTGTCAGAAAGGTGTGGTCGAAGGACCGATACCTCCTGATCGCCCTCGTCGCGGTCACCGTGGTCATCGGGGTGCTCGACGCGGAGGTCTCGGCGTACTGGTTCTCGCCGTCGCTGCTGATCCTCGTCACGCTGATCGGCGGCCTCCAGCTCCGCCTGCGCAGCCTGGCCATCCTGCTGTGCGTGGCCGCGGCGTCCCTGGCGTACATGGGATCGACCAGAGGAGTGCTCGCCGTCGGCCCGGGCCTGCTGATCACGATGGGCTTCACCGCCGCGCTCGCGTGGACGATGGCGCGGACGCGGGGCAAGCTCGGCGTGCAGGGCCTGCGCGGCGACGCGATGCTGCTGGAGCTGCGCGACCGGCTCAAGCGGCAGAGCGAGCTGCCGCCGCTGCCCAAGGACTGGGGCGGCAAGGTCGTGCTCAAACAGGCCGGAGGATCGTCCTTCGGCGGTGACTTCGTCGTCTCCATGCGCGAGGGCGACCGGGTCCAGCTCGCCGTCGTCGACGTGTCGGGCAAGGGCGTCGACGCCGGCACCCGCGCGCTCATGCTCTCCGGCACGTTCGGCGGGCTGCTCGGCTCGGTGGACGACTTCCTGGCCGCCTGCAACTCCTACCTCCACCGCCAGATCGGCGACGAGGGGTTCGTCACGGCCGTCCACCTGACGCTCGACCTGTCGACGGGGGAGTACACGATCACCTCCGCCGGGCACCCGCCGGTGGTCCGGTTCGACTCCGGGTCGGGCACCTGGCGGGTGTCCACGGCCAAGGGAGTCGTGCTCGGCGTCGTGCCCGACCTGGCCTGCGAGACCGACAGCGGCGTGCTGCGGAAGGGCGACGCGCTCATGCTGTACACCGACGGGCTGATCGAGCAGCCCGGCCGGGACATCGACGCCGGGCTCGACCGGCTGCTGGGAGAGGCCGAGCGGCTGCTGCCCTCGGGCTTCCGGGACAAGGCGCGGCAGCTCGTGCAGGCCATGTC
This sequence comes from Microbispora cellulosiformans, assembly GCF_008728085.1. Classification (NCBI taxonomy): domain Bacteria; kingdom Bacillati; phylum Actinomycetota; class Actinomycetes; order Streptosporangiales; family Streptosporangiaceae; genus Microbispora; species Microbispora cellulosiformans. The sequence continues at coordinate 27,612 of NZ_VYTZ01000007.1, read as the reverse complement.
GTCCGGTCACAACGACGACTGCGCGCTCGTCCTCATCTGGCGCCCCTGAGACCCGCCGGGAGGGGTCCCTACAACCAGCCGTACTCGGTGGCGATGCGGACGGCGTCCACCCGGTTGCGCGCCCCGGTCTTCACCAGGACGCGCGACAGGTGGTTGCGCACCGTGCCGGCGGACAGGCCCAGCTCGGCGGCGATCTCCTTCGAACGCGCGCCGCCCGCCGCGAGGCGCAGCACCTCGTGCTCCCGGGGCGTGAGGGGGCACTCGGCGGCCTCCAGGGCCGCGACCGCGAGCTCGGAGTCGACGACCCGGCGCCCGGCGATGATCCGCCGGATCCCGTCGGCGAGCTGCTCGGGGCCCACCTCGATGCTCAGGTAGCCGAGGGCCCCGGCCGCGAAGGCCCGCTTGAGGTGGCCGGGGTTCGGCTGGGCCGACAGCAGCATCACCCGGCATCTGGGCGCCTTCTCGACGAGCCGCGCGGCCAGGCTCGGCCCGTCCGCGCCCGGCAGGTCCGCGTCGACGACGGCGGCGTCGGGCCGTACGTCGAGGGCGGCGGGCACGATGTCCTCACCGGACCCGACGTCCGCGACCACCGTCAGGTCGCTCTCCCCTTCGAGGGAGGCGACCAGGCCTCGCCGCACCAGCGGAAGGTGTTCGGCTACCAGGATCCGGATCAAGACGCTCCCCTCTGGACGGTCTCTCAAAGGGTGATCGACCAATTGCGTACTGTCAACGGAGTGTCCAGGTTAGGCCATGTATGTGCAACGCGCCGGTTCGCCGGAGAAGGTCGCGCCCCTGTTCCGGTGGGCTACTCTCGGAGGGTGCGACGACTGCCACGGCACCTTCTCCGACTCGGGGGTACGCGCTGATGAGCTGGCTCATCGTGGCCGGATTCGTGATCGTCTTCGTCGGTCTGCTGGTCTCCATCGCGCTGCACGAGATCGGGCACCTGGTCCCGGCCAAGCTGTTCGGCGTCCGCGTGACGCAGTACATGGTCGGCTTCGGGCCGACGCTGTGGTCGCGCCGGCGCGGCGAGACCGAGTACGGCGTGAAGTGGATCCCGCTGGGCGGCTACATCCGCATGGTCGGCATGCTCCCGCCGCGCCCCTCCGACGACCCCGGCAAGCTGCGCAGCGTCTCGACGGGCCCCTGGCAGGGGCTCATCGAGAACGCCCGGGCGGTCGCCTCGGAGGAGATCCGGCCGGGCGACGAGAACCGCGTCTTCTTCCGCAAGCCCTGGTGGCAGAAGGTCATCATCATGACCGGCGGCCCCGCGATGAACTTCGTGCTCGCGTTCGTGCTGTTCGCGGTCGTGATGATGGGCTTCGGCGTGCGGACCATGAAGCCGGTCGTCTCCTCGGTGTCCAAGTGCGCGATCCCGGCAGCCGAGGCCGCGCACCGGGACTGCGGGCCCGGCGACCCGCTGACGCCCGCAGCGAAGGCTGGGCTGCGGCCGGGGGACCGGATCGTCGCCGTCGGCGGCACGCCGGTCGCCAGCTGGGAGGCGGCGACCCGGCTGATCCGGTCGCACGGCGCCGGGGCGACGACGCTCGGCATCGAGCGCGACGGCCGGAGCACGACGCTGGACGTCGACCTGATCGCGCAGGACATGCCCTCGCAGACCGACCCCGACAAGGTGGACAGGAACGTCGGCTTCCTCGGCGTCAGCCCGACGGTCGTCGTGGAGAAGCAGGGCCCCGGCTACGTCGTCGGTCAGATGTGGGACCTGACCGAGCGGACCGCCGCCGCCATGGTCAACATCCCCAAGAAGATGGTCGGCGTGTGGAACGCCGCGTTCTCGGGGGAGAAGCGCGACCCGAACGGGCCGATCGGCATCGTCGGCGCCGGCCGCATCGGCGGCGAGATCGCCGCGTCGGACATCCCCATCGACAGCAAGATCGAGGTGTTCATCAGCCTGCTGGCCGGGCTGAACCTCGCGGTCGGCATGTTCAACCTCGTCCCCCTGCTGCCGCTGGACGGCGGCCACATCGCCGGCGGCCTGTGGGAGGGCGTCAAGCGGGCCTTCGCCCGGGTGCGCCGCCGGCCGATGCCGGGCTACGTGGACGTCGCCAAGGCGCTCCCGCTGACGTACGTCATGGCGGCCCTGCTGGTCGTCATGGGCGGCCTTCTCATCTACGCCGACCTGGTGAACCCCGTCCGCATCTCGGGCTGAACGGGCTGAACGGGCCGGGCCGGGCGGACCCGGCCCGGCGCGCGGGTCCCTACTCGCCCGTCGCCCCGTCGATGCGCTCGCGCATCAGGTCCGCGTGGCCGTTGTGCCGCGCGTACTCCTCGATCATGTGGACCATGATCCAGCGCAGGGAGTAGTGGTCGCCCTGGCGGGCCGTCTTCGTCATCGCGTCCAGGTCCGCGCAGGCCGCCTCGGCCGCCCGCGCGTGCTCGATCTCCCCATGCCAGGTGGCGAAGGCCTCCTCGGCGGACGCCGTGTCCACGTTGTCGAACTCGCCGTCCGGATCGTCGTCGCTCCAGTAGATGCCCCCGAGGTCGTCGCCGGCGAGCCGCCGCCGGAACCAGCTCCGCTCGACGTCGGCCATGTGCCGTACGAGGCCGAGCAGTGACATGGACGACGGCGGGGTGGAGCGCAGTCGCAGCTGCTCCTCGGTCAGCCCCTCGCACTTCAGGGCCAGCGTCTGGCGGTGATAGTCGAGGAAGGCGCGCAGCGTCTCGCGCTCGCCCGCGGCGGTCGGAGGATCGGTACGTGTGTCGGTCATCCCGCCATCCTTCCCCGGTCCCCGGCGGCCGGCCACTTCATTACCGCCCGCGGGGAGACTGGGCTTGAGTCTCCCGTAGGGGGAGACGCGAGAGTGCAGGCATGGACGGCGACACGTTCTTCACGATCGGAGCCCTGGCCCGGCGGACCGGCCTGACGGTCAAGGCCATCCGGTTCTACTCCGACACCGGAATCGTGCCGCCGGCAGACCGCAGCCCGGGCGGCTACCGGCTTTACGACATCGGCGCGCTCGCGCGTCTGGACCTGGTGCGCACCCTGCGTGATCTGGGGCTCGACCTCGCTGTCATCCGGCAGGTGCTGGAGCGGGAGGTCTCGGTGCCCGAGGTCGCGGCCGCGCACGCCGACGCACTGGAGGTGCAGATCCGCACCCTCCGGCTGCGGCGCGCCGTACTGCGCGCGGTAGCCAAGCGGGGCTCCACCCCCGAGGAGATGGACCTCATGCACAAACTCGCCAAGCTCTCCGACGACGAACGCCGGCGCCTGATCACCGGCTTCATCGACGACACCTTCGGCGGGCTCGACGCCAACGCCGAGTTCGTCGCCATGATGCGCTCGACCATGCCCGAACTGCCGGACGACCCCGAACCCGAACAGGTCGACGCCTGGGTGGAACTCGCCGAGCTCACCCAGGATCCCGACTTCCGCGCCGCCGTCCGCCGCATGGCGGAGTACCAGGCGGCCCAGCGGGCGCAGGGCGACCGCACCGGCCTCCACCACGATCTCACCGAAACCGTCCGCGAGAGCGTCGGCCGCGTGCTCGATGCCGGTATAGCCCCGGGTTCGGCCGAGGCCGCACCCGTCGTCGACGCCCTCACCGCCCGGTACGCGCAGACCTTCGGCCGAGCCGACGACGCCGGCTTGCGCCGCTGGCTGCTGACGCGCCTGGAGATCGGCGGCGATCCCCGCGCGGAACGCTATTGGCACCTGCTGGCCGTCATCAACGGATGGCCCGCCCCGCCAAGCCTCGCACCGGTGTTCACGTGGTTCGCGGACGCCCTGCGCACGCACACCGGGCAGCAGTCCCGCGCGCGGTAGTCCCGCACCCGGCGGCCGCCATCGAAGCGCCGGCGCGGTTCGCTAGTACATCGAGATGTGGACGTGGTCGTAGTGGTTGGCGGTGACGCCGCCGCGGTCGGACATCGGGCGCCAGCCGGGATGACCGAGGTTGTAGATGCGTTGCCGCCAGATCACGTACATCACGCCGAGCTTCGGGCCGTTCTTGATGGCCCAGGCGGCCAGGCTGTCGCCGAGCGCCTGCATCTGCGCCGAGGGCATGGAGCCGCCCGAGCTCATCATGAAGTCGCAGGCGCGGCCGAGGGGGTGCTCGCCGCTGTTCTCGGCCCGGTAACAGCCGACCGGGAAGCCCAGATCGAAGTGGCTTTCCACCTCGGACCGCATCAGCCGCATCCGGGGCGTGATGTTGTCGGCTCCGGCCGGCAGCTCGGGCGCCCACGAGCCGCTCGCCCTCCGGCCCGGGGCGATCGGGACCAGGCGGTCGATCTTGTCCTGGATGTCGTCGATGAGCTTCTCGGCCTCCCGGCGCTGGCCGGCGACCTCCGCGGCCTGCGACTTCAGCGACGCGGTGAGCGCCTTCGCCGCCTCGGCGGCCTTCTGCCGTTCGGCGCGGACCTCGTCCACGCGCGCGAGCCTCGCGGCCTGTTCCTCCTTGAGCTGGTAGGCCACCGCGGAGACGGTCAGGTTGGGCAGGACGCGCACGCTGTCGGTCTGGTACCGCAGCCTGACGAACTCCCGGACCTCGTCGAGGGTCGCCGTGTAGTCGGCCTCCGCCCTGCTCACGCGGGCGCGCGCCGCCGCCTCGTCGTCGCGTGCCTTGGCGAGCGCGACCCGCTTGGCGTTGTAGTCGGCGATGAGCCGGTCGACCTTCTTCTGCAGGCCGGCGAGTTGCTTCTTGAGCTGCTTCTCCGTCGGCTTGGGGGCGGCGGTGCCCCCGGCGGCAGTGCCGAGGACGAGGGCCGCGGCGGTGAGCACGCCTGCGGCCAGGGGGAACGCGCGGGGCAGAGCCCACTCCTCTCCATCTGCCGACCGGGTTAGCTGACGGGTGCGGGCTGGAGGAGCCCGGGCAGCGACGTGCCTTTACCCCAGAGGCGTGAACGGGTCCCCGGCTCCCGGGCGAGGCGCCCGGGATTAGGCGGCACCGGCTGTGACCGGTGGTGCCAGGGATACTAGTGGTAAAGAAAAGGCGACTGCCACCCCAAGTCGCAACCGTACGGAGATCAGTCCGTTACCACCTCACGCAGCATGCGGGCCGCCTCCTCCGGGAGCACGTCGTTGACGAAGGCGCCCATCGCCGACTCCGATCCGGCGAGATACTTCAGCTTGTCCGCCGTCCGCCGGATCGTGAAGAGCTGGAGGTGGAGGTAGGCCAGATCCCGCCGGTAGGTGACCGGCGCCTGGTGCCAGGCCGCGACGTACGGCATGACGACGCCGAACAGCCCGTCGAGGCGGCGCAGCACGTCGATGTACAGCGGCGCGAAGGCGGCCCGCTCCTCCTGCGACAGCGCCGGGATGTCCGGCACCCGGCGGTGCGGGTAGAGGTGCACCTCGAACGGATACCGGGCGGCGGCCGGGACGAAGGCCGTCCAGTGCTCGTTGGCGGCGACCACGCGGGGCCCCCTCCGCTCGGCCGCGAGGACGTCCGCGAACAGGTTGCCGCCGCGGTGCCGGGCGGCGGTGTCCAGCATCTGCCGGGTACGCGGCGTGACGTACGGATAGGCGTAGATCTGCCCATGCGGGTGCGGCAGCGTGATGCCGATCTCGGCGCCGCGGTTCTCGAAGCAGAAGACTTGCTCCACGCCGGGCAGCGCGGACAGTTCGGCCGTGCGGTCGGCCCACGCCTCGACGACCAGCACGGCCCGCTCGTCGCCGAGCGAGCTGAAGGAGGCGTCGTGGTCGGAGGTGAAGCAGACGACCTCGCAGCGCCCGATCCCCGGCCGCACCTCGCTCAGCCCGCCCACCTGCTCGTACGCGCCGGTGTTGAAGCTGAACGACGGGAAGCGGTTCTCGAACACCGCCACCTCGTACGGCGAGGGGATCTCCGAGCCGGGATGCCCGGGGCAGAGCGGGCACTCCTGGGCGGACGGCAGGTGGGTGCGGGTCTGGCGGTGCCGGGCGACGGCCACCCACTCGTCCATGAGCGGGTCGTGCCGCAACTCGGACGCGAGAGGGCGCGCGGGCAGATCCCGCGGGTCGGCGGCGGCGTGGTCGGCGTCGTCGCGGCGGTCGAAGTAGATCAGCTCCCGGCCGTCGGCCAGATGGGCGATGGTGCGCTTCACGGTGGATCTCCAGCTTCACAGTGCTCTTTCGCGGCATCACTGCGGGTGTGCCGTCGGGGAGTGTCTGTCACAGGGAGGCGGTCTCCAGGGACGCCTCACCGGACGGATCGGCGAGGAGAAGCTCGCCGGCCTGCTCCGACAGCACGGCGCGGGCCTCCTCGGGCAGGCCCGCGTCGCTCACGACCACGTCGGCCTCGCCGAGCGCCGCGATCGTGCTGATGCCGATCGTCCCCCACTTGGTGTGGTCGGCCAGGACGACGAGCCGCTGGGCGGCCGCGATCAGGGCGCGGTCGGTCTCCGCCTCCAGCAGGTTGGGGGTGGTGAAACCGGCCCGGACGCTCATCCCGTGCACGCCGAGCATGAGGGTGTCGACGTTCAGGGAGCGGACGGCCGCGACCGCGACCGGGCCGACCAGCGCGTCGGACGGCGTCCGCACGCCGCCCACGAGCACCACGGTCTGGTCGGGGCGTCCCGCCCGGTGGAAGACGTCGGCCACCTGGACGGAGTTGGTGATCACGGTCAGCTCGGGCACGTCCACCAGGTGGTGGGCCAGCGTCCAGGTCGTCGTCCCGGCCGAGAGCGCGACGGAGCTTCCCGGCGGCACGAGCGGGGCCGCGCGGCGGGCGACGGCCTCCTTCTCGGCCTGCTGCCGCATCGACTTGGCCGCGAAGCCCGGCTCCTCGGTGGAGCCGGTGCCGGTGGCGGTGGCCCCGCCGTGCACCTTGACGATCAGGCCGCGCTCCGCCAGGACCTCAAGGTCGCGGCGGATCGTCATGTCCGACACCCCGAGCTCACGCACGAGTTGCGCGACCCGCACCCCGCCGGACCTGCGCACCCTCTCCAGGATCGCCTGCTGCCGTTGCTGGGCCAGCATCCACCACTCCCGTCAACAGATTCCACCAAATCATGCCAGGCTTACGTTCAGGAGTGTTGAGTTGGGGTGCGGGTACTTGCCGCCGCCCGCCCGCGGGAGGACAGTGGGCGAAAGCCGTACTCCAGGGAAGGCGGCCGCGATGGGCAGACGCGCACGCAAGTCGAAGGCCCGCAGGAAGAAGAAGGCCAACCACGGCAAGCGCCCCACGGGCCGGTAACCCGGTTCCGGGGTCGTCCGGGCGTTCGCCTCAGGGGTTTCTGCCCCACGCGGCGAGCAGCCGGGTCTGCTGGTCGGCGCCGGCCGGGACGTCCCGCTCGTCCCCGATCACCCCCGCCTCGCGGTAGCCGTCCCACGCCTTGGCGAACCATTCGGCGCAGGACGCGACCAGGTCGGGGTCGAGCCGTTCCGGCCCGCCGACGGCGCGCGCGAGGTCCCACGTGTGGATCAGCGCGTCCGCGAACAACTCGGTGATGTACTCCTCGCCCGGCACGTCGCCGAAGGACAGGTGAGCCACGCTCGTGAGGGCGCCCTCGGCGTACACCGCCTGGACGGCGCCCTGCGCGGACGCCTCGAACGCCTTCACCGGGTCGTCGCCGAGCACGTCGCCCTCGAACGCGTCGCCCACCTCGGCGGCCGTACGGCCCGACAGCAGTTCGGGGGCCCACAGGTTCTCGGCCACCAGGTGGTTCACCAGCCCCCGGACGTCCCAGTCGACGCAGGGCGTCGGCAGGTCCCACTGTCCGGGGCGGACGAGATGGAGGCGGTCGCCGAAACCGTCCAGCGCCCTTCGGTACGCGTCCCGGATGTCGATCATGTCCCCTCCTCGCCGCGAGCTCCCCGATTCGACCGTAACTCCTCCCGACGATCAGTCGCGCCCGCCCGCCCGCGAGGGGCGACCGGTCACGGAAGATGCTGCTCGACCCAGACGATCTTGCCGTACGGGGTGGGCCGGGTCCCCCAGCGATAGGCGAAGCGCTTGATCAGCTGGAGGCCGCGGCCGGTGTCCTCGTCGGGGGTCGCCGTACGTGGGGCGGGGGTGGAGGCGGAGCCGTCTGCGACCTCGACCACCAGCGTGCGGCAGCGCAGCAGCCGCAGCTCGATCGGCGGCCAGCCGTGCTTGAGCGCGTTGGTGACCAGTTCGCTGACGATGAGCTGGGTGCTGTCCACCAGGCTGGTCAGCCCCCAGGCGGCGAGCGTGCCCCGGACGAACCGGCGGGCCTGGGAGACGAACCGGGGGTCGGCGGGCAGGGGGAAGGTCGCCACCTCGTCCGGGTCGAGCTCACGCACCCGGGCCACCAGCAGGGCGATGTCGTCGCGCTCGTGGCTCGCCCGCTGGCTGCTGATGATGTCGTCGCACATGTCGTCGAGGTCCTCGACGGGCCCGGCGAGCAGGCGGCGCAACCCCATGATCCCGGCGTCCAGGTCCCGCTCGCGGCTCTCCACGAGGCCGTCGGTGTAGAAGGCGAGCACGCTCCCGGCCGGCAGGATCAGCTCGCGCATCTCCAGCGGGTCGCTGCCGATGCCGAGGGGCAGGCCCGACGGCAGCTCGATGATCTCGGTCGACCGGTCGGGATGCAGCAGGATCGGCGGCACGTGCCCGGCGCGGGCGAGCGCGCAGCCGCGCGTCACCGGGTCGTAGACGGCGTAGATGCACGTGGCGATCTGGGTCGGATCGAGGTCCTGGCTCATCAGGTTGAGCCGGAACAGCACCTCGTCGGGCGGCAGGTCGAGGCTCGCCAGCGTGCGCGCCGCGGTGCGGAGCTGGCCCATCGTCGCCGCGGCCCTCGTGCCGTGGCCCATGACGTCGCCCACCACCAGGGCCGTACGGCACCCGGGGAGGGTGATCACGTCGTACCAGTCCCCGCCGACGCCCATCAGGTCGCTCGCCGGAAGATAGCGCGAGGCGATGTCCATGCCGAGCGGCTGCGGCAGCTCGGCGGGCAGCAGGCTGCTCTGCAGGGTCAGCGCGGTCCGGCGCTCGGTGGTGTAGAGCCGCGCGTTGTCGACGCACACGGCGGTGCGGGCGGCGAGATCCTCGGCCACCACGACGTCCTGCTCCTCGAACGGCGGCGCGCCCGCCCTCCTGGTGAAGACCACGCATCCGAGCACCCGTCCCCGGGCCCGCAGGGGCACGGTGAGGAACGAGCCGTCGGTCAGCAGGGCGGCGACCGCGTCCTCCCGGCCGAAGGTCGCGCCGATGAGCCGGGCGCTCTCCTTGTCCATGGCCGGATACATCAGCGGCTTGCCGCTCGCCATGCACTGCGCCTGCGGCAGGATCGCCGGGTAGACCGCCACCTCGTCCACGGGGAAGGCGTTCACCCAGGCGTCCGCGTCCGCGCCGGCCACGCCCATCGCCATCCGGCGTACGAGTGTCGTCCCGTCCACCGGGCGGGACGACAGTTCGCCCTCGGAGATGAGGCGGTCCTGGAGCATCACGGCCGCCGTGTCGGAGAACCTCGGGACGGCCACGTCCACGAGTTCCCGGCTCGTCTCCTCGAGGTCGAGGGTGCTGCCGATCCGGCGGCTCGCCTCGTTCAGGAACGCCAGCCGTTCGTGGGCGGACGCGGCGCCGCTGCGCCGCCACTGCCCCCGGTCCGCCGGGGCGGGGCCCTTGATCACGCAGTTCCGGTTCAAAACGAATACTCCGGCGAGAGCGGATGGTGTCCCAGAATCGTATGGAGCTGATACCGCGCATTTCAGCCGTTTGGCATGAGTGCTTTGACCGATACCGCAGCGCGATGGCGCAGCCGTACCCCGCGGTCAATGGACGAAACGGATATCAGTGAGCACGCGTCACATCAGCCAGCGCACCCTCTTCAGACAGGGGGCCATCATCAGACAGGAGGCAGGTGCGCGAGGGCCGTGTCGATCCGCTCCTGCGGGAGCGTGAAGTCCTCCAGCCGGCCGGCGAGGTGACGCTCGTACGCGGCCAGGTCGAAATGGCCGTGCCCGCACAGGGACATCACGATGACCTTCTCCTCGCCCGACTCGGCGCACCTCAGTGCCTCCGCGATGGTCGCGGCCACCGCGTGGGCCGGTTCGGGAGCCGGCAGGACCCCCTCGGCCCGGGCGAAGCGGACGCCCGCGTCGAAGCAGTCGGTCTGCGTCACCGCCACGGCCTCCACCAGACCCAGTTCGTACGCGTGCGACAGCAGCGGCGACATGCCGTGGTAGCGCAGCCCGCCGGCGTGGATGGGGTCCGGCACGAACGTGTGGCCCAGCGTGTGCATCTTCATCAGCGGCGTGAACCCCGCCGTGTCGCCGAAGTCGTAGGCGTACGTGCCCCGGGTCAGGGACGGGCAGGCGGCGGGCTCCACGGCGCGCAGCACCGGGTCCATCCGCCCCGCGAGCTTCTCCCGCAGGAACGGGAAGGCCAGCCCGGCGAAGTTGGAGCCGCCGCCGGTGCAGCCGATGACCACGTCGGGAGTCTCGCCGAGGACGGCCAGTTGCTCCAGCGCCTCCTCGCCGATCACGGTCTGGTGCATCAGGACGTGGTTGAGCACCGAGCCCAGGGCGTACCGCGTGTCGTCGTGCAGGCCGGCGACCTCGACGGCCTCGCTGATCGCGATGCCCAGCGATCCCGTGCAGTCCGGGTCCTCCGCCAGGATCCTGGCCCCCGCGGTGGTCACCGCCGACGGGCTGGCGTGCAGCGTCGCGCCGTGGACGCGCATGAGCGTACGGCGGTAGGGCTTCTGGTCGTACGACGCCCGGACCATCCAGATCTCGCACGCCAGGCCGAACTGGCCGCAGGCGAACGCCAGGGCCGAGCCCCACTGGCCCGCGCCGGTCTCGGTGGTCAGCCTCCGCACGCCCTCCCGCGCGTTGTAGTAGGCCTGCGGGACCGCGGTGTTCGGCTTGTGCGACCCTGACGGGCTGCCGCCCTCGTACTTGTAGTAGATCCGGGCGGGCGTGCCGAGCCGTCGCTCCAGGCGGCGGGCGCGGATGAGGGGAGTGGGCCGCCACAGGCGGTACACGTCGAGCACCTCATCCGGAATGGGGACGAACCGCTCGCCGGAGACTTCCTGCCCGATCAGTTCCGCCGGGAAGAGCGGCGCGAGGTCGTCGGGGCCGACCGGCCGGAGGGTGGCCGGGTGGAGCACCGGGGGAGGAGGGGAGGGGAGATCGGGGACGAGGTTGTACCAGTTCCGGGGAATCCGGGACTCGTCGAGAAGGACCCTGGTCGGCTCGCCCATGTCTCCCAGTCTCCGCGTGGCGGGCCGGTCGGGGAAGGGCGCCCGCCGATATGGCCGGACCTGGTCAGACGGTGCCGCCCGAGCGCCAGTAGACGCCGTCCTCCCGGGTGAGGAATCCCTCGTCCACCAGATAGCGGCGCAATGCGGCGTGGTCGTCGTGGAACGCCCGCAGCGCCACGTCGACCTCCTTCTCCGGATACCGCGTGCCCACCTCGAAGACCTGGGAGACGTAGTCGAGCACCATCAGCCGCTTTGCCCGCTTCGTCGGTATGGAGACGAGCCGCCCGTCGACCAGGAACGCGTCCAGCGGGCCCGCCGGCTCGGCGGGCACCGCGCGGAGCAGGTCGCGGAAGGCCTCCGGCCGCGCCCGCCACCCGTCCCCGTCCCGTACGGCGAGACCGCCCCGCTCCAACCGGCCGAGCGCCCGGGCGACCTCGTCCGGGCCGAGCCCGGTCACCTGGCCGAGGGGTTCCCCGGGACGGAGGACGAGGCCGGAGAGAACCCGCAGCGTGTCCTCCTGGCCGAGCAGCCCGAGCACGCGGGGAATGCGCTTGTCGATCATCCGTCCACGGTATGGGACCGATGAGTACCTTCGGAAACATGGAGGGCGCCGTGCCCGCTCGACTGGATCACACGATCGTGCACAGCACCGATCGCTTCGCCTCCGCCCGCTTCCTCACCGGCCTGCTCGGTGAGCCGGGGCCCGGCTCGTTCGGGCCGTTCGCCACGGTCAGAGTCGCCAACGGCGTGACGATCGACTTCGCCGACTCGATCGTCGGCCGGGACCGGATCGTCCTCCAGCACCTGGCCTTCCTCGTCTCGGAGGACGAGTTCGACGAGATCTTCGCCCGGATCGGCGACCGGGGCCTGCCGTACTGGGGCGGCCCGCACCACCAGGAGCCCCAGCGGATCAACCACCGCCACCACGGCCGCGGGGTGTACGTGGACGACCCCGACGGCCACGCCATCGAGTTCCTCACCCACCCGTACGTCGAGGAGGAGTGAACGGGTCAGCCGTGCGCGGCGGCCTCGATCGCCTGCTTCATCTCCGTCGCGCCGCGTTCCATGCGGATCCGGATGTCGGCCGCACGCGTGTGCGGCAGGACGTCGGTGATCCAGATCAGCCGGCCCGACCCGTCGCCCTCGGACCGGACCTCGAACGTGGCGTGGTGGAACTCCACCGGCGGCCGCGCGCCCTCGACCACGCAGTAGGCGAGGCGGCGGGCCTCGTCGTCGATCCCGATGACCAGTTCGCGGACCACGTGCCCGTCGGGAAAGGTCAGGAACCGCTGGTCGCCCTCGATCCGGGTGCCGGTGACGCGGCCCGGCAGCAGGCGCTCGTGCACGGCGCCGACATCGCGCAGGACGTCCCAGATCTGCTCGGGGGAGGCGGCGATCACGATCTCATGACGAACGGAGGCCATGCGGCGGGGGTCCTTTCCGACGACTCGTCCTGATCGAAGCAGCCACGACACCGGCCTCCGAAGCCGGAGAAGGCCGCCTCCGATGATCGGAGGCGGCCTTCTCGTCGTGTGGTGCTGGTCGGGGCGACAGGATTTGAACCTGCGACTTCTTGCTCCCAAAGCAAGCGCGCTACCAAGCTGCGCCACGCCCCGTCTCGCCGGTTGCGCGAGCGCTCCGAGACTCCGGTACGCTTACGCCCTGACGACCGGATGAAGTCTAGACCAGATGAACGCCGGGCGCGCGCGGACGTAGCTCAATGGTAGAGCCCCAGTCTTCCAAACTGGCTACGCGGGTTCGATTCCCGTCGTCCGCTCTCACCACGAAAGGCCAGGTCACCCCATACGGGGAGCCTGGCCTTCGCGATCTCAGAGAACTGTCTTTGATCTTCCGTGCCGCACACGTGCCATTTCACGCTTCGATCTTGGTTTCGGCCGCCGCCTTGAACGCCTGCCCGAGGGCTTTCGCGATGGCCTGGTCCCCGTCCTTCGTGGCGTGCAGGTAGATCAGCGCGGCCTGAGTGGACGAGTGGCCCATGCGTGCTGTCGGCTCCTTGAGGCCGGCACCGCCCCATCTCAGGGTCGTGAAGGTCGCCAGGAGCACCAGTGCCCGATACCTCCTTGGGATCACGTCGAGGATCTCGACCACCTTGGTAAGCGGGATGACCTCGCGCTCGGGAGTGTCCGGAGCGCCGGCGGCCCAACTGCTCCGCGGTACTTCGGGTGCGTCGTATCAGCGCCGGTCGCTCCGCTTCCGTCTGGTGGCCTTCCGCCGTCATGGCTTACAGTCGCTCACCATGTTTGGCCCCCGAATTTTTCTGATACTGGGTTCACTCGCGCTTCTCATCGGTGGGTGCCAAGCCGCAGGCAGCGCCGGAAGATACGCCCCTGGACGGCCCATCGTTTTCGCCCTGGTCGGCATCGGCTTGATGCTTGGCGCGCTTGTCCTGGCCGTCATCGAACAGCGAGAAGAAAAGCAAGAGCCTCCGGCGGGGGCACTCCGACCCCAGGGTGATCGCCAGGAGCAAGAGCCAGGTTCGTAGTGGCAGGGGAGGCGTGTGCGTCCGCGTACCGAGATCTCTACGGCGGCGCTGCCTGCCCGCTACCGCACCTCCTGCCATCTACTCTCTGTGATTATGTTGACATATTCGGTCGAAAAATCTTACCGGATAGGGTCCAGAGCGGTCCGCAGGAGCGCGCGGGTGTGCACGCTATTTGCGGTGGGCGCCGCCCTGCTTCGAGCCACCGGGGCTGCGGCGGACGCAGCCGAGTTCCTCCGCCGCGCCGGCGAGTCACGCGCCGCCGCCGAGCTCACGGAGGGCGTACGGCAAGGAGCCCATCCTGACGACGTCGCACTCTGTCTTGAACTCGACCGCTTTCCCTTCGCCATGGTGGCGGCCGTGGAGGACTCGCTCATGGTCCTCCGCGCGTGCGCCGTGCCCTCCCCGGCCGACGAGGCTTCGATCTGATCGCTGCTTGGGGCAGCACTCCGAGCATGGCGTCACCAGGGGCTGTCGAGGGCCATCGTGGCGAGACGGCGGGCGATGCCGGCGGTGTCGGTGTTCTGGACGTTGCTGAGCACGACCACCTCGATGTCGTCGTCGGGCAGGTACATGTTGCTCGCCGTGTAGCCCTGGAAGAGACCCGGATGGTACCGGAGCCGGTGCCCCTGGAGCCGGTCGACGAGCCAGCCGAAGGCGTACGCGCTCGACGGCAGGTTGAGGCAGCCGGTGGACGGGCACGGCGCCTGTGGCGTGAACGCCTGCTTGACCGTGGCGGGTGGCGCGACCCGGTACGAGCCGAACGCCCGGTCCCAGCGGGCGAGGTCGTCGATGGTGGAGTAGATGCCGGTCGCGGCGAACAGTTCGGAGCCGTTGAGGAGCGGAGCCGGTGATCCGAGCGTGTAGTAACCCTTCGCGTACCCGTCGGGCGGATATCCCCTGCTGTAACCGGTGTGCCGGAGGTTCAGGGGGCCGGTGATCAGCTTGTGCAGTACGACGCCGTAGGGCTCGTGCGTCACCGCCTGGATGATCGCGCCGGCCAGGACGTAGCCGGAGTTGCTGTACTTCCAACTGGTGCCGGGCTCGAAGTCCAGCGGGAGGTCCACGATCTGCTGGATGAGTCGCCGGGTCGTGGTCGGTCGCGTGATGTTGGCAAGGTAGCTGGGCAGCTTCTCGATGTTGGGGATGCCCGTGGTGTGGTTGAGCGCCTCGCGGATCGTGATGGGCCGCCATGCTGCCGGGCAGGCCTCGATGTATGCCGGGACGAGATACGGGCAGACCCGGTCGTCCAGCCCGAGCAGCCCGCGGTCGCGCAGTTTCAGCACGAGCATCGACGTGAACTGCTTGGTGATCGACATGACCCGGTAGACCGTGTCCGGCCGGTTGGGGATGTGCCTGGCCTCGTCGGCCTCGCCGGCGGCGAAACGCGCGAGCACCTCGCCGCGCCGCACCACCAGCGCCGACCCGGTGAACTGCTTTCTCGCGGCCAGATCCCGCAGATACGCCAGCATCGCCGCGCTGGTGGCGTCATCACGCGGCGCGGGCGACGTGGCCAGGGGGTCCGATTTCTGAATCGATTCGTCTGTAAGGCCGCTGACCGATGCGCCCGAATTCTGGTCCGGCTGGTTCACGGCGTCCGACAGGGCGTACTGGTCGCCGGCGGAATTCGCGACCGCGTCCGAGTTCTGCCAGTTGTACGGCATGGCCCGCGAATCCGTACCGCCCTTCTGCGCCGGTGTGACGGCGAGCGTGATGTCGCGGAGCAACTGCTGGCGCTGCCGCTCGTACTCCCACTGACGCTGCCTGTTGTGCTGCCGGTTGTGATTGCGATCGTGCGCTCTGCCATGGTCGCGTACGCCGGGGTGCGGGCCGGTCGCGACGGCGTCCGCGGCGATGGCGGGAGTGCCCAAAGGCGCGGCCCCGCCGGTCAGCGCGGAGAGGATCGCAAGGAACCCGACCATATTTGGACGCTTGAGCATTTTCTCCCCCAGGAAAGGTGCCAATGTCCCGGAATTCCGACATGTCGTTGAATCGAGCGATTCTCGTCGGGAATGCCTGACGGGCCATTTCTCTGGGGGCTTGTTCTCCCTCCGGCGGGCGTCACAAACGGCGGCCGGTGCGGTTTTCCCTCCGCATATGAATGTGTTTTGCGGGAGCTGTTTCGTCAGAGCCGCCCGGCGTCGCCGGGGTTTCGGGGCAGCCAGCGCAGCGCCGCGTCGAGGCAGTCCTCGGGGCTGTTGTTGAAGGCGATGGCGGCGTCGGGCAGATGCCGCCGCACCAGGTTGATCAGTTTCTCGAAGAACCCGAGCAGCGGCTCGTGCCTGCGGATGCCGCCCCCGATCACCACGACGGCGTAGTCGTCACGGCGCAGCGCCTCCACGACCACCGCTTCGGTGTCGTCGTCCAGTGCCAGCAGGCACCAGTCGGCCTCGACGCCGTGGTCGTCGAAACGGGCCCGGCCGCGTGCGATCCCGGCCAGTATCGGTTCCGGATCCCAGTCCTCAAGCTTGGCCGGATCGAGACCGACCACCAGTACTCGTGCCGCTGCCACGCGTCCTCCTCGCGGAACGTCGCCACGCCGCCTGACAGTGAAGGCGCCTGACGGCCTCTGCCCGGGAGCGCTGGCCGGGGGGAAGGATCTGAACCTGCGACTTCCTGCTCGAAGCGGGCGCGCCACCAGGTCGCGCCGTCCCCTCACACCGGGTGCACGGGTGATCCGGAGATCCCTGTACGCTCACGCCCCGTCGATCGGATGAAGCCTAGACCGGTAACACGCCGGGCGCACCGGGACGCGGTGCGAGACGGGCCGCCGGCGGGCCCGGTGATCGAGGTCAGCGCTCGAATCCTCGGGGGTTCAACAGCTCGGTGACCCGGAGGAACCCGTCCGTGCCGTGGCCACGGCCGATGACCCGGCGGGCGAGACCTTCGGCCGCGCGCATCACCCCCGCGTCGATGCCGTGCGACTCGGACACGTGGACGACATGGGCCATGGACGACACCGCCGAGGTGATCGGATTGACCTCGCCGGGGAACCTGCCGTGGTCCATGTCCACCGCGCCCTGCTCGAATATCGGCGGCAGGACGGCGCCGATTCCCTTCGCGAACGGCGCCAGCTCTCGCCCGGTGACTCCCTCCGCCCTCGCCACGGCGAGCGCGTGCGCGTACCCCGCCATCGCGGTCCAGAAGATGTCGAGCAGGGCGACGTCGAACGCCGCGGCCCTGCCGATGTCCTCGCCGAGGTGGGTATGGGTGCCACCCAGCTTGTCCAGCACCGGCCTGTGCTCCCGGTAGAGCTCCTCCGGGCCGCTGTGGAGGAACACCGCGGCGGGGGTTCCGATGGTCGGGGCCGGTGTCATCACGGCGCCGTCCAGATACCCGATGCCGCGCCCGGCCGCCCAGGCTCCGGTGTTCCGGGCACGGGCGGGGGTGTCGGCGGTCAGGTTCACGATCGTGCGTCCCTTGAGCGCGCGGGCGACCGCGTCACCCCGGATGATCGCGTCCACCGCGTCGTAGTTCACCACGCAGATCACGGTGACGCCGCTCGCCGCGACCGCCTCCTCGGGTGACCGGGCGCCGGACGCGCCCCGCTCGACCAGCTCCCGGTCCTTGCCCGGGGTCCGGTTCCAGACCGTCGTGGGCAGCCCGGCGTCCAGGAAGGCGCCGGCCAGCGCCCGGCCCATCGGCCCCAGGCCCAGCACGGTGACGGCAGACTGTCGGGTGTGCGAGATCAATGATTCAACTCCTGCTGAGACCAAGACGAACCTGGTGATAGGGGTGGAAGATGACGCGCAGCCGCGCCCGGGACGCGAACGTGTGCGGGGTGACCGCCGCGATCGCTGTGATCGACGGCAAGTGGAAGACGATCCTGCTCTGGCTCCTGGAGTCCCGGCCGCACCGCCCCGGTGAGCTGCGCAGGCGACTGCCGGGTCTCACGGAAAAGGTGCTGACCCAGACACTGCGGGAGATGGAGGCCGACGGGCTCGTCCATCGCGAGGTGCACGATGTACGGCCGCTGAAGACGGTGTACTCACTGACCGCGTTCGGCCGCGAGCTCTCGGAGGCGCTGGCGCCTCTTTCCGACTGGGGTCACCGCCGCCTGGAGAAACTGAGCGAGTCCCAAGCGGACTCGTAGCCTGCGCCGCCCTCCTCGTCCTGCTCGTGTCCGGCGGTCCTGCGACTGCCACGAGCAAGCATCAGGCTGTCCCGGCCCGGCTGCCAAGTACCCACAAAAAGGTGGCTACAGCGGTGATACGAGTTGTGCCCTGCCCCCGCGGGGCGTCCGTACGATCCGCTGTCTCGGGCATCCCACGCCGAATCGGTGACCGGAGGTCCGGGCGGGAGGTCAGTCGCCGGCCCGGAAGAGGGCCCAGACGGCCTTGCCGCCGTCGTCGAGGGCGTCCCAGCCCCAGGCCTGGCTGTAGGTCTCCACGATGTAGAGGCCGCGGCCGTGCTCGGAGACGAAGTCGGGCTGCACGGGAGCGGGGGCCTCGTCACTCGGGTCGGAGACGGCGAGCAGGACGTGGGGCGCGAGGCGGAGGAGCGTCAGCGTTATCGGGTGGCCGGTCGTCCGCCGCGCCGGATACAGCGCGTAACGAACAGCGTTCGTGACCAGTTCGCTCACGACCAGCGCCGCGTCGTCACCCAGCTCCGGCAGCCCCCACCGCTGCAGGGTCGTCCTCGTGACGTCGCGCGCGGTCTTGACCGAATCGGCTTGCGGGGCAAGGGGGCACATCGCCGTATCGGACGCGCACACCGCCCTCCGGAACCAGCCGAATCCCACGTCGCGGGTCAGCTGGCCGACGGATTTGGGCTCGTCCGACATGGTTGCCCGTACCTCCCGCTGGCCTGGATCGAGGGCTGGTGCATATTTGGCCCAATATGCACCTAGACATGATGGAACACCCCGTCCCACTGCTGCAAGACCCAAATGCACGTGCAGTCGTCACGTGCAAACGCACACGCCAAACGTTCCCACCCTCAGAGACACGTAGATCAGACCTTGTCATCGAGGCCCGAAGTGGTGACACTGTGTGGGCTGGGGGTGTCGTGCGGGTCGTCCCTTGGCGGCACACAGAGCCGAGGTGAGAGGGAGGCGCCGTGATACAGATCCAGGCTGGATCGGGTCCGACGGCACTGCGCATCCTGCTCGGCTCCCAGCTCCGCAAGCTCCGCGAGAGCAAGGGAATCAGCCGTGACCAGGCCGGCCGCTGCATCCGCGCGTCCGAGTCGAAGATCAGCCGGATGGAGCTGGGCCGGGTCGGTTTCAAGGAGCGTGACGTCACCGACCTTCTCGTCCTGTACGGCGTGGAGGACGACGAGACGCGCGACGTCGTCATGAACCTGGTCGACCAGGCCAACGAGCCCGGCTGGTGGCACCGCTTCAACGACCTGCTGCCGACCTGGTTCCAGGCGTACGTGGGCCTGGAGGAGGCGGCCGAGCGCATCCGCACCTACGAGGTGCAGTTCGTCCCCGGTCTGCTGCAGACCAAGGAATACGCGCGTGCCGTGATCACGGCGGGTGCGGTCGGGGCGGCGCCGGAGGAGATCGCCCGGCGGGTGGACCTGCGGCTGCAGCGTCAGCGCATCCTCGACGGCGGCAACGCGCCGACGTTCTGGGCGGTGATCGACGAGGCCGCGCTGCGCCGCCCGATCGGCGGCACCGAGGTCATGCGGGGTCAGGTCCAGCACCTCATCGACCTGATGAACCAGCCCAACATCACGATCCAGGTGATTCCGTTCAGCTTCGGCGGACACGCCGCGGAGGGCGGCGCTTTCAGCATCCTGCGGTTCTCCGATCAGGACCTGCCCGACATCGTGTACGTCGAGCAGCTTGCGAGCGCTCTCTACCTGGACAAACGGGAAGAAGTGGACCGTTATACCGGGGTCATGGAGCGCCTCTGCGCGGTCAGCACGACCCCCGCCGAGACGGTGGACCTGCTGCGGCAGATCATGACCGAGCTCTGATCAGTCGCTCCAGCCCCTCATCTGCTCTAGACTGCCCTTGGCGTTGGACACCCGCCACAGTCGAGCATGCCCGGACAGGTCGCGTGCAGGCGGAGAGGGAGGTCCCTGCGCCCCTCACGTGGGCGCGGCGCGCGTTACTGTGCCGCGGTTGCCGTGCACGACGTGCCCGCGATCACCAGCTGCTGGACCAAGGAGATCACCCCGTGAAGACCGCTGTCGAGGAGCTCAGCCCTACTCGGGTCAAGCTCACCGTCGAGGTGCCGTTCAAGGAGCTCGAGCCGAGCCTGCAGGCCGCCTACAAGAAGGTCGCGCAGCAGGTGCGCGTGCCCGGCTTCCGTCCTGGCAAGGTGCCGGCCCGGATCATCGAGCAGCGCTTCGGCCGCGCGGTGGTTCTCGAGGAGACCCTGAACGACGCACTGCCCAAGCTGTACGGCCAGGCCGTCGATGAGACCGAGGTCTTCCCGGTGAGCCAGCCGGAGATCGAGGTCACCAAGATCGAGGATGGTGAGCAGGTCGAGTTCACCGCCGAGGTGGACGTCCGTCCCGCCTTCGACATCCCCGGCTACGAGGGCGCCGAGATCGTGGTCGACCCGGCCGTGGTGAGCGACGAGGACGTCGACGCCCAGCTGGACGGCCTGCGCCAGCGCTTCGCCACCCTGACCGGGGTGGACCGCCCGGCCCAGAACGGCGACTACGTCGTGATGGACCTGCGTGCCGAGATCGACGGCCGCAACCTGGACGAGCAGCAGGCCGCCGACGTGTCGTACGAGGTCGGCGCCGGCTCGGTCCTCCAGGGCCTGGACGACGCGCTGCAGGGCATGGCGGCCGGCGAGGACAAGACCTTCCGCACCACTCTGGTCGGCGGTGAGAACGCCGGCGAGGAGGCCGACGTGATCATCACGGTCAAGTCGGTGAAGGAGAAGGTGCTGCCCGAGCTGGACGACGAGTTCGCGCAGCTCGCCAGCGAGTTCGACACGCTCGACGAGCTGAAGGACAGCATCCGCGAGCAGGCCCGCCGCAACAAGCTCGTCGACCAGGTCGTGCAGAGCCGCGAGAAGGCCCTTGAGGCGCTGCTCGACCGGATCGAGATCCCGCTGCCGGAGAGCGCGCTCACCGCCGAGATCGACGCGCGCAAGCACAACCTTGAGCACCAGATCTCCGAGAGTGGTCTGAGCCGCGAGGCGTACCTCCGTCTCCAGCAGACCACCGAGGAGGAGCTGTTCGCCGAGTACGAGGCGAACGCCGCCAAGGCCCTCAAGTCCGGCTTCGTGCTCGACAAGATCGTCAAGGCTGAGGACATCGGCGTCAGCGAGCAGGAGCTCACCGACTTCGTGGTCCGCCGTGCCATGCAGATGGGCGTCGCGCCGAACACGCTGGCCCAGCACCTCGCCGACAACAACCAGCTTCCGCTGGCGATGATGGAGATCGTGCGGGAGAAGGCCAAGACCCTCATCGGCGACGCGGCCAAGGTGACCGACACCGACGGCAACGAGGTGGACCTCAAGGCCATCTACGCCGAGCTCAACCCCGAGCAGGAGGCCGTGGGCGTGGAGGAGGCGCAGGAGGGCGACGAGCCCGCCGACGCTCCGGCCGCCGACGAGGTCAAGGAGAGCTGAGCTCCTCCGGCCACACCGGCCGGGACGTTCCTCCGGCCGTACGGCCGGGATGACGCCGGAACCCTCGTCGTGCCCGCGGGCGTGACGAGGGTTTCCGGCTATATTCGCGGCAAATCCCTTTAAATATTTCCACGTCGGCGTGCCGTCGAGCGGCCGTACCACTGGAACCCCAGGCGGACCGGCGGGCCCGCCGCCGCGCTGTCAGGCACGGCGGGGGCGGAGAACGCGGGCGCGGGCCGATCGGGGCTCGATCGTCCGCCGATCGGGGGCGGGGCATGCGCCGTCAGCGAACAGTACGGCGCGAGGGCATGACCTGTCTGCGCCGCGCGTTAAGGTCACAAGCAAAGCCAATCGTTTACGACGCATCGGAAGGTGACGCTGTGACCAGCCCGCCGACCTTCTTCCCGACCGGTGGTTCCGGCTTCGAGGCCCGGAGCCCGGAGGGTGGCCCCTCCCGCCTCGAGGATCAGCTCTACCAGCGCCTGCTGCGCGAGCGCATCGTGGTGCTCGGCACCCAGGTGAACGACGAGGTGGCCAACCGGCTGTGCGCTGAGCTCCTGCTCCTCGCCGCCGACGACCCCAACCGCGACATCTGGATGTACATCAACTCCCCCGGCGGTTCCGTGACCGCGGGCATGGCGATTTACGACATGATGGAGTATGTGCCGAACGACGTGTGCACGGTCGCCATGGGCCTGGCCGCCTCGATGGGGCAGTTCCTGCTCTGCGCGGGCGCCCGCGGCAAGCGGTACGCGCTCCCGCACGCCCGCATCATGATGCACCAGCCCTCGGGCGGCATCGGGGGCACCGCGGCCGACATCGCGATCCAGGCCGAGCAGATGCTCTATGTGAAGAAGACGCTCGCGGAGCGGATCGCCTCTCACACCGGCCAGCCGCTCGACCAGATCGAGCGCGACTCCGACCGGGACCGCTGGTTCACGGCCGAGGAGGCCAAGGACTACGGCTTCATCGACCACGTGGTGCGCAGCGCCCGCCAGGTGCCCTCCGAGGGCGCCGTCTCGTGACTGGAGCTTCCGAGATGAGTGAGCTGATCCGGCCGGGTGACATCAACGGCCGCTACGTTCTTCCCTCCTTCGTCGAACGCACGTCGTACGGCGTCAAGGAGATGAACCCCTACAACAAGCTGTTCGAGGACCGCATCATCTTCCTCGGGGTCCAGATCGACGACGCCTCGGCGAACGACGTGATGGCGCAGCTGCTCACGCTGGAGTCGCTGGACCCGGACCGCGACATCAGCATGTACATCAACTCGCCGGGCGGCTCGTTCACCGCGATGACGGCGATCTACGACACCATGCAGTTCGTCCGGCCCGAGATCCAGACGGTCTGCCTGGGGCAGGCGGCCTCGGCCGCGGCGATCCTGCTGGCCGGCGGCACGCCGGGCAAGCGGTTCGCGCTGCCGAACGCCCGGGTCCTGATCCACCAGCCCTACACCGAGGGCGGCGGTCAGGGCAGCGACATCGAGATCCAGGCTCGTGAGATCCTGCGTATGCGGTCGCTGCTCGAGGACCTCGTGGCCAAGCACTCGGGCAAGTCGCCCGACGAGGTCCGCAGGGACATCGAGCGCGACAAGATCCTCAGCGCCGAGGAGGCGAAGGCGTACGGTCTGGTGGACGACATCATTCCGTCGCGGAAGAAGCGTGCGGCGGCGGTCGCCGCTTCCTGAGGGAGTTGCCGCACCGGAACAGTGCCCATTTGGGCACGTTCCGGTGCGACTCACCGCTAGGGGGCTCACTGAGGGCCCGAGAGACGGTAACGTCGAAACCTGAGCGGGATGACGTTTTCGCACCGGATCACCATCGGTTGCGGACGGAAGCGACCGCGGCGGCAGGGGCGGTCCCACGCAAAGGAGTATCTGGGGTGGCACGCATCGGCGACGGGGGAGACCTGCTGAAGTGCTCGTTCTGCGGCAAGAGCCAGAAGCAGGTCAAGAAGCTCATCGCCGGACCAGGCGTATACATCTGCGATGAGTGCATCGATCTCTGCAACGAGATCATCGAGGAGGAGCTCTCGGAGTCCTCCGAGCTCAAGTGGGACAACCTCCCCAAGCCGCGTGAGATCTACGAGTTCCTCGACGCGTACGTCATCGGCCAGGACAAGGCCAAGAAAGCGCTGTCGGTCGCGGTCTACAACCACTACAAGCGCGTCCAGTCCGGGGAGCGGGGTCGCGACGACGGCCTGGAGCTGGCCAAGTCGAACATCCTGCTGCTCGGTCCCACCGGGTCGGGCAAGACCCTGCTGGCGCAGACCCTCGCCAAGATGCTCAACGTGCCGTTCGCGATCGCGGACGCCACCGCGCTGACCGAGGCGGGCTACGTCGGTGAGGACGTGGAGAACATCCTCCTCAAGCTCATCCAGGCCGCCGACTACGACGTCAAGAAGGCCGAGACCGGGATCATCTACATCGACGAGGTCGACAAGATAGCCCGCAAGAGCGAGAACCCGTCGATCACCCGGGACGTGTCGGGCGAGGGCGTGCAGCAGGCACTGCTGAAGATCCTGGAAGGGACCACCGCCAGCGTGCCGCCGCAGGGCGGCCGCAAGCACCCCCACCAGGAGTTCATCCAGATCGACACCACGAACGTGCTGTTCATCTGCGGCGGCGCGTTCGCCGGACTGGAGAAGATCATAGAGTCGCGGGTCGGCCGGAAGGGCATCGGCTTCAACGCGATCATCCACTCCAAGGAGGAGATGGACTCCTCGGACATCTTCTCCGACGTCATGCCGGAGGACCTGCTGAAGTTCGGCATGATCCCCGAGTTCGTCGGCCGGCTGCCGGTGATCACCTCGGTGCACAACCTCGACCGGAGCGCGCTGATCCAGATCCTCACCGAGCCGCGGAACGCGCTCGTGAAGCAGTACCGGCGCCTGCTGGAGCTGGACAACGTCGAGCTCGAGTTCACCGACGACGCGCTGGAGGCGATCGCCGACCAGGCGATCCTGCGCGGCACCGGCGCCCGCGGCCTGCGCGCCATCCTGGAGGAGGTCCTCCAGTCGGTGATGTACGAGGTCCCCTCCCGGCAGGACGTGGCCCGCGTCGTCATCACCCGCGAGGCCGTGCTGGAGCACGTGAACCCGACCCTCGTGCCGCGCGACCAGCTGCAGGCCAAGCAGCAGCGCACGCCGCGGGAGAAGTCGGCCTGACCCCCGGCCGTCGCCGGCCATTGTCCACAGGGTGTGCGGCGACGGCGCGGGAGGCGTCCGGACCTCCCTAGAATTGGGCAGCGTGACTACGTCTGAGCTGCCCACCCAGTACGCCCCCGCCGAAGTCGAGACCCGGAGCTACGAGCGCTGGGTATCGGCGGGCTACTTCACCGCCGACCCGGGCAGTGGGCGCGAGCCGTACACCATCGTGCTGCCCCCGCCGAACGTCACCGGGTCGCTGCACGTGGGTCATGCGCTCGACCACTCGGTCCAGGACGCGCTGACCCGGCGGGCCCGCATGCGGGGCATGGAGTCGCTGTGGCTTCCCGGCATGGACCACGCCGGCATCGCGACGCAGAACGTCGTGGAGCGAGAGATCGCCAAGGAGGGCCTGTCCCGCCACGACTTCGGCCGGGAGGCGTTCGTCGAGCGCGTCTGGCAGTGGAAGGAGGAATCCGGCGGGCGGATCCTCGGCCAGATGACGAAACTCGGCGACGGCGTCGACTGGTCCCGCGAGCGGTTCACGATGGACGAGGGCCTCTCCCGCGCCGTCCAGACGATCTTCAAGAAGCTGTTCGACGACGGGCTCATCTACCGCGCCGAGCGGATCATCAACTGGTGCCCGCGCTGCCTCACCGCGCTGTCGGACATCGAGGTCGAGCACAGCGACGACGACGGCGAGCTCGTCTCCATCCGCTACGGCTCCGGTGACGAGGAGATCGTCGTCGCCACCACCCGGGCGGAGACCATGCTCGGCGACACCGCGGTGGCCGTCCACCCCGCCGACGAGCGATACGCGCATCTCATCGGCAAGCACGTCGAGGTCCCGCTGACCGGCCGGCGCATCCCGATCGTCGCCGACGAGCACGTGGACCCCGCCTTCGGCACCGGTGCGGTCAAGGTCACCCCCGCCCACGACCCCAACGACTTCGAGATCGGCCGCCGCCACTCGCTGGAGTCGCTCGTCGTCATGGACGAGCGCGGCGTCATCACCGCCCACGGGCCGTTCCAGGGCCTCGACCGGTTCGAGGCGCGGCCGGCCGTGGTCGCCGCGCTGCGCGAGCAGGGCCGGATCGTGGCCGAGAAGCGGCCGTACGTCCATTCGGTGGGTCACTGCTCCCGCTGCAAGACCGTGGTCGAGCCGCGGCTGTCCCTGCAGTGGTTCGTCAACGTCACGCCGCTGGCCAAGGCCGCCGGTGACGCGGTGCGCGACGGTCGCACCCGGATCCACCCGCCGGAGCTGGCCAAGCGCTACTTCGACTGGGTCGACGACATGCACGACTGGTGCATCTCGCGGCAGCTGTGGTGGGGTCACCGCATCCCGGTCTGGTACGGCCCGGACGGCGACATGGTCTGTGTGGGGCCCGACCAGGAGCCGCCCGCCGGTTACGAGCAGGACCAGGACGTCCTGGACACGTGGTTCTCCTCCGGCCTGTGGCCGTTCTCCACGCTCGGCTGGCCCGACGAGACGCCTGAACTGGCCCGCTTCTATCCGACGACCGTGCTCGTCACCGGCTACGACATCCTCTTCTTCTGGGTCGCCCGGATGATGATGTTCGGGCTGTACGCGATGGACGGTCAGCCGCCGTTCCGCACGGTGGCGCTGCACGGCATGGTGCGCGACCAGTTCGGCAAGAAGATGTCGAAGTCGTTTGGCAACGTCGTCGACCCGCTCGACTGGATCGAGCGCTACGGCGCGGACGCCACGCGGTTCACCCTGCTACGCGGCGCGAACCCCGGCTCCGACGTGGCGATCAGCGAGGACTGGGCGGCCGGATCGCGCAACTTCTGCAACAAGATCTGGAACGCCACCCGCTTCGCCCTGATGAACGGCGCCGTCTCCGACGGCCTGCCCGGCGACCTCACCCCGGCCGACCGCTGGATCCTGTCGCGGTTGCAGCGGGTCGTCACGACCATCGACGCGGCCTTCGAGGACTTCGAGTTCGCCAAGGTGTCCGACGCGCTCTACCACTTCGCCTGGGACGAGGTCTTCGACTGGTACGTCGAACTGGCCAAGGTGCAGTTCGCCGAGGGCGGGGCGGTGGCCGAGAACACCAAGCGGGTGCTCGGCCATGTCCTTGACGCGCTGCTCCGGCTGCTCCACCCGCTGGTGCCCTTCGTGACGGAGGAGCTGTGGCGGGCGCTGACCGGGGGAGAGTCCATCGTCGTCGCGCCCTGGCCCGCCGTCTCGCCCGAGTTGCTCGACCCCGCGGCCGAGCAGGAGATCGTCGCGTTGCAGAACCTGGTGACCGAGGTGCGCAGGTTCCGCTCCGACCAAGGTCTGAAGCCCGGCCAGCGGGTGGCCGCACGGCTCTCCTTGCCGGGTACGGCTCTCGCCGCCCACGAGGGCGCGGTCCGCGTCCTGCTGCGCCTGGACGAACCGTCGGAGACCTTCACTCCCACGGCCCGTCTCACCGTCGGCACGGTCCTCGTGGAGATCGACACGGCCGGAGCCATCGACGTCGCCGCGGAGCGTAAGCGCCTGGAGAAGGACCTCGCCGTGGCACGCAAGGAGCAGGCTCAGGTCTCCGCGAAGCTGGGCAACGAGCAGTTCATGGCGAAGGCGCCCGAGGACGTGGTGGCCAAGGTGCGCCGGCGTGCTGAGCAGGCCGCGGAGGACATCTCCCGTCTGGAGGCCCAGCTCACCGCGCTGCAGGGATAGCTGCGGCAGATGAGGTTTGGGAGTGCCAGAGGCAGGGCAGGACTGTGAAGTTGCGCAAGTTGTGCTCGGCATACCCTGGCGGGTGCTAGTCTTTGTGCACGCGCAGGGAGTCGGCGAGTCGGAATACCCGAAGGGGATCCGGCTGTTAGGCTCTCTGCACTCCCTTCCTCTCACCCGATCTCGGGTCATCTCGTTGCGATTCGACGGGATGTCGCGGATCAGGTAAGTTCGAGGGGTTGCCCCGGAGACGGGGTGGCCGGAATTCTCGGCCGGAAATCGGAATTCAATGCAAATCGCCTCGATTTGACACGAATAACGAGACCGGACAGAATAAAGGCACAACGGAAAACGCCCCGGAGTTCGGGACCTGGTTCAAGGGTCTTGGGTGATGGTGGTCGCGTCCGTTTCTTGAGAACTCAACAGTGTGCTAAAAGCCAGTGCATGAATCATGCATGACCCCGTCACCGTTGTTGGTGGCGGATTCCTTTGACGGTGCCCTTTCTTAGCTGGGGGGTGCCGGCCAGGGGTTCACTTTTCAGACATTGTTTGGAGAGTTTGATCCTGGCTCAGGACGAACGCTGGCGGCGTGCTTAACACATGCAAGTCGAGCGGAAAGGCCCTTCGGGGTACTCGAG